>NZ_JAKFDJ010000236.1:0-3343 GCF_036676215.1 Devosia sp. | reverse complement strand
CGAGAGCAGTTGGTCGGTGTCCACCGGCTTGCTCACGTAGTCGGAGGCACCCGCCTCGATGCACTTCTCGCGATCGCCCTTCATCGCCTTGGCGGTGAGCGCGATCATGGGCAGCGCCTCGAACTTCTTGATCTTGCGGATCTGGCGCATGGTCTCGATGCCGTCCATCTCCGGCATCATGATGTCCATCAGCACTATGTCCGTGTCGGCGCTCTTCTTCAGCAACTCGATCGCCGTCCGGCCATTTTCCGCCGAGGCCACCTCCATCTTGTTGCGCTCCAGCACGCTGGTCAGGGCAAAGATGTTGCGCACGTCGTCGTCCACCACCAGGACCTTCTTGCCGGCCAGGCTGTCGGCGCTCTGGTAGAGCTTTTCCAGCATCTTGCGCCGGTCCTCCGGTAGCCTGGAGACGATGCGATGGAGGAATAGTGCGGTTTCGTCGAGCAGCCGCTCAGGCGAATGCACATCCTTGACGATCCCCTTGCCGGCCAGCGCCTTGAGCCAGTCCTGCTCTTCCTTGGACAGTTCGTTCAGGCCGTAAACGATGATCGGCACGTCCCGCGTCAGCTCGTTCCCTTGGACCGACTCCAGCAGTTTGGCCCCGGACATGTCGCCCAGGTTGAGATCCAGCACCATGCAGTCGTAGCGCTTCTTCTTCAGCGCAGCCAGGGCTTCCTTGCCGGTCGCCACCGCCTTGACCCGCACGTCGCCGTTGCCGATCAGCCCGATGATGGTGTTCCGATGGGCCTCGTCGGCGTCGGCAACCAGCAGCTCCTTCACCTCCAGCTCGGCGAACTTCTTCACTTCGGCCAATGCCTTATGGATCGCATCGGCCGTCACCGGCTTGACCAGGTACTCGAAGGCGCCATAGCGCAGCCCGCGTAACCTATTGTCTTCGGCCGAGATGATTTCCACCGGTATGTGCCGAGTGACCGGGTTACGCTTCAGGCGTTCCAGCACCACCCAACCATCGATATCGGGCAGCTCGAGGTCGAGCGTGATGGCGGTCGGCTTGAACCGCTCGGCCAACTCGAGCGCCGCCGTACCCTGTGTGGCGACTATGCCCTTGAAGCCCTTCTGCCGCGCCGTATCGAGCAGGATGCGGGCAAACTTGAGGTCGTCCTCGACGATCAGCAGGGTGTGATCGCCAGGGCTGATAGCCATCCGGTCATCGGCCACCTCGGCGGCCGGCAGTGGCTCTCGCGCCGGCCACTCGGTGGAAGTCTGGGCAACCTGCGCCTCCCCGTCCCCGCGGTTCGAGCGAGCCGCCTCGGCGGGCGCCGCCGCCAAGTCGAAGCGCCCGCGCTCGCCGCTGCTTTCGCCCGCCGGGCTGCCCCGTCCACCCTGCCCTGCCGCGGCCGGGCGTAGTGGCATGAACAGGACGAAGGTGCTGCCGTTGCCGGCCTCGCTGTGCGTGAGCCGTAGTTCACCGCCGAGCAGCCGCGCTATCTCGCGGCTGATGGACAAGCCCAGGCCGGTGCCGCCGTACTTCCGGGCGGTGCCGGTATCGGCCTGCTGGAACGCCTCGAAAATAATTTTTTGCTTCTCGGCCGGCACGCCGATGCCGGTATCGGTCACGGCGAAGGCGATCACCGACTCGGTGAGGTTCAAATCCGGGTGGTCCACACTCCAGCCGGAGGACACCCGCTCGATGCGCACCGCCACCCGGCCCTTGTCGGTGAACTTGAAGGCATTCGAGAGCAGGTTCTTCAACACCTGCAGCAGGCGCTTCTCGTCGGTGTACAGCGTGTCGGGCAAACCCGCCGCCACCTCGACCGCGAAGCCGAGCCCGCGGCTGTCTGCCACATGGCGGAAGGTGCGTTCGAGCTGTTCGCTCAGACGGCCGAACGACACCTGGGCGAGGTCCAGCGCGACCGTGCCCGATTCGATCTTGGACAGATCCAGAATTTCGTTGATCAGCTCGAGCAGATCCTTGCCCGAGCCCTGAATCGTCTTGGCATACTCGACCTGCTTCTGGTTGAGGTTGCTTTCCGCGTTCTCGGCCAGTTGCTGGGCGAGGATCAACAGGCTGTTAAGTGGTGTGCGCAATTCGTGCGACATATTGGAGAGGAATTCCGACTTGTACTTGGAGGTCAGGCTAAGCTGCTCGGCCTTGTCCTCCAGCGCCATCTTCGCCGTCTCCACCTCGCGGTTCTTGCGTTCCACCTCGATCTTCTGCTCCTCGAGCAGGCGCGCCTTCTCCTCCAGCTCCTCATTGGTCTGGCGCAGCTCCTCCTGCCCGCTCTGCAGTTCCTGCGCCAGCGATTGCGACTGCTTGAGCAGTTCTTCGGTACGCATATTGGCTTCGATCGTGTTGAGCACGATACCAATCGATTCAGCAAGCTGATCAAGGAAGGTTTGATGAATGATGCTGTAGCGCGTGAACGAAGCCATTTCGACGACGGCCTTGACCTTGTTCTCGAACAGGATCGGCAACACGATGATGTTCAGCGGGGCGGCGGCACCCAGTCCGGATGAAATCGCGACGTAATCTGCGGGTACATCGGTCAGCAGGATGCGCCGCTTCTCGTAAGCGCATTGCCCGACCAGGCCCTCGCCGAGCCGCCACTCATCGTTCACATTGATGTTGCCCTTGTACGCATAAGCGGACAGTAGCTTGAGTTTCGCAGGATCGGGCGGGCTCTCGTTCATCATGTAGAACACACCGTGCTGGGCGTTGATCAGCGGAGCCAGTTCAGACAGCACCATCTTGGAGACTGCCGCCAGATCGCGCTGGCCCTGCAGCAGACGGTTGAATTTCGCCAGATTGCTCTTGAGCCAATCCTGCTCCGCGTTTTGCCGCGTGGTTTCCCGCAGGTTGCGGATCATCTCGTTGACGTTGTCCTTCAGCTCCGCCACTTCACCCTTTGCTTCCACCTCCACGTAACGCGTCAGATCGCCCTTGGTCACGGCAGTCGCCACATCGGCGATTGCGCGCACCTGATTGGTCAGGTTGGCCGCCAGACCGTTCACGTTGTCGGTCAGATCGCGCCAGGTGCCGGCAGCACCCGGCACGTTGGCCTGGCCCCCCAGCTTGCCCTCGACGCCCACTTCACGCGCCACCGAGGTCACCTGATCGGAGAACAGCGCCAGCGTATCGGTCATACCGTTGATGGTGTCGGCCAGTTCGGCGATCTCGCCCTTGGCCTCCACCGTCAGCTTCTGCTGCAGGTCGCCGGTGGCGACCGCGGTCACCACCTTGGCGATGCCGCGCACCTGCGTGGTCAGGTTGGTGGCCATCGAGTTGACGTTGTCGGTCAGGTCCTTCCAGGTGCCGGCGACGCCGGGCACCACGGCCTGGCCGCCGAGCTTGCCTTCGGTGCCGACTTCGCGGGCCACGCGG
>NZ_JAKFDJ010000235.1:0-3356 GCF_036676215.1 Devosia sp. | reverse complement strand
GCGAGACCTCGACATGGTCGAGCTGGATATTGATGGTGGCGCTGGAAAACGGCGCGCGCGCCGTGCCCGGGCCGCGATAGCGCGCGGTATCGAGGCCCTGCACCGTCACCGAAACCGTATGCCCATCGGCGCTGTCCTGGAACATGGCGCTGACCGCCGACCAGGGCAGCAGCAGGGGGGGCTGCATCCGGTGGTCGAGCAGTCCCTCCGGCGTCAGCGTCAGCTGCACCTTTCGATCCAGCATCTGGCTGAGGTCGAACAGGCCAAAGGCCAGCACCAGCAGCGCCCCCAGCCCGGCCGGCCAGGCCCGGTCGAGCCCCACGCCGCGCCCCAGCGCGATCACCGTCACCCCGCCCAGCAACAGCGCCGCCCCCAGCTTCACCGTCACGATCAGCACCCATGCCGGGCCGCGACTGTTGCGCAGCTCAACCCTCTCCATGCCCCCGCCTCCTGCCTGCCCCCGAGCATAGCGCGTCCCCCCAGCCCGGCAACTTCAGTTGGCAAACAGGTCCACATGGCCTGAACCATACCGATCACATCTGACGCCCCGCTCTGGACTCCCGGCCCGACCCATTCTAGAACAAATAGAGAACACAACCTGTCGCGAGATCACCATGCGCACCTTCACCACCGAACTCGCCAACCGCACCACAAGGGAGCTGCCGCTGACCCTCGCCGAGGCCAGCCAGATGGCCGAAGCGGGGTTCAAATTTGCCGAATTCGGCCGGAATACGGCCGCTACCGCCTGAGCAAGCCCTATGAACTGGAGATCATCCGCGACACCAACACGCTGACCATAAGGCAATAGCCCCTTCACCTCTCCCTACGGGGGAGAGGTCGGGCCGCTCTCGCGGAGCGTCCCCCTCCTGCCGCCCCTCCCCCGCCGCCCGCGGGCCTCTCCCCCAAAGGGAGAGGTGAAGACGCCCGCCCCGTGCCTCTCCCTCCTGCCCCGCCCCTACCTCCCCGGCCTCTCCTCCCCGCCCCAGCCCGCGCCACCTCCTCCCTCCTCCTCCCTCCTACTCCCTCCGCCTCCCGCCTCCCGCCTCTTGCCCCCGCTCCCCCTGCCTCCCCCGCCTTCCGCTTTGCAAATAGGTCCTAATTGCATCTTTCTCGCTTGACCAGCCTCCCGCCGCTGGACTCCCGGCCTGACCCGCCTCGCCAGCCTCCCGCCTCGCCAGCCTCCCGCCTCGCCAGCCTCCCGCCCCGCGCTCCTCCTTCTCCTCCGCCTCTCCCCTCCTGCCTCCTGCCTCCTGCCTCCTTCTCCTCCGCCTCTCCCCTCCTGCCTCCCCTCCCCCTCCTCCCAACCAGCACACCCCGCCTCTCGTTTTGCAAATAGGTCCTAATTGCAAAACGAGCGCGCGCCGCGCCGCCACTTATCCACGCTTGCCGATGCCGGGTTATTCTTGCCGGGTTCCAGTCTTGGAGACTGCCATGTCCACCCCGCTCGCCCCGCGCACGCTTCATGCCTATCGCCGTCTCGCCAAGCCGCTTTCTGCCCTGCTCAAGGTCACGCGCGGCAAGGCCGCCGGCCCGGTTGACGGCGCCACCGTCGCTCGCTGCAACCGTGTCATCGCCGCGGCCAATGCCGTGTTCAGCCGCGAAGCCGATATCGGCCGCATTCCGCTCCTGCCCGCCAATGCGCCGCTGAGCATGCTCGATCTCACCGTCGTGCTCGACGAGCTGTTGATCGCCGCACTGCTGTTCGAGGAGCGCCACCCCGAGATCGATCCGCCGCTGAACGCCGAGAGGCTGCCGCGTTGACGGTCCCCAGAAAAACTTATCCCCGCTCGCGTGAGCCATGGCATTCTGTTGCCATTCCCGCCGCAACACGCGGTGCTGACGAGGCATCGGGCGGGGAGATGGGTGGATCGGGGTCGCCTGGTCCAGGCAGGGGAAACCCGACAGCTGCGCCTGCGATACGGCGTACCTGGCTCGAACCTGCCCAAAATCCCGTTCGTGTGAAGCGGCTTTCGCCTCTTCAGACTACCAAGCAGGCGGCGCAAGCCGTCGGGGCGAAAGCCGCTTCATACCGTGTAATCGCGACGCCTGAGGGCCGGGCGACGTCGAGTCATGCCCGGTGATCCAGCGCAAATCTCGTTCATCGCCTTGCAACGGCCACCAACCCGGTGCATTTCACCCATAGCCTTGCCTAGGGAGCCACCATGCGCGCCGCCATATTCGTCGCCCTATTCGCGAGCCTGCTGTCCGCCGCCCCCGCCATGGCGCTGACCGTCACGGCCCGCGTCTCGGGCGGCAATATCGCCATCCATAGCGGCCCGGGCGCCCACTACGCCATTGTCGGCCGCGTCGCCGATGGCACCGAAATCCCGATCGATGAATGCACCCAGCTCGACAGCGATTCCCGCCGCGGCACGCTGGGCGATGCCGGCTATGCGCTGTGGGGCGCCAATGCCAGGCAATGGTGCCGCATTCCCGGCCAGGGCTGGGTCGACCGTAGCTGGATTGTCGGCCGAGGCCTCGTCAACGTCACCCCGCCCGATTTCGACGGCGCGGGCTGGTAATCGGAGCCTTGCCAGGAAAAGTGCGGCGCGGTTTTCCGTCCGGCAAGGTGACCACGCTAAAGCGGCAGCACCCGCGAGTGCTTCACCTGCCCCAGCGAAAAGCTGCTCTCGATCGAGGCCACCCCCTCCACCTGCGTCAGCTTCTCGCGCAGGAAGTGTTCATAGGCCTCGAGATCGGCGCAGACCACGCGCAGCAGGAAGTCGAACTGCCCGGTCATCAGATAGCACTCCATCACCTCCGGCCACCGGCTGATCGCCGCCCCGAAGGCGTCGAGCTCCCGCGCCCGCTGCCGCTCCAGCTTGATCGAAATGAACACCGAAACCGGCAGCCCGACGGCCTTCTGATCCACATTGGCCGAATAGCCCGAAATTATCCCCGCCGCCTCCAACTGGCGTATCCTGCGCAAACAAGGTGATGGCGACAGCCCCACCCCCTCCGCCAGCGCCTGGACGGTCATCCGCCCATCCCCCTGCAACGCCCGCAGGATCTTGCGATCGATAGCGCTCAAGACAAAATTGGAGGTTTCTGCCATTTATTCCCCATCTTCTGCGCAAATCCTGCGTCGAACCGCAGGCTAGCAGGCAGAAAAGGCAAGAACCACCCTTCGGCTGGCCCTAATGTCGGACAATTGCTGACGGAGGGGAAAGCATGGACCGGATCGAGGCCATTGAGGCGCTGACGCGCAAGGCGCTGTGGCTCTCCAATTGGACGATCCACCACGCCAACCACATCCGCCCCAATGTGGATGGCGTCAAGGTCGGCGGCCACCAGGCCAGTTCGGCCTCCATGGCGGCGATCATGGCCGCGCTCTATTTCGGCATTCTGAAGCCCGA
>NZ_JAKFDJ010000234.1:0-2142 GCF_036676215.1 Devosia sp. | reverse complement strand
CCAGCTGCTGCTGTTCGGCTATGCGATCAATTCCGAGCCGCGCCATCTGCCCACCGCCCTGCTGGTGCAGGAAGACAGCGTCTTCGCCCGCTCGATCACCTCGGCCCTGCACAACAGCGCCTACTTCGACCTCGTCGCCCAGGCCCGCTCGCCCGCCGAGCTGGACGAGATGGTCCGGCGCGGCGACGTGCAGTTCGCCATCACCGTGCCAGGTGACTTCACCCGGCGCGTGGCCCGGGGCGACAAGGCCCAGATCCTGATCGAGGTGGACGCCGCAGACCCCTCGGCCACCGGCGCCGCCGTGGCGGCCCTGGCCGCCCTGCCGAACCAGGCGCTCGTCAACGACCTGAAAGGCGCGCTCAGGAACCGCGCCGGGAGCCCGGCTCCCTTCGAAGTCGTCGTCCACCGCCGCTACAATCCCGAGGCCATCACCTCCTACAACATCGTCCCGGGCCTGCTGGGGGTCATTCTCTCCATGACCCTGGTGATGATGACCGCGCTCTCCGTCACCCGCGAGGCCGAGCGGGGCACGATGGAGAGTCTGCTGGCCACCCCCGTGGAACCTCTCGAGGTGATGGTCGGCAAGCTCGCCCCCTACGTGGTGGTGGGGATCGTCCAGACCTTGATCATCCTACTGCTGGCCCGTTTCCTGTTCGACGTGCCCATGCTGGGCGGCTGGGTCGGGCTGACCCTGGGCATCAGCCTATTCATCGTCGGCTCGCTGGCCCTGGGCTTCCTGATGTCGACCCTGGCGCGCTCGCAGCTCCAGGCCATGCAGATGAGCGTCTTCTATATCCTGCCGTCCATCCTGCTCTCGGGCTTCATGTTCCCCTTCCGGGGCATGCCCGGCTGGGCCCAGGCGATCGGCGAGGCGGTGCCGGTCACCCACTTCCTGCGAGTGGTGCGCGGCGCCCTGCTGAAGGGCCAGGGCGTCGAGGACATGTGGCGCGAGCTGCTGGCCCTGGTCGCCTTCGTCTGCGTTGTCACGGCGCTCGCCATGGCACGGTATCGGCGGACCCTGGACTAGATGGCCATTGCCCGAGTACCAGATTTTGGTACAATCCACGGCATGGGAAAGAACACATCTTTTAGTCTTGGGGATCACTTCAGCGCCTTCATCGAGTCTGAGGTGGCCAACGGGCGCTATGGATCTGCGAGCGAGGTCGTGCGCGCTAGCCTGCGATTGCTCGAAGAGCGCGAGGCCCACCTGGACGCCCTTCGCGCGGCGTTGATCGAAGGCGAGGAAAGCGGCCAGTCCGCACCGTTCGACTTCGACGCATTCATCGCGGACAAGCGGAGCGACGAGACGAAAGGCGGATGACGGCCTACGTCCTTTCACCGCGCGCCCGGACCGACATCGACCGCATCTGGACCTATAGCCGAAGCCAATGGGGGCTAGACCAAGCGGAGGCTTATCTTCGCTACCTGCAGCAGGCGATCGAGACGATCGCGGCCGATCCAAGGCGTGGCCGAGCGTGCGATCATATCCGGCCGGGCTATTTCAAGCTCAATTGCCGATCCCACGTTCTGTTCTACCGGATGGCCCACGGCGGCGTTGACGTCGTCCGCATCCTGCACCAGCAGATGGATTTCGATCGTCACCTCTGACGTGCATCGCCGCATTACGGCGAATTAACCCGCCACCGCGTTGCCCCGCGAGCAGCCTCGACCGTAGCTTGCGCCCCAAACTCCTTTGGGAACCCTTCTCCTATGCACAGCCGTCGTGAACTGCTTTCGGGCGCCGCCGCCCTCGGCCTGGCCGCCGTCGCGCCAAAGCTCGCCCTCGCCGCCGCCCCCACGGGCGAGGCCGCCAAGATGTACGCCTTCTTCGACAAGGCCATGGCCGAGACCTTCCGCCGCCAGCCGGAGGTTCCGACCTATCTGGGCATCGATAAGGGCGTCCTGGCCTGGACCAAGTCGGAACTCTCGGACTTCTCCCTGACGGCGCTGGCCGAGAACAAGGCCAACAACAGCCAGCAACTCAAGGATCTGCGCGCCATCGACCGCAGCCAGCTCACGGGCATGGACGCGGTCAATTACGACACCGTCGAGTTCACCCTGGCGACCTCGGACGAGGGCAATCGCCAGTTCAACTACGGCGGCCAGGGCGCCGGCGCGCCCTATGTCCTGTCCCAACTCACC
>NZ_JAKFDJ010000233.1:0-2129 GCF_036676215.1 Devosia sp. | reverse complement strand
GAATCACGCGCAGGCCGGCGATGTCACCGGGAAGCATTACCTGCTAAAAGACGAGGCCCAGATGCGCGCCGGGTGGCAGGCGGTGGCGGACTGGATCGAGGTCCAGGCCGGCATCGCTGCCGGCAAGAACGTGGTGCCGATGCCCGAGCGGCCGGTGGCGGCATGAACCCCTGGCTCGATAGCCTGCTTCAGGCGGCACGCAAGGGAGATGCTGCTGCGGGGCGGGCGCTCGCACTCCACATGGCGGAGTGCCTTGAAACAGGGGAAATTCCTCCTGTCCTGCGCCAGTATTTCGCCCAGGCGCTTAGGCAGATCGGCCGTGGGGAAAAGGCGGACCGCGCGCTGAATGTTGCAGGGGCTGACAAGTTCGACCGGGACTGCGAAATCGCGCGAGAGGTATGGCGGCTCAACCACCGCGACGATGATCGGCTGCCGCTCAGGATGAATCGGGACACAGATGGTGCTTACGAGGTCGTGGCCGCTGACAATGAACTGAGCGCGGAGCGGGTCAAGCAGATTTACGACGACCTGAAATGGCTGATCGAAGCCGAGGCCCTGAGCCTGGAGCCCGACGAGCCGCGCCCTGAACATTGGCCGACTCCCCCACTGGACAACCCAGAATGGCAGAAGGCGAACAGGCGACGCATGATAGCCATGCACTTGACCCTTGCGCGGCTCGCCGAAGCACTCAACAAGCGGGATTTGTCAGGGTAGGAATTTCAGATTCCTACCATGACACCGGGTGCGCTAAAGCGTACTGTGCCTTCACCGACACCGCCAGGGTTTGGCGGGTTTTTCAAGGTGAAGCATCATGCCGCGCAAAATTTATCCGCCGCAAAAAAACGCGGCCCCTACTACGCCCTTCCTGTCTTGCGAGGAGGCGGCCGAGTATCTGCAGGTGTCAGTGCGCACCTTGGACGTTTGGCGGTGCACTCGCCGCTATCCGATCCCTTACGTGAAGGTCGGCGCCCGGGTCCGGTACCGCAAAACGGATTTAGACGCCTGGCTGGAAAGCCGAACGTCCCATGCAGCCATGGGGTGACCCCCATGGGCACTCAAGAAAAAGCCGCCGGGGCGGTGGGCGCCGGGACGATTCCAGACTGGCTGGCGCCCATCCTGGAGCGCCTGCGCCGCAACGATGGCGCCTACAAAATCAAAGGCGGCAAGCGAGCCCGTTTCAAGCCAGAGCGCGCGCCTACCGAGGATGAAATCGCCGACCACTTCAACGGTGGCGCCAAATTTGTAGGCGGCTATCTGATGGACCTCGGCGGCCGTTTTACCCGCTTGGGCGTCGTCGATCTCGACGATCACGACGGCACACTCGGCTGGGAATCTTTACAGGCGCGGGCAGATCGCGTCACCGCCGAGCTGAACAAAGCGGGATTGCGCGCCGCACGTTTCAGGTCAAGCGGCGGACATGGCATTCATCTGTGGGTCTATTGGGACACCGAGCAGGACGCCCACTCGGTGCGCATGTTACTCAAGCAATGTGTGATGGCCGCCTGCCTGCAGGTGAAGGCCGGCGTCGCCGAGGTGTTCCCGGCGCAGGACTTCATCCCCGAGGACGCTTGCGGCACTCCCGTCTTCTGGCCGGTCGAGCGGCTCGACGCAGGCGACTGGTTGCCGTCTCAGGCTGTGCCCATCAAGGCCAAGGAGCCACCGCCCGAGCGCCCCCATGTCGGCGCCTGCAGCGGCGACATGGCGCTGCTGCGCCTGGCGCTGGGCGCTATCTCCAACGAAGGCCCGGGCCAGCCCTACGGCGAGGGCGGCGAGTTCGGCTGGCTCGCAGTAGGCATGGCGTTGCATGCAGCCAGCGGGGGCAGCGCGGAGGGGCTGGGCCTTTGGCATGAGTGGAGTGGCCGCTCGCCGAAATACGATGCCGCAGATGTCGAACGCCGCTGGAGCAGCTTCAAGCCAGGCGGCGGCATCACGGCTGCCACCATCCTCAAGGAGGCCGCGAGATACGGCTTCAACGAGCACCAGGCCAGGCTCCAGATTCTCACCCCGCAGTTCCAAAAGCGGTTTCCCGCCCAGGAGGCTTCCCTCCGTAACGCAATGGAAGACCAGGGCGAGCCGCTCGACCTGTGGCAGGAACAGCCGCCCCGGAAGTTCACCGCCGGTCTGATGCC
>NZ_JAKFDJ010000232.1:0-21740 GCF_036676215.1 Devosia sp. | reverse complement strand
CGGCACCTATCTCGAGGTGAAGCCCAAGACCTTCATCCGCAACACCTTCGTGGTCGAGGGCATGTACGAGGAAGACGACCGCTTCTTCGAGGAGCACAATTTCGAGGAGCGCAACGGCAAGGTGTATTACCGCTCCATCGCCCGGCTCGAGAGCTTCGA
Source organism: Devosia sp. (assembly GCF_036676215.1). Taxonomy (GTDB): domain Bacteria; phylum Pseudomonadota; class Alphaproteobacteria; order Rhizobiales; family Devosiaceae; genus Devosia. The sequence goes on along the minus strand of NZ_JAKFDJ010000232.1, from coordinate 21,581 downwards.
GCAGCGCCAGGGCGTCATCGACAGCGGCATGGAATGGGGCGCCAATGCGAGCATGGCCAAGGTGGACGAGATCCTGGAGCGGCTGAAGGCGGGGAAGTAGGGCTCCCCCCAGACCCCACCTAACCTCCCCCTGAAAGGGGGAGGGACCACGCAGTGGATGTGGCTAGATCACGCCTGGAACTCGATCTGTCCCTCCCCCTTCAGGGGGAGGCTAGGAGGGGGTAACACGCGCAGCCGCTCAGTTCGCCCCTTCGCGCACCAAGTGCTTGCCCAACTGATCCAGCAGCACCTCGGTCCCCTGCTTGCGGATGTCGTTGCCGTCGCTGAAGCCATCGAGATAGGCGCCCATTTCGGTGAGCTTGAGCGTCGTGTAGTCGCCATCCGGCACCAGCTCGAAACTGGCGAGCGACACCGAGATGCGGACGTCGTCAAGCTCCATGTCATAGCTGTAGACGATGCGCTGGTTGGGCACGATGTCCTGATAGATCGCCTTGAACTTGTGCACCGCGCCGCCGGGCGGGCCGCCGACACTGGTCTCGATGCCGCCGATGCGGAAATCCATATGGTGCTCGCTCTTGCCCCAGGCTTCGGGCGGGTTGAACCATTTCCGCTTGGTGGCGGGATCGGACAGCGCCTTGTAGACGCGCGCCGGAGTGGCCTTGTAGCGGCGCTCCAGGGTGAAGCTGGCATGGGTGACGCTGCGTTCGCTCATTCCGGTTCGCCCTCGGTTTCGGCCAGGAAATCGCCCAGCCGGTCGAGGCGCTTGACCCAGAGCGTGCGGCGATCGTTGATCCATTGCTCGGCGAGGCTGAGTGCCTCCGGTTCGATCTGCACCGTACGAACGCGGCCCACCTTTTGCGAACTGACCAGACCGGAATGCTCGAGCGCCTGCAGATGCTGCACTACCGCGGGCAGGGACATGGCGAAGGGCTTGGCCAATTCGCTGACCGAAGCCGGGCCGTGGCTCAGCCGGTCGATCATGGCGCGGCGTGTGGGATCGGCCAGCGCCTGAAACATCAGGTCGAGATTGGATGGTTGGTTAAGCATGGTATTAAGTAACAAATCGGCGCGCCGGCTGTCAATCGGCTTGACCTTCCCATTGGGGAATCCGGCACATCGGTTCGACATCGACCAACCAAGAGGAACCGACGATGAAATTGTTGATGCTTGCCGCCGCGATGACTGTGGTCCTGACTGTGCCGGGCCTGGCGCAGGAGCACGACGCCGGTCATGGCGCCATGATGAGCGACAGCGCGGCGACGACCGCCTACAAGGCTGCCAACACGCGCATGCACACCGATATGGACATTGCCTATAGCGGTGACGCCGATGTGGATTTCATCCGCAACATGATCCCGCATCACCAGGGCGCGGTGGAGATGGCCCGCATCGTGCTCGAGCATGGCGCCGACCCGGAGGTGAAAGCGCTTGCCGAGGCTGTCATCACGGCACAGGAGGAAGAGATTGCCTGGATGGAGGCTTGGCTGGCCAAGAAGGGGCTGTGAACCCGCCCCCTTCTCCCCTTGAGGGAGAAGGTGCCCGAAGGGCGGATGAGGGGTCTCTTCCCTTCGTCACTGGGCATGGGATGACGCAGCACCCCTCACCCTGACATTTCTGCTGAACGCAGAAATGTCGTCCCTCTCCCTCAAGGGGAGAGGGAGGACGCCCGAGAGTCCTGCAATCTACTCCCGCCCGATGCGGCTGACCGAATTGCGCACGATCAACTCACTCCGCAGCAGGATTTCCTTCTTCTCCGGCGTCTTGCCGGCCAGCAGGGCCAGCAGCAGGTCCATTGCTTCTTCGCCGATCTTGAGGCGGGGCTGCTTCATAGTGGTCAGCGAAGGGGTGACGAAGCTGGCGAAGGAGATGTCGTCAAAGCCCATCACCGAGAACTGGCGGGGCAGGTCATATTTGCGGGCATTGAGGGAAATGATGACGCCCAGCGCCGTCGCGTCGTTGACGCAGAAGAAGGCGGTGGGCAGCACGTCGCGCACGAACATCTGCTCGGTCGCGGCCCGGCCGGATTCGGTGGTGCCGTCGCCATCGAGGATGAGGCGGGGGTCGATGATGATGCCGGCGCCTTCGAGAGCCGCGCGATAGCCCTTTTCGCGCAGCATGTTGACCGCCTTGCTGGTCGAATGGCCGATAAAGGCGATGCGGCGATGGCCCTGCGAGATCAAGTGCTCGCAGGCAATTCGGGCGCCCTCAAAATTGTCGACGCCGACGAACGGCACATCGTTGTTGCTGACCGGCTCGTTGACGGCGACCATGGCCGGCAGGCGCGACTCGCCGCCTTCATTGCCAAAGCCATAGGGCAGGTGGCCGGTGAAGAGGATCAGCCCGTCGGCCTGGTTGGAACTGATGAAGCGCAGATAGTCCGTTTCGCGGGCCGGGTCATTCTGCGTATTGCCGATCAGCACGCCATAGCCGCGCTTGCTGGCTTCGGTTTCAAGACCCACGAGAATGTTGGAGAAGTTCGGGTCGCCCACGTCCGGCGCCAGAATGAGAATCATGTTGCTGCGCCGCATGCGCAGCGAGCGGGCCATGGCGTTGGTGGTGTAACCGGTGCGAGCGACGGCCTCTGTGACCCGGCGACGGGTTTCGTCGGCGACCTTGCCGGGCTCGTTTATGGCGCGGCTGACCGTGGCGATGGACACGCCGGCAATCGCCGCAACGTCTTCGATGGTGGCCAGTTTCTGGTGCTGCACTCTAAGCCCCGCACACCCTCTGGCGCCTGCGTTTTCTGCCTGTAACAGATGCCGCGACGCGCGCCAGACCCCTCCACAAGGGATATACCGTTTTCCAGTTGTGTAAACCTTTACATGGATCATGAAAACCTTTACATCGTAGGTCAAGGACGAAGAGACGGGCTCAAACCTGCCACGTTCGAGGGAGGGGGTTTCAACATGATCAGTGCCGAAGGCACGTCGACGCCGGCTATCCTGTCAGCCCACAGGATTTCCAAGTCATTTGGCGAAATCCCCGTCCTGTTCAGTGTCGATTTCGACATCAAGCCGGGCGAAGTCCACGCCATCATCGGCGAAAACGGCGCCGGCAAATCCACCCTCATCAAAATCCTGTCGGGCATCGAGCAGCCGACCTCCGGCTCGGTCGGCTATGACGGCGAGACCGTGGTGCTGCCACCCAATGGGCAGGCTGAGGCCATGGGCATCGTGCTCATCCATCAGGAAATGAACCTGGCCGAGCACCTGACGGTGGCGGACTCGATCTTCCTCGGTCGCGAGCTCAAGAAATACGGCTTCCTCGATGTCGGCGAGATGCGCAAGCGCGCCGTCGCGGTGATGGAGCGGCTGCATGTTCATGTCGACCCGGATGCGCGCATCAATACGCTCACGGTGGCCGACAAGCAGATGGTGGAAATCGCCAAGGCCATCAGCCGCGATGCGCGCGTGCTGATCATGGACGAACCGACGGCGGTGCTGTCGGTGAGCGAGACTCAAACACTGTTCGAGCAGATCCGCCGCCTGACGGCACGGGGCGTGGCGGTGATCTTCATTTCGCACAAGCTCGACGAGATCATGGAACTGGCCGACCGCATCACTGTGCTGCGTGATGGGCAGCTGATCGCCACGGTCGGCACCGAAGCGCTGACGCCGGACTCCATCGCGCAGATGATGGTGGGCCGCGAACTCTCCAACCTCTATCCGCCCAAGCATGAGCCGGACGTGGACGCACCGGCGGTGCTGTCGGTGCGCAATCTGGTGGCGCCAGGCGTCAAGGACATCTCCTTCGACCTGCGCAAGGGCGAAATCCTGGGCTTTGCCGGGCTGATCGGTTCGGGTCGCACCGCCGTGGCCGAAGCGATCGTCGGGCTCACGCATCGCAGCTCAGGCGAGATCGCGCTCGATGGCGACATGGTCAATTTCAGCCAGGTCGCCCAGTCGGTCGATGCCGGGCTCGCCTATATGACCAAGGACCGCAAGGGCAAAGGCCTGCTGCTCAATATGGGCCTGCGGCCCAATCTGACCCTCCTCACCCTCAAGAAACACCTCAAGGGTGGCTTCCTCGACAGCGCCAGCGAGACGCGGGCGCTGGAGCGGGCGGTGCGGCGCTTCGATATCCGCGCGCGCGACGCCTCGGTGCGGGTGGGGCAGCTGTCGGGCGGCAACCAGCAGAAGTTGATGCTGGGCAAGACCATGGAAAGCGAGCCGGACATCATCATCATGGATGAGCCGACGCGCGGCATCGATGTCGGCACCAAGCAACAAATCTATCACATCATCGCGGCGCTGGCGGCCGAGGGAAAGTCGATCATCGTCATCTCCTCGGAAATGCAGGAAGTGATCGGCCTCAGCCATCGCGTGGTGGTCATGCGCGAAGGGCGGCTCGCGGGCGTGCTCGAAGGCGCCGAGGTCACCGAGTCGGAAATCATGCGGTACGCCGCGGGCATCAAGCAGAGTGGACAGGATGAGCGTATCAGCGCCTGATATTTCGACCAAGCCGAAGCGCGCCTTCAAGCTCGATCTCAAGACCGTCGGACCGCTGTTGGCGCTGACCTTGCTGGTGTTGCTCGGAATCTCGCTCAACGAGAATTTCATGAGCTACAGCAACCTCACCAACGTGCTGGCGCGGTCGTCCTTCATTGGCATCATCGCCATCGGCGCGACCTTCGTCATCACTGCGGGCGGGCTCGACTTGTCGGTGGGCTCGATGGCCGCGGTGATCGCCGGCGTCATGATCATGGTGATGAACTGGCTGATCCCCTCCATGGGCATCGGCTGGGGCGTCGTCCTGGCCGGCATGACGGCGGGCATTCTGCTCGGCGGGGTCGCGGGCGTCTTCAACGGCATGATGATTACGCGCGGTCGCATCGAGGCGTTCATTGTAACACTGGGCACCATGGGCATCTTCCGCTCGCTGGTGACCTTCCTCGCCGATGGCGGCACGCTGTCGCTTAACTTCGAAGTCGCCGACGTCTATCGGCCGGTCTATTACGATGGCCTGCTCGGCGTGCCCTATCCGATCATCGTCTTCGCGCTGGTCGCCATCGCCGGCGAAATCGTCATGCGCCGCACTGCCTTCGGCCGCTATTGCGCCGCCATCGGCTCCAGCGAGCAGGTGGCCCGCTATTCCTCGATCAATGTCGATAATGTCCGGCTGCTGACCTACATCCTGCAGGGCGTGCTGGTCGGCGTCGCCGTGCTGCTCTACGTGCCGCGTCTCGGCTCGGCCTCGAGCACCACCGGCGTGTTGTGGGAACTCGAAGCCATTGCCGGCGTGATCATCGGCGGCACCACGCTCAAAGGCGGCTATGGCCGCATCTGGGGAACCGTGGTTGGCGTGGTGATCCTCGGGCTCATCGGCAACATCCTCAACCTGCAAAACCTCATCAGCCCCTATCTCAACGGGGCCTTCCAGGGCGTCATCATCATTCTCGCCGTGCTGCTGCAACGCGGCCGCCGCACCTGAGCGAACAAGCGTTTACATCGCCCCAAAGAGGGCACTTACGGGAGGACTGAAAATGAAACTGGCAAAATCCCTATTGGCCGCGGCGGTCATCGCCGGCGGCCTGGGCGGCGTCGCCGTCGCTCAGGACAAGGTGGTCATCGGCGTTTCCGTGCCGGCGGCCGACCATGGCTGGACGGGCGGCGTCAACTACTTCGCCCAGCAGGCGATCGATCGCCTGGGCACCACCTATCCAAACGCCGAATTCGTGTTTGCCTCGGCGCCCGATGCGCCCAAGCAGATCGCTGATATCGAAGACATGGTCGCGACCCGCGGCATCGATGCCCTGGTCATCCTGCCGGGCGATCCGGATGCGATGACCTCTGCCATCAAGCAGGTCAAGGACGCCGGCAAGTTCGTGACCGTGGTTGACCGTCAGCTCTCGATCGACGGCGTGGAAAACCTCTACGTCGCCGGTGACAATCCGGGCCTCGGTGCCAACTCGGCCGCGTACTTCAAGGAAGCGCTGCCCGAGGGCGGCAACATCGTCATCCTGCGCGGCCTGCCGATTCCGATCGACCAGCAGCGTTTCGACGCCTTCATGGCCGGCGTTGAAGGCAGCAACATCACCGTTCTCGACGATGAATTCGCCAACTGGAACCGCGATGACGGCTTCAAGGTGATGCAGGACTTCCTGACCCGCTTCCCGGACATCAAGGCCGTGTGGGCGCAGGACGACGACATTGCCCTGGGCGCCATCGAAGCCATCAAGCAGGCCGGCCGTGAGGGCGAAATGTTCATCGTCGGCGGCGCCGGCATGCAGCAGATCCTGCAGGCCGTTGCTGACGGCAGCACCCTGACCCCGGTCGATGTGAGCTACAGCCCGGCCATGATCGCCACGGCCATCGAGTTGACCACCTCGCACATGGTCGGCGGTATCCAGGTGGCCGGTCGCTACATCCTCGACTCGACCCTGATCACCAAGGATAACGCGGCCGAGTTCCTGGACGCAGAGAGCCCGTTCTGACTTCGAGCCGTCCCGCAGGGCAAATCGCTCCGGTGGAGCCTTTCAAGCCAAGAAGGCCATGAGGGCTATGCCCGAATGGCAAACGAGAACGGACATGCGAAGGGCGCCGCAAGGCGCCCTTTGTTTTTTGGGGCGTTATCTCGTCCCAAACACGGAACGGTACCTCCCCCTCGACGGGGGAGGCTAGGAGGGGGTGTTGAGAGCCCCGATATCCGGGCCAAACACCCCCCACCCTTGATCCCTCCCCGCAAGGGGGAGGGTGTCGACTGCGAGGGCTGTTACACCACTTCCGGCGTGTACCCAGCCTCGCGGATCGCCTCCTCCCCCTTGGCTCGATCGCCCGTGAACTCCACCTTGTGCGTCACCAGGTCCACCGAAATCTCAGCCCCCGGCAGCGCTTCTTCCAGCGCCTTGCGCACGGTGCCGACGCAGTGCCCGCAGGTCATGTCGTTGACGGAGAGAATGGTCTTTTCGGTCATGTCAGTGTCCTTTCGAAATGGGGTGTTCCCCGGCGAGATCGTCGAGAATGGGGCAATCGGGGCGATTGTCGCCGCCGCAGCAATGAGCCAGGTGCTTGAGCGTCTTCACCATGGACTGCAGCTCCGCGATCTTGGTCTCGAGCGCCGCGATATGGCCGACGGCGATATCCTTGACCTCGGCGCTGGCGCGGGACTTGTCTTGCCAGAGTCCCAAGAGGGTTGCCGTTTCCTCGACCGAAAAGCCCAGGGTCCGGGCCCGTTTGACGAAGCGCAGCACATGCACCTCGTCTTCGCGATAGACGCGATAATTGCTGTCGGTGCGCAGCGGCGCTCGGATGAGGCCGATGGATTCGTAATAGCGGATCATCTTGGCCGAGACGCCCGAAGCGTTTGATGCCTGCCCGATATTCATGCCGAAACTCCTTTCACACCGCGCAGGCGTTGCGCATTGCTGACCACGAAGATCGACGACAGCGCCATGGCTCCGGCGCCGATCATCGGGTTGAGCAAGATGCCGAAACCTGGATAGAGCAGGCCGGCCGCCACCGGGATCAGCAGCACATTGTAGCCAAAGGCCCAGAACAGGTTTTCCCAGATGTTCCTCATCGTGGCCCGGCTGATGGTGAGGGCGTTGAGCACGCCCTTGAGGTCGCCGCCGAGCAGCACCACGTCGGCGCTTTCGATGGCCGCGTCTGTGCCCGTGCCAACGGCAATGCCGATATCGGCTTCGGCCAAAGCCGGGGCGTCGTTGATGCCGTCGCCGACATAGGCGACCTTGCCGAACTGGCGCAAAGCCTTGAGCACGCTGACCTTGTCGGCCGGCAGCACCTCGGCACGCACCTCGTCAATGCCAAGCTGGCGGGCAATGGCTTCAGCAGTGCGGCGATTGTCGCCCGAGATCATCACCGTCTTGAGGCCCATGGCGTGCAGCGCCTGGATCACCATCACACTGGACGGCTTGATCGTGTCAGCAACGACGATGGCGGCCGCGAGCTTGTCGTCGATGGCCGCAAAGACCGGCGTCTTCCCCGCATTGGCCAGCTTGTCGATGGCCTCGGCGAAATCGGAAAAGTCGAGATGCCCGAGATGGCGCTGTGAACCGACCGAGATCAGCCTTCCATCGACGCGGGCGGTGACGCCATTGCCGGCATCGGCCTTGAAGTCGGTGACCTTGCCGAGGGTAAGTCCGGCCTTTTCCGCCGCCGTGACGATGGCGCTGGCTATGGGGTGCTCGGACCTGGCTTCGACGGCAGCGACCAGCGCCAGCACCTCGTCATGCTCGAAATCATCATCGAGGATGAGGTCGGTCAGCGCTGGCTTTCCCGCGGTCAGCGTGCCGGTCTTGTCGAAGGCGACAACCTTGGCGTCGCGCAACTGCTGCAGTGCTTCGCTCTTGCGGAACAGCACGCCCAGCTCGGCGGCGCGCCCGGTACCCACCATGATCGAGGTCGGCGTGGCCAGGCCCATGGCACAGGGGCAGGCGATGATCAGCACGGCCACGGCATTGACGAGGCCGAAGACATAGGCCGGCTCCGGCCCCCAGATGGTCCAGATGGCGAAAGTGATGATGGCGAGCGCGATGACGGCCGGGACGAACCAGGCGGTGATCTGGTCGACGACGCCCTGGATCGGCAGCTTGCCGCCCTGGGCTTCCTCGACCATGCGGATGATCTGCGCCAGCATCGTATCGCCGCCCACCTTGGTGGCGCGGAAATTGAAACTGCCGGACATATTGAGCGTGCCGCCAATGACGATGGCACCGACTGTCTTGGAGACGGGCAGGGACTCGCCCGAGATCATCGATTCATCGATATGGCTGGCGCCCTCGACGATCTCGCCATCCACCGCGACCTTGTCGCCCGGACGCACGGCGATGATGTCGCCGGCTTTCACCTGCTCGATGGGCAGTTCGACGATCCCGCCGTCGCGCTGCACCCGGGCGGTCTTGGCCTGTTCGCGCACCAGCCGCTGGATGGCCTCGCCGGTGCGGCCCTTGGCAAGGGCCTCCAGCCACCGGCCGACCAGGATGAGCGTGACGATGACCGTGGCGGCTTCGTAATAGACATACTGCGTCTGGGCCGGCAGCAGCTGCGGCGCGAAGGTCACGACGACCGAATAGAGATAGGCCGCGCCGGCCCCGAGGGCGACCAGCGAATTCATCTCCGGCGCGGCGTGGAACAGGGCCGGAAAGCCGATCTTGAAGAAGCGCCAGCCGGGCCAGAACAGCACCACGCTGGCCAGCACGAAATAGGCGACGTAGAGCACCTGTTGGGAGACCAGGCCCAGCAGCCAATGGTGCATGGGATCATAGAGATGGCTCCCCATCTCCAGCACGAAGAGCGGCAGGGTGAGCAGCGCGGCGATCAGCACGTCGCGACGCAGGATTGCGGCGTCTTCGTCATGGTGGTGATGGCCGACATGGCCATGGTCATGGCTTTGCGGCGTCTGGCTGCCCTTGTAGCCGACCTTCTCGATCGCCTTGAACAGGGCTTCGACATTGCTGGCGTCATCGAGCTGCACGGTGGCGCGCTCGGTCGCCAGGTTGACCGAAGCCGAAGTAACGCTCGGGACCTTGAGTAGCGCCTTCTCGACCCGCAGCACGCAGGAGGCACAGGTCATGCCTTCGATATCGATGGAAACTGGCGTGGAGTGGACGTGTTCATTCATTTCATTCACCTCGTCCTCGGTCATATAGACCTTCCAATCATGGGAAGGTCAAGGCCTCGGAAGCGGCCCAGAGGGACAATTCGCTCCGGTGGAGCGAATTGAGCTGACGAGGCCATTCGAGCATAGCCCTCATGGCCTTGAGACCTAAAATCGCTCCACTGGAGCGATTTTGCGCGAAGCGCCGGTCTCAAGTGCGGCAGGATGGCGCTGCGACAGTTGTGCAACTTAAAGGCTTGACGGCGCAGGGCTATATCAAGGCTGTCAGGAGACGACATGCCATGCAGCCCGTCCGCAACGACATCCAGACTTCCCCTGTTCCCGTGCTCTGCCAGAGTTGCGAAGCGCGCCACCAGGGTATCTGTGGCGCACTCTCGCCCGACCAGTTGCTTACCCTCTCGCGGCAGACGCGGCGCGTGCATCGCGACGCTGGGACCGAACTGCTGGCCGATGCCGAACCGATCACCAGCTACGGCAATGTGCTGCGCGGCGTGGTGAAGCTCTCCAAGGTGCTGGAGGATGGGCGGCAGCAGGTCGTGGGCCTGCAGTTTGCACCGGACCTGCTCGGGCGCCTGTTTGCCAGCGAAAGCCGGGTGACGGCGCAAGCGGCGTCCGACGTCGATCTCTGCATGGTGCCCAAGGCCGCCATGGAAGAACTGCTGCACGACAATCCAGCTTTGGAACATCGCATCATGCTGCAGACCCTGCGTGAACTCGACGATGCGCGGGACTGGATGGTGACGCTGGGCCGCAAGACGGCGGCGGAAAAGGTTGCGAGCTTTCTCTATCTCATCGCCAGCCATATCGACCCCAGCCAGGCCGAGGTCACGACCTTCGACCTGCCACTGAGCCGCGGCGATATCGGCGACTTCCTGGGACTGACCATCGAGACGGTGAGCCGCCAGATGAGCCGGCTCAAGGCCGACGGCGTCATCGAGATCGAAAACTACCGCCATGTCTCGGTCCCCGACCTGACTCGCCTCCGCGTCCGCTGCGGGTAGGGCGCTTCTTCACCTCTCCCTTCGGGGGAGAGGTCGACCCGAAGGGTCGGGTGAGGGGGCCTTTACTGGATGAGGTGCGTGGGGAAGGCCCCCTCACCCGTCGGCTGCGCCGCCGACCTCTCTCCCAGAGGGAGAGGTGAAGAAGGCTCACTCCAGCATCCCGTTCCGCATGGTCAGCACCCGATCCACCGTGTCTTCGGGAATGACGGCATGCGTCACGACCACCACAGTGCGGTCCTTCGCGGCCTGATGCAGCGTTTCAAAGAAGGCGACCTCCGCCGTCCGGTCCAGCCCCGTGGTGGGCTCATCCAGCAACAGGATGCTGGCCGGCGACAACAGCGCCCGGGCGAGACAGAGACGTCGGGCCTGCCCGGTCGAGACGGTGCGCCCGCCTTCACCGACCATGGTGTCCAGCCCCTTGGGCAGGGCATGCACGAAGTCGGCAATGCCCGCATCGGCGAGCGCCGACCACAGCGACTCGTCCCCGGCGTCGGCGCGGGCGATGAGCAGATTGGCGCGGATGGTGTCGTTGAACAACGGGCTGTCCTGGCTGAGCAGGGCCATGCCGGCATGGACATCGGCCTGGCGGAGTGCTGCAAGCGAGGTGCCGCCGACCGTGATGTCGCCGATCTGTGGATCGGCAAGACGCAGCAGCAGCGTGAGCAGGCTGGACTTGCCGCTGCCGCTGGGGCCGGTGATGGCGACATGTTCGCCCGTCGCGATCGTCAGGTTGAGATTGCCGAGCACGGGCGGACCGCCATAGCCGAAGGTGACGTCGCTGAGGCTGATGGTGGTGTCGGCGGGCCAGGCCATGGGCGTGGCTGGGTCGGCAACGGTGATCGCGCTTTCGGCGATGGCGGTGAGCCGCTCGGCGGCAGCCATGGCGGTGGTGAGCTTGCCCACGCTGCGCACGATGACGCTGGTGGCCTCGAAGCTGCCGAGAATGGCCAGCAACAGGCCCGCGAGGACCGGGCCGTCCACCGCGCCAGCAACAAAGGCCTGCAGTCCGAGCCATAACGAGCCGGCCAGCGCCAAGCTAGCCACGGACTGCACTACAAAGCCGGCCATTGCCGTAAGTGCTGCAAGACGCAGCCGGGCATCGGCCAGGTGTTGCGTGGTCTGGCTGAACCCGGCCTGCGCCATGCCCAAGACGCCGAAAATGGTGAGATCGGCATGGCCATCAATGCCGTCCAGCACCGCGGAGCGCGCCTCAGCGGCCCGAGCTACGACGTCGTTGCCGGTGCGGCGGCTCGCCAGCACCAGGCCGGTAGGAACGATCAGCACGGCCACCGCATAGCAGGCGCCATAGAGCAGCGCCGCGCCGGGCAGGAGCCAGGCCAGCGCACCGGTCAGCACCCCGCCGATGACCAGCGCGGCGACAACCGGACCGATGGCGACGAGGAAGGCGGTGTCGAGCGCATCGACATCGGCGGTCAACCGGCTGACCAGGTCACCGTGCCGCAGGCTGCGGTCTGTGAAGGGCAGACGCGGGAACAGCCGGGCGAACAGCCAGCCGCGCAGATCGGCCAGCAGGCGCAGCGTGGCATCATGGCCGGCCAGACGCTCCCCATAGCGGGCCAGGATGCGGACAAAGGAGAAGCCGCGCACCAGCGCCGAAGGGACGAACAGGTTGAAACCAAGGCCGGCCGTGGTCAGCGCCGCGGCAGTGATGAACCAGCCGGACGTCCCCAACAGCGCAACGCCCGAGGCCAGCGTGACCAGCGACAACACCAGTGCCAGGGTGAAGCCACCGGCCTGGCGGACGAAGAGGCTGCGGAAGGCGAGAAGCGACTTCATGCGACGCTCCTATCCTTGCGCGTGGGCAGGGGCGTGGGCAGCAGCGCCTCGCCAGCGATGCGCCAGGCCTTGTCCATGCGGGCGGCGACGGCCAGCGAATGGGTGGCGATGATCAGGGTGCGGCCCCTTGCATACTGCTTGAGTTTATCGAGCACGCGCTGTTCAAGCTCAGCATCGAGATGGGCGGTCGGCTCATCCAGCAGGATCAGCCCGGCATCGCGCAGATAGATGCGCGCCAGCGCGATGCGCTGGGCCTGTCCGCCTGAAAGCCCGAGCCCACCTTCGCCCAGCATGGTGTCCAGCCCGTCGGGCAGGGCATCGGCAAAACCAGCGACATGGGCGCGCTCGGCGGCGCGGCGAATGTCGCCGGCCGAAGCGCCGGGCCGCGCCAGCGCGATATTGTGTGCCATGGAGCCGGCAAAGACGCGCGGCTTCTGACCCAGCATGGTCACGCGCCCACGCAACTCGGCTTCGGGCCAGTCGCCCAGCGCACGGTCGCCCAGCACGATCGTGCCCTCATGCGTGCGCAACCGAGCCACGGCTTCGAGCAGCGTCGACTTGCCGATGCCACTGGGTCCAAGGATGGCCACGTGCTCGCCCGGGGCGACGGCGAGGCTGGTATCGGCCAGCACGACACGGGCGCTATCGGGCGTGCGCAGGGTCAGGCCCGCCAGGGTGAAACCAAGCGCTCCACTGGAGGCAGGAGTGGGCGCATCGACCAGCAGCGGGGTCGTTTGCGGCAAGGCGCCCAGTTGGGCCTCGACCTCGCCAATTGCCGCCTTGGCGGCCGCACGGTCATGATAGTGCGCCGCCAGCAGGCGCAACGGATTGTAGACCTCGGGCGCCATCAGCAGCAGGAACAGGCCCAATTCCAGCGTCAGTGGCGTCGAGCGCAATTGCAGGAAGTCGATGAAGGTCAGCCCGACATAGAGCGCGACGCCGGCGACGCCGAGCGCAGCGAAGAATTCGAGTATGGCCGATGACAGGAAGGCGATGCGCAGCACGCTGAGCGTCCGGCGGCGCAACTCATCACTGGCAGCGACAATACCCGCTGTCTCGGCCTCGGCCCGCCCAAAGAGCTTGAGCGTGAGCAAGCCCCGCAACCGGTCGGCAAAGCGGCCGCTGAGCAACGACAAGGCACGGGCCTGGCGCCGCGTCGCGGCCTGGGCACCCCATCCGGCCAGCGCCATGAACAACGGGATCAGCGGCGCGGTGACGAGGAACAGCAGGCCTGCCAGCCAGTCGAGCGGCAGGATGATCGCACCGAAGGCCAGCGGTAGCAAAGTGGCCTGGATCATGGCGGGCAGGTAATGGGCAAAAAAGCCATTGAGCGCCTCCACCTGGTCGACGATGGCGGCGGAGGCGGCGCCCGATTGCGGCTGCTCGGCAGCGCGCGGTGAACGCGACAGCAATTGAGCAAAAAGCGCGCCGCGAACACGCCCTTTGACCGCCTCGGCCGCCGTGGCACCTGCGTAGTCGCCGACAGCCGCCAGCGCGGCGCGGGCAATCAGCAAGCAAAGCAGCAGCATGATGGCAGGCAAGACGGCAGCAACTGGCGCCCCAGCTTCAATGGCGGTGCCAAGCACGCCCGCCAGGGTCCACGCCTGCCAGACCAGCAGCGCGCCACCCAGCAGCGGCGCTGCAATGGCCACAATCAGCCAGTTCCCGCCGTGACGACCAAGGCCCGAGAGCGTCTTGGCGTTGTGGCGATCGGTGTCTGGGGCAGTCATGGTGTTTGCCCCAAGCACCAGGCGGCACCCTCCCCCTTGCGGGGAGGGATGGGGAGGGGGGCGATTGCGCGCGATGCATAGGGGGCGGCCCGCACCTCCTCCCAACCTCCCCCGTCGAGGGGGAGGTGCTGTTCGGTGGTTGCGACGGCACTGAGCGAAAGCATGAGCTACATATATAGAATGACGCGGCACCAAAGCCTTGATCTGAATCAAGGCACACGCAAGCCTCAACAGGCATAGACTGCTCCGTGCCGGGCCGCGACTCGGCGGGCCGGCAATCAAGAGGACAGTAGCGCCATGATCGACATGACTGTCGTCGAACTCTCGCGGTGGCAATTCGCCGCCACCGCCATGTACCATTTCATCTTCGTGCCGCTGACACTGGGTCTCTCTTTCATGATGGCCATCATGGAGAGCACCTATGTGATGACCGGCCGCGACATCTGGCGCAAGGCGACCTTGTTCTGGGGCACGCTGTTCGGCGTCAATTTCGCCATGGGCGTCGCCACAGGCATCGTCATGGAATTCCAGTTCGGCATGAACTGGAGCTATTACAGCCACTATGTCGGCGACGTGTTCGGCGCGCCGCTGGCCATTGAAGGGCTGATGGCCTTCTTCCTCGAGGCGACGTTCATCGGGCTCTTCTTTTTCGGCTGGGACCGACTCAGCAAGGTGGGCCACCTCGCCGTGACCTGGCTCGTGGCGCTGGGCGCTAACTTCTCGGCGCTGTGGATACTGATCGCCAATGGCTGGATGCAGAATCCGGTGGGGTCCAAATTCAACCCCGACACCATGCGTATGGAAGTCACGGACTTCATGGCGGTGATCTTCAACCAGGTGGCGCAGGCCAAATTCGTTCACACCGTGAGCGCCGGCTATGTGACCGGCGCGGTGTTCATCTTCGCCATCTCGTGTCTCTTCCTGCTCCAGGGCAGGCATGTCGAACTCGCGAAGCGCTCGATGGTGGTTGCGGCCAGTTTCGGCCTGGCATCGGCGCTGTCGGTGGTCGTGCTCGGTGACGAGAGCGGCTATGTGGCGACTGAACACCAGAAGATGAAGATCGCCGCCATGGAGGCGATGTATCACACAGAGCCTGCTCCTGCGGCGCTGACGCTGTTCGCCATTCCCAGCACCACGCCCGGTGAACCCGCCTTCCAGGTGCAATTGCCCTGGGTGCTGGGCCTGATCACCACGCGCTCGCTCGACATGGAACTGCCTGGCATTACCGAGCTGACAGAGCATGCAGCCCAACGCATCCAGACCGGGCTCATCGCCTATAATGCCCTGCAGGACATTCGCGCCGACGGCGCCAATACTGCGGCCCGCGCGACGTTTGATGAGCATTGGGCGGATCTGGGCTATGCCCTGCTGCTTAAGCGATATCGGGTGGATATCGAGAATGCGACCGGCGAGGAAATCGCCCAGGCGGCGCTCGACACCGTGCCGGACGTGTGGCCGCTGTTCTGGAGCTTCCGCATCATGGTGGGTGTCGGCTTCTTCTTCATCGCCTTCTTCGCGGTTTGGTTCTATCGCGCCTCGAGAGGTTGGCTGGATACCAACCGGACCATGCTGTGGATCGGCTTTGCCGTGCTGCCGCTGCCCTGGGTCGCCATCGAACTGGGCTGGCTGATCGCCGAATATGGACGACAGCCCTGGGTGGTGGAGGGGGTGCTGCCCACCTTTTACGCCGCCTCGGGCCTGGGCTTCTGGGACCTGGTCATCTCACTGACCTTCTTCGTCGCCCTCTACTCGGTTCTCTTCGCCATCATGGTCATGCTCATGATCAAGATCATCAAGGCCGGCCCGCAGGACAAGCTGTTCTCAGCCGGCGGCGAGAGCGACGACGAGGACTTCGTCATGGCTGCGCTGCCGGTGACACCCGCTACCAAGGAACTCCGATCATGAGCGCCATTCCACTCGACTACGAAACCCTCCGCCTCATCTGGTGGCTGCTGCTCGGCGTGCTGCTCATCGGCTTCGCCATCATGGGCGGGCGCGATCTCGGTGTGGGTGCATTGCTCCCCTTCGCTGCCCGGACCGATGAGGAGCGGCGGGTGCTGCTCAACCTGGTCGGGCCGACCTGGGAGGGCAACCAGGTGTGGCTGGTGCTCGGGGGCGGGGCGATCTTCGCCGCCTTCCCGCCGCTCTATGCGGTGAGCTTTTCGGGCTTCTACCTCGCCATGATCGTGATCCTGCTGGCGCTGATCCTGCGCCCGGTTGGCTTCAAGTTCCGCGGCAAGATCAAGGACCCGCGCTGGCGCTCGACCTGGGATTGGGCGCTCTTTGTGGGCGGCGCCGTGCCGGCGCTGATCATGGGCGTCGCCGTGGGCAATGTGCTGCTCGGCGCACCCTTCCATCTCGACGACACGATGCGGACCTTCTACACCGGCAACTTCTTCCTGCTGCTGATGCCCTTTGCCCTGCTGGCGGGCCTCGTGAGCCTGGGCATGATCGTGACGCAGGGCGCCGCGGTCATCATCGGCCGGACCGTTGGCCCGCTGGCCGAGCGTGCGCGCACCTATGGCACCTGGGCGGCAATCGCCACGATCGTCCTGTTTGCGCTGGGCGGCGTCTGGATAGCCTTCGGCATCGACGGCTATGCCGTCACCAGCGTCACCGACCCCAATGCCCCGATCAATCCCCTGGCCAAGACAGTGGAACTGACGCGCGGCGGATGGCTCGCCAATTACGGTCTCTATCCGTGGATGATCGCCGGTCCGGTGCTGGGCTTCGTGGGCATGGTCGGCGCTGCCCTTGGTCTCAGGGCCCGATTGGGTGTGCCTACACTGCTGGCGTCGAGCATCGGCATCTTCGGCATCATTTCAACGGCCGGGCTGTCGCTGTTCCCGTTCCTGCTGCCGTCCTCGACCATGCCGCAGGCCAGCCTCACACTGTGGGATGCCTCCTCGAGCCACCTGACGCTGTTCATCATGCTGCTGGTGACCGTGTTCTTCCTGCCCATCATCCTGGCTTACACCGCCTGGGTGTTCCGGGTCATGCGGGGCACGGTTTCGACGCAGTCGCTCGAAAAGAACCCCAACGCCTATTAGGAGAACGTCATGTGGTATTTTTCGTGGATCCTCGGCGTCGGGCTGGCCTGCAGCTTCGCCATTCTCAACGCCATGTGGTTTGAAATGCGCGAAGATCGGCGTATCGCGGTGGACGAGGGGCGGAAGCCGGCCCAGCGCTAGGCGCAGGGCTCTTGTCCAGATGGTCAAAAATCAACTAATGCGGGTGCCAGGCAACTGGCATCCGTTTTTGTATTATGTTTCAGTAGGTTAAGATGGGTGCTCAGCCGGCGTCATACGACCGGAGGGGATTCGTTCATGACGCGAGCATGAACATCCTGCCTCTTTTGTTTGCATCCAGTGCATAACGGATGTGCATAGAGTCCATCTTCTAATCACGACTGACTGGCTATAGATATTGGTCATCGAAAACGAAGGGGAACCGAAATGAACATCCGCCAGAAAATCGCACAGTTTGCCCAGTACCAGCGCACGATGCGCGAGCTCAACGCTCTCGACGCCCGTCAGCTGAACGATCTCGGCATCACCAAGGGCGACATCAAGAACATTGCTCGCGGCACCTACGCCAACTAAGCGACCAATTTCTGCCATGTAGATGAAGGCGTCCTGACTGGGCGCCTTTTGTCTTTTTGGGGTATGCTTTGCTTGGTTCTCGTTACCTCTCCCTTTGGGGAGAGGTCGACCCTCTTGGGTCGGGTGAGGGGGCCTTCAATTAGCATCTGCGCGTGGAAAGGCCCCTTCACCCGGCGCTGCGCGCCGACCTCCCCCCCCCCGAGGGAGAGGTAAAGAGGGCACTAGTCCCAAATCATGTGCTGCGTCGTTCAGCGGATCAGGTCGGCCGCTTTGCCGCCGAGCGCCACCACCAGATCGTCGGGCTTCATCCGGATCTGCAGCCCGCGCTGACCGCCATTGAGGAAGATTTCGTCCTCCAGCGTCGCCAACTCCTCCACCGCCGTGGGCACCTGCCTCTTCTGGCCGAACGGGCTGATACCACCAACCTTGTAGCCGGTAAGCCGCTCGGCATCGGCCGGCTTCATCATATGCGCCGACTTGCCGCCGAACGCCGCGGCGAGCTTTTTCATGTTCACTTCTTCGTCCGAAGGGACGACGACGCAAACGGGCTTGCCGTCGACCTCGGCCATCAGCGTCTTGAGCACGATGGATGGCGACACGCCCATCGCCTTGGCCGCCTGCAACCCGACGCGGTCCGCATCGGGGTCGTAGTCATAGGTCGCCGTGGAGAAGGCAATGCCCGCTTTGGCGAGCGCCAGGGTGGCTGGAGTGGTTTTCGACATGGTGGCATGTTTTAGCGCACCGGTGCCTGCAGGCAAGATATCTCAGTAGGCCTCATCCTGAGCCTGTCGAAGGACGAGGTCGTGGCACAGTCCGTGTGCCCGCCCTCGTGGTTCGACAGACCATGAGGTCTCATTTGCTGCGGTGGTCCGTGACAATATCCTCCGTTGCCCCGATGTCGCGCAGCAGATGCGGCGAGGCGTGGATCAGATCAATTGTTGCCTGCTTGCGGCGCTGGTTCGCACTGAACGGGCGTAGGAAGCTCAAGCGCGGCAGGTGAAAGGCGGCGGCGACAGGCTTGGCAATGGCGATCATGGCTATGACCATCCTTATGGGGATGGCTCCTGCTTTGTTTTCCATGACCTCAAAATGGCTGGTCGCAGGCCGAAATTCCAACTAAAGCTCAATACAGGTGCATAAGGAGATTTGATCCATGAGCACATTGCCGCCATTGACCGCCATGCGCGCCTTCGAGGCCGTGGCGCGGCATCTGAGTTTCACCAAGGCCGCCGAGGAACTGGGGATGACCCAGGCCGCAGTGAGCTATCAGATCAAGATTCTGGAGGAGCGCGTCGGTGCGCCGCTGTTCCTGCGAAAGCCACGACAGATCGCGCTGAGCGAGACCGGCGCACGTCTGGCGCCCGATGTGACGCAGGCCTTCGACATCCTGCGCAATGCCTTTGCCGACTCGCGCGGTCTGGTCGATGGCATGCTCAGCATCACCTCGGTGCCAACCTTCGCCAGCCACTGGCTGGCGGCCAATATCGGGCTGTTCCAGCTGGCCAATCCCGAGATGGCAGTCCGCGTCGAAAGCTCGACGCATCTGGTGGATTTCGGCGCCGAAGAGTTCGACGTGGGTATTCGGGCGACGAGCAAACCGCAGGACGGCATGGTGTGGCACCTGCTGCTCAAGGCCGAGTTCGCGCCGATGCTGAGCCCGAAGCTGGTGGAAGAATATCAGGTGCGCGAGCCGGCCGACCTGTTGCGGGTGCCCCAGATCACGCCCGACGATCCATGGCTGTGCGCGTGGCTTGACCTAGCGGGGGTGAGCATGCCGCTGACGCCGGATCGGCCGTTCAGCCGCCTTGGTGCACAAAATCTCGAAGTGGCCGCTGCCATTGCCGGTCGCGGCATGGCGATGGTGACGCCGGCATTCTATGGCGACGAGGTAGCCGGCGGGCGGCTGGTTCAGCCCTTCGACATCACCGGCTGGGACGGGCACGGCTACTATCTGGTCTATCCCGAAGCGCGGCGGAATTCGCCCAAGATCAGGGCGTTTCGGGATTGGATCATACCGGCGACAGCGGGGTTGCGCGGGGAATAGACACCGAGAGGAGCGTCTTCCCCTTAACGCGGATTGATCGACCCTCTCCCTCAAGGGGAGAGGGGAGGGGGCACGGGCTACCCGAACATTGCCCGGTCCCGCGCCACGATCTCGCTCAGGAACTCAGCCACCAGCGCCACGCGGCGGATCGATCGCAGGTCCTCATGCACCACGGTCCAATAGCTGCGGGTCAGCGTATGAGCGGGCAGCACCT
Organism: Devosia sp.; assembly: GCF_036676215.1. GTDB lineage: Bacteria > Pseudomonadota > Alphaproteobacteria > Rhizobiales > Devosiaceae > Devosia. The sequence continues at coordinate 1,617 of NZ_JAKFDJ010000232.1, read as the reverse complement.
GCACGAGGTCAGGATCTCCCTGTGCCATGAAGGCGTGGAGGATACCAATGCCGGCGCCGGCCCGCACGGCCTCGGTCTGGCCCATGGCGGACGAGACCGCGAGGCTGGAGCGCCAGCCTTTGAGGAACTCCGCCGTGTAGTCGAGCGAGGCCGTATAGAGCAGGTCTTCGACATAGCCGACCAGGCGATGCTCGGCGAGATCGCTCAGCGTCCGCGGTGTGCCATGTCGGTCGAGATAGGTTTGGGCGGCGTAGAGACCGAGGCGGTAATCCGTCAGTTTGCGGGCGACCAGACGCCCCTCGCGCGGGCGCTCCAGAGTGACGGCAATATCGGCTTCGCGGCGCGACAGCGAGAAGGCGCGTGGGACCGGGACCAGCTCGATACGCAGCCCCCCGTGGCGCTCGGTCAGTTCGCCCAGACGCGGGGCGAGAAAGGCCACGCCGAACCCGTCCGGCGCGCCGACGCGGACGGTGCCATCAAGCAGGCTATCGGCGCCAGTCGACTCGCTGGCGGCGAGCATAGCGCTTTCCATTCGCTCGGCATGGACGAGAAACCGCTCGCCCTCGCCCGACAGCTCGGACCCATTGGTCTTACGGGTGAGGAGCTTGCTGCCAAGCGCTTCTTCCAGCGCGGTAAGACGGCGGGCGACGGTGGCATGGTTGAGCCCTAGCGAGCGTGCGGCCCCCAGAATCTGGCCGCTACGGGCGACAGCGAGGAATATCCGAACGTCGTCCCAATTCATCTGGCTATAATCCTTGCACAACAGATGCGAAATCTATCGCGTTGCGATGCATGAATTGTAGCGCCAAGAGTGTTCTCCAACAAGGGAGAGCTTCATGCGCACTATCGGCCATTTCATCGACGGCATCGAAACCACCGGCAACAGCGCCGAATTCCAGGACGTGTTCAACCCCGCCACGGGCGAAGTCCAGGCTCGAGTCGCCCTGGCGACCGAGGCCGATCTGGACGCTGCCGTGGCCTCCGCCGCCGCCGCTCAGCCCAAATGGGCGGCGACCAATCCGCAGCGGCGCGCCCGCGTCTTCTTCAACTTCGTGGCGCTGATCAATCGCGACATGCAGGAACTGGCCGAGTTGCTGAGCGCCGAGCATGGCAAGACGGTTGAAGACTCCAAGGGCGATATCCTGCGTGGCCTCGAAGTCGCGGAATTCGTCGCCGGGGCACCGCATCTGCTCAAGGGTGAGTTCACCGATGGGGCAGGGCCGGGGATCGACATGTATTCGATGCGCCAGGCCGTCGGCATCGGCGCTGGCATCACCCCATTCAATTTCCCGGCGATGATCCCGCTCTGGATGCTGTCGCCGGCCATTGCCGCGGGCAATGCCTTTATCCTCAAGCCCTCCGAGCGCGATCCGTCCGTGCCGGTGCGTCTGGCGCAACTCGCCATCGAGGCCGGGCTGCCCAAGGGCATTCTCAATGTCGTCCATGGCGGCAAGTCGGTGGTTGACGGCATCCTGCATCACGACCAGATCGGCGCCGTGAGCTTTGTCGGCTCCACTCCGATCGCCCGCTATGTCTATGCGACGGCAGCGGCCGAGGGGAAGCGCGTGCAGGCCTTCGGCGGCGCCAAGAACCACATGATCATCATGCCCGACGCCG
>NZ_JAKFDJ010000231.1:0-25606 GCF_036676215.1 Devosia sp. | reverse complement strand
GTCACACCACCGACGGTGAACAGGAAGATGAAGCCGATGGCCCAGAGCATGGGCGATTTGAAGGTGATGGAGCCGCCCCACATGGTGGCGATCCAGCTGAAGATCTTCACGCCCGTCGGCACCGCGATGACCATGGTGGCGGCCACGAAATAGCGCTGCACATCAAGGCTGAGGCCCGTGGTGTACATATGGTGCGCCCACACGACAAAACCGACGAAGCCAATGGCGACCATGGCATAGGCCATGGCCAAGTAGCCGAACACCGGCTTGCGGCTGAAGGTCGAGACGATGTGGCTGATGATGCCGAAGCCCGGCAGGATCATGATGTAGACTTCGGGGTGGCCGAAGAACCAGAACAGATGCTGGAACAGGATCGGATCGCCGCCCTCGGCCGGCTTGAAAAAGGCCGTGCCGAAATTGCGGTCGGTCAGCAGCATGGTGATGGCGCCGGCCAGCACCGGCAGAGCCAGCAGCAGCAGGAAGGCAGTCACCAGCACCGACCAGGCAAACAGCGGCATCTTGTGCAGCGTCATGCCCGGAGCGCGCATGTTGAAGATGGTGGTGATCAGGTTGATGGCGCCCAGGATCGAGGACACACCCGCCACGTGCAGCGACAGGATGGCGAAATCCATGGCCGGGCCCGGGTGACCGGTGGTGGAGAGCGGCGGATAGACGGTCCAGCCGCCACCAAAGCCGAGCGCGCCGGGGCCGGTGCCTTCGAAGAACAGGCTCATCAGCAGCAGGATGAAGGCCGGCGGCAACAGCCAGAAGGCGATGTTGTTGATGCGCGGGAAGGCCGTGTCGGGGGCACCGATCATCAGCGGAGCGAAGTAGTTGGCAAAGCCGCCCATGGTGGCGGGCATGACCACGAAGAACACCATGATCAGCGCATGCGCTGAGGTGAACACATTATACATGTGCTTGCCGGCGTCGAGCGCCTCGCCGCCTTCCACACCATAGACCATGGAGGCCAGGCCATGGAAAATCTGGATGCCCGGCTCCTGCAACTCCATGCGCATCACGCCGGACAGCAACCCACCCAGGATCCCCGCGACGATCGCGAAGATCAGGTACATCACGCCGATGTCCTTGTGGTTGGTCGAGTAGACCCAACGGCGCCAGCCGGTCGGTTCATGGTGCGACGCGGCGTCGTGTCCGGTCGCGTGGGCTTCGAGGTGAGCGGTCGTATCGGCCATTAATGTATTCCCTGACCCGTGTTCTTACTGCACTGCCGCAAGCGTGGCAGTGGCGGCGGTGTAGTCACCGCCCTCGAAAGCCGCCATGTAGGCTGCGAATTCTTCCTTGGTGACGACGCGCACAGCAATCGGCATGAACGCATGGTCCTTGCCGCAGAGTTCCGAGCATTGCCCGTAGAACAGGCCGGTCTCACGCGCGTTGAACCATGTTTCGTTGAGACGGCCCGGAACGGCATCGATCTTGATGCCGAAGGACGGCACGGCGAAAGCGTGGATCACGCCAAGCGGATCGGCCGTCACCTGCAGGCGCACGGTGGTATCGACCGGCACGACCAGCTCATTGTCCACCGCAAGCAGGCGCGGCTGGCTTGGCTTGGAGGCATTGCGATCGTCCTCGTTCAGCATGATCGAGGTCAGGCCCAGGCCCTGATCGACATATTCATAGTCCCAGTACCACTGCTGGCCGGTCGCCTTGATGGTCAATTCTGGCGCCGGAACCTCGACTTCACCGAACGAGAAGATGTTGGAGCCAAGATATTTGCGCTCGCCATCGGGCGTGGTGAGCTGGTCGCTCAGGACGCCGAAGGACGGGATGGCGATCACGATCAGTATGACGATGGGCAGCACCGTCCAGACCACTTCAACCAGCGTATTGTGGGTGAAGGCTGCAGGGACCGGGTTGCGCTTGGCATTGTAGCGGATCGCAATCCACACCAGCAGCGCCAGCACGAAGACCACGATCAGGCTGATGGTCCACATCAGGATGCCGTCATGGAAAGCCACGATGGAATCCATGATCGGGGTGACCGACGGCTGCAGGTGATACTGGCCCGGAACAGGATGGCCGGTGGCGTTTTCCTGCGCCGTGGCCAGAGCGGGGACCAGCGCCATTGCGGCTGCCGAAAGAGCCCCCATCTTTCTGAAGAACTGCCCGGTCACCTAAACCCCCTATCGACTTCAATTGGTGCATCCACACCGGGATTGAGGGGCAAAAACAGCGGCATAGCATACGCCGCCCCGACTCAACCTCGGAGCGCAAAACTCGGCCTTGACCTAAATCACATCGGAAACGCCAAGTCCATTGCAGCAAGGGGCGGCGCGGCTGCGTCATATTGCGCGACAAATGGACGAAGACGCCTCACCCTCGCCGCACTTTGGCGACCATATCCCTAGCAATTCCGGGCCTTGGTTGACTTGGCTCCCTGCCTGTCGGAAACAGACGAAGGCTCGCGCGGGCGCGCGATTCGTCGGGAGAGTTGTAGAGTGAAGCGGATTGTGAAGCGTCGTCTGGTTGGTCTGGGCCTTGCGCTGGTGGCGGCGGCAGCCGCCGCGGGTGCCACCTTGGGCCAGGGCGTGGTACGCGCCCAGTATGGCGACTGGCAGATGAGCTGCGACACGCCCCCGGGTGCCAGCTTCGAGCAATGCGCCATTATCCAGAACGTGATGGCCGAGGATCAGCCCAATGTAGGCCTCTCCGTCATCGTGCTGCGCACCGCCGATCGCGAGGCGCGCCTGCTGCGCGTGCTGGCGCCGCTCGGCGTGCTGCTGCCCAATGGTCTGGGGCTCAATGTCGATGGCGAGGATATGGGGCGCGTCGCGTTCGTGCGCTGCCTGCCCAATGGCTGCGTCGCCGAAGTCGTGCTCGACGACAGCCTGATCGAAACGCTGTCGACTGGCACCAACGCTATTTTTGTGGTGTTCAAGACGCCCGAAGAGGGCATCGGCATTCCGGTGTCGCTGAACGGCTTCGAGGACGGTTTCGCCCAACTCCCCTGAACAAGGAGTCCAGCATGACAGAAGAGAAGCGCGCGTCTCCCCGCCAACGTACGCTCAAGGGCGGACGCATCGTCATCAATGACGGCTTTTCGACCTTCCAGTGCACGGTGCGCAACCTGTCCGAGTCCGGTGCGCGGCTCAAGGTCGCCAGCATCATCGGCATTCCCGACAGTTTCCAGCTGGCCATGGATGACGGGCGCAAATTCGTCTGTACCGTGGTGTGGCGCACCGAGACGGAAATCGGCGTCGTCTTTACCCAGGCCTGATCAAAAAAGGCCGGACAGATGCCAAGGCACCGGTCCGGCAAGTCATCAGGAAACGGGACCGGCGGCAAAACCGGCCCGGGAGATGGCACGAGCGCTCGTAACGAAGTGTCCGTACCAACAGGGGTGCGCCGGCTGGAGGTCAAAGCCGGCGCAAACTTTTATGGAAGCGTCCGATCAGGTCCGCGCGTTGCGGCTGCGGGCAGCGTTGAGCGTAGGGCCGGCGTGAGCGGGCGCCGCAAGGGCAGCCATAACGTCGTGGCGCGAAATACCCAGGTCGCTGAGGCGGGCGTGATCGAGTTCCAGCAAGGCCGACAACGCAACCCGGCGGGTACGTGCGGCCTGTGCCTTGGCGATCCAGCGCGCGAGTGCGACAAACGGATTGGCAGGCGAGGCGGCCGCGAGTGACCGCTCGCCGGAAAGCGAGAGAGCCATTATAGTCTCCAAACATGTGGTTGTGCCGAAGGGAGGTCGGCGGGTCCGGCGCGGGGTCTATTGCGTCGATGATGTTAAGATAACGCTCTGGACATCCATTCGTCTAACAAATAGATTTCATCTGCACTATCAATTTGAGTGATGGACACGACCATGACCGCTCCTCTTGATCTGGATCAGCTACAAAGCTTCTGCGCCATTGCCGATTGCGGCAGTTTCACGGAGGCGGCGCGCCGGGTGAACAAGACCCAGTCCGCCGTCTCGATGCAGATCAAGCGGCTTGAAGAGCGGCTTGGGCAATCGCTGCTGGCGCGAGACGGTCGGGGCGTCACCCTCACCGTACATGGCGACGCCCTTTATGCCCGGGCGCGCAAGATGCTGCGCACCAACGCCGAAATCCTCGACCATTTCTCTGACGGCGATCTCAGCGGCTCCATCCGCTTCGGCGTGCCGGACGATTACGCCGTGCGCCTGCTGCCGGTGATCCTCTCCAGCTTCCAGCGCACGCATCCCAAAATTGCGGTTGATGTGGCCTGCATGGCATCCGAGGAATTGCTGAGCGGCATGCGGGCCGGCCGCTACGACCTGATTGTCTTCACGCAGGGCACCGAGCAGAATTTCGGGGAACTGTTCCGGACTGAAAAGATGTTCTGGGTCGCCTCCCATGGCGGAAGGGCGCTGGCCAGCGAGCCGCTTGCCATTGCCTGCGGGCCGCAATGCTGCATCTGGCGCAAGGATGCGCAGGAAGCGCTGGAGCGTACCGGCAAGGACTACCGAATCGCCTACACGTCCTCGAACGCCACCGCGATTTCCAGTGCCGTGCTCTCGGACCTGGCGGTCGGCTTCCTGCCGGAAAGCGCACTGCAGCCGGGCATGCGCGTGGTCAATGACGATCAGGGCCTGCCGCGCCTCGGCGACGCGCAGATCGCCCTGATGCGCGCCAGCCACGCCTATGGCGGCATCTATGATGCCCTGGCCAACCACATCGTGCAGTCGATGGGCAATCTCGACATCCCGCGCCAGTCCGAGGCGGCGGAGTAGTCCCCGCCCCCTTGACCTCCATCACCCTTTGTCGCACCAGAGGACATGGCCGACGCCCTGACCAATGCCGCCGAATTTACCGTCAGCGAGATCGCCCAGGCGGTCAAGCGCACGGTCGAGGACGAGTTTGGCCATGTGCGGGTGCGCGGCGAGATCTCGGGCTATCGTGGCCAGCATTCCTCGGGCCACGCCTATTTCACCCTCAAGGATGAAAACGCCTCGATCGACGCGGTGGTGTGGAAGGGCAATTTCGCCAAGCTGACCTTCAAGCCGCAAGAGGGCCTGGAGGTGATTGCCACCGGGCGCCTCACCACTTTCCCGCGCTCGTCCAAGTATCAGATCGTCATCGACAATATCGAGCCGGCAGGCGCTGGCGCGCTGATGGCTTTGCTCGAGGAGCGGCGCAAGAAGCTGTTGGCGGAGGGCCTGTTTGCCCGCGAGCGCAAGCGCCCCCTGCCCTATCTGCCGCGCGTCATCGGCGTCATCACCTCGCCCACCGGAGCAGTGATCCGCGATATCCTGCATCGCCTGGCGGACCGCTTTCCCAGCCATGTGCTGGTCTGGCCGGTGCGCGTGCAGGGCGATACCTGCGCGCCCGAGGTAGTCAACGCCATTGAGGGCTTCAATGCCCTCCTGCCCGATGGCCCGATTCCCCGCCCCGACCTGCTGATCGTGGCGCGTGGCGGCGGCTCGATCGAGGATTTGTGGGGCTTCAATGAAGAATCGGTGGTACGCGCCGTCGCCGCCAGCGGCATTCCGATCATTTCCGCCGTGGGCCACGAAACCGATACGACGCTGATCGACTATGTGTCGGACATGCGGGCGCCCACCCCCACTGCTGCGGCAGAAGCCGCCGTGCCGGTACGCGCCGAACTGATTGGCTATCTCGACGACCTGGGCAGTCGCCAACGCCAGGCAGCGCGCCGGCTTGCGGGCAGCGCACGTGACCGGCTGCGGGCCGCTGCCGCCGGATTGCCGCGACCGGCCGATCTGGTCGCCACGCAACGCCAGCGGCTCGACCATGCCGCCAGCAATCTCTTTACCGGCCTGCGCCACTCGGTGCAGGACCATCGGGTGGCGTTCTCGCGGATCGAGTCCAAGCTCAATGCGCGCGTCATCCGCGGCCAGCAGCAGGAAGTGGGCGAGCGCCTGCGCAATCTGTCGCTGCGCGCCGATGCAGGCCTGCGCAAGACGGTGGACCGGGCGCGGTTGACCCATGACCCTCGCGCTGAACGCCTGGCTGCAGCGGCGGGGCGGCTGGTCGAACGCAAGCGCGCGCAGTTCGAGACCATCGGTCCCAAGCTTTCGCCCAATGCCCTGCGGACGGAACTGCGTCATTCGCAGAGCCAGTTCGCCCCGCTCGCGGCCCGGTTGCTCGCCGGCATAACGGTGAGCCTGGGCGAGCGGCGCGCGGCATTGACCCAGTCGGGCAAACTCCTGATGTCGCTGAGCTACAAGAGCGTGCTGGCGCGCGGCTATGCCGTAATCAAGGATGCGGATGGCAATCTGGTGCATGAACGCGCGGGCCTCTTGCCCGGCGACATGGTTGCCATCGAGTTCGCCGATGGTGACGTTTCCGCAACGATTGCTGGCAGTCCGGCCATAAAGAAGAAACCACGCCCTCAACCGGACAGCGATAGTCAGGAAAGTCTCTTTTGATCGGCCCGATTGCCCGCTATATCGGTGCGACGGTTGAAGGACGATCTGAATGAACATCTTCGACAAGGGCTTTGCACCCACCGAAGCGGTAATCCGCTATCTCGATGGCGACTATGTGGTGCTCAAACCCGGCAGTTTCGTGCGCTGCGCCATCACGCAGAAACCAATTCCCCTCGACGAGCTATTCTACTGGAGCGTCGACCGGCAGGAACCCTATGCCGACGCCACCGCCGCCCACACGGCCTTTGAGCGTTTCGGTCGCGGAGCCTGATGGTGGAGGCCGAAGCGTCGGGCGGTCGCCGGTTTTTGTTCGTTTCCAACGGCCATGGCGAAGACAGCATTGCTGCCGCCATCGTCGCCGGCATGCCCAAAGGCATCGAGGTGGAAGCCTATCCGATGATCGGGGCCGGCAATGCCTATGCCGGCGTTTGCCCCCTGGTCGGTCCGCGGGCGACACTGGCCTCCGAGGGCTGGCGCAACGTCAAAGGGTCGCTGCGCCGCGACATCGCCACTGGCGGTCTGAGCACCGTGCCGCCGGCGCTCAGCTTCCTGCGGCGAATCCGCGGCAAGTATGACCGTGTGGTGGTCGTGGGCGACATGGTGGGCGTGCTGGCCTGCCAGGTGACCGGCCACCGCAATCTCCATTATCTCGATGTCTACAAGACCGGCGCGGCGCGGCTTTATTCCGCTCCCGAGCGCTGGGCGATCAAGCGGACATGCAAGACGGTGTTCTGCCGGTCCGATAACCTGGCGCAGTCGCTGACGCAGGTGGGCGTCGATGCACGCTCGGCCGGCAATGTCATGATGGATACCATTCCGCATGGCGGCTACGACGCCTCGACACGGCGCAGCCGGCCGCTGGCGGTGACGCTTCTGCCGGGCAGCCGGGCGCTGACCGCCGAGAGTTTTGCCCTGCAGGTCGAGGCCCTGCGCATGCTTCGCGCAGACCTGCGCCCGGACGTGTTCCTCGCCGTGGCCGGCAGCATCAATGTGGATGATCTGGCCAAAAAGACCGGGCTCAAGCGCACGCCGATGCTCAGCGTCGAGCCATCCGACCTTGGCGAGTTGTCGGATGGCGATCTCACCATCCACATGGCCCGCGGCGGCGCGATGGGCAATCTGCTGGAAACGTCAGACCTGGTGCTGTCGCAGGCGGGCACCGCCACGGTGCAGGCGTTGGGGTTGGGCAAGCCGGTCATCACCTTCGTCAACCCGCGGGACCGCCGCTCCCGCTTCAATGACGAACAGATGCTGTTCGGCGAGGCGCGCACCGTCGTGGCGGCGGAAGCACCGGCAATCGCCACGGCGCTCCGCACCTTGCTCGAGGATGACGAGGAACGCCGGCGCCTGGCCAATATCGGCCGCCAGCGCATTGGCGGCCCGGGGGCCATGGTGGCGATACTGGACGCACTGGTCGCGTAGCCGACTCTTCACCTCTCCCTTTGGGGGAGAGGTCGACCCTCTTGGGTCGGGTGAGGGGGCCTTCCCCACGCACCGGGCCAAGAAAAGCCCCCCTCACCCGGTGCTGTGCGCCGACCTCGCCCCAGGGGAGAGGTGAGAAAGCCCATCAGGCCTTGTGCGTTTCCGGCTCCAGCAGGCGGTGCAGGTGGACGATGAAGTAGCGCGTCTGGGCGCTATCGACCGTCATCTGGGCCTTCTGCTTCCACACCGCATAGGCCGCAGCGTAGTTGGGATAGAGCCCCACGATGTCGACCTTGTCGAGATCGGCGAAGGTCACGCCTTCCAGGCTCGAGAGTTCGCCGCCGATCACGAGATGCAGCAATTGCTTGGTGGGGTCTTCTTTAGCCATCGGTGAGGTCCGTATGTAAAGGAGTGGACAGTTCGTCGCCGCCTGCGTCCAGGGCCGGACAGCCATAGACCTTGATCAGGGCAGCATGAACAAGCGGTTTTAGGCTCATGTCGCTCAGCGCCGCAAGCGCCCCGTGGCGCACATCTCGTTTGTTGAATTGGGGGAACCCGACGCACACATCGGCAAAGCCGATGCCGGATTCCTCAAGGATCAGCGCCGCGGCAGCAATATCCCAATCCTGGCTGCCGCGGCGGGCGACCGCGGCGTCGAGCTTGCCGGTGGCCACCTGCACCAGCCGATAGGCCAGCGAGGGATAGGCCGGACCGCGGGTATATTGGAGCCCTGCTGCCTGCATCTCCTGATGCACGGCGCCTGGCGCCGGGATCAGAGGCGCCGATCCGGCGCGGCGGTTGCGACGGATCGGCTGGCCGTTGAGCCGGGCGCCCTCGCCGCGTGCCGCGTCATACATTTCGTCGCGTACCGGCGCGTAAACCACCCCGGCCACCGGCACGCCGTTTTCAACCACCGCCAGCGAAACAGTCCAGCTGTCCTCGCCGCGCAGGAACCCCCTGGTGCCGTCGATAGGGTCGACCACGAACACGCGCTCGCAATCGAGCCGGCTCGGGTGGTCGACCGTTTCCTCGCTCAGCCAGCCATAGTCGGGCCGCGCATGCAGGAGGGCTGAGGCAAGATAGCGGTCCACCAGGATATCGGCCTCGCTGACCGGGGAGGCATTCTCCTTGTGCCAGCTCTTGACGTCGCGGCGAAAGAAGCTGCTGGCAATGATCCCCGCCGCGACCGCGGAGGAGCGGAGCAGTTCGAGGTCATCGCTGTAAGTGGTTGCAGGAGCGGGCATCGCCGGGCCTTTTAGGCCCGGCACGGGGCTTGGGCAAGGGCCCCGCCGCATGGCGAGGTGGCGTCGGCAAATATGGCAGGGTTAACACCGCGCCACCCAGCTGGGTTAACCGCTCCCTACCCGGTGCAAGACCCTGCTAACCCTCTCGGAAAACAAGATAAACTTAACCGAACGGATTAAGGAGGCAGGTAAGGCGAGGCGCTATGTTGGCCTCATAAAGAGAGCACCAAAAATCAGCTCTCGAAGTTGACAGGAAGGCGAATTCAAATGGTTCATGGTGTCGCGATGGAAGGGACTTCGGTCGTTCTCGCATTCGGCCGCCCCAATGTGGCGGACCGCCGCTTCGTGGCGGCAAACGACAATGGCCCCAAGGACCCCGTCAAGACCGTCACCGTGCGCCGCATGCTCGAACAGAGCGGTGTGGCGATCAAGATCAAGGTGCCGGTTACCGAATTCATCGGCGTCGCCGTTGCGACCCAGATTTCCGAGGCAGGCGTGCTGACCAGTTCGATCGAGCTGGTCCACTCCGACAGCGAGTTGAACTATCGCGTGTTCGAGGAAGAGGGCAATCACAACGTCGTCGCCGAGTGGCAGAACTGGGGCAAGAAGCTCCGCCTGCCGCTGTTCATCAAGGCCGGCGACGGCGCCTACATGCCCTATAGCCAGCAGGTCGATGGCGTGACGGTCGGCAATTCGCAATCGCGCCGCAAGCTGGTGGCCGAAGCCAACCGCCGCCCGCGCTTCCTCAACCGCCGCAAGCCGGGTCACCCCGACGCATAAGTTTACTGCTCTCCAAAGCACGTCCTGGGGGTTGACCGGTGGTGCGGTCAGCCCTTTTGGCGTTTTGGGGGGTAACTAGCAGTCTCACCACACCCACTCGGCCAGCAGCGCCAGTGCCAGGATGATCCCGACATACTTGTTGCTGTCGAAGCGAAACCGGGGATTGTCCGGCTGTTCCGCATCGACCGTCCAGACCTGCCAGGCGAGCAGGGCCGCCGCTGCCAGCGATAATGCAGCAAATACGATCCCGCCTCCGACCAGCAGAGCCGCTGCCATCCAGAGCAGGTACGCCCCGGTATAGAGCACCGCCACCACGGGTCGCACATGGTCCCCGAACAGGCGCGCGGTGGATTTGACGCCGATCAGCGCATCATCCTCGATGTCCTGCAATGCGTAGAGCGTGTCGTAGCCGATGACCCAGAGAATCGTGCCGCAATAGAGCAGCAGTGCCGGCATGGCCAGGCTGGCAGTCTGGCTGCTCCAGCCCACGAGGGCTCCATAGGAAAAGGCGAGGCCCAGGAAGGCCTGCGGCCACCAGGTAACGCGCTTCATGAAGGGATAGATTGCCACCAGCACCAGCGAGGCCACGCCGGCCCAGACGGTGAAGCGGTTGAACTGGAAGAGAATGACCGAAGCCAGCAGGGCCTGGGCGACAAGAAAGGCGAACGCGTCGCGTGCGGTGACAGCCCCCGAGGGAATCGGCCGCGAGCGGGTGCGCGCCACTTTGTCATCAATGTCGCGGTCGACAATGTCGTTGAAGGTACAGCCGGCGCCGCGCATCAGGATGGCCCCGGCCAGCATCAATATGGCGGCCCACCAGTCAAAACCGAGATCCGGGCTGGCCACTGCCGCCAGCGCCAGTCCCCAGACGCAGGGCCAGAACAGCAGCCAGAAGCCGATCGGCCGGTCCCAGCGGGCCAGCCGCGCGTAGGGCTTGAGCCAGGCAGGAGCGTAGCGGTCGACCCAGTTGCCGGATTGGGCATCGGCGACGGCGTCGGGTTGGTTTGTGTCTGACATGGCGTTGCCTTTCCACGCGCTCCGCGTCCCCCCTCTCCCCCTGTGGGAGAGGGCCTGATTTTCTGCGTTCAGCAGAAAATCAGGGGTGAGGGGTTCTCTCCACGCATACAGCGTTTATGGTGACGCCCGAAACCCCTCATCCGCCCCTTCGGGGCACCTTCTCCCACAAGGGGAGAAGGGAAAGTGCCCAATATCTATGCCCCGTACCCACGCCGCCCTGCCCCGTCTCTATGTCGAACCCGACCTCGTAGCGGGCGGGAGCCTAACCCTGGGCAAGGAGCAGTCGCTTTATCTTGCGGCCGTGTTGCGCAAGACCGTCGGCGATGAAGTCGTGCTGTTCAATGGCCGCCATGGCGCCTGGCTCGCCCGGCTAACCAGTGATTCCAAGAAGTCGGTGGCGCTGGAGCCTATGGAGCAGATCGCGGCACAAACCCCGCCTTCCGATCTCTGGTACGGCTTTGCACCGCTCAAGACCGAGCGGCTGGACTATGTGATCCAGAAGGCCGTGGAAATGGGCGCCGGCACCATCCAGCCGGTGATTACCCGCTTCACCCAGGTCAACCGGCTCAAGCATGAGCGGCTGGTTGCCAATGCCATCGAGGCGGCCGAGCAATGCGAAGTGCTGAGCGTTCCGGTGGTCGAAGCCGAGACGACGCTGGAGCGACTCATCGATACCTGGCCGGCCGATCGCCGGCTTGTCCTCGCCGATGAAGGCGAAGCCTCGGCCTCCCCGGTCGACGTGCTGGGCACCCTCAAGGGGCAGAAGGTCGGCATCCTGATCGGGCCGGAAGGCGGATTTTCGGACGACGAGCGGACCAAATTGCGTGCCCTGCCCTATGTCGTGCCCATCAGCCTCGGTCCGCGCATCCTGCGGGCGGACACGGCGGCGGTCGCCGCGCTAGCGGTGATTCAGGCAATCATCGGTGATTGGCGATAAAAGCCGATTGCATTCGGCTTGTGCAACGCTATGTTCCGGCCAACATTGAACCCTCACGTCAGAGGACTGCTTATGGCCGGCGTCGCCTCCTACTCACCCCTTATCGAATCGCGGGCCGACCTGATCGAGGCCATGGCGCGGGGGTGCAAGCCCGAGAGCGATTGGCGGATCGGCACCGAACACGAAAAGCATGTGTTCCACACCAATCCGCTGCGCCCGGTGACCTATGAGGGGCCCAACGGCATCCACGCCTTGCTCGACGGCATCCAGGCGGAAACCGGCTGGCACCCGTTCTATGATGGCGAAAACCCCATCGGCCTGCGCAATGACGAGATCGCCGGCGGCATTTCGCTGGAGCCGGGCGGGCAATTCGAACTCTCGGGCTCGCCACAGGTGGACCTGCATGGCACCGCGGCCGAACTGGCCGAGCATATGCGCGTCACCAAAAAGGTCGCCGCGCCGCTCGATATCCACTTCCTTGGCCTCGGCGTGACCCCGATCTGGTCGGTCGACGAAATCCCGGCCATGCCCAAATCCCGCTACGGCATCATGAAGCCCTATATGGAAAAGGTCGGCACCCTCGGCACTTCCATGATGTTCCGCTCCTGCACGGTGCAGGCCAATCTCGATTTTTCGAGCGAAGCCGACATGGTCAAGAAGCTCCGCGTCTCGGTCGCGCTGCAGCCGGTGGCCACCGCGCTCTTCGCCAATTCGCCTTTCGCCGATGGGCGCGACACCGGCTATCTCAGCTATCGCAGCCATATCTGGCTCAATACCGACGATGACCGCACCGGCTTGCTGCCCTTCGCCTTCGACGAGGGCTTCGGCTTCGAGCAATATGCCGACTATGCGCTTGATGTGCCGATGTATTTCGTCATCCGCGACGGGCAGTATGTCAACGTGGCCGGCGAGAGCTTCCGGGCCTTCCTCAAGGGCGAACTGCCCCAGCTTCCGGGCGAAAGGCCCACGATCAAGGATTGGGAAGACCATCTCTCGACCATCTTCCCGGAAGTGCGGCTCAAGCAGTTCCTCGAGATGCGCGGCGCCGATATGGGCGACGAAAAGTCGGTGGTGGCGCTGTCGGCCTTCTGGACCGGCCTGCTCTATGACGAAGTATCGCTGGAAGCGGCCTATGAGCTGATCGAGCCCTGGACGCGTGAGGAGCGCGAGCATCAGCGCCGCGAGGTGCCCCGGCTGGGGCTGATGACCCCGCATGACCGCTCCAATCTCTATGACGTCGCCGCCCAGGCCGTCGGCATTGCCGAGGCGGGCCTGGTCCGCCGTGGCCGCCGCAATGCCGAGGGCAGGGACGAAACCATCCACCTGGCCCCGCTCGAAGAAACCATCCGCCACGCCAAGTCGCCCGCCGAACGCTGGCTCGACAAGTTCCGCGGCGAATGGGAAGGCGATGTGAGCAGGATTTTCAAAGAAGCCGAGATGTAGCAGGGTTTCTTCCCTCTCCCCTTGAGGGAGAGGGAAGAAACCCTTGCCACCCCCGCCCCGCTGGTGCATCACGCGCACAACAGCGACGGGGGCAATCCATGCGGGTATTGGTGATCGGTTCGGGCGGGCGCGAGCATGCCTTGGCGTGGAAGATCGCCCAGTCGCCACTGCTGACCAAGCTCTTCATCGCTCCCGGCAATGGCGGCACCGGCGCGGTCGCCGAAAATGTCGCGATCGACATCACTGACCACAAGGCGGTGACCGACTTCTGCCTGTCCCAGGCGATCGACTTCGTCGTCGTCGGTCCCGATGCGCAAGTGGTGGCCGGGCTGGGCGACGATGTGCGCGCCGCGGGGATCACCTGCTTCTGCCCCAGCAAGGCCGCTGGCCAGCTCGAAGGCTCCAAGGGCTTTACGAAGGCGCTGTGCGACGAGATGGATATCCCCACCGCCGCCTATGGGCGCTTCGACAGTGAAGCGGCGGCGCTGGCCTATCTCTACGTGCAGGGCGCGCCGATCGTGATCAAGGCCGATGGCCTGGCCGCCGGCAAGGGTGTCACCGTAGCGATGACCGTCGAGGAGGCCGAGGCGGCCATCGTTGACTGCTTCGCGGGCAGCTTTGGCGCCTCGGGCGCCGAGGTTGTCATCGAGGAATTCATGGAAGGCGAGGAGGTGAGCCTCTTCGTACTCTGCGACGGCGCGGACATCCTGCCGCTGACCACGGCACAGGACCACAAGCGCGCCTTTGACGACGATACGGGCCCCAATACCGGTGGCATGGGCGCCTATTCCCCTGCCCCGGTGATGACCCGCGAGATCTATGAGGACGTGCTCGAACGGGTGATCTGGCCGACGGTCAAGGGCCTCGCCGCCCGCGGCACCCCCTATCAGGGCGTGCTCTATGCCGGGCTGATGCTCACACCCGATGGACCCAAGCTGGTGGAATACAATGCCCGGTTCGGCGACCCCGAAACGCAGGTGATGATGCTTCGCATGGAGAGCGACCTGCTGCCGCTGCTGCATGCCACCGCCACAGGCACGCTTTCGGGCCATAACGCGCAGTGGAAAGATCAGTACGCGTTGACAGTCATCATGGCGACCGAGGGCTATCCGGGCTCTTATGGCAAAGGCTCAGAAATCAAGGGCGCCGAAGGCATCGACAGCGATACGATTCATGTCTTCCACGCCGGAACGCGCCGCGACGGCGAACGTTTACTAGCTGCCGGCGGCCGCGTTCTGAACATCACCGCTCTGGGCGAAACCGTGAAAGAGGCACAGGAACGTGCTTACGCAGGCGTGGACCAGATTGTTTGGCCAGAAGGCTTTTTCCGCCGAGACATCGGTTGGCGCGAAATCGCCCGCGCCGAATCTTGAACCCTTCCTAAACCCGACTGGCCTATTCTACCGCAAGACCGTCTTTGATAAGACGCCGCTCAATCGCCCACTGACCCCGCTGCAACGGCGCGGCCAGGCGCTCGCCGATGGGCTGCGCAGCCAGGGCAAGGAGCGGGGAAGTATGAGTACGGCATCGGGACCTCGAATTGGCGTGGCACTGGGCGGAGGGTCCGCGCGCGGCCTGACCCATATTCCCTATATCGAGGCCATGGACGAGCTCGGCCTCAAGCCGTCAGTGATTTCGGGAACCTCGATCGGCGCGCTGATCGGCGCCGGCTGGGCCGCAGGCATGAGCGGCAAGGAACTCCGCGAGCATTCCTACGAGGTGCTGGGCACCATGCGCACCATTGCCACCAGGCTCTGGGCCACCCAGATTCGCGGCATCAGCGGCATTCTCAAGAACGGCATCTCGATGCAGCTCGATGCCACCAGCATTGTCGACGCCTTCATCCCCCCCAATTTCCCGATCGAGTTCAAGGACCTCAAGGTGCCGCTCTATGTGGTGGCGACCGATTTCCAATCCTGGCATCAGGTGGTGTTCAATACGGGCCTGCTGCGCCCGGCCATTGCCGGCTCCATCGCCATTCCGAGCCTGTTCAAGCCCGTGGTCTATGCCAACCATATCCTGGTCGATGGCGGCGTGGTCAACCCGCTGCCGCTCGACCAGGCCGATATCGGCACCGACTTTCTCATCGGTATCGATGTCAACGGCGATCCCTCGGAGGGCATCGCCAAGACCGACCACAAGGCGCTCGATATCTGGTTCGGCTCGGCCCAGATCATGATGCATTCGCTCACCGCGCATATGATGGCGGCCTATCCGCCCGACATGTATATCCGCCCGCATGTCGCCAATTTCGGCGCACTCGAATTCTGGCGGGTGCGGGAGATCATGGCCCATGCCGAGGTCGAAAAGGAGCGCTTCAAGCGCATCCTGGCGCAAAAGATCGAGGACTATGTCGCCGACCGTGTTCCGGTGATCGACAGCAACTAGTCCGGCAAGACCCGCGCCGGCTTGCATTTGCCTGCGGATGCGGGCAAAACGGCGCCATTCAATCGGACCCGGTGCAAATCCGGGTGGCTCTTCTGGCCGCCAATCCGCCAGACAATCCAGTAGAAACCGCCCCATTTGCCGGTCGCCAATAGCGACCTGGTCATCGTGCTGTCTGGACCTAACATGACCTTTGTCGAAAATTTCCGCCGCGACTGGCTTTCCAATATTCGCGGCGACGTCCTCGCCGGCATCGTCGTCGCCCTGGCGCTCATTCCCGAAGCCATCGGCTTTTCCATCATTGCCGGAGTCGATCCCAAGGTCGGCCTCTATGCCTCGGTCATCATAGCGATCGTTATTTCCATCGCCGGCGGCCGGCCGGCCATGATCTCGGCCGCCACGGCCGCCACGGCGGTGCTGATGGGCAGTCTGGTGCGCGAGCATGGGCTCGACTATCTGCTGGCCGCCACCGTCCTTGCCGGCATTATCCAGGTCGGAGCAGGCCTCGCCCGGGTCGGCACCATCATGCGGTTCGTCTCCCGGTCGGTGCTGACCGGCTTTGTCAACGCGCTCGCCATCCTGATCTTCATGGCGCAGCTGCCCGAGCTGACCGGCGTCACCTGGCAGACCTATGCGATGATCGCGGGGGGTCTGGCCATCATCTACCTGTTCCCGCGGCTCACCAAAACCATCCCATCGCCCCTGGTCTGCATCCTCGTGCTGACCGGCATTTCGCTCTTGCTGCGGACCGATGTGCGCACCGTTGCCGACCTGGGCGAGCTGCCATCAAGCCTGCCCAGCCTGCTGCTGCCGAACGTGCCGTTCAACCTCGAAACGCTCTGGATCATCCTGCCCTATTCCATCGGCGTCGCCGCCGTCGGGCTGCTGGAAAGCCTGCTCACTGCCTCGATCGTCGATCAGATGACCGATACCGGCAGCGACAAGAACCGCGAATCCATCGGCCAGGGCATTGCCAATTTCATCACCGGCTTTTTCGGCGGCATGGCGGGCTGCGCTATGATCGGCCAGTCGGTCATCAATGTGAAATCGGGCGGCCGCACGCGCTTGTCCACCTTCACCGCCGGCGCCTTCCTGCTCTTCCTGCTGATGGTATTGGGTGACTGGGTCGGCCTGATCCCGATGCCGGCGCTGGTCGCCATCATGATCATGGTGTCGATCGGCACCTTCAGCTGGACCTCGCTCAACGACCTGCGCAAACATCCGCGCCGGTCGAGCCTGGTCATGCTCGCCACCGTCATCACGGTGGTCGGCACCCACAACCTGGCGCTTGGCGTCGGCGTGGGGGTGCTGCTCTCGGGCATCTTCTTTGCCTGGAAGGTGTCGCAGATCTTCCGCGTCACCTCGGTGCTGACCGCCGACGGCAAGGAACGTGACTACCTCATCGAAGGCCAGTTGTTCTTCGCTTCGGCGGAGGACTTCCTCAACGCCATGGACTTCAAGGAACAGCTGGAGCGCGTTCGCATCGATGTGAGCAACGCCCATATCTGGGACCTGACTGGCGTCAATGCCGTGGACATGGCGGTGCTGAAGT
Source organism: Devosia sp. (assembly GCF_036676215.1). GTDB lineage: Bacteria > Pseudomonadota > Alphaproteobacteria > Rhizobiales > Devosiaceae > Devosia. The sequence continues at coordinate 8,456 of NZ_JAKFDJ010000231.1, read as the reverse complement.
TCCGCCGGGCCGGCGCCGAAGTGGAACTGGTCGGCATGAACGAGGCCAGCGCCACCATCATGGACAAGCTCGCCGTGCATGACCAACCCGGCGCGCTGGAGCGCATGCTGGGGCACTAGGCCCGACTGGCTAGCGCAATGCCCGGAAAAAATCCCGCAGCATGGCCTCTGCCCGCCCTTCGCCGAGGCCGCCGATCACCTCGGGCCGGTGGTGGCAGGTCGGCTGCTCGAACAGCCGCACGCCGTTCTCCACCGCGCCGGCCTTGATATCCTCGGCAGCGAAATAGACCCGCCGCAGCCGCACATGCGCAATCGCCCCCGCACACATGGCGCAGGGTTCGAGCGTCACATAGAGGTCGCAGCCATCGAGGCGGCCGCTGCCGCGCTTTTCGAGCGCCGTGCGGATGGCGAGCATTTCGGCATGGGCAGTGGGATCATTCAGCGCCTTCATGCGGTTGCGCTCGGCGGCAAGGACAACCTCGCCTTCCATGATCACCGCCCCCACCGGCGCTTCGCCATAGGTGGCCGCTTCTTCGGCGAGCGACAGGGCGAGGTCCATGGGGGATTGGCTGGGCATGAGGGAGGTGTATCTCCCCGTGCGGACACAGATCAAGGCCGTGCGGGTCGGTCTGCTCGACTAGCCGCACATCGTGCCCAGCCATCACCCCCTCCTAGCCTCCCCCATCAAGGGGGAGGTATAGGCCGGTGGTCGTGGCGACATCGCGCTTCAAGAGTGGAGCGGCACCTCCCCCTTGATGGGGGAGGCCGGGAGGGGGTGATGGGAGCCCCGATCCATCGTTCATCGCCCTCCCCTCAAGGGCGAGGGGCTTTAGCTCTTCGCCCGAATTGTCGTGCGCAGTCCGCAAACGGGTCGGAAACCGCGCCGCCCTGCCCTATATTCTCCCTTCAGGAGAATCGCCCTTGCCCATCCGCCAGTTGCCCGAAGATCTGATCAACCGCATCGCCGCCGGCGAGGTGGTGGAGCGGCCCGCCAGCGTGGTCAAGGAGCTGGTGGAAAACGCCATCGATGCCGGCGCCAGCCGGATCGTCATCACCACCGCGGCGGGCGGCAAGGGGTTGATGCGCATCGAGGATGATGGTCACGGCATGGACCGGGCCGATCTGCTGCTCTCGGTGGAGCGGCATGCCACCTCCAAGCTCTCGGAAGACGAGTTGGACGATATCCGCACGCTGGGCTTCCGGGGCGAGGCGCTGGCCTCGATCGGCTCGGTGGCCGAGCTTTCCATCGCCTCGCGCACCGCCAATGCGGAAAGCGGATTACGGCTCGAAGTGCGCAGCGGCGTCCGCTCCGGGCCGGTGCCGCTGGCGATGAACCGGGGCACCATTGTCGAGGTGCGTAACCTCTTCGCCAATGTGCCGGCGCGGCTCAAATTTCTCAAGACCGACCGGGCCGAGGCAGCCGCCATCACCGACGTGGTCAAGCGCCTCGCCATGGCCAATCCGGCGGTGCATTTTCTGCTCAATGGCACGGATCGCTCGCCCTCAAACTGGCCCGCCGTCACCGGCACGGGCGCGCTGGAGGCGCGGCTGGGCCAGGTGATGGGCGATGATTTCGCGCAGAATGCGGTGCGGCTGGCGAGCAGCCGGCATGGCGTGGTGGTCGCGGGCCTCGCCGGGCTGCCGACCTATACGCGGGCCAATTCGCTCAGCCAGTTCTACTTCGTCAATGGCCGCTCGGTGCGCGACAAGGTGCTGGTCGGCGCTATCCGCGCGGCCTATGCCGACTATACCTTCCGCGACCGCTTTCCGGTGGTGGCGCTCTATATCGCCGTCGATCCGGGCGAGGTGGACGTCAATGTGCATCCGGCGAAGGCCGAACTGCGCTTTCGCGATGCCGGCGCCGTGCGCAGCGCGGTGATCCGTGCCATCGGTGAAGCGCTGACGGCAGCGGGCTTCAAGGCCTCCGATACCGTGGCCGACGACGTGTTGGGCGCCTTCACCGCGCCGGCCTATGAAACCACCGCGTCGCAGACCATATCGACGACGGCACCGATGGCCCGCAGCTATGACCAGCCTCGCCATATCGAGCCGGCCGCCTTCGCGCGTTTCGACGGCTTCACCGAGCCCAGCGCCCGCATCGAGGCCGAGCCCGCACCGGCACTGGCGGAATATCCCCTGGGCACGGCGCGAGCGCAGATGTTCGACAATTTCATCATCGCCCAGAACGGCGAGGGCCTGCTGCTGGTGGACCAGCACGCCGCCCATGAGCGGCTGGTCTATGAGCGGTTCAAGGCGCAACTGGCCTCCGGCCCGGTGCCCAGCCAGAGCCAGCTCATCCCGGTGGTGATCGAACTTCCCGAGGAAGACTGCGCCCGGCTCGAAGAGGCCGCACCGGAGCTTGAGCGCTTCGGCCTCTATCTCGAACGGTTCGGCCCATGCGCCGTCGCCGTGCGCGAGACCCCGGCTCTATTGGGCAATTCCGACATCGATGGCCTCGTGCGCGACGTGGCTGATGGCCTCGCCGAATGGGATTCCATCGCCGCCGTCAGCGACCGCATGGAAGCCATCATTGCCCGCATGGCCTGCCACGGCTCGGTCCGCTCCGGCCGGCGCCTCAGGGTCGACGAAATGAACGCCCTCCTCCGCGACATGGAAGCAACGCCCCATTCCGGCCAATGCATCCACGGCCGCCCGACCTATGTGGAGCTCAAGAAGAAGGACATCGAGCGGCTGTTTGGGCGCAGTCGCTAGACGTATCATTGGTTGATACGTTTTTCTTGACACCTATCAGCGTATCAACTACTGATACGTGCGGATGATCGGATCGTTCAAAGGCAAGTTTGCGGAGCACATAGCGCAGGGCAAAAGCCCGAAGGGCTTTGCTCCGGATTTGCTACGTCCTGCCCAACGAAAATTGGCGGCACTCATGTCGGCTATGGAACTTGCCGATCTGCGCGTTCCGCCGGGTAATCGCCTGGAAGCCCTGTCCGGCAACCGCGAAGGGCAGAACTCGATCCGCATCAACGATCAATGGCGCATCTGCTTTCGCTGGGTCGACGGCCGAGCGGAAGATGTTGAGATCGTGGACTATCACTGAAGGAGAATGACCATGGCCATCAGGATCACACCGCCGGTCCATCCAGGCGAGTATCTTCGGGAAGAGTTGCTGGAGCCGCTAAGCCTGACGCCCTATGCGCTTGCCGCCCGCTTGGGTGTACCACGCACGCGGATCGAGCGGCTCGTTCGCGAGGAGACGGGCGTCACGCCCGACACCGCGCTTCGGCTCGGGCGGTTTTTTTCTATGACGCCGGAGTTCTGGGTCAACATGCAGGGGCTGTATGACCTGACATTGGCCGAGGTGGCCGCAGAGGATTCACTTCGATCCATAGAGCCCATCGCGCTCCCTGCTGCCTAGCCGCTACTGAAACACGCTCGCGCCCTTGTCGGCCACGCCGACCAGGTTCCTGAACCCGGCAAACAGCTCGCGGCCCATGCCGTAGTGTTGGCTGCGCAGGTCCTCTGTTGCCGGCGTGCGCGAGCGGAATTCCTTTTCGTCGCCGAGGAAGGTCAGCGTGCCTTCATTGGCGTCGAGGCGGATCATGTCGCCGTCGCGCAGCTTGCTGATCGGGCCGCCATCGACGGCCTCGGGGGTCATGTGGATCGCCGCCGGCACCTTGCCGGAAGCGCCGGACATGCGGCCGTCGGTCAGCAGCGCCACCTTGAAGCCGCGGTCCTGCAGCACGCCGAGCGCCGGGGTGAGCTTGTGCAGTTCGGGCATGCCCAGCGCGCGCGGGCCGGAGAAGCGGACGACGGCGATCATGTCGCCATTGAGTTCGCCCGCCTTGAATGCAGCCTGCAGGCCTTCCTGGCCATGGAATACCTTGGCCGGAGCCTCGATGACGCGATGCTCGGGCTTGACGGCCGAGACCTTGATGACCGACCGGCCGAGATTGCCGGTGAGGAGCTTCAGCCCCCCGGTAGGCGAGAACGGCGTTGCCACCTTGGTCAGCACCTTGGGCAAGGCCGATTCCTTGGGCGAGGCTTCGAAGGTCAGCTTCTCCTCGATCAGCTTGGCCTCGACGGTGTAGTTGGACAGGCCATCGCCCCAGACGGTCTTGACGTCCTCGTGCAGATGGCCGCTTTCCAGCAGTTCCTGGATCAGGAAACCCATGCCGCCAGCGGCGTGGAAGTGGTTCACGTCGGCCACGCCATTGGGATAGACGCGGGCCAGCAGCGGCGTCGCGTCGGAAAGATCGCTCATGTCGTCCCAGGTCACCTGCAGGCCGGCAGCGGCGGCGATGGCGATCAGGTGCATGGTGTGGTTGGTCGAGCCGCCGGTGGCATGCAGGCCCACCAGACCGTTGACGATGGCCTTCTCGTCGATGATGTGACCGGCCGGCGTATAGTTGTTGCCAAGCGCCGTCAGCGACAGCGCGCGCACGGTAGCTTCCCTGGTCAGCGCATCGCGCAAAGGCGTGCCCGGATTGACGAAGCTGGCGCCCGGCAGGTGCAGGCCCATGATCTCCATCAGCATCTGGTTGGAATTGGCGGTGCCGTAGAAGGTGCAGGTGCCGGCAGAATGGTAGGACTTGCTCTCGGCTTCGAGCAGTTCGGCCCGGCCGACCTTGCCCTCCATATAGAGCTGGCGGACCTTGCTCTTTTCGTCATTGGGAATGCCCGAGGGCATCGGCCCGGCGGGCACGAAGACGGCCGGCAGGTGGCCGAAGGTCAGCGCGCCGATCAGCAGGCCCGGCACGATCTTGTCGCAGATGCCGAGGTAAACCGCGGCGTCGAACATGTTGTGGCTGAGCGAGATGGCCGTCGCCATGGCGATGACGTCGCGGGAAAACAGGCTCAGGTCCATGCCCGGCTGGCCCTGGGTGACGCCGTCGCACATGGCCGGCACACCGCCGGCAACCTGCGCCGTGGCGCCGATGGCGCGGGCGGCTTCCTTGATGATGTCGGGATAGAATTGGTAGGGCTGGTGGGCACTCAGCATGTCGTTATAGCTGGTGACAATGCCCAGATTCAGCGTCTTGTTGCCGGCCAGCGCGGCCTTCTCCGAAGGCGTGCAGGCGGCAAAGGCATGGGCGAGGTTGCCGCAGGAGAGCACGGCGCGATTGACGCCGGCTTCGCGTGCGGCATCGAGACGGCCCAGATAATCGCGACGGCTGTCGCGGCTGCGCGCCGCGATGCGATCGGTAACATCCTGGATGGCCTGACGGACAGACATAGCGAGCTCCTAACTTTGCAGTTGTCGCGCTCTCGAACCGGAAAAGTGGCAGACACTTTTCGGAAAAGAACGCTCGGCTGGAGCCCTTCGTGGCCTAGGCGGTCAATTGGGGACCGCGAAGGGGACTATGGGCACCAGTAGACAGTTACAGCATGGCCGGACCGCAAGACGGCACGGATGGGCATGTCCTCAGTCGGACCCTCGCCCAAAGCCGTGTCGAGAACGGCGGCCTTTTCCTCCCCTTCAATATGAAGGTATAGCCCATCCGTGCGGAGGAGGCGCGGAAGGGTAAAGGTTATGCGCGGTTCGCCCGCTCCCGGCGCGCGAATGGCCAGGGTCGGACCCTCGGCGGTCAGCGCCTCGGCCAGCGTATCGCCACCTGGGAAGAACGAAGCGGTGTGCCCGTCATTGCCCATGCCGAGCACGACCGCCGCGAACTGTTCGGGCAATCCGGCCAGCAAGGCATTGGTCTTGGCGACGCCCGTCGCGTCCGGTTCGTCGCCGCCCGAATAGAGCGGGAAGAAGCGGGCCGTCGCGGCCGGGCCCTGCAGCATGCGTTCATTGACCAGCAGCGCATTGGAGCGGTCGCTGGTCTCGTCGACCCAGCGTTCGTCGACCAACGTGACGATGACCTTGGACCAGTCGATGTCCTTGGTCTTGCCCAGCGACTGGAAGAAGCGCGCGGGCGTAGAGCCGCCGCTCACCGCAATTGCCGCCTCGCCGCGCTCGGCGATCGCCGCGCGAATGCGATCGGCAACGGCCTCGGCCAATTCCATGGCCAGGGTCGCCTTGTCGGCAAAGCTGCGGCGATCGAGCTCGGCGTGCTGGGTCATCTAGTTGTCGTCCTCGTGCCAGGTGCGGCCGTCGCGCTCGATCAGCGCAATGGCGCTGCTCGGCCCCCAGGTGCCGGCCACGTAGGTCTGCGGCGCCTCCGTCGAGCGATCCCAGGCCTGGCGGATCGGATCGACCCATTTCCATGCGGCCTCGAGTTCGTCGCGGCGCATGAACAGGGTCTGGTTGCCGCGAACGATGTCGAGCAGCAGGCGCTCATAGGCTTCCGGTGTGCGTTCGGAGAACGTCTGGGCGAAGCTGAGGTTCAATGGCACCTCGCGCAGGCGCATGCCGCCCGGGCCGGGGTCCTTGATCATCATCATCAGCTTGACGCCCTCATCGGGCTGCAGGCGGAGGATGAGCTTATTGGCCTTGGGTGCGCCTTCGGCGTGGTCGAAGATGGAATGCGGGATCGGCTTGAACTGGATGCAGATTTCCGAGGCCCGGCTGGCCATGCGCTTGCCGGTGCGGAAATAGAACGGCACGCCCGACCAGCGCCAGTTCTCGATTTCGGCCTTGAGGGCCACGAAGGTTTCGGTGCGGCTGCCCTTCTTGTCCTCGGGCAGTTCTTCCTGGTAGCCGGCTACCGAAGTGGTCTCGGATTTGACGCCCTTATACTGGCCCCGCACGGTGTTCCTGGCGATATCGCCATTGACGATGGGCTTGAGCGCGCGCAGCACCTTGAGCTTCTCGTCGCGCAGCGCGTCGGCATCGTCGGATGCCGGCGGCTCCATGGCCACGAGGCACAGCAGCTGCAGCATATGGTTCTGGACCATGTCGCGCAGCGCGCCGGATTCGTCATAGTAGCCGCGCGTGCCGGCACCGACCGATTCAGCCACGGTGAGCTGGACATGGTCGATATGGGCCGAATTCCAGATCGGCTCGAACAGGGCATTGGCAAAGCGCAGGGCCAGAAGGTTCTGCACGGTCTCTTTGCCGAGATAGTGGTCGATACGATAGACCTGATCTTCCTTGAAGATCTTGGCCACGCCGTCATTGATCTCCATCGAGGAGGCAAGATCGTGGCCCAGCGGCTTCTCGATCACCACGCGGGCATCGCGGCGATAAAGCTTCTTTTTGGCCAGGTATTCGGCGATCGGCTCGAACAGGTCGGGCGCCACCGCCAGATAGAAGGCGCGGACGATCTTGGGATCGTCGCGCAGGGCCTTGCCGAGATCGCCGGAGGCTTCCGGATTGCTGGCATCGACCGCCACATAGGAGAAGATCTTGATGAAACGGTCGATGACCTTTTCGTCCTGATATTCCTTCTCGACATACTGGGCAATGGCGTCGCGCGCCACCTTCTGAAAATCAGCGTCGCTGAGTTTGGAGCGCGAAGCGCCGATAATGCGGCATTCCTCGTCAAACTGGCCGTCCTTGAAACGATGGTAGAGTGCGGGGATAAGCTTGCGCTTGGTCAGGTCACCCGTGGCGCCGAACACCACATAGTCGAAAGCCTGGACAGGAATGATACGGCTGGACACTAGGCTAGTCCTCTGAGGAAGGGGCGAGGTTCAGGCAGGAAAATTCTGCTTGGCGAGGATGACTGCGCCATGCAGCGGTTCGTATTGCGGCAGGGCTACGAAATTACCGTAGCGCCGTTGCAGAATGGGAAACAGGCGCGCGCCAAAGCCGCCCACAATGGCCATGACATGGGCATTGTGGGCCTGGAACCAGCGCACATAGGTGTCGATATAGCCCAGCTCGATTTCCATCATCTTGTGGGCGACGGCGTCGCCCTTGTCGTAATGGTCGAAAAACAGCGGCATCAGCTTGCCGTATTCGGCCGGGGCGCGACCGATAAGGGCATCGTCGCAGCCTTCGGTGCCGTCGCGGCTGATGACCTTGAGGTCCATGGCGGTGGCGAAAGACCAGGTCATGGCAGACTGGTTGTCGCCACCCAGGGCAGCAATCACCGCCTTGGTCAGCGGCGAGGCTTCGACGAGGCCATCCTCGGCCTCGACTGAATAACGCGCCAGCTCGCGACCCAGAATGGCGCCACTCATCTGGTCGCCGATCTGGAAACCCCAGCCGCCCGCCTGATGCCGCTTGCTATCGACGATGGACATGGCGGCCGAGCCGGTGCCGACGATGATGACGCCGCCCTCGCCGCCGCCCAGGGCGCCGGCATGGGCAATATCGATATCGTCATAGACCTTGACGCCGGCAAAGGGCCAGGGCCGCGCGGCGAACTCGGCACGGGCGGTATCCATGCGACCGCCAGCCATGCCGAAGCAGGCATAGGTGTCGGCGGTGGCGGAATAATCGAGGCCCGCTGCTCTGAACACATCGCGCGTGCCGTCGCTGATCGCCTTGTAGGCCGGATCGCCCGCATCGATCTGCAGATTGGAGCGGCCGTTCTTGACTGCGGCGAGCGTCACGAGATTCTCGTCGGCCAGGCGCACGCGGCAATTGGTGCCGCCGCCATCAAC
>NZ_JAKFDJ010000230.1:0-8895 GCF_036676215.1 Devosia sp. | reverse complement strand
GGCGTTCGCACACATCCCAAGTCGGCGGCGCCTTGTTCAGTTCGAACAGATCGTAGCCTTCCTTGATGTCCTTCCAGAAATTGAGGTGCTCGTTGCTCGCCTGCAGCGCCAGCTTGGCTGGGGTCATCTTGAACGGGAAGATCTGCAGCTGGAAGCTGGGATTGCCGCCCTTGAAGGTCTCGCGCGCCAGCGCATAGATTTCGGCAATGCCGTCGTCGGTCATGGCGTAGCAGCCGCGCGACGAGCAATCGCCATGCACCATCAGGTCGGACCCGGTGCGGCCCCAGGCGCGGTCGAACTTGTTGGGAAAGCCGGTATTGAAGGCCAGGTAGTAGTTGGAGCGCGGATTCATCAGGCCGGGCGTGATCGTGTAGAAGCCCTCGGGGCTCTGCCGGTCGCCTTCCTTGATCTTGGGTCCGAGCAGGCCCGAAACGGCGCAGATCTCATAGGTCTTGAACATCTTGAACTGGCCGGAGCTGGTGCGCTTCCAGACTTCGAGGATTTTCTCTTCCTTGAAGATGCGCACAACCATGGCCTCGCCGGGCGACGAGCCCATGGCCTTCAGCGCCGATACCGTGCCGCTCTGCAATGGCTGATTGTGGCGATTATCGCTGGATTTGGGCAGAAAGCCGCCGCAGGCGACGAGCCCGAACACGATCCAGAGCAGGATGATCGCCGAGGAGACTTTGCGAAGAAGCGTTGCGGTCAAGATCGGCAGCCCGGATTAGAAAACAAGCGGTGACCCATAGGGGGCAGTGGTTACCGCAGCATGAGAATTGCTGGTGAACGAAGCGTTACCACGCCGCAAATCCGGCGAGAAGCGGGGTGCGATCACGCAAGTGTGCAAATTTTGAATCGTATTGTTGGTTGGCCGAGTGCTTGGCCACCGAGGTCTCAGTCGACACCCTCCCCCTTGAGGGGAGGGATCAAGGGTGGGGGTGAGTCAAACGCTCTGAGTTTGCGGAGCCATACCCCCGCCCTGCTCAATATACGGACTTAGCAAGGGCTAAGTCCTATCTCGCTTCCAGCCATTCAGGCATAGCCTTCCTGGCCTTCTCACCTCCAATCGCTCCACCGGAGCGATTGGCCCTGCGGCCGGATCGAAGCCCCACAGGGGGAGGGTGAAGACAGAACCGCAAATTCGGCGTTAGTCGTCGCCCATCTTGAGGGCCTTGATGAAGGCCTCTTGCGGGATGTTGACGCTGCCATATTGGCGCATCTTGGCCTTGCCCTTTTTCTGCTTGTCGAGCAGCTTGCGCTTGCGCGTCGCGTCGCCGCCATAGCATTTGGCGGTCACGTCCTTGCGCATGGCGCGGACGGTTTCGCGGGCGATGATCTTGCCGCCGATGGCGGCCTGGATCGGGATCACAAACAGATGGGGCGGGATCAGCTCCTTGAGCTTTTCGCACATGAGGCGGCCGCGGCCCTCGGCGACGGTGCGGTGCACCAGCATGGAGAGGGCGTCCACCGGCTCGGCATTGACCAGGATGGAGAGCTTGACCAGATCGCCGACGCGGTGATCGGCCAGGGTATAGTCAAAGCTGGCATAGCCCTTCGAAATACTCTTCAGGCGATCGTAGAAATCGAACACCACTTCGTTGAGCGGCAGATCATATTCCACCATGGCGCGGCTGCCGACATAGGAGAGGTTGCGCTGGATGCCGCGGCGATCCTGGCAGAGCTTGAGGATGGAGCCGAGATATTCGTCGGGGGTGAGAATGGTCGCCTTGATCCAGGGCTCGCGGATTTCCTCGATCTGCATCACGTCGGGCAGATCGGCCGGATTGTGCAGCAGCATGGCGGTGCCATCGCGCAAGGCGATTTCGTAGACCACCGAGGGGGCCGTCGCGATCAGATCGAGATCGAACTCTCTAGAGAGCCGCTCTTGAATAATCTCCAGATGCAGCAGGCCCAGGAAACCGCAGCGGAAGCCGAAGCCGAGGGCGGCTGATGTTTCCATCTCGTAGGAGAAGCTGGCATCGTTGAGCCGCAGCTTGCCCATGGCGGCGCGCAGCTCGTCAAAATCCGAGGCATCGACGGGGAAGAGGCCGCAGAACACCACGGGTTGTGCCGGGCGGAAGTCCGGCAGGGGATGGGCGGTGGGCTTCTTGTCGTCGGTGATGGTGTCGCCGACATTGGTTTCGGCGACTTCCTTGATCGAGGCGGTGAAGACGCCCAATTCGCCGGGGGTCAGTTGCTTGACCTCGACCAGCTTGGGCGTATTGACGGCGACGCGATCGAGCTCATAGACGGCGCCCGAGGCCATCATGCGGATCTTCTGGCCCTTCTTCATCACCCCATCGATGATGCGGACGAGGACGACGACGCCGAGATAGGTATCGTACCAGCTGTCGACCAGCAGCGCCTTGAGCGGGGCGTGGATATCGCCCTTGGGGGCGGGCAGGCGGTGGACGATGGCTTCGAGCACGGTGTCGATGCCGAAGCCGGATTTGGCGGAGATTTCGAGCGCCTCGGAGGCATCGATGCCGATGACATCCTCGATCTGGGTCTTGACGCGCTCGACATCGGCGGCGGGCAGATCGACCTTGTTGAGGACGGGGACGATCTCGTGATTGGCATCGAGCGCGTGATAGACATTGGCGAGGGTCTGCGCCTCGACGCCCTGGGAGGCATCGACGACCAGCAGGGAGCCCTCGACGGCGGCCATGGAGCGGGAGACTTCATAGGCGAAATCGACATGGCCGGGCGTGTCGATCAGATTGAGGATATAGGTCTCGCCATTCAGCGCCTTATAGGTCAGCCGGACGGTCTGCGCCTTGATGGTGATGCCGCGCTCGCGCTCGATATCCATCGAATCGAGCACCTGCTCCTTCATCTCGCGCAGATCGAGGCCCCCCGTGGACTGGATCAGACGATCGGCCAGGGTGGATTTGCCATGGTCGATATGGGCGACGATGGAAAAATTGCGGATGTGGGAAAGCGGCGTTGTCATGAGGTGGGCTGATAGCAGAAGGCGGCAGGCAGGCAAAGATGGTTTCCGTGCCGTTAACAGCGGCGGGCTGGTGCCTTTTGCCCGACTCGTGCGTTAGGAGCGCATGCACAAGCTTTTCAAACTGATCGCCCTCGCCCCGCTGCTGATTGCCACGCCGGTGGTCGCGCAGGATATTCTGGGCCCGCTGCAGGACATGGTGGACCGCCTCACCAAGCCGGCGGAGCAGCCCAGGCTAACACCGCGGGTGACGCCCAAGCCCGATCTCGTCGCCCCGGTGCCGCGGCCACGGCCGCCCGATATGCCGAGCGAGCCGGTGGTGGAGGCGGTGGAAACGCCGTTGCCGCGGCCGGAGATTGCGGTGTTGGAGGAGCGAGAACCCGTGGCAACGCCCGAGCCGGAGCCGGCGCGGGTCTATCAGGTTGCCTGTCCGGCGGTGATGATGGGGCTGGTGGAGGCCGAGATGGCGCCGCCGCTCAGCGAAGGGACTTGCGGGGAACAATCGCCGCTGCTGGTCACCGGGGTGATGAGCCGCGGGCGCATGGTGCCGCTCTCAAGCCCGATCACCACCAATTGCCAGATGGCCAGCGCCCTGCCCGGGTGGGTGGCCAGCGTCGACGGCTATGCCGAGGCCATGCTGGACAGTCCGCTGGCCAGCGTCGATACGGGCACCAGCTATATGTGCCGCAATCGCAACAATGCGGATGGCGGCTTCACCTCGGAGCACGGCTTTGCCAATGGCGTGGACGTCACCGGCCTGACGCTGGAAGACGGGCGGAGCATTACCGTCGATACCGACTGGATCCGTTCGGTGGCGCCGGAGGGAAAGCTGCTGCGGCTGGCGCATGGCGCGGCCTGCGGGAGCTTTACCACGGTGCTGGGGCCAGAGGCCAATGCCGAGCACCGCGACCACCTGCATCTCGACCTGGGGTGCCATGGGGAGAGCTGCAGGGCGCGGATTTGTGAGTGAAGCTCAGCTGCGGTAGGTGCTTAGATGCCTGCCAACCTTGGCCTGCAGGATTTCGATCAGTTCGGGCTGCATGAAAATGTAGTTGTCCCTGATGTCGAGGCATATCAGGCGCTTGCTTTGGAGTTGCTTCTGGAAACGCTGCAACAGCAGCCTCCGGTGTCGCCCTTCCATGACGAAAATGATGTCCGCCCAGTCGATGTGATCCGTTGAAACCTGCACGTCGGCATCCGGACTGGTTCCGGCAGAGTCGGTCTCTATATTGTCCCAGGAGGCGAAAACGGCTTCCGCCGTGGGGCTCCTTAGCCGGTTTCTGCTGCAGACGAAAAGTGCGTTCATCGCGAAACGGTAGCGCTGTCGAAGGCCTGCCGCAATTGATTGCGGCGCTTGTTATGCAAGAGCGGCCCTCGCAGCTCGCTGACATGTTCCAAGTGAAGAGCCCTCGGGTCAGGCCCGAGGGTGACGATCGAGTTTGTGAGTATTACTGCGCAGGCACGGCCGGAGCAGCAGGATCGGCAGCCGCTGCGGGTGCAGCATCTGCAGCCGGCGCGGCGGCGGCCTGGTCGGCGTAGATGGCGGTGACGGCGTCGACGCTGAGGCGGTCGGGGCTGCCTTCAGTGCAGTCGGGGGTGGTCTTTTCGACATCGGCCTTGACCAGGCCATAGGCCGTCGCGGCCGAGACCGCATCCATGCTGAGCGCGGTTTCGAGGCGCATGCGGTCGGCCGCCATGCCTTCGGCAATGGCCGGCTCGATCGGCACGGCGCAGAGCTCGATCACCGCCTGGGTGGCGTAAAAGCCGGTGAGCATATTGGCCTGCTTGGGGGTGGTGTCGATGCTGGCTGCCGGATCGATGACGATGTCTGCCGGTACGGCCGGTGGCGTCGGCGCGGCATCCTGGGCGACGGCAGTGCCGGTGAGCAAAGCGAGAACGGCCAGCGCGGCGAGGGGTCGGATCATCGGGAGCTCCTTGAAGGCGGGGTCAGCCCCACCTTCAAAGGCCCGAATGTGGCCTCAGCACGGCGTGCGCTCGCTGAGGGGGTGATGGGCGGGCAAATCGGCCCAATCATGCAGGCTCATGCTGTCGGGATCGAGCGGGACGCGATCGGCGGCGAACAGACCCGCGACGAGGCGAGTGAGTCGGGCGAAGAGGATAGACATTTTGTGACCTCCTTTCAGGTCGGGGCGATGACAATGGCGCCGTTGTGCGCCCAAGATGGAACGGTCGCAATGGACAAGGTCGCAGCCCTGCTATAGAAAAACTATATGGCGAACCCCTTTCCCATTCCGCTCAATGCGCTGCGCGCCATCGAAATCGTGGCGCGGCGCGGGGCACTGGCCCCGGCTGCCGAGGAGCTTGGCGTCACAATTGGCGCGGTGAGCCAGCATCTGCGCCGGGCCGAGGAACGGCTGGGCATGGAGCTGTTCGAGCGGACCCCGGCCGGGCTGCGGCCGCTGCCGGCGCTGAAGGCCGCCTTGCCGCAGCTGACATCGGGTTTTTCGGCGCTGCAGGATGGGCTTGCCAGTCTCAAGGGGAGCGACGAGGGCGTCCTGAACCTGACGGTGGGCAGCGTCTTTGCCTCGCGCTGGCTGATCTGGCGCATCAACAAATTCACCCTGCTGCATCGCGATATCGAGGTGCGGCTCAATGTGACGGCGACCATGCTGGACCTGAGCCGGCCCGACGTGGACTGCGGCATCCGCTATGGCCATGGCAAATGGCCGGGCGTGCAGGCCGAGCTGGTGGGCGGCACGGAATATCAGCCGGTCTGCGCGCCGCCGGTGGCCAAGCTTCTGGAGCGGCCGGCAGACCTGGCCAATGTGCCGGTGATCCAGGACGAGACGACGATGCTGAGCTGGGACGCCTGGCGCGCCGAAGTGGGGCTGGACCCGGCGATCAGGCTGACCGGACCGCTCTATTCGGATGCCTCGCTGGCCTTTGACGCGGCGATTTCCGAACAGGGCGTGCTGATGGCCGCCGACATGATGAGCGCCGACGCGGTGAGCGACGGAAGGCTGGTGCGGCCGTTCGCGCATTCGGTGGAAGGACCGCTGGGCTATTGGCTGGTGACGGCGCAGGGGCGACGGGAAAGCCGCAAGCTACGGGCGTTTCGGGAATGGCTCAGGGTCGAGGTGCCGGCGAGTGTACGGGGTTATGTGCACCAGAGCCGGGGTTAGGGGGAGGCTTTCGACGCCAAGGTCCGTCGCAGGTCCCGTCATGAATGGGCGACGGCACTGTACAAGGTCGCACGTTCTCTTGCGGCCAACCTCGATTCAAAGTGGACTTTGCGTAAGTCCGGGGAACCACTTGGACGACTTGCACGCCGTCTGGGATCTCATCCCGGCAGCTTGTCTATGCACAGGCAAGTCGTTAATCGTCAGCCATATTAGCAGAGGATTTTGTGATGGCCGGCGTCGTCAAGCACTCGTACACCCCTGAGAAGCGATCAATTGGAGATCTGCTGTCGATGACCAGTCCGGCCATCGTCGTCCCTGATTGGCAGAGGAATTACAGCTGGCGCACTGAGCATGTTGAGACGTTGTGGAACGACGTCGTGCGTTTTTCTGATAGGTCCGGCGAGACGCTGACTGACGAATATTTTTTCGGGTCGGTTGTCTTGGTCACTGCGGCGAACCAGCGGCTGCTCCTGCTCGACGGGCAGCAAAGGCTTGCCACATCAACGATACTGATGTCGGCAATTCGCGACACCATGGCCGCAATCGATAAGAAAACCGCGGACTTTATCCAAGCGAACTGGCTCTCTGGGTTCGACGCGATCCGCCAAGAAGAGATACAGAAGATCCGACTGAATATTTACGATCGAGACTTCTTTAAGCGGCTCGTCTCAGACCCGCGTGATGAAGGATATTCAGAACCCGCGCCGCAATATGCGTCGCACAATCTTATTGCGAGCGCACGATCCTTCTTTCTCAATTCGATTGCGGTACGGACGGAGGGCATGGACCAAAAAGCAGCCAGTGCATGGCTGCGTCGGATCGTGGCAATACTCACGGACCACTTCACAGTGATTGCAGCGTTCTCTGATAACGAAGACAACGCTGCGGAGGTCTTCGAGACGCTGAATGACCGAGGCATTGGGCTCTCGACTCCCGATTTGCTTCGAAATTTGGTAATTCGACGTGCACCCACAAATCAGCAGGACGAAGTGGTCAGTCGTTGGGAAGACGTGATCGCATTTGAGACTGACACCGAGATAAAATCTTTCCTGCGGCACTATTGGGTGTCGAAGCATGGCGACGTGAAATCGCAAAGTCTCTACCGAGAGGTAAAGTCGGTCATCGAGCAGGACGACATCGACTCTATGTCGCTATCGGCGGAGCTTAGTGATGCCGCGAAGCTGTATCGCAACATAAGATCATCCAGCGGGGATACAGAACTTGCCTCTGATCTTCTGAGCCAATTGAATTCAATAGGTCCTGGTGCCGCGATCCTATACCCACCGATCCTAAGTGTCTTCGCCACGTTTAGCCCAGAGCAGGTAGAGACGGCCTTACGCTCACTTTTGAACGTCTACACCCGCGACGGGATTATTGGCCAGATCGAGAATAGTATTCTCGAAAATCGCTTCTACAAGGCCGCGCGATCGCTTCGGGTGCACAAGTCGTTGGCAACCTTCTGCTTGGATGTGGCGGAAGGTGCTTTAGCCGATGACGAAGTTCGCATCCGCTTCAACCGGCTGATCCTGACGCAGAACGGCCCCCGGCGACACTTATTGTATTGCATCGAGATGGCTAAGCGGCAGACAGGGGAGGTTCAGATCAACCCACCGAGTAAGGTTCACGTCGAGCACATTTACCCGCAGAAGCCGGAGGCAGGTCAACGTTGGGCAACCCATGATCGTCACATCAATCGGATTGGGAACCTGTCGCTCCTCGACAAACGAATAAATGCCGGCATACGCAACGGCGGCTTTGCCGCGAAGAAACCGCACTATGCGAAGTCCGAGATCATCATGACCCAGGAATTGACCGAGTTGGAGGACTGGACCGCTGACAGCATCGCGGTGCGGCAAGATGCGTTTGCCGTGCTTGCGCCCACCGTCTGGCCGATCGTTTTGGTCTAAAGGTTGCCGCCGTTCTGCCGTTCAATGCCTGCGATGAACACAAGCTTTCGATCTTGCGCCTCCCCCCGAGGGCGGGGTGATGGGCTTCAACAAGCGCGATGCCTGCGGGACCTCCGACACCCCTCCCTAACCCTCCCCTCAAAGGGGGAGGGGACCGATTGTGCCGGCACGAATGCTGTGCCCATCTCACCGACCCCGGATCAAGTCCGGAGGCGGCGCTCTCCATAGGAGAAATGAAGGTTCCTACCGCAGCCAGCCGGTGGGGCGGGGGTGGAGTTCCATCTGGCCGTCCTTGGTGGCCTCGTCGATGGCAGCGATTTCCTGCTGGGTCAGGGACAGGTTGTTGAGCACGCCCAGATTGTCCTTGAGCTGATCGAGGTTGCGCACGCCGATCAGCGCCGAGGTCATTTCCGGGCGGCGCAGCACCCAGGAGAGCGCCAGCTGCACCATGGACTGGCCGCGGGAGCGGGCAATCTCGCCGAGCTTGTTAACGGCGGAAAGGACGCGCGGCTCGATATGGCTGGCGCGGAGCGAGCCATTGGGGTTTTCGCCGCGGGTACCGGAGGTGTTGCCGGAATTGTACTTGCCCGAGAGCACGCCCTGGGCCAGCGGGGAGAAGGCGATCATGCCGATGCCCAGTTCGCCACAGGCGTCGATGGTGTGATCGTTCTCGATCCAGCGGTTGATCATCGAATAGCTGGGCTGGTGGATGGTGGTGGCGACGCCCATGTCCTTGAGGATGCGATAGGCCTCGCGGGTTTCGGCTTCGGGGTAGCTGGAAATGCCGACATAGAGCGCCTTGCCGCTGCGCACGGCATGGGCCAGGGCACCCATGGTTTCCTCGAGCGGGGTCTCGGGATCGAAGCGGTGGGAATAGAAGATATCGACATAGTCG
>NZ_JAKFDJ010000229.1:0-16072 GCF_036676215.1 Devosia sp. | reverse complement strand
GACGCCGAAAATGTAGATGGGGTTGTAATAGCCCATCAGCACGATGGGCGTAGTCTCGTCCTTGCGGCGGAAATCCTCCACCATGCCGAGCACGCCGCGCAGCGTCTGGCCCGCGGCCAGCGCGCGCTGTCCGCCCAGCTGGATGGCTACGCCATCGGCCATAGGGTCGGAAAACGGCATGCCCAGCTCGATAATGTCGGCGCCCGCCTGCGGCAGCGCCTCAAGGATCGCCTGACCCGTTGCAAGGTCAGGGTCGCCACCCATGACAAAGGTGACAAGGGCCGGCCGGCCGGCGGCCTTGACCTCGGCGAAACGCTTTTCGATACGCGACATGACTACAGCAGCCCCAGATATTTGCCGACGCTCTCGACGTCCTTGTCGCCGCGCCCGGACAGGCACAGCACGATCGATTGATCCTTGCCCATAGTCGCGGCGACCTTCATCAGCTGCGCCAGCCCATGCGCCGATTCCAGTGCCGGAATGATGCCTTCGAGCCGCGTGCACAGCTGGAAGGCGTCGAGCGCCTCATTGTCGGTGATCGGCGCATAGGTCACGCGTTTGCTGTCATGCAGGAATGCATGTTCCGGGCCAACGCCGGGATAGTCGAGCCCGGCCGAAATGGAATGGCCTTCCAGGATCTGCCCGTCGCTGTCCTGCAGCAGATAGGTGCGGTTGCCATGCAGCACGCCGGGGCGGCCGCCGGTCATGCTCGCGGCATGGCCGTTCTCGGTGTCGATGCCGTGTCCGCCCGCCTCGGCGCCGTATAGTGCGACTTCGGGATCATCGAGAAAGGCGTGGAAGCTGCCGATGGCGTTGGAGCCGCCACCGACGCAGGCGACCACCGCGTCGGGCAGCTTGCCCTCGGTCTCCTTGAACTGCGCCTTGAGCTCGGTGCCGATCACCGATTGAAAGTCGCGCACCATCTCCGGATAGGGATGCGGCCCCGCCGCCGTGCCGATCAGGTAATAGGTCGTGTCGACATTGGTGACCCAGTCGCGCAAGGCCTCGTTCATCGCGTCCTTGAGCGTGCCGGCGCCGGCCGTCACCGGCCGCACTTCGGCGCCCAGCATCTTCATGCGCAGCACATTGGGCATCTGCCGCTCGACATCGGTGGCGCCCATGAAAATGGTGCAGGGCAGGTCGAACTTGGCGCAGACGGTGGCCGTGGCCACGCCATGCTGGCCGGCGCCGGTTTCGGCAATCACCCGCGTCTTGCCCATGCGTTTGGCCAATAGAATCTGGCCCAGGCAATTGTTGATCTTGTGGGAGCCGGTATGGTTGAGCTCCTCGCGCTTGAACCAGACTTTCGCCCCGCCCAGATGCTCGGTCAACCGCTTGGCGAAATAGAGCGGGCTGGGCCGGCCGGCATAGTGCACCGAGAGGTCATCCAGCTCGGCCTTGAACGCCGGATCGATCTTGGCGGCGCGGTAATGCGCCTCGAGGTCGAGGATCAGCGGCATCAGTGTTTCGGCAACGAAGCGTCCGCCATAAAGGCCGAAGCGACCCTGGTCGTCGGGGCCGTTGCGCAGGGAATTGAGGCCTTCGGTATCCACGCGGTCCATCCTTCGATATCTGGCCGCATCCGGCCAATGGAGACCGGGGGGCTTTGGCTTACACGGCGGCGCGGGCGTTTCGGATGAACGCTTCGATCATCTGCCGGTCCTTGACGCCGGGCGCAGACTCCACGCCCGAGGACACATCCACGCCGAACGGCCGGACCGTCCTGATCGCCTCTGCCACCGTCTGCGGTGTCAGGCCACCGGAAAGCATGAAGGGGATGGACGGGTCAAGCGCCTTGAGCAGGGTCCAGTCGAAGGTTTCGCCCAGCCCACCCGGCCGGTCGGCGCCCTTGGGCGGCTTGGCATCGACCAGGATGCGGTCGGCGACTTCGACGAAATCGGCGACATGGGCCACGTCCTCGGCCGAACCGATGGGCAGGGCCTTGATGATCTCGACCCCCGCCTCGGCGCGAATGGCCTCGACGCGATGCGGGCTTTCGGGTCCGTGCAGCTGGATCCAGTCAGGCCCCAGCGCCGCCACTTCGGCCACGCAGCTATTGTCGGGATTGACCAGCACCACGCAGGTCTCGACGCGGCCGCGCGCCGCCGAAATCAGCGAGCCGATCTCTTCGATCGTGGCATGGCGGGGCGAGCGCGAGAAATGCATGAACCCGACCATATCGGCGCCGGCCGCGATGGCAGCGTCCAGGATATCGGGAGTCTTGATGCCGCAAATCTTGATAATCAGGGGATCGGCCATGGGTTGCTCAGCGCAGCTCCAGCAGGTCATCGACTTCGGCCTGCGGGCCGGCAATAGCCTGGCCCTGGTGCCGCCGCAACGTTTCCAGCTCGCCATTGAGCTGGTGGGCCTCGCGCCGCCAGTGCTTTTCGCCCCGGCGGTGGCGGGCCTGCGCAAACCAGGTGGCGGTGCCGCCCAGCAGCACCCCCACCAGCAGCACTACGTAAAGCACCACGAAGAGCGGCACCCCATAACCGGGGGCGACGGCGCTCTCGACCGGCGCAAAGGGATTGAAATTGATCGCGACAAAATGCCGGTTGGCGAGGGCAAAAACGATCAGTCCCAGGCAAAGCGGAACAAGCACCACCCAACCGACAATTTTATTGACCATATGTCTGGTGCCTATGGAGCCCTGGCCCCGTTACGAACGGTTGAGCCGCTCGCGGATTTCCTTGCCGGCCTTGAATTGCGGCACGTATTTCTCGCCCACATCGACCTGCTCGCCGGTGCGCGGATTGCGCCCGATGCGGGCCGGGCGGTTCTTGACCGAGAAGGCACCAAAGCCGCGCAGCTCGACACGGTCGCCGCGCGCCATGGCGTCCCCGATCTCGTCGAGGATGGCGTTGACGATATTCTCGATATCCCGCTGGAACAGATGTGGATTTTCCGCCGCGAGCTTCTCGACGAGTTCCGACTTGATCATCCCTGGCTCCAGTTGCGAGGCCGTCCCTACTCCCAATATCAGGAGTGCGAGCCAACCTGCCAAAGCGAGACCAGCCCGTCAAGCGTGATGGGCCCATCGGGCAGGCCAAGCGCGGCGCGCGCCTGCCCGTTTAGGAAGATTCCAAGCAGGTCAAGGCCCAGTTCCGGCTCGGGCCACACTGTCTTGACTTCCAGATCGGTGGGCACATCACGTTCCGCCTCAAGCCACGCAATGGCCTCGACTTCCCCGCCAATGGCGTCGATCAGGCCGGCTTCCATGCCGACCCGGCCGGTGACGATGCGGCCATCGGCCAGTGCCAGCGTCGCGGGACGCGTCAGGCCGCGCCGTTCGGCGACGACGTCGACGAACCACTGGAAGCTGTCATCGACCAGGGCCGCGATGGAGGCGCGCGGGGCGCCCTCGAGCGGCTCATCGAAGTCCGGTTCCGCCTTGAGCGGCCCCGAAGCCACCTTGTCGAGATCGACGCCGATGGTTTCCAGCAGCTTGCCGGCATTGACGTGCTGGTACAGCACGCCGATGGAGCCGACGATGGAAAGCCTGCGGGCAAAGATATGGTCAGTGGCGATGGCGGTCATATAGGCGGCCGAGGCGCCCAGTTCCTTGATGACCGCGACGGTCGGCTTGCTGGCGCGCAACTGCCCCAGCGCCTCATAGAGCTCCTCGCCGCCAGCGGTCGTGCCGCCGGGCGAGTTGATGGCGACAATCACCGCCTTGACCGCGCCGTCCTCGGCCAGCGCTTCGATGGTCCGCAGCCGGCCCGGATCGGTAGCGATGGCGCCATCGATCACCAGCCGCGCCACATAGTCGCCCGTCGGACTCTGGGGCAGGGCAAAGCGGCCCAGGCCCACGATGACAGCGATGGCCAGCGCGATAAAGGTCAGCACGCGCCAGAGTCCGCGTGAGCGGCGATAAGTCTCGGCGGCGATCACACCATGCGCGTCAAGCGGGCGCGATGATTCGGAAACGGGCTGGTCGGTCATTTTAGCCTCATGCGTGGGCGGTGCAGTCGCGTAGGGCCGGGCGGCCGGCTTGGCAAGTCAGAAGCGCCGAACCATGAACCGGGCGGCGTGTTCATAGCTATTGAGCTTGTCGGCCAGTTCGGGCCGGGCCTCGGCGCGGAAACCATGCTTGTACCAGAAGGGCAGCGAACCATTCACCGCCACGAGGCTGACATTGGCAAAACCTGCCGCCCGGGCGTGGCGCAACATGTCGCCCACGATCATGGCAGCGGCCCCGGTGCCGCGCGCTGAGGGCAGCAAAGCCAGGTCGTGCAGATAATAGGTATCGGCATCGGCGGGAAGTACACCCAACAGTGCATTGAGCGCTGGCAGCTCTGCGAACCGCCAAGGATGGGAGAGGATATAGCCCGACGGCTTGCCGTCGAGTTCAAGCAGCCGCGTCCCCTCCGGATAGAGGCGCTGGCGTTCGGCAAACACCGCCGTGTCCTCGGGAAAGGTGGGATGCACGATCGCTGCGATTGCCTCGACTGCCGGCAGGTCAAGCGTGGTCAGGGCGCGCCAGTGCATTGCTATGTTCATCCACTCCTTAAAAAGCAAAAGGCCCGCGCTGTGAAGCGCGGGCCTGAAGTTTGGCGATCGGCGAGAATTACTTCTCTTCGCGGCCCTTGAGGGCAGCGCCCAGGATGTCGCCCAGCGATGCGCCCGAATCGGACGAACCGTAATTGGCGACAGCTTCCTTTTCCTCGGCGATTTCGAGCGCCTTGATGGAAAGCTGGATGCGGCTGGTCTTGCGATCGTACTGGGTGACGCGTGCGTCGACCTTTTCGCCCTTGGAGAAACGCTCCGGGCGCTGGTCGTTGCGGTCGCGGCTGAGATCGGCACGACGGATGAACGCGGTCATCTCGGTGTCGGCGATGCGGACTTCGATGCCCCCATCGTTGACTTCGATGACGGTGCCGGTCACGACAGCGCCCTTGCGGATGCCGCCGGTCTCGCCGGTGTCGCCCGAGGCCGCAGAGGCTTCGCCAGCCGAGAGCTGCTTGATGCCCAGGCTGATGCGTTCCTTTTCGACGTCAACATCGAGGACCTTGGCCGAAACCATGTCACCGCGGTTGTAGTCTTCCAGGGCCACTTCGCCCGACTTCTGCCAGTCGAGGTCGGAAAGGTGAACCATGCCGTCCACATCGCCGTCGAGGCCGATGAACAGACCGAATTCGGTCTTGTTCTTGACTTCGCCTTCGATGACCGAACCGACCGGGAACTTCTCGGCGAAGCTTTCCCATGGATTGGCCAGGGTCTGCTTGAGGCCGAGCGAGATGCGGCGCTTGTCCGGATCCACTTCCAGCACGACGACTTCGACTTCCTGGGAGGTCGACACGATCTTGCCGGGGTGGACGTTCTTCTTGGTCCAGCTCATTTCCGAGACGTGGATCAGGCCTTCGATGCCGGGCTCGAGTTCAACAAAAGCACCGTAGTCGGTGATGTTGGTGACGCGGCCGGTGAACTTGGCCTCGATCGGATACTTGGCTTCGATGCCATCCCACGGATCGGCCTGAAGCTGCTTCATGCCGAGCGAGATACGATGAGACTCGTGGTTGATACGGACGATCTGGACCTTGATGGTCTCGCCGATCGTCAGCACTTCGGACGGGTGGTTCACGCGACGCCATGCGATGTCGGTGACGTGCAGCAGGCCGTCAATGCCGCCGAGATCAACGAACGCACCGTAATCGGTGATGTTCTTGACCACGCCGTCGACAACCTGGCCCTCTTCGAGCTGCTGGACGATTTCCGAACGCTGTTCGGCGCGCGACTCTTCGAGAATGGCACGACGCGACACGACGATATTGCCGCGACGCTTGTCCATCTTGAGGATCTGGAACGGCTGCAGCACGTTCATCAGCGGAGCGATATCGCGGATCGGGCGGATATCGACCTGGCTGCGCGGCAGGAACGCAACGGCGCCTTCGAGGTCGACCGTGAAGCCGCCCTTGACCTGGTTGAAGATGGTGCCTTCAACGCGCTCATTGTTGTTGTACATTTCTTCGAGCTTGACCCAGCTCTCTTCGCGGCGGGCCTTCTCGCGGCTGAGGACAGCCTCGCCGGCAGCGTTCTCGACGCGGTCGACATAGACCTCGACGATGGAACCCACCTTGATGGTGCCGTCACGGCCAGCCTGGCCGAATTCCTTCAGCGCGATACGGCCTTCGGTCTTGAGACCGACGTCGATGATCGCCAGGTCCTTTTCGATCGCGACGACCGTGCCCTTGACGACGGCGCCTTCCAAAGGCTCGTTGTCGACAAACGAGTCCATCAAAAGGGATTCAAAATCTTCTTTCGTCACAGTTTGCTGTGCCAAATATCATCTCCGATGCACCGGTGGCTGGGGTTAGGATCGAGGTTTGCCATCTCGCACGAAACGAGGATGCCGGCGCGCGAACGCCCGATCGAGAGGTTGATTTGCGGTAGTGTCCGGTGGCTTCGCTGGATGATTGCCGGGGCCGAACCGCACAAGGTTGGATTTGAGCCTTTACAGCCCTGCCTTGCGCGCCATGGTCCCATCGACAATCGCGATGGCTGCGCGGAGTGCGGCTTCTATATCGAGAAGCGTCGTATCGAGCAAGTGCGCGTCGTCCGCTTTGTAGAAGCCGCCATTGGGGTTGAGCATGTCACGCGCATCCCGCTCTTCTATCTGGTGATAGAGCGCATAGCGGTCAACCACCTGGCCACGTGCCTCGAGCTGGCGGGCCCGGCGCTCCATGCGGGACTTTGAATCGGCCTGGATGAACAGCTTCACATCGGCTTCGGGGGCGATGACTGTGCCGATATCGCGCCCGTCGAGCACCGCGCCGCCCTCCTGGGTGGCGAAGTCCCGCTGATAATCGAACAGGGCCGCCCGCACCAGCCCGATCACCGCCACCTTGCTGGCCAGCGTACCGACCTTGGACGACAGAAGATACTCGGGTTCGATGTCGCTCTCGTCCAGCGTCTGCGCGGCGGTGATGGCGCGCTGTTCGAATTCGGGTGAATTCTCATAAGCCTCAACGGCGCGTCCGACGGCGCGGTAGAGCAGGCCGGTATCGAGATAGGGCAGGTTGTAGTGGCGGGCCAGGCCCGAGGCCAGCGTGCCCTTGCCAGAGGCGGCGGGGCCGTCGACGGCGATGATCATGACGATCGTCCTTTCACGGGTTCGAACCGGGCGCCGACTGCGGTCAAGGCGGTCACGAAGCCGGGAAAGTGTTCGGCGATGGCGCTGGTATCGTCCAGGCTCACCCGGTGCCGGCTGGCCAGCCCCAGCACCAGAAAACTCATGGCAATGGCGGAGTCGCCCCGGCTGATCACCATGCCGCCCCCCTCGACCTTGCCTTCCCCGCCTATGGTGAGGCTCGTGTCGCCCTCGGCAACCGTCACCTTGCTGGCGGCCAGACCCGCCGCAAGCGCGGCGAGGCGGTCGCGCTCCCCCTGGCGCAGTTCGGCGAGCCCCTCGATCACCGTCTCGCCCTGCGCATAGGCCGCCGCCATGGCCAGGGCAGGAATGTCGTCGAGCATGATGGCGGCATGGTCGGCCGCGATCCGTATGCCCTTGAGACGGGAGGAGCGGACCCGCAAGTCGGCGACATGTTCGCCGGCGATCTCGCGCTGGTTGATAAACTGGATATCGCCGCCCATTTCGAGCAGCGTGTCGATGAGGCCGGTGCGGGTGGGGTTGACCAGCACATTTTCTACCAGCAGGTCGGAGCCCGGCACGATCAGCGCCGCTACCAGTGGATAGGCGGCCGATGTGGGATCGCCCGGCACTTGAACATGGCATGGGCGCAATTCGGTGAGCCCGGTAATGCTGATGGTTGTCGCACCGGCTTCATCGGCGGTTGTGCCGATGGTGGCGCCGAACGCGGCCAGCAGCTTTTCGATATGGTCGCGCGTCGGCACCGGCTCGACCACCGTGCTGGTTCCCGCCATCTGGGCTGCCGCCAGCAGCAAAGCCGATTTGATCGGCTCGGACGGCGCTGCCATCACCTGCTGGACCGGCAGGGGCGCCGTCGGGCCACGCAGGGTGAGCGGCAATCCGCTATCGACCGATTCCTCGATGGCGACGCCGATCGGCTCCAGCGCCTCGAGCAATGCCCGCAACGGCCGCCGCATCAGGGCCGGCCCCCCGGTGAAACGGCTGGCAAAGCTGTAGGGCGCTACAAGACCCAGCAGCAAATCCAGTCCAATGTCGGAATTCTTGAGATCCAGCCGCGCCGCTGGCGCCAGCAGGCCCCCCACGCCCAGCCCATGCACATACCACGCCCCGCCCGAGGCCTCGATGCGCACCCCCAGCTGGCGCAGGGCCACGGCCATGGCCATGACCTCGGCGGATTCCAGCAGGCCCTCGATGGTTGTGCGACCCACCGCCAGCGCGCCCAGCACCAGCGCGCCATGCGATATGGCCTTGTCTCCGGGCGTGACAAAGCGCCCCGTGAGCGGGTCGGCGCCATGGCTGGCAAGCGGGACGGGACTGGCGGGAATCTCTGTAATGGTGTCGGTCATGGGTGAGCTGGCTTTAGCATGGCCCGGCGCGGCAATGCCACTACCCCTCGCCCGCGAGAGGCAGCTCTCCACATTTTCGGTTTGACAGTGGCCGGGTTTGCCCATAACCGGACTGACCGAACCGGGGCAGGTCTTAGGATTTCTGGCCCCGCAAACCTTACGACGAGGAACATCGATGGCCAGTTCCGAACGCGGCACCAAACGTACCGATCCCGAGACGGGCAAGAAGTTCTACGACCTGAATATGGACCCGATTGTCTCGCCCTATACCGGCAAGAGCTATCCGCGCTCCTATTTCGAGCAGATCCTGGTCAGCAAGGCGGCGCCCATTGCCCGCAAGGCCGAGGTCGAGGACGAAGAAGAAATCGAAGAGGAGGTCGCCGATGTCGCGGCCCCCGAGATCGTCAGCCTTGAAGACGCCGATGCCGAAGAAGCCGGCGACGAGGACATTCCTGATGTCGAGGACGTCGAGGTCGACGAAGAACTCGGCGACGACGAGGCCGATGTGTTCCTCGAGGAAGATGAAGACGAGGACGACGAGCTCGGCTTTGACGTCGGCGGCGACGAAGACCGTTGATTTGAATAGGTTTTTCAGCCGGCTGACCGCGTCAGCCGGCTGAACGAAAAAGTGTCATTTAGACACTTGCAAGGGGACGGATCATCCAATAGGTTCCGCCTCGCTTCGGACGGCAAATGCCCTCCAAAGACCCAATGGAATGGGGCCTTAGCTCAGCTGGGAGAGCGCTTGCATGGCATGCAAGAGGTCAGCGGTTCGATCCCGCTAGGCTCCACCAGCCTTCGCTGCGTTGCAGCTTCGGCTCGGCAAGCCTTCGTGGCTAAGCTGAGACTTAGCGGACTTCTCAGAAGCGAAGGCTGTCGCGTCGTAGTTGCGCAGCAACGAAGACGGACCGATCTCAGCACATACCCGACTTGACCTTGCCTGATGTCCGGCTTAGCTCCGGCCATGCAATATGCCTACATTCTCCGCAGCCAGGCCGATCCCGAACGATACGATGTCGGCACCACCACGACCTGCCCGGAAGCGCCTATAGGCCGCCCGGCATGACGCCGGACGGCCATTGCGCGTTGCTACTCGGCCGGCTGGCCCACCGCCGCCGGCATGCGGCGGTCGCGCGGCCCCAGCGCCGCCACCAGCAACGTGAACACCGACAGGGCCGCGACGAACGCCGCGCCGGCGGCATAGGTGTCCCAGCCGGCGCCGGGCGCTGCGGCGAACACTGCCGAGGCAGCGGCCAGCACGATACCGCCGCCGATCTGGAAGGCGGCAAACAAGAGGCCCGAGGCGAGGCCCGACTGGTCCTCCTTGACGTCCGAGAGGGCCGCGACCTGCACCGACGGATAGGTCATGGCGTAGCCAACCCCCATCGGCACCTGAGACAGCGCGGCGAGGAGGATTGGATCGAGCCGGGCTAGTCCCAGCACCCAGACCACATAACCCAGCGCCATCAGCGCCGTACCCAGCGTCATCAGTCCCGTGGCGCCGTGCTTCTGCGCCATTGTGGCGAAGCGCGGCGCCAGCACCATCACGCAGACGCCACCAAACGCAAAGGAGAGCCCGGTGATCAGCGCCGACCAGCCCACCACGTTCTGGTAGTAGAGCGTCGCCACGAACTGGAAGCCGACATAGACGCCCTGGAACAGCCCGGCCACGATATTGGCATGGCTGAGCTTGGCCTTCCGGAAGATCGCGAGCGGCACCATGGGGTCGCTGTGCCGGGTCTCGACTACGAAGAAGAGCGCAATCAGGGCTGCAGCACCAACCAGCGCGCCCCAGGTGGGCGTTGCCCCCCAGCCTTCGGACGCGGCATTCGTGATGCCGAAGACGAAGAGCAGCAGGCCCGGCGTGATGGTGATGGCGCCGGCCCAGTCAAAGCTCGGGCGCGGTCCGCTCCGCCGCTTGTCGGCGGGCAGTACGAACGGCGCCAGTGCCAGCGTCAGCAGGGCGACCGGGGCGCCCATAACCAGCGTGGCGCGCCAGCTGACGATTGTTGCCACGCCGCCCAGCACCATGCCGAGCACATAGCCGGCCGCCCCGGTGGAGGCAAACAGCCCCAGCGCCTTGGCACGGGCGGGTCCTTCGCCGAACACCGACAGCAGCAGCGCCAGCGCCGCCGGCGCGGTGAAGGCCGCCGATATGCCCTTGACGAGGCGCGCCGCGATCAGCGTCGGCCCGCTATCGACGAAACCGCCGGAAAGGCTGGCGGCGGCAAAGACCGCCAGGCCCCAGAGAAAGACCCGACGGTGGCCGAAGATATCGGCGACGCGGCCGCCCAACAGCAGGAAGCCACCATAGCCCAGCACATAGGCGCTGACCGCCCATTGCAGCGAGGTAGCCTCCAGGCCCAGTTCGGTCTGGATGGCGGGCAGGGCGACGCCGATGGTCGAAACGTCCATGGCGTCGAGAAAGTTGGCGGTGCAGAGCAGCAGCAAAGCCAGTCCGGCAGCGCCCCGCATTGTTGGAGTGCTCATTGCAGTCATGTCCCTTTTCAGCGGGCCGGCGGCGCGGGAGGAGTGCGCCAACGGCCAAGGGACGGCAAACTGTACACGGTCGGGCCATATTGCAAATTGATAGTAGGCATGGCACCTATCACTGGCCATGATGAATGACACACTGCTCCGCAAGATCGATCTCAACCTGCTGCTCAGCTTTTCCGTACTGATGCAGGAGCGCAATGTCAGCCGCGCCGCCGAGCGCCTGCTGGTGGGCCAGCCCGGCCTCTCGGCCGCGCTCAAGCGCCTGCGCGAGACGCTCGACGACGAATTGTTCGTCCGGGTAGGGCGCGGCCTGCAGCCGACGCCGCGGGCGCTGGCCATCGCCCCGGCGATCGAGGCGGCTCTTTCGGGCATCGAGCAGGCCATCCGCCCACCGGCGGCCTTCGATCCCGCAAGCTGGGCAGGCGAGTTCCGCATCGGCATGTGCGACAACCTCGAAACCGCGTTTTTCGGCCCGCTGGCGGCCCGCCTACGCCATCTGGCGCCACTATCACGGCTGATCGGCATTGCCTCCGATACCCGCGAGGCGTCGCGCATGCTCGATGACGGCGCCTTCGACTTTTCTGTCTCGGTACATGGCGAGCCATCCTCCTGGCACGTCAAGGCGCCGCTCTTCGATCAATCGCTGATGTGCATCTACGATCCCAGGCAGGTGCAACTCGACGGCCCGCTGGGCCTCGACGATTTCGCGCGCTTCGCCCATGTGGTGGTGTCCTTCGCCGGCAGCACCGCGACCGATATCGACGATGCCTTGCGCCGCGCCGGCCACCAGCGCTCGGTCGTGGCCACGGTGCCGCGCTTCTCCTCGCTGCCCACTGCGCTCAGCGCCATGCCGGCATTGGCCACCGTTCCCGAATCGATCGCCCGCTGCATGGCCAATCTGCATGGACTGGCCCTCGCCGAGCCGCCCATGCCCCTGCCGTCCGAACCGGTGACCATGCTCTATCGCCGCGTCGACCAGGCCGATGGCCGCGCCTTGTGGTTCCGCCGCCTGTTCGTCGCCGTGGCGGCCGAAGCGCTGCAAGCCTCCGGCTGCAAGGCCGGCATCAAACAGGCGGCCTAGCGCAGGCTCGCCACCAGTTTGTCGAGCACCGACTCCAGCCCCATCTTCGACAGCGCCACCGTCTCGGCCGATGCATAGCCGAATTCGCTCCAGCTGAGCTCCGTCTTGCCATCGGGCATTGGCTTGAGCTCAAGCACATGCGGCACCACAGTAGGAATGTCTGGCGGCAGGCCCATGCTCGCGGGGTCGATCACCTTGCCGCTTTCGTCGACCCAGCCATTGTCGAACGCGATCCGTTCATTGGACAACAGTTCGGTATAGGTCCAGCTATTACACATCATCGGGAAGCCCGGCGCCGTCATGCAGACCAGCGTCGCGCCGCCCACTCGCACATCGGTTTCGACGATCGGCGCCGTGAACCCTTGCGGTCCCCACCATTGCTTGATCGCCTCGGCTTCGGTCAACGCCCGCCACACCACCTCTGCCGGCGCATCGATCACGCGGGTCACCGTCAGGTTGAGTGTCTCCGCCATAGCACCCTCCATCGTCGTCGCCATCAGGATGGAGCCCAGAACCAGGCTCCCAAACAGTCTCCGCATCTCGGCCTCCCATCAATATCTATAAGGTTATATACCTTATTAGTTATATAAAATCAAGCGGCGCTCCTGCCATGAATTGACGCTTCCATGGCGCTCCGTTCTTCTAGTCACGCTGCAGATTCGGATTCGGCCTTGCCCAAAGCTCCCCTCACCCTCGAAACGAACCGCGCCCGCCACTTGTGGATCCGCGCCCAGCGGCTCGATTCCGCCGCGCCCTTCGGTGACGCGCCCGCTGCGACGCCCGCCGCCATCGCCCATCTCGGCTACGTGCAGATCGATACCATCAACGTCATCGAGCGCTGCCACCACCACATCCTGTGGTCCCGCATTCCCGCTTATCGCCGGGCTCATCTCGCCCAGGCGCAGTCCATCGACAAATCCGTATTCGAATACTGGACCCATGCGCTGAGCTATGTACCGGTGGCCGATCTGCCGCTCTTCGTGCCATCAATGAAGCTCTACCGCGAGACGCCCAGCCGCTGGTTTGGCTCGGTGACCCCTGACGAAGTCAAGAAGATGCTCAAGCGCCTGCGCAGCGAGGGCCCGCTCTCCATTCGCGATATCGGCGATGATGAACTGGTCGAAAAGACCCATCTCTGGGCCAGCCGCAAGCCGAGCAAGCGGGTGCTGGAGATCATGTTCTATCAAGGCCTGGCCACTGTTTCGGCGCGCCAGGGGATGCTCAAGACCTACGACCTGATGCCGCGCCATTTCGGCTGGGCCGGCCAGCCCAAAGCCGCCACCGAGCGGCAGGTCACCGCCTACAAGCTCGACCGTGCCCTGCGCAGCCAGGGCGTCGTCAGCCTCGATTCGATCTGCCATCTCGATGCGCCGAGCAAGAAGGCGGTCAAGGATCTCATCGACAGCCGCGTCCGCCGCAAGCTGCTCGTCCCCATCACCATCGAAGGCGCCGAAAAAATCCCGCACTGGGCCGAACCCCAAACCCTCGATGCCGCCGCCAGCGAACCGCCGACCCTGGTCCATATCCTCTCACCCTTCGATCCGCTGATCATCCAGCGCAAGCGCCTCAGGCTGTTCTTTGGCTACGACCATGTTTTTGAGGCCTATGTCCCGGCCGCCAAAAGACGATTCGGCTATTTCGCCCTGCCGATTCTCATGGGCGATCGCATCGTCGCTGCCCTCGATCTCAAGACCGACCGTATGGCGGGCAAGCTGCTCACTCAGCGGGAGACCTGGTTCGAAGACGTCGGTGCTGAAGGCAAGGCTGCGATCGACGAAGCGCTGGGTCGGTTCGAGCGGTTTCAACTGGGAGATTGAGCTCTCTCTCACCTCGCCCCTCCGGGGGGAGGTCGACCCGAAGGGTCGGGTGAGGGGTCTCTCCTCCCGCACCGCACCCGGCAAACACCCCTCACCCGTCGGCTACGCCGCCGAGCTCTCCCCGGAGGGGCGAGGTAAGGCCCCAGCCGAACGCCTTCCCCCCATCCCGCCTTTCCAAACCCCCGCGTCGCGCGCTAGAACCCTTGCCGCGAAGTGGGGACACCTATGGCGACTTATACCGACATTGCCCGACGGGTGTATAACCACACCTGGAAGCTCGACCCGATCGTCCGCAGCCTGCTCGATACCGACTTCTATAAGCTGCTGATGCTGCAGATGGTCTGGGGGCTCTATCCCAGGGTCAATGCCACTTTCTCGCTGATCAACCGCACCAGATCGGTGCGGCTGGCCGACGAGATCGACATCGACGAACTGCGCGCCCAACTCGACCACGCCCGCACCCTGCGCTTTTCCAAGAAGGAAATGATCTGGCTGGCGGGTAACAGCTTCTACGGTTCCAAGCAGATTTTCGAGCCGGCCTTCCTCAAATGGCTCGAGGATTTCCGGCTGCCCGAATACGCCCTCGAAAAGCAGGACGGCCAGTTCGTGCTGGAATTTCCCGGCCTCTGGCTCGAAACGTCGATGTGGGAAATCCCGGCCCTCGCCATCATCAATGAGCTGCGCAGCCGGGCGGCGATG
The DNA here is from genome assembly GCF_036676215.1 of Devosia sp. GTDB lineage: Bacteria > Pseudomonadota > Alphaproteobacteria > Rhizobiales > Devosiaceae > Devosia. The sequence goes on along the minus strand of NZ_JAKFDJ010000229.1, from coordinate 1,525 downwards.
AAGCATTACGGCCCCTTCACGCTCGACGTGCTCTATGCCCGCGCCAAGGCCAAGATGTGGGAAAAGGTCGAGCGCCTGCAAAAGCTGCCCGATCTGCGCATTTCCGATTTCGGCACCCGCCGCCGCCACTCGTTCCTCTGGCAGCGCTGGTGCGTCGAGGCGCTCAAGGAAGGCATCGGCGACAATTTCACCGGCACGTCAAACGTCAAGCTGGCCATGGATAACGACCTCGAGGCTTTGGGCACCAATGCCCATGAACTGCCCATGGTGCTGGCCGCGCTGGCGAAGTCAGACGCGGCGCTGATGGCCGCGCCCTATCAGGTGCTGCAGGATTGGGAGAGCTACTATGGCGGCAATCTCAAGATCGTGCTGCCCGATGCCTTCGGCACCGATTCGTTCCTCAAGCACGCCCCCGATTGGGTCGCCGACTGGACCGGCTTCCGCCCCGACAGCGCGCCGGCCATCGAAGGCGGCGAACGCATCATCGCCTGGTGGAAGAGCCGCGGCCGCGATCCGCGCGACAAGCTCCTGATCTTCTCCGACGGGCTCGATGTCGACATGATCGAGGAGGCCTATCTCCATTTCGACGGCAAGGTGCGCATGGCCTTCGGCTGGGGCACCAATCTCACCAATGACTTCGAGGGCTGCGTGCCCGACGGCCCCAATCCGGGGCTCGATCCGATTTCCATCGTCGCCAAGGTCAGCGAAACCAATGGAAGGCCGGCCGTCAAACTGTCGGATAACCCCGCCAAGGCGACCGGCTCACCCGAGGAAATCGCGCGTTATCTGCGCCTCTTCGGCGATGTCGGCCGCGTCGAACACCCCGTCAAGGTGTGATTGGCCGCCACGGCACCGCGAAAGCTAAAATTGTGGAGAAACATTTCTTCCCCGGCGAGCGTTAAGGCCTCGGGAAGGCCCTGCCGGTAGATTGCGGCATGGGGGCTCCCGTTCGGGGCCAGTATGACCATAGAATTGATCGACATCGCCGTCCGCGACAAGGCGGCTCATCCAAGGCTCGCCGGCCGCACCACCGGCCATGTCCGCGCCGTGCTCAGCGAAACCCATGCCGACCGGCAGCAGACCCACGAATTGGCGATTACCGTCTGGGCCGATCTCGCCGCCGATGCCAGCGACGCCGATATCGACATGGCCCTGATGCTCAAGGCCGCCGCCATCATCGCCCGGCTCAAGGCAAGCCTCAACGGGACCGGCTAATTCGTCTCGGCGAAAGCCTTGAGGAATTTGCGCTGCGGTTCGGTAAGCTCGCCCACCCGCTGCGCCGGGACCGGCACCGCGACAGGCTCGTCGACGGCCACATGCCCATATTTCGGCGCATGCGCATAATGGCTTGCCGCCTCCGCACCTAGCCGGCGCTCATCGCGCACGAACCAGATGATCGCCGCGATCACGATTCCCCACAATGCCATAAGCTGCAAAAGCATGCTGGCCTCCGTCAAAACCACCAGCCAGCTATAACTAACGAAACCTTAACGCCCAAACAGATGCTGCCGTTAGGCTTACTGGA
>NZ_JAKFDJ010000228.1:0-1714 GCF_036676215.1 Devosia sp. | reverse complement strand
CAGCATCTTGCGGCACTCGTCCTCGTCGGCAGGCGTCATCACCACCATATGCGGCACGCAGCGCAGATAGCTCAGATCGAGGTTGCCGGCGTGGGTGGCGCCATCCGGGCCGACCACGCCGCCGCGGTCGATGGCGAACAGCACGTCCAGTTTCTGGATGGCCACGTCATGTACCAGCTGGTCGTAGCCGCGCTGGAGGAAGGTGGAATAGATGGCGACCACCGGCTTGGCGCCTTCGCAGGCCATGCCCGCGGCCAGCGTCACCGCATGCTGTTCGGCGATGGCCACGTCGAAATAACGCTGCGGATATTCCTTGCTGAAGCGCACCAGGCCGGAGCCTTCGCGCATCGCGGGGGTGATGGCCAGCAGCTTGGGATCGGCGGCGGCCATGTCGCACAGCCAGTCGCCGAACACATCGGTGTAGGTCGGCTTCTTCGCGCCGCCCTTGCTGATCAATCCCTTTTCGGGATCGAACGGGCCGACCGCGTGATAACCGATCTGATCGCCTTCGGCCAGTTCGTAGCCTTTGCCTTTGATGGTGATGATGTGCAGCAGTTGCGGGCCCTTCAGGGTCTTGAGCGTTTTCAGGGCGCTGACCAGCGCGGGCACGTCGTGGCCGTCGATCGGGCCCGTGTAATGGAAACCCATTTCCTCGAACAGCGTGGACGGCACGAACATGCCCTTCCAGTGCTCTTCCCAGCGGCGCATGAAACGCGCCGGCGGCTTGCGTTTGTCGCCCAGCAGTTTCTTGCCGCCTTCGCGCAGCGCATTGAGCGTGCGGCTGCTGCTGATGCGGCCCAGCATCTTGGTCAGGCCGCCGACGTTCTCGGATATCGACATCTGGTTGTCGTTGAGGACGACCAGCAGGTTGGGCTCCGGATCTTCCATGCCGCCGGCATGGTTCAGGGCCTCGAAGGCCATGCCCGCGGTCATCGCGCCATCGCCGATCACCGCGACTACCTTGCGCTCGTTGCCGGCCTGGGCGTTGGCGATGGCCATGCCCAGCGCGGCGGAGATGGAGGTGGAGGAGTGGCCGACGCCGAAAGTGTCGTACTCGCTCTCCTCGCGCTTGGGGAAAGGCGCCACGCCATCGGCCTGCTTGACCGTGTGGATATGGTCGCGGCGCCCGGTCAGGATCTTGTGCGGATAGGTCTGGTGGCCCACATCCCACACCAGCCGGTCGTCCGGGGTGTTGTACAGGTAGTGCAGGGCGACGGTGAGTTCGATCACGCCCAGGCCGGCGCCGAAATGGCCGCCGCTCTTGCCCACCGATTCGATCAGATAGGCCCGCAATTCCTCGGCGATGGCGGGGAGTTCGGATTCCTCGAACTGGCGCAGGTCGGCAGGGACAGCGATGCGGGAAAGGTGCGGGTAGCGGGTGGGGTCGATCATTTGTGCCATTTTCCTCCCCATCCGGGGGAGGGGCAAGCAAAGCCGTTCAGCCTCAGGCGGAGAGCTTGGATCGCTTGGGCAGCTGCGCTTTGAGGAACGCCATCTGGTCGGCCAGGATATTGCGGTTGGACAGGATCAGATGCTCGATCCAACTGGGCCGGTAAGGCACCGCCAGCAGCGGCATGTTGGCCTGCTGCGGGGTGCGGTTGCTCTTGCGCGAATTGCAGTGGAAGCAGGCGGTGACCACGTTTTCCCAGATGTCGCGCCCGCCCTTGGACAGCGGCAGCACGTGGTCGCGGGTCAGGCTGGGACGCGAGTATTC
>NZ_JAKFDJ010000227.1:0-2243 GCF_036676215.1 Devosia sp. | reverse complement strand
CATGGCCTCGAGCTTGCTGGCGGCATCGAGCACCAGCCTGGAGCCACCCTTGACCTCGCCCGCCGACTGCTCGATCAGCACCTTGACTTCCGATGACGCATTGGCCGCCGATTGTGCCAGCCGGCGCACTTCCACCGCCACCACCGCAAAGCCCTTGCCGGCATCGCCTGCACGCGCCGCCTCAACCGAGGCGTTGAGCGCCAAGAGGTTGGTCTGGAAGGCGATGTCGTCGATCAGCCCGATAATGTTGGAAATCTTGCCCGACGACTGGGTGATCCGTTCCATGGCTTCGGTCGCCTGATGCATCACCTGCCCGCCCTCTTCGGCGGTGCGGGTCACCGTCGAAGCCACCGTACTGGCTTCCTTGGCGCGCTCGGCATTCTGCAACACCGTCGAGGCCAGCTGCTCCATCGTCGCCGAGGTCTCCTCGATCGTCGCCGCCTGCTTGGTGGTGCGTTCGGAGAGATCATTGGCGCCACTCAGAATCTCGCTCGTCGCCGTCTTGAGGGTGCGCGATGTATCGCGCAATTGCCCCACCACATCGGTCAGTTTGTCGGCCACCGCATTGATGTCGGACTTCAGCGTGGCGAAGGCACCTTCATACTCGCCCTCCATGCGCTTGGTCAGGTCGGTATTGGCCAGCGCCCCCAGTACGGTCCCGATCTCGGACACGCCCTGATTGAAGTTCGAAACCAGCGTATTGACGCTGCCAGCCAGCCCGTTGAGTTCTGGATCGGGAAACTCCGTTGTCACCTGACCGCTGAAATCGCCAGCAACGGCGGCGTCCACCACCTGACCAAAGGCGCTCTGCAACGCGCTCATCATCTGCTGCCGGTTTGCCTGATCAGCGATGATCCGGGCAGCCTCGGCCTCGGTCATCTCGCTGACGCGCAAGCCGTTGTCGCGGAACACTTCCACAGCGCGCGCCATGTCGCCCAACTCGTTGCGACGCTCGACGAACGGCACCTCGGTGGCATAGTCGCCGTCGGCGATCGCCTGCATCGCGCCTGCAATGCGTGGGATAGGCCGGGTCAGCTGGCGTGAGACCAGCAGACAGATGCCGCCCAGCACCACCAATAGCACCAGCCCCACGCCGAGCATGCCGGGCAACGATCCATTGGCCGCCGCTTCCGCCACAGCCGCATCGCTACCTACGAAGAAGGCGCCCAGCGGGTTGTTCTTCAAGTCGGTAAAGGGTTGGAAGGCTCCGTGGAAACGAACGCCTTGCATGATCACTTCACCAAAATAGGGTTGCCCTTCCATGAGTGCCGCATGTTCGGCCGAGGCAGGGTCGATGGCAAAGCCGACGGCCCGCTCACCGTCGGGCAGCTCGAAACTGGTGGATTTCGCCATGAACTGCCCGGTGGCCGCGTCCAACCCGAAGATGGCCGCCGCTCCCTTGGTGATCCGGCTCACCGAATCGACGGCGGCAGTGTCATGGAAAAATGGAAGTGAATAGGCTTGGAAGGCGGCAATATCGCCATTCTCCGCCCAGGTCAGCACCGAACCCGACAGCCGTTTTTCCAGGATCGTGCCAGCAACCTGCAGATTGGCTGCTTGCTGACTGACACTCTGGTTGACTGATTGCCGGCGCAGATCGACGTAGCCACTAACTGTATAGGCGGCGATGGTGACGACGATACTCATCAGCACCAGGCCCGAAATGGCCGTTGTCAGTCTGATATTGCCCCAAAATCCAGTGCTGTTCCGCATCATCTGCTCGCATCCCCCGGCCAAGCTGACATCTATTTGCGCGCAACTATAGTCGTGGGACCTTAACGACCCATTGATCTTGTATGGTAGGATCGCGCGCACCAAACAATCAGGGCGCCCAACGCCCCGGGATAGCTCGTCAATGGCGGCTGAACTAGAACTCGCTCCAGTCCTTGTCGATCGCGGCATTGCCGTGACTGAGATAGGACTTGGCGACGGACTTGAGCTTTTGCTGCAGCCCGCGGGCGCCATCGGCCACGCCCTTGGCCGGGGTGGCGGGGGACGGTTCGCTCCGGGCCTGCCGCCGCTGGGCTGGGGCCGTTTCGGTGATGGCGAAGATATCGACAATCCTGTCGAGTTCGGTGGCCTGTGCCTCGGTCTGTTCGATGGCCGCGTTCATCTCTTCGACCAGCGCCGCATTGTGCTGGGTCATCTCGTCCATGGTGCGCACGGCCGTGTTGACCTCTTCGATCGCGCCGGCCTGCTCGCGGCTGTCCTTGGCAATGCCGCTCATCAGCTCGTTCGAGGAG
>NZ_JAKFDJ010000226.1:0-83601 GCF_036676215.1 Devosia sp. | reverse complement strand
ATTCCGGAATTGAGTTTTTTTAGTAACAGGAGCGCCGCGTACATGGCTCACGACTACAACAAGATTTTTGGAGCAATCCGGGCCCTTTTGTCTGGGGCCCCAGAAGCGCGCAGCCCCACGAGGACTGAGATCTGCCAGAAGCTGGTCGCGGACGGCATCGTTGGGTCGACCGGCACTGCACATAAGTACGTCTCCGCATTCTTTGCGGCGGATGCGCTTAAGGCTCAGGTAGTAGCCGCGCCAGAAGCCGACCTCTCCGATCTGCCGGATCGCGTAAATGCTGCTTTCGTGGCCCTCGTGAATTCGGCCAACGTCCTGAAGAACGAGGCAAGCGCGGCACTCGGCGATCTGGCAGAACGCTCAACCGTGACCTTTGGCAAGATGGTCGCGGCGCATGACGCCGCGCAGCAGGCCGAAATCGAGGAGCTGGGCTCTGAACTCGCGGCGGCACGTCGCGAGTGCGAGGCAGCGCAAATCGAACTGGCCGAAGCGGTGCGTCGCGGAGATGAGTTTCTGGCCGCTCTCGGAGAGCGAGATGCTTCCCTTGCCGAGGCGCTGGCGACCAACTCTGACCTACGCCACGAACTGGCAGTCGAACAGACAAAAGTCGTCACCTTGATCGAAGCGATCGAGGCCGGCGACAAAGGCGCCGCCGCGACGCTGGCAGAACATCCAGCCATTGACAGGCAGCGATCGCAAGACAGTGGGGACACGAGTATTTCGGAGGGCGAGGAGCAGCTGATCGGCCCGCCCCCGAGTATGCGGGACTCTTCTTTCACGCTTCCAAATTTTAGCGCGCTGCATGCGCCTGCCGACACGTTCGATCAGATCGAGACGAGTTCTGAACAAGCAGGGCACGCTGAGGCCAGGCGAACCTATTCGCCTAATGAGGGCCCCGTTCCCCCTCCCCACCAGGGTCCCCACCAGTAGTGGGCAACCTCCGCCTAAAAACCCCCAGTTTCTGGGGGTTTTTAGGCCCTGTGCCGCCCCGACCCCACGCGATCAAGGACATCACATGGGGTCGGGGCGGCACAGGCAAGCGGTAAGCAGGATGGGGGGATCAGCATGATGTTTTTTGTATGGAGTATCAAAGTGCAGGTGACGGAACGGGACTTGGAGTTGGTGCGGTGCATCAACCGATTTGGCTTCCTGACGGTTGAGCAGGTGGCTCGGTTTTGGGGCGGCGTGGACTTCTCAACCGCTGCAGCAAGGGTGCGTAAGCTTGTGGATGAGGGGCTGTTGGAGCGGGCCTCGCTGCAGCACTTTGAGGTTCGCCCTCTTGTGGTGACCCGTGTGGGTCGTGAGTTGGCCGGTGAAACCCTGCCGGCGATCAAGGGGATACGAGCGTCCACTTTTCAGCACGACAGCATGCTCTTTGACCTGGCGGTCTCCCTTGAGACTCGGTTTTCTAGTCGCTTTGAGACGGAGCGAGAATATCGCTGGCGTCGGCCCGATCGCGCAGCGGAGAACTTCCACGTGCCCGACGGCATTCTTCGCCGCGACAACGTCAAGATCGGCGTTGAGCTCGAATTGACGCAGAAAGCGCCGCGCCGACTGGCGGATATCATCGCCAGCCATGCTGGAAATTTGGAGCTGGACGAGGTTTGGTATGTCGTTACGACCGAGGCTATGAGGGCCTATGTGCGCCGCATCGCCGGTGACAGCCAACACATCAAGATCGTCAAATGGACGCACAGCCCCACCGCCTCTGTCCGCGAGGAGGACGGCCAATGACAGCCAACGGTTTCAACTCCCCAGACGATTTCGCAATTGTGCTCAAGCCGCTGGCCGCCGTGATTGTGGTCGTTTGCCTTGGACCCGTCGGGATTGCTGCGGCGATCGTTCCCTGGATTGCCGCGTGGTACCTGGGCTCCTTGACAGCTTGTCTTTGGAGCATTGCCATCTCAATGGCGTCCATCATCGGCCTGCTCGTGAGTGGCCGGCTCCAGCTCTCCTTCTCGGTCTGGCTAGCCAGAGTGCGCGATCCGCTCCTTCAGCTGGACATACAAGCGCTCGGCTTCGCATGGCTTGATCTTGCACAAGCTCCGTGGGTGACGACCTGTCTTGTCTCCGCTGGTCTGGGCGCCGGCGCCATAGCCCGTCTCATATTCGAGGACTCGCTGAACTCCGGCGTTAGAGGATTGGTCCGTCGTAGTATTCGACCGGCCCCCATTGCTGCTGGGTCTAAGAAGAAGGCGGACCTGAGTTTGGCCAGTGCCGGCGACAAGACCCTACTTGGGGTGAATTGGCAGACAGGAAGGCAGGTGCACATCACCGATGCCGACTTGAACAATCACATCTTGAATGTCGGCACTACTGGCCGAGGCAAAACGGCGACCAATCTCAACCTCGTTGAATCGCACATTGAACGCGGTCTGCCGGTTCTCTTCCTTGACGGCAAAGGTGATGTGCGGACTGGAGCCCAAATCAAAGCGTTCGCGGAGAGCCATGGGCGGAAGGCATACCTCTTCCATCAATCTCACGTCGGTCACCATCCGGAGAGCTGTGCTTATGACCCGTTCACCGGCAGTGACTACTCCGCCCTCGCCGACATGGTTGTCACGCTGCATGACTGGTCCGAGCCTTATTATCAGGTTCTCGCCAAGGGCTACATGCAGACGGTGTTCAAGGTTGCACTTGCCATCCGGGAGCCCGTAGACCTCCTCAGTATTCAAAAGTTGATGTCTGTGACAGCCATGGTGCAGGCGGTGAGAAAGCACGCGAAGAGCATCCCCGGCGCCGAGGCGTTGATTGTTGAGATCCAAGATCAACGGGCCGCAGAGAAGGCAGGCATCGAAAGCCTGCGGAGTCTAATCCGGAACCTCGGGCGATCTTCGGCCGCCCACCTCTTTGACACCGGCGGGGACCGGCCTGTTCTCCGGCTGGCACAAGCTCGCAGGGAGGGAGCCATAGCCTATTTCGCGCTTCCAGCATTGACGTTCCCCGACTTGTCCAAGGCCATCGGCAAACTCGTCATCAACGACGCTCGCCTTACCTTGTCGCAAAGCGAGGGGCCTTGGCTGATCGTCCTGGACGAAATCGGGACATTCGTGGGCCAGCAAGTACTGCATCTCGTCGCCCAGGGACGTAGTTTTGGGGCGCGAGTAGTCCTCGCGGGCCAGAGCTTTGCGGATCTGGAGGCATCTGTAACTTCAGGCGGCGCTCCGTTCCTCAGCCAGGTTCTTGCGTCGGTCAATTCGTTGATCGTGCACCAGCTGAACTCTCCGGCCGACGCGGAACTGGCAGCTCAATATTCCGGAACTTTCCAAAAGCTAGAAGTGACTGCACAGGTCGTGGAAAGAACTGCTACCGGCGTTGGTTCTGCAAGAAGTACTCGTGAGTTTTTGGTTTCCCCAGACGAGCTGAAAGAACTTCGGACCGCCGAGTCCTTCCTGATCAGCAAAAGATCTGGAACAAGAATCAAGATGTCTGGAAGGCTTTCAAGAATAATTTCGAATAGTATGCGTTGAAATGGTCAGAACTACGACTTATACTAATGTTGCAACTACAACATCGCGTCTGGATAAGAGAAATGACTGAGGGTAATGTTGCAACGTCTCTGGACGGGGCGGTTCCTTATGACATGGCTATGTTGGCCCGCATGGCGGTTTATGCTGCCATGGAGGACCACAAGGATTTGTGGAGCCTGCCGCCGGGGGAAGAAAGGCGCAAGGCGGCCGCTAAGGAACTCTGGCGCGAAGAGCTGAACGAAGAGGAGCGTCACAGAGAGGTTTTGGCGGCCATAGGTGTCCCCGGTGAGCTAAAGCCCGGGACTGGCTTCTTTGAAAAGGCGCTGCAGTTACATGCAGAGGACTTCTGGGCGGCGGTCGATTGCCGCTGGCGTGACCACATGTCGCTCCTCCGGAACGCCGCCGCCATTACAGTACTGTAGCCAGCGACAGGGTTCGAAGGAATGTCCGTGAATTGACCGGTGGCAGGCAGTTGCCCGGGCCGCGTCACTCCATCTCTGGAACATCCCCGTGCTGAAAGAGCACCGCCGGCTCTCCGAACTCGCCATTGACCAGGTCCGCCGAGCGCGACCAGCAGATTACGCCGGCATAGGCGCCGAGCGCAGCCATGCGGCGAGCATCCATCTTGGCTTTGTCCTCAGACGGCACCTCGCGGGGCTCGAAAGCCGGTTGAAGCTCGCCCTCGTCGTCGCGGACGAACGCCATTAGCACCACTAGCGTCTTCAGCTTCGGTTCCGGCGTCTGACCCGTAGATGTCGATGGTTTCCACATTTGATCGTGCTCCCGCTGGACTCTTATGCCCGATCGAAATTAGAACAAAAACAGAACATCTGGCAATGGGTCACTACATGGGGGTGCTGCAGCGCCTGAAATGGATAAAGGAGAAGGGTCGATTTGCTGCCTATCCGGTGGGCTTCGACCAACAGCAGCGGTATGCGTCCATCTGGCCCAATCCGGGGCGGACGGGAAGCTGGGCGTGGAATGCGATCTGGGACGGCTGGTTTAGCTCAAGCGGCGTTGCCGAGAGCAAGCAGGCGGCTGCAGATGCAGCCACAGAGGCTTGGTGGAGCCTGGTGATGGCACCCATTCCCCGCGACGTCGAACACGAGATCACAGTGCTCGTTGCCCGTGCGCCGGTAATGCCGCCACCAAACAGCCTGCTCAATGAGGAGCGCGACTATCTGGTTCGGCTCAATCGGGCGTTGGCTCTCCTCTACGCTGCCGAACTGCGGAGCGAACAACTGCCGCCACCAATCAAGAACCTGATGGAGACCCTGTCGTCCGAATTGTACCGGCGAAGAATTTCTGGGGTTTAGACTTGGATTCCAAGTTCACGAATCAGCGCTCGGCAAGTTGCCTCACCCTCGTCCGCGCATTCCGCCTCGCGGCGGTGATCAGGAATTTTCTGAAAGCGCCGAAGGTCGGCTTGGAGTTTGAGCACCAGGCTGTCTCGTTCGCGAACCTCCGGTCCGGTATCCGGTACCCAGCCGCTCAATTGGCGCATACCCGATCCGCTGCAATCGCCTTGTCCACCAGTTCTTCGATCTCATCGAAGATGACGACGATCAGCAGCTCGCGCTCGGCGTCTGTTTCTCCCGCCATTGCCGGCACCTTGAGGGTGAAGCGGCGCAGTTCGTGATCGCGCCTAAGGCAGAAGCCGCAGCGGAACTCGATGAAGCCGGCCTCGCTCCACAGGTCCACCATGAAGGTCTCGATATACTGGATGTACTTCGAGGAAAGTTCGGCGCTCAGCCGATCCACCAATGCCTTCATGGCCACCTCCGCCCCGGTGAGCTTATCGCGCTTATCCCCGTCCACGCCAGAGGGCCTATCCTTGCGAAATAGCAAGGAGATGACCATGAAACTTGATCGAGAAGGCCGGCGTATCGTGGCGCAGTTCCTCAATGGCGTTGCGGTGGCGGTGGTGGCGACGATGTTCCTCACGCCCATCGCAGGCGGCAAGGTTGCCATCGGCACTGCCGCATTGGGATTGTTTGGCGCTCTCACTCTCCACGCGGTGGCACTGATCGTCGCCGCGCGGCGGTAGACATGGGTTGTCCAAGCCGGACGGGCGATGAACTCATGTGGGCTATGGGCGAATTGTCGGGCCATTGGCTGCGCCCCGAGCCATGGTCTCGGCCATGCGGTAGCTGTCCCGTTCGCGGCATGAGCGTCTTGCTCATGCAGATTGCCGCCATTGGCGACTCTTCTTTCGATGGGGCTGCGCCCCTTCTCCCGTCAAGCACTGGACGCCCAAGGGCGCGCCCCTGTCGGTGTCCCCAACCTTCCTTCCTACGGTCGTGCAGGACGGGTGATCCCCCTCCGCCAGGGGCGGTACTGGACGGTTTCACCCCCCTCATTGCCGGGAGCTAGCCGGGTTTATCGCGAACCCGAAACGCTAGGAGCCGGAAGTGAAGAAGGACCTTTATCAGACTGTGACGGACACCATCATCAAGGACTTGGAGTTTGGTATTCGGCCATGGCTGCAGCCTTGGATTGTCGGCGGTGAGGGTGGCCAGCTCAATCGGCCGCTTCGCGCCAATGGCGAGGCCTACAGGGGGATCAACGTGTTGATGCTTTGGGCTTCGGCAGCGGAAAATGGGTTCTCATCGCCTACATGGATGAGTTTCAGGCAGGCCCAGGATATGGGCGCGCATGTCAAGAAGGGCGAACGGGGAACCATGGTGGTCTATGCCGGGACGCTAGTGCGAAGCGAGATGAACGAGCAGACCGGCGAGGACAGCGCGCGGAGTATTCCGTTTCTCAAGTCGTATTCGGTTTTCAATGCCGACCAGATCGAGGGTTTGCCGGCCAAAATGACCAAGCCACCGGTGACAATGCTGGACCCCGCCGAGCGCATTGAACAGGTGGACAAGTTCGTCGGCGCCACGGGCGCAGAGGTTCGCACGGGCGGAACCATGGCTTTCTACCAGCCGGAGCGTGACCTAGTGCAGATGCCGGATTTCGAGGCGTTCCGTGACCCTGAAGGTTACTATGCCACGCTGTTGCATGAGCTGGCCCACTGGACGCGCCACAAGTCGCGGTTGGATCGGAGTTTCGACCGTGAGCGCTGGGGTGATGAAGGCTATGCCGCCGAGGAACTGGTGGCAGAACTTGGCGCTGCGTTCCTTTGTGCGGACTTGGAAATCACCCCCACGGTCCGCAAGGATCATGCCGCGTATATCGGCAACTGGTTGAAGGTACTGAAGGGCGACAGGCGGGCGATATTCACGGCCGCATCTTATGCCCAGAAGGCAGCCGATTATCTGCACGGATTGCAGACGCAAGGGAAGGTCGTCGAGTAGGCGGCGTTTTTTCTGTAAGTGGCGAAAAGTTGCGGCGCCTGCCCCGAGGCAGGCGCCGAGAGCTTGCCGGTGCAAGCGGATCGAGTGGCGTTGCCACAACTGGATCGTTCCCTCAGTAATCAGGCGCGTTGCGCCCACTCCGGTGTATCAGGATGCGCAGTTGCAGTGAAAATTGTCGGCCGAAACAGCGGGCTTTGCTGCTATGTGTCGCCTATGAATTTGATCAAGTCCAAGAAGCGTGTCTCCGACCACGGTGAGGTGTTCACTCCCCCATGGCTGGTCGAGAAAATGCTCGACCTCGTAAAGGGTGAGACGGAGCGGATCGACGCGCGTTTTCTGGAACCCGCCTGCGGAAGCGGCAATTTCCTTGTGCCGATCTTGCAACGCAAGCTCGCCGCCGTGGAGCTGAAATTTGGCAGGTCCGACTTCGAGAAGCGGCACCACGCCCTTCTTGGCTTGATGTGCTGCTACGGTATCGAACTGCTGAACGACAACGTCGCCGAATGCCGCGCGAACATGATGGAAGTGTTCGCAGAGTATCTGAAGCTGGCCGAAGTGGACGAACTATATCGCGCCGCTTCCTTCGTGTTATCGCTCAATCTTGTTCATGGCGACGCCATGACAATGCGCGATACACACGGTGCGCCAATCCGCGTGGTGGAATGGGGCTACCTGGGCAGGGGCAAATTCCAACGGCGTGATTTCCGGCTCGACGTGTTGACCACCATGGCAAGCTTAGGGGCAGAGGGATCACTCTTCGCCGAACTTGGTAAACACGAGATATTTAAGCCCATCAGTGTATTTCCCCAAATGACTGTACGCGATTTGGCGGACGGCGGGGGCGGTAATACTCCTGGGGAGCACACATGAACGAGCGGGCTGGGTTTGCGCTGCGGGGCCGAAACCCTGATGTTTTGACTTGCATTGCAAACCTCTCCAACGACGAGGTATTCACGCCGCCAGACTTTGCCAACCGGATGCTCGACAACGTGGCAACAGCTTGGGCAGCGAACCATGCCGGTGCCAATATCTGGGCGGATAGCTCGGTCAGGTTCCTTGACCCCAGCACGAAATCAGGTGTGTTCCTGCGGGAAATCGCCACCCGACTGATAGCCGGGCTAGCAGCGGAAATCCCCGACCTGCAAATGCGCGTCAATCACATCTTGACCCGGCAAGTGTTCGGTATCGGCATAACGCTGCTTACCAGCTTGCTCGCCCGGCGCAGCGCTTACTGCTCGAAGCGCGCGGCCGGCGAACATTCCGTAGCCCGAAACTTTTCGCGGGACGAGGGAAATATCTGGTTTGAACGGACCGAGCATTCTTGGGAAAGCGGGAGATGCACGTTTTGCGGGGCCAGTAAGGAGGTCCTGGATCGCGGCGAAGGGCTAGAAACTCACGCCTACGCCTTCATCCACACCAATGACATTAAAACTCGGATCGCCGAGTTGTTCGGAGATGATATGCAGTTCGACGTAATCATCGGCAACCCCCCATACCAAATGACTGGTGGTGGTGGCGGGACGAACGACTCGCCGATTTATCAACTTTTCGTGCAGCAAGCTGTTCGATTGGAGCCGAAATATCTATGCATGGTCATTCCATCGAGATGGATGGCTGGCGGTCGTGGACTGAGTGAGTTCCGCGCTGAAATGCTCGGCGATCGCCGCGTGCGCAATCTTGTGGACTATGAGAACGCGAAGGATGCATTCCCCACTGTGGGCATTGGCGGTGGCGTTTGTTACTTCTTGTGGGATCGCGAGAACCCCGGCCTTTGCGAATGCACCTATTGCCGTAACGGCGAGCTCATCGGGCCGCATGCGCGCGCTCTGGACGAATTTGATGTCTTCGTCCGTGACAAGCGAGCGGTCGACATCCTGCACAAGGTAGTTGCGGCCGGTGAGCGCTCTTTTGAGGAACTTGTCAGCGGCGATACTCCGTTCGGCCTGGCGACGAATTTTTCAGGTTACACGCGCGATGCCCTGCCGACTCAAGATCAGGTGCTTCTTTATGCCAACGTCGGGACTAAAAGAGTTCGGGGTGCGATCGACCGCAGCACGATCAACAAAAACCTACACCTGATTGATGTCTGGAAGTTGTTTCTTCCAAAAACCGGATCAGGCCGGGAGCGAGAGAGGAGCGGCGTCGATTTGGTTCTAGGACCGTCAATCATTGCTGGCCCAGGAGCTGTATGTACCCAAACTTATCTAGTCGCTGGTCCTTTGAACTCAAAGATCGAGGCTGAGAGTGTCGGGGCATACCTACAAACGAAATTAGCGAGATTCCTTGTCTCCCTCCGTAAGCCATCCCAAGACGTCTTTCGGGGAATGTACCGGTGGGTCCCGGTCCAGCCATGGGACCGGACCTGGACCGACGCCGATCTCTATAAGAAGTACAACCTCAACGAGGAAGAGATTGCTTTCGTCGAGCAGATGATCCGTCCGACGGCGGCGGGCAATGAATAAGCCTACCATTGAAGAAATCCTTGCGCCCAGACCGGATGCGCGTCCGCGTATCTATGCCTACGCCATCGTTGACGCGGCGCATGACGGCCTGCTCAAAGTCGGCCAGACTACGCGCAACGTGAAGCAGCGTGTCGCCGAACAACTCAAGACGGCTGCCATCGCCAATTTCAGCGTCGAACTCGACGAACCGGCCGAGCGGGACGATGGCAGTACGATCACCGATCATGCCGTGCGAGATGCACTAAAACGCAAGGGCTTCCTCAATCCGCAACTTGAATGGATGCAATGCACGGTCGCCGATGTGAAAACGGTGCTGGCCGAGCTGCGCACGGGCCAGCAATTCAGCGGTACGCACCACGAAACCTTCCCGCCGCGCAGGGAACAGGCGGAGGCGGTGGAACAGACCTACGCTTACTACCATTCCCGCTGGCAGCAGAACGCAAATGCCGTTCCACGCTTCCTTTGGAACGCAAAAATGCGCTTCGGCAAGACCTTCACGACTTACCAGCTCGCCAAGAAGCTAGGGGCGAAGCGGGTTCTGGTGTTGACCTTCAAGCCCGCCGTTGAAGATGCCTGGCAGACCGACCTTGAGTCCCATGTTGATTTCGACGGTTGGCAGTATCTCTCGCGCAACACAGGGCGAGACCCTAGCCAGGTCAATGGCGACAAGCCGGTCGTCTACTTCGGCTCGTTCCAGGATTTGCTCGGGCGTGACAAGGCCGGCAACATCAAGGCCAAGAACGAATGGCTTCATGCGATCCATTGGGACGTGGTGGTGTTCGACGAATATCATTTCGGCGCATGGCGCGAGACGGCCAAGGAGCTCTTCGAGGGCGAGGACGCAGCGGTCACCAAGATAGAACTCGAATATGCCGACGACCTGGAGAATGTGAACGAAGACCTTGGCGTCCTTTCGGAGAGTGAGGCGGAGTTCCTGCCGATAACCACGCGCGCGTACCTTTATCTGTCCGGCACACCGTTCAAGGCGCTGGCGACGGGCGAGTTCATCGAGGAACAGATCTTCAACTGGACCTATACAGACGAACAGCGCGCCAAGGCCGACTTCGCCGCGCACCATCCGGGCCAGCGCAATCCCTATGCCGCTCTGCCCCAAATGCGGCTACTGACCTACCAGATGCCGCCAGAAATCACGCACATCGCCAGCGGCGGTGAGTTCGACGAGTTCAATCTCAATGAATTTTTCGCCGCCATCGGAGACGGCATTCTCGCGCAGTTCAAGCACAAGGATGAGGTTCAGAAGTGGTTGAATGTCATACGAAACGCACCCGACGCGCCTAGATCACTCGATAGCCTCAAGGCAGGCGTCATCCCACCGTGGCCTTATTCGGACACGAGGCTGTTGCCCCATATGCAGCACAGTTTCTGGTTCTTGCCCAACGTCGCCGCCTGCCACGCGATGGCGAACCTGCTATCGGAGCGACACAATACCTTCTGGCACAACTACAAGGTTATCGTAGCGGCGGGAGCCTCGGCCGGGATTGGACTCGACGCTTTGCCGCCGGTTCGACAGGCGGTCGGTAGCGGCTTTGATACGAGCACTATCACGCTGTCCTGCGGCAAACTGACAACCGGGGTGACGGTGGCTCAGTGGTCGTCGATCCTGATGCTTCGTAACCTCAAGTCGCCGGAAACTTACTTTCAGGCTGCGTTTCGCGTGCAGTCGCCTTGGTCGATCAAGAACCCCAACGGCGATAACCCGAATGAAGAAGAGGTTCTTAAGCCCGTCTGCTTCGTGTTCGACTTCGCGCCCACACGTGCGCTGCGTCAGCTCTCCGAGTACGGCATCGGCCTGTCTCCGGGTGAGGCGAACCCAGAAAACGCGGTACGCGACCTGGTCTCCTTCCTTCCGGTGCTGGCTTATGACGGTGCCAACATGACCCAGGTCGATGCAGGCGGAATCCTTGACATAGCTATGGCTGGGACCTCGGCAACACTGTTGGCGCGCAAGTGGGAATCCGCGCTGCTGGTGAACGTTGATAACGACACACTTCGCCGCATCCTCGACAATCCTGAGGCGATGGCCGCCGTGGGACGCATCGAGGGCTGGCGCGCTCTTGGTGACAATGTCATCGAGACGATTATTAACAAGAGCGACAAGGTCAAAGACCTCAAGAACAAGGCGAAAGCTGCTGACCTGACACCGGGGGAGAAGAAAGAGCTCAGCGACGAGGAAAAGGAATACAAGTCCAAGCGCAAGCTGGTGCAGGAAAAGCTCATCAAGTTCGCGACGCGCATCCCCGCCTTTATGTACCTCACTGACTTCCGAGAGAACACGCTCCAGGACGTGATCACCAAATTGGAGCCCGAGCTGTTCCTAACGGTGACCGGTTTAACGGTAGCCGACTTTCATCTTCTCGTGCGCCTCAAAGTATTCAACACAGAGCGGATGAACGAAGCGGTTTTTGCTTTCCGTCGCTATGAGGACGCTTCCCTCCGCTACACCGGCATTGAAAGCCATCAGGGGCTTACCCACTATGGCCTCTACGACACCGTTGTGGCGAGAGAGTAAGATCCTCGGGAATTGAAGATCAATTTCGAGACGGTGAAATATTTCTTCTAATAATATCCCGTGTTGTTGGCATTTTCGCCGGCCATTGCAAATACAAACGCCGGGACAAGATGTGATACACTGCCATTTCTGGCGGTTTCGATCACTTCTTCAAACAGGACTTCTGTACCTTGGACCCACGTTCCTGCGACGCGAAATTCGATCTTACCTAGGTTAATTGACACGCTTTCCGCATCAACTACGTGAACAATTCCGTCCTTGGAGTCTTGGGGAATTGGGTCGGCGAAACAAACACCTTTCGGCAAATCGCCAACTTTGACACGCGACAGTATCGAAACATTCCTGATGAACTCGTCCGGAAACTCACCTGTCACTACCCCGCCCAAGCCGACCAATTGCCTCGAGTTTTCAAGGTTATTCATCTGCATCATTGCAGCGCCGAGTTCAGTTGAAAAGTAATAGATACCGAGAGCCTTCCTCCCTTTCGCGTTCAATTCAGTAACGTACGAAATAATAGACGCAACTGGTGGGAGATTTTCTGCCGGTTGATTGTAGATACGCAGGAGTGAGAGAACGTTGTCCAACGGATTCACATAGCGATGACCGAAGACGCCGGTCGTTTCCGTTATCAACCCTTGGCTGCTTTCGAGTAAATCGCAACGATAGAGATGTTCAATGCTGGCGCCAGGTTGGCGGTCAGGGAATTTTTCCCAAAACGAGGTATCGCTGCGCCGAGGAATCTTCATCTCGCTGCTGGATTCTCTGGGCCAGTTGAATGCAAGCGTCATGGGCGGTCCTCTTGGCGCGATGCTCGCCATTTGCCATTCAGAGCATTCGGATCAACCGGGATATGCAGCTTGTTGATCGTGTCGCGCAGGACTTTCAGGTAGATTTCATCGGTGTACCGGCGACGCTCACTCTTTCTGTCGTTCGAAGAATGGCCGGAGAGCGCGTCGATGATGCCCCCTTGAATGCCTTGGTTCTCCAATTGGGTAATGCCGTGGTGACGAAAAGGGTGGAGCGCCCCATCGGCCTCGGTATCGTCAACGCGGACGAGCTTAATACCGAGGCTATCGACCATCCGGCTCACTCGCTTGCCTACCGCGTCCGAATGTGAGCCCTTGGCGTTGGGTACGAGCTCTGGAAACAGCAGCTCCTCCGGTTCGCGGCCGTGCACGACTTCTTCAAGGAAGCTTAGCTTGATGATGCTGTCGTGCACAGGGACCCGGCGCTTGGATGAGTGACGCTTGACCTTCACCTCATGGTGCATCAGGTCGAAATACCAGATACTTTGGTCCTGCCTTACGTGCTTGACCTTGAGCTGGCAGATTTCCTCGCGGCGCATAAGTTGGAAGCAGGCCAGCAGCGGGAGCCAGTAGAGGGCATCGCGCACAATCACCTGGCCAGGGTCATTGTAGAAGTATTCGCTCTTGCGGCCCTGGTAGACCGGATGCGTGAAGAAGAGTTGCACCTGATCCGGGGTATAGCCCGGGCGCTCCTCGTTCTCTTCAAGGCCGCTGACCTCACTGCCGGTCTCGAGATAAAGGCCCTCCGCGAAACTGGCGTGGGACCGTTCAATCAGCCCCATGGTCTTGGCATACTCGAAGACGCTGTTGAGGTTGGAAATGTGCTTGTTCACCGTCTTGGGCGAAACACGCACATAGTCTGGCCCCTTGGCACCAGCCTCGACAATCACTTGTAGAATGTTCTTAGCCTGCTCGCCCGCAGAGCGCCAATACACCTTGGGAATGTCGATCAGCACACTGCGGAACTCTGCCATGTGCTGGGCAGAATAAGCGCGTACGTCCGCATCGCCGCAGATTTGCAGCCACAGCCGCAAGGACGGGCCCAGATTTCGGACCGCGTCCGGCCCGACCTGCTTGGCCTTTACCCGCTCACTGACGATGTAGTTGGCCTGGGTGGACAAGGTCGCGCCCGCTTCGCGCGCAAACTTGGTTGAGACGCCACCCGGCGCTGTCGGCATTGGCGCGCTGGCGGGGATTGCCGAGCGCGTCGGGCGAACCGGCGCCTGGGACAGAGATTCTCGCTTTGGTGAAGCGGCACTGGCTTCCTCGACATCGCCATAAGGCGCCACGAGCCGGAATGCCTTCTCTTCCCACTCGGCCGCCGGCAGCTTGAAAAGGCCTCGGTCGAGACCGCCTTGCCGCGCCAGCTCCGCAGCCGTTTCGAGATAGTGCGCCGCCATGCCAGCCGTCAACACATTGCCGGCCAGTCGCATTGCCATCGGGTCTGTCGGCACCTCAATCCCGGTCGCGCCAAATTGCGCGGCGATGAAAGCGTCATCAACCATGGGGTAGCCGTCGCTCTGGCGATGCAACAAGCCATCGGCCAGCGAGGCCATGGTCTTGGCCTGCTCGCGTGTTGAGACCAGCGGCACCGGGACGGGCTGAATGGTCGCGCGCCACTCCTGCAAAGCGGACCCGAGCAAGGCGGTCAGGTGTTGTGATGACAGCATTTTATTCCTACGCGCAGACACAAAGAACGCATCGACCGCCACCGCCAAGCGCCGCCCGAGCTGCACTGCCGAATCTCTGTCGATAACACCTAGTCTGAGGCAGATTTCGCTTGACGCAAGCTGAGTCTGTAACGCAGCCGGAATCTTGCGCCGAAAGTAGGACGTGCGCCCCTTGAGGCGCAGGAAGCTGTCCGCAGGCATGACCATCTCCGTCATGACCGGTTCGCTGCGCATCGGGTGCGAAGCGGTAGCGTCCAGATTCGGACCCGCTTCACAGCCATGCAGACGAGCCCGGTGGCCAATCTGGTGGCCAAAGCGGTGGGAAACCCACGATTTGGCCGGCTAGAGTTGGCTGAAACCTGCGGAAAACCTGGAGTTTTGCTGAGCGTGTGGCTGGGGAACCTGGATTCGAACCAAGATTGACGGAGTCAGAGTCCGCTGTTCTACCGTTGAACTATTCCCCAGCAAGGGACCCGGCCCAAGGCCGGCGGCGCGGCGGGGCTGCGTGAGCGTCCGGCGCGGGCACTGCATAGACAATGCCCGACGAGATTGCAAGCGCCTCTGACATGTCCGCCGTGCGTGCCGCTGGCATTGCGCTTGCCGCCCCCTTGCACTACCGTCATCGGCGACACGCAATGAACAGTGCGCTCGGGCGCGACCGGCTTGGCCGGTTTTGGCGACCGCGCACGACAGGAGACTTCTGTGACCGATTCCGATCGGTCCGCCGCCGCACTCTCGTCTCTCGACGAGCCGGCGATCCGTGCCCCGTCCAGTCCCGGACCGGCGGGGAGGGCAGGGGCCGACACGCCCCCGCCCGAGGCGGACAAGCGGACACCAGCCGCCACCAATCCGCGCCGGCATCGCGGGCCCATCTATGCGGCACTCGATCTGGGCACCAATAATTGCCGGCTGCTCATCGCCCGTCCGCATGATCACGGCTTCCGCGTCCTTGATGGCTTCACCCGCATCGTCCGCCTCGGCGAGGGCGTCTCGGTCACCGGGCGGCTGAGCGATGCGGCCATGGAGCGCACCATGGAAGCGCTGCGCCAGTGCCGCAACAAGCTGCGCGAGCACCAGCCTACCCGTATGCGCCTGATAGCCACCGAGGCCTGCCGCGCCGCCGAGAACGGTCCGGCCTTCCTCGCCCGGGTCAAGGCCGAGATCGGTCTCGATCTCGAAATCGTCGATCGCCGCACTGAGGCCGAACTCGCCGTCACCGGCTGCGCCGACCTGATCGAGGGCAGCGCCCAGGGCGCGCTGATGTTCGATATCGGCGGCGGCTCGTCTGAACTGGCCTGGATGGATTTTCGCGGCGGCCGCCCCAAGGCGCAGGGCCGCATGGCCGCCTCGATCCGCTCCTGGCAATCGCTGCCCGTGGGCGTGGTCTCCATTGCCGAGAAATTCGGCGGCGTCGATGTCTCCGCTGCGGTCTTCGAGGCCATGGTGGCCCATGTCGCCGAGCATCTGCGCCAGTTCCGCGGCCGCGAGAAGCTGCGCCAGATGATCGCCACCCATCCGGTGCACCTGATCGGCACTTCGGGCACCGTCACCACCCTGGCCGGGCTCCACCTCGGCCTCGAGCGCTATGAGCGCCAGAAGGTCGATGGCCTGTGGATGAAGCGGGGCGAGGTCGATGAGACGATGAAGGTGCTGCTGGCCATGCCCTTCGATCGTCGCGTCGCCCATCCCTGCATCGGGCGCGACCGGGCCGACCTGGTCCTGCCCGGCTGCGCCATTTTCGAAGCCATCAGGCGCGAATGGCCGACCGAGCGCGTGCGCGTTGCCGATCGCGGCCTGCGCGAGGGCATATTGATTTCGCTGATGGACGCCGACCGCGCCCACAGCCGGGCGGTGCGATATCCGCGGAGGAATGGCAATGGTGGATAAGGCTCTCGGCACAGGCGGCCGCAAGTCCGACAAGGATCTCAAGATCCGCGTCAAATCGGCCAAGGGCCGCAAGGTGAGCTCCACCAAATGGCTGGAGCGCCAGCTTAACGACCCCTATGTGGCCCGCGCCCGCGCCGAAGGCTACCGCTCGCGCGCCGCCTTCAAGATTCGCGAGATGGACGAGAAGTACAAGCTCTTCCGCAAGGGCATGCGCGTCGTCGATCTGGGTGCCGCCCCGGGCGGATGGGCGCAGGTCGCCGCCAAGGCGACGGGCTCGACCTCGGCCAATCCCCTCATCGTCGGCATCGACTATCTCGAGATGGACCCCATTCCCGGCGTCATCCTGCTGCGGAAGGATTTCACCGACGAAGACGCGCCGGCCATGCTGATCGAGGCCATGGGCGGCAAGAAGGCCGATATCGTGATGAGCGACATGGCCTGGCCCACCACCGGCCACCGCCCGACCGACCATTTGCGCATCGTGCAGCTGATCGAAGTCGCCGCCGCCTTCGCGCTCGATGTGCTCTCGCCCGGCGGCGTCTTCGTCGCCAAGGTGTTCCAGGGCGGCACCGAGCATGAGCTGCTGCACATGCTCAAGCGCCACTTCAAGACCACCTTCCACGCCAAGCCCCCCTCCAGCCGCCAGGATTCGGCCGAAGCCTACCTGATCGCCAAGGGCTTCAAGGGCAGCAACGACACCGTGCAGGGCGAAGGCGAATACGACCGCTGATCTTGCCTCGCCCCTCCCGGGAGAGGTCGGCGCACAGCGCCGGGTGAGGGGGCCTTTCCTTTCTCGCCGCTCAGTGCTCGCCACCTCCACCGCGCGTCAGCTGGTGCCCGGCATTGTTCGGCAGGCGCAGGAACAGTACGGTGGCAATGGCCCCCACCGCGGTCACCACGAAAAAGGCCGTCTGGAAATCCGCGAGCACCAGCGGGCCTTCGCCGCGCATGCGGTGCACCAGTTCCAGCGTACCGCCGCCCAGCGCCACGCCCATGGCGAACATCAGCTGCCCCCAGACCTGGCTGATCACATTGGCCTGTCCGGCGTCCTTGTCCTCCACATCGGCAAACACGAAAGCGTTGGAGCCGGTCCAGAACACCGATTGCCAGAAGCCGACAAAGGTCAGGATGCCCAGCATCAGCGGTAATGGTGTCGCCGGCGTATAAAGCCCCATGGCGAGGATCCCGAGGCATGAAATGGCCGTCGCCAGCACCAGCGGATACTTGAAGCCGAAGCGGGCAAACAGCCAGTTGCAGACGAATTTGGCGATCAGCGCGCCGATGGCGCTGACAAAGGTGATCATCCCCGATTCAAACGGGCTCATGCCGAAGCTGAGCTGCAGCATGAGCGGAAACAGGAACGGTACCGCCCCCTGGCCCAGCCGAAAGAATGTCCCCGCCACCACCGAAATGCGAAACACCGGCAGCCGCAGCAGCCGCAGGTCGAGCAGCGGATATTCCGTGCTCAGCGCATGCCGCACATAGATGGCGCCAATGCCGATGCCGATCGCCGCCGCAACGGCGCCGATCACCGGGGGCAGGGCAGGCAGGCTCATCACCGAACAACCAAACGCGAACAGCGCAAAGGCGGAGCCGGCCAGCACGAAGCCCTTGCGGTCGATTTGCCGTGGTGCGCTGCGGGTCGGTGTGTTGGGCAGGGCGAACCCGACCAGCACAATGCCCAGGATGCCGATCGGCACGTTGATGATGAAGATCCAGTGCCAGGAGAAATAGGTGGTGAGGAACCCGCCGAACGGCGGACCGACGATGGGGCCGATCAGCGCCGGTATGGTGAGCCACGCCATGGCGTCCACCAGCCGGTGCCGCGGCGTCGCCCGCACCAGCACCAGTCGCGCCACCGGCCCCATCATCGCGCCGCCCATGCCCTGCACGAAGCGGGCGCCGACAAACTGCAATAGCGAACTGGAAAGCGCGCAGGCGATCGAGCCGAACATGAATACCAGCATCGCCACGCGGAACACGTTGCGCGCCCCGAACCGGTCGGCCATCCAGCTCGACACCGGAATGAAGATGGCCAGCGCCACGAGATACGACGTCAGCGCCAGCTTCAGCGAAATCGGGTCGGTCCCGATATCGGCGGCGATGGCAGCCAGCGAGGTGGCGATCACCGTCGAATCCATGTTCTCCATGAACAGCGCAGTGGCGAGGACGAGGGGCACGGTGCGTGACAAATAACTGTTGCCGGAGAACCGGTCACTCCTTCTGGATGCCCACGGCCTGGTGGCCCGAAACATTCTGGCCGGCATCGGTCGGCAATCGCCAATAAATCAAACCGGCCAGCGCGCTGAGCCCGCCAACCACGAAAAACGCTATCTGAAAATCGAACAGGGACAGCTCCCCGCCATGCATGCTTGTGCTGACTTCAAGGATGCCGCCGGCCACCGCCACGCCAAAGGCTATGCTCAGCTGCTGGCATACCGCAACGATCGCGGTCGCCTGGCTCGCCTCCTCATCGCTGATATCGGCATAACCCAGCGCATTCGTCCCGGTGAAAAATACCGAGCGCAGGACGCCGCCGGCTAGCAACACGGCCATCATCACCGGTATCGGCGTGTCGATGTTGAACAGCCCCTGCGCCGCGATCAGCAGCCCGCCGAACAGTGCGGTAAATCCCAATATGCGGGGAAAGCCGAAGTGCGCGAACACCCGCTCCGCGATGAACTTGCTCGTGATCGCGCCAATGGCCGAAACGAAGGTAATGGCGCCCGACTGGAAGGGATTGAGCCCGAACCCCAGTTGCAGCATCAAGGGCAGCAGGAAGGGCACGGCACCGACCCCGATGCGGAAGAACGAACCGCCCAGGATCGACGCGCGAAACAATCTGTGCCGGAGCAGGGCGGGGTCGAGTAACGGAAACGTCGTCCTCTTGGCATGCATGAAATAGAAGATGCCGGAGACGACGCCGACGACGATGGTCAGGTAGCCATAGACGAGCGGCAGCGCCGGCAGGCTGACCACCGACAGTCCGAACACGCACCCGGCAAAGGCGATGCCGGCCAGGATGAACCCCACCGCGTCGATGGGCCTGGGAATGCGGCCGTCCGGAACCTTGAGGAAGATGCCGGCCAGGATGATCCCGGCTATGCCGATCGGGATATTGATCCAGAAGATCCAGTGCCAGCTGAGATAGGTGGTGAGAAACCCGCCGATCAGAGGCCCGGTCAACGGCCCGAGCAGGGCCGGAATGGTCAGCCACGCCATGGCCGCCACCAGTTCACTGCGCGGCGTCGAGCGCACCAGCAGCAGGCGCCCCACCGGCGTCATCATCGAGCTGCCGATGCCCTGGAAGAACCGCGACACCACGAAGCTCTCGAGCGAGAAGGAGAAGGAGCAGGCGAGCGACCCCAGCATGAACACGAAGATCGCCAGCCGGAAGATGTTCTTGGCGCCGAACCGGTCGGCCATCCAGCCGCTGATCGGAATGAATATGGCCAGCGCCACGAAATAGGCCGTTAGCGCCAGCTTGAGCGCGATCGGCTCTGTGCCGATATCGGCCGCGATCGCGGGGAGCGACGTGGCGATGACAGTCGAATCCATCTGTTCCATGAACAGGGCGACCGCCAGGATGAGGGGTGTGACGCGGATCACGGGGATTTAGACCGGGAGGAATCGAGGAGGTCGCGGCGGAGCGACTGAAATACTATGAACGCCGGTGTCGCCGCTGAAAAGGCCGGATTTTACCTTGGCCGTACGCCTTTATTCCAGAATTGCCGACTTGCACGTCTTGGGCGTTTCGGGGTGCAGCAGGAATTCATGGTCGTCCATGCCGGCCTCGAGCGAGAATCCGTCACCCTCCCCGCCGCCGCCGCAGCCACCCGACATGCGGATATAGCCGTGTGACGCCAGGTCCACCAGCACCTTGCCATCCGCGCGGCGTTCCAGCAGCACCCCGCCGCCGTCGCATTCCACGCCGCACCACATCTTGCCATCTTGCGCATGGCAGGGCCCGCTCGCATAACCCTCCGTGCCGTCGCGGCGCCGTGCTTCCAGATAAAAGCTGTACTGCTCGGCAAATTCGATCGTCGCAGCCATGTAGCCCACCGCGAAACTGATCTCGGTGACCTGCTGGTCCGGATGTTCAGCCAGATGCGCCGCGTCATAGCTGCGCGACCAGCACGACCGCGCACCGTCTTCCGGCTGCACGTATCCGTCCAATTCGCCGGCCAGCGCCGCCAGGGGGGCGAAGGCCGCAACGAATAGGCAGGCAGCCGCGAAATGGCGCATGGCGAGATCCTCCCGACGAGACATGCACTATGCGCCGGGCCGCCCAGCCCGACAAGCGCCGCCCCACCCCTATGCAAGTGGCCCGCCCGGTGCTATTGACCCTCGCCAACCCGAGCCCGCCGAGTCCATCGGCCGGCTCACATTCCAACATCTCTGATTTCATCAGAAGGCAGGAAAGGTCTGGCCTTGGCGAAGATTATTACCACCATCACCGGCGATGCGGCTTTGACCTTCGACGACGTGCTGCTGCAGCCGGCGCGGTCCGATGTCCTGCCCACCGAGACCGACATTTCCACCTATGTCACCAAGGACATAGCGCTCAATCTTCCCATCCTGTCCTCGGCCATGGATACCGTCACCGAGAGCGCCATGGCCATCGCCATGGCCCAGGCCGGCGGCATGGGCGTGATCCACAAGAACCTCACCGCCGCCGAGCAGGCCGAGCAGGTCCGCATGGTCAAGTCGTTCGAGAGCGGCATGGTGATCAACCCGATCACCATCGGCCCCGACGCCACCCTGGCTGATGCGCTGGCGCTGATGCAGTCCAACCGCATCTCCGGCATTCCGGTTGTCGAGAATGGCGGCACGGGCGGTCGCGCCATTGGCAAGCTGGTGGGCATTCTCACCAATCGCGACGTGCGCTTCGCCTCCCACCCGGCCCAGCCCATCCGCGAGCTGATGACCTTCGAAAAGCTGGTCACCGTCCGTGACGGCGTTTCCAAGGACGAAGCCAAGATACTGCTGCACAAGCACCGCATCGAAAAGCTGCTGGTCGTCGATGCGGACTACCGCTGCACCGGCCTCATCACCGTCAAGGATATCGAAAAGGCCCAGCTCAATCCCAACGCCGTCAAGGACGATCAGGGACGCCTGCGCGTCGCCGCCGCCTCCACGGTGGGCGACCAGGGTTTCGAGCGCTCGTTGGCGCTCATTGATGCCGGCGTTGACCTCTTGGTCATCGATACCGCCCACGGCCACTCCGTGCGCGTTGCCGAGGCTGTCGAGCGCGTCAAGCGCGAGAGCAATTCCACGCGCATCGTTGCCGGCAATGTCGCCACCGCCGAGGCCGTAAAGGCCCTGATCGACGCTGGCGCCGATTCCATCAAGGTCGGCATCGGCCCCGGCTCGATCTGCACCACCCGCATTGTCGCGGGCGTCGGCGTGCCCCAGCTCGCGGCCGTCATGGCCTGCGCGGAGGAGGGGGCTCGGCAGGGCATTCCCGTCATCGCTGACGGCGGCATCAAGTTCTCCGGCGATATGGCCAAGGCGCTGGCCGGTGGCGCCTCCTGCGTCATGATCGGCTCGTTGTTGGCCGGCACGGACGAGAGCCCCGGCGAAGTCTATCTCTACCAGGGTCGCTCCTATAAGTCGTATCGCGGCATGGGCTCGGTCGGCGCCATGGGCAGCGGCTCGGCCGATCGCTACTTCCAGCAGGATGTGCGCGACCAGATGAAGCTGGTTCCCGAAGGCATTGAAGGCCAGGTGCCCTACAAGGGCGCTGCCGGGGCCGTGTTGCACCAGCTCGCTGGCGGCCTGCGCGCCTCCATGGGCTATACCGGCGCCCACAACCTCAAGGACTTCCGCGACAATTCCGTCTTCGTGAAAATCTCCGGCGCCGCCCTCAGCGAAAGCCACGTCCACGACGTCATCATCACCCGCGAAGCCCCGAACTACCGCAGCGGACGATAGGCGCCCGAGAGAAACAAAAAACCCGCGGAGCGATCCGCGGGTTTTTTGTTATCCCAGCCGGCGCTTCTGCTTGTCGTTATAGGGGTTCTCGGTGCCGCCGCGCACCCAGAGCCGGATCGGCGTGCCCTTGATGTCGAAGGCGTCGCGCAGCCCGTTGACCAGATAGCGCTGATACGAAGTCGGCAGCACATCCGGCCGCGAGGCGAACAGGATGAAGCTCGGCGGCCGCGTCTTGGCCTGCGTCATGTAGCGCAGCTTGAGCCGGCGGCCCGACACGGCCGGAGGCGGATGCCCCTCCACCATGCCGGCGAGCCAGCGGTTGAGCCGCGCCGTCGACACATGCGAATTCCAGCTGCGCTCGATCTTGAAGATGGCGTCCATCAGTTTGTCGATATTCTTGCCGGTAAGGCCCGACAGCGTCACCAGTGGAACGCCGCGCAATTGCGGCAACAGCCGCTCGCACTCCTCGCGCAGCACCTTGAGCGCTTCATTCTTGTCTTCGATCAGGTCCCACTTGTTGAGCGCGATCACCAGCGCGCGGCCCTCGCGCTCCACCAGGTCGGCCAGCGCCAGGTCCTGCTTCTCGAACGGAATGGTCGCGTCGAGCATCAGCACGACAACTTCGGCATACTGGATCGAGCGCAGGCTGTCGCCCACCGCAAGCTTCTCGAGCTTCTCGGTGACCCGGGCGCGGCGGCGGATGCCGGCCGTATCGACCAGGTTGATCACCCGGCCTTCCCATTCCCACGGCACCAGGATGCTGTCGCGGGTAATGCCGGCCTCGGGGCCAACCAGCACGCGCTCTTCGCCCACCATGCGGTTGATCAGCGTCGACTTGCCGGCATTGGGGCGGCCGACAATGGCCACGTTGAGATAGCGCTTGGGGTTCCAGCGCAACGTCGCCTCTTCCCCTTCGCCTTCCAGCATGTCCTCGGTGATGTCGACATCGACTTCGGGCATCACATCGAGATCGACGATTTCCCTTGCGTCCTTCTCGGCCGCCATGCGGTCGATGGTTGCTGAAACGATGGAGTAAAGCTCCGACAGGCCCAGACCATGCTCGGCTGACAGCGCAATGGCCTCGCCAAAGCCAAGCCGATAGGCCTCGACCAGCCCGGCCTCGGCCGCGCCGCTCTCGGCCTTGTTGCCGACCAGATGCACATCCTTGCCGGCCTTGCGCAGCACTTGCGCGAAACGCTCGTCGAGCGGCACCACGCCAGCGCGGGCATCGATCATGAACAGGATGACGTCGGCTTCCTTGATCGCCAGCTCGGTCTGCTGGCGCATCCGGTCCTCGAGGCTCCCGTCGGTCACGTCCTCATAGCCGGCCGTGTCGAGAATGCGGAAGTTCAGGTCCGCAATGCGGCCCTCCGCCTCGCGGCGGTCACGGGTAACGCCTGGCGTATCGTCGACCAGCGCGATCTTGCGACCGACGAGGCGATTGAACAGGGTGGATTTGCCGACGTTGGGACGACCGACAATGGCAACGGTGACGGTCATGCGTTCTGGGTTCCGATCCGGCGTGAGGTGAGGCGGCCGCTATTGCGCGGCCGGCACTGCCTCGGTGGTTTCAGCAGGGGCGTCTTCAGCCGTGGCTTCGGCCGCAGGCGCTTCGTTGCTGACAATATCGTCAATGGCAGTCGCTGCCGCATCGGCAGCCGCTTCTGGCTCTACGGCAACAGCACCCTGTGCCAGCAGCTGGGCCAGGTAGTAGCCCATGCGGTTGCGCACCGTGCTCTGGGTCAGCGGATCGTTGATCACCGCCTCAAAGCTTGCCTGCGCGGCGGTGAAGTCGCCGGCCTTGTATTGTGCCAGTCCCAGCGCCTCGCGCGCTGCATTGCGCAGCGGGCTGCCTTCGACGGCAATGCTGCCGACGCGGGATTCGACATCGGCCAGCGTGCCGCCATCGACCAGCAGCGTGCCGGCCAGCACCAGCGCCAGTTCGCGCAGGCGGGGATTGGACTGGCTGTTGGCCAGCGCGTCATAGGCGGCCACGGCCTCGGCGAGCTTGCCTTCCTTGGCCATCACGCCCGCCTTGCGGAACTGCGCCAGCGTCGGATAATTGCCCGAGCCATCGGCGACCAGCGTATCGAGCTGCGTCTGTGCAGCTGTCAGGTCCCCACCATCGATCAGGTCGAAGGCCTCATAGAGCTCGTCCGACGACTGCGCGGCATTGTTGGCGTGATACCAGGTCCAGCCTTCGTTGACGGCAACGAGAACTACCACGCCCACGGCGGCGCCGATCACATAGGGAGCAAAACGCCGCCACAGGGCGCGCATACGATCGCTGCGCAGCTCCTCATCGATCTCGCGGAAAATATTGTCCTGGGACATGGCCTGCCTAAGGTCATCAGTGAATTCGGGCGCACGTTTAGCATGGCGCCCCGCGAAAGCAAATGCGCGCCGGAAATGCCGATCAGGCCCGCCGGGCAATCAGCCGAGCGACCATTCCCCGATATAATCCGGGCGCTTCTGTCCCTTGCTGGTATGGACCAGCCAGAACCGTCGCACGGCCCAGCGGAAGGGCCGCTTGAGCTGCAGGTCGGGAACGCGCTCCGGCCCGTACCAGATGGTCAGGTGTGGCACAAACGACCTGGGACCCACCGCCATGCCCAGCCGTTGCATCTCGCGGCGGATATCGGCATGGAGCGCGACGACTTCTCGGTCGCCATTCGAGCAGGTCAGCACAGTCGGCACGATGCTCCGCCCTCCGGTCTTGGATCGGCTGTTACCGGCAAAGGTCTGGAGCTTGTCGAAGGCAACGTCGAAACCGGGCCGGCGAATGGCATCGCCCACTTCGAGCGCCTCATCAACCAAAGCCGGCTCGATCTCGTCCTTGCTCCTCCACACCCCATTGAGCGATACGTGCTGGCGGTCCGCCCGGATCGGGTAGCGCGCGCCGAAGCGCCGGGCCAGAAGCGCGGCGCCCCGCTCGATGTCTTGCGCCAGCGCCGGCGGCGGCACGATGGTGAAATACCAACGGTGACGATAGTCCTCACGCGCCGGCCCTGCGCCCTTCAACCCGCGGTCCGATCCGCCTCCGAAAAAGTCGAGTTGCCCATCCATCGCACGGCTCGCATGTTCCCTATTTGTTCTACAGTAGGGCGACCGCGACAAGCGGTCAATTGTGCATGCTGGATTGTGAACAAGGACGCCGCCGGCGTCCTATTCCCACTCGATGGTGCCGGGCGGCTTGCTGGTCACGTCATAGACCACGCGATTGATGCCGCGCACCTCGTTGATGATGCGGGTCGCCGTCTTGCCGAGGAAGTTCATGTCGAACTGGTAGAAGTCTGCCGTCATGCCGTCGACCGACGTCACCGCCCGCAGCGCGCAAACGAACTCATAGGTCCGCCCATCGCCCATAACGCCAACAGTCTGCACCGGCAGCAGCACTGCGAAGGCCTGCCAGATCTTGTCATACTGACCCGACTTGCGGATTTCATCGAGATAGATGGCATCGGCCTGCCGCAGGATATCCAGCTTCTCGGGCGTAATGCCACCCGGGCAGCGAATGGCAAGGCCCGGACCGGGGAAGGGGTGGCGGCCGATAAAGCTCTCGGGCAGGCCCAGCTCGCGGCCGAGCACACGAACCTCATCCTTGAACAGCTCGCGCAGCGGCTCGACCAGAGCCATGTTCATGCGCTCCGGCAACCCGCCCACATTGTGGTGCGATTTGATCGTCACCGACGGCCCGCCGGTAAACGACACCGATTCGATCACGTCGGGATAAAGCGTGCCCTGCGCCAGGAACTGCGCGCCGCCGAGCTTCTTGGCCTCTTCCTCGAACGTCTCGATGAACAGCCGCCCGATGATCTTGCGCTTGGTCTCGGGGTCCGATTGCCCCTCAAGTTCCCGCAGGAACACCTTGGACGCATCCACATGCACCAGCGGGATATTGTACTGGTCGCGGAACATGGTCACGACCTGCTCGCTCTCGTTGAGCCGCATCAGTCCGTGGTCGACATAGATGCAGGTGAGCTGGTCGCCGATCGCCTCGTGGATCAGCACGGCCGCAACAGAGGAATCGACGCCCCCGGAGAGCCCGCAGATCACCCGGCCCGAGCCGACCTGATTGCGGATCTTCTCGACCATCTTCTGCCGATAGGCATGCATGTTCCAGTCGGACTGAAGCCCGACGATCTTGTGCACAAAATTGGCCAGCAGCTTGCCGCCATCGGGCGTGTGCACCACCTCGGGGTGGAACATGGTCGTGTAGCGCTTGCGCGCCTCGTCGCCGGCAATGGCGAATGGCGCATTGGGCGAGGTCGCCATGACCTTGAAGCCCTCTGGCAGCTCGGTCACGCGGTCGCCATGGCTCATCCAGACCGGGTACTTGCCACCGACCTGCCAGATACCCTCATAGAGCGCGCTCGGCTCGAGGACTTCCACATCTGCCCGGCCGAACTCCCGATGGTGCCCGCCTTCGACCTTGCCGCCCAGCTGCAGGCAGAAGGTCTGTTGGCCATAGCAGATGGCCAGAATGGGAAGGCCGGAATCGATGATCGCCTGTGGCGCCCGGGGGCTGCCCTCCTCGGTCACCGAAGCTGGTCCGCCCGAGAAGATGACACCCTTGGGCTGCAGCGCCGCAAAGGCCTCGGCCGCCTTGTTGAAGGGGTGGATTTCGCAATAGACGCCCGTCTCTCGAATGCGGCGCGCGATCAGCTGGGTGACCTGCGAACCGAAGTCCACGATGAGGATGGCGTCGGGGGCGGCAGTCTCGGGGGTTTGCATGGCGAGGCCATATCGCCACGGCGCAGATTCCGCAAGTCCAACCGCAGCAGGACAGGATTGCGGCTTGCCGCCGTCTTGTAGTCGGCGAGCGAAGGGGTGGTCATGGGTCAGCTTTTGGTGCGGACGCGCTGACCCTCGAACGCGGACCCGGCGCTGCTGGTTCACTATTGAGTTAGTGCGCAGTGCGCAGCGCGTTGAAATAGAACCCGTCCGTGCCGGTAAGGTGCGGCGTGAGCGCAATGCCGCCCTGCGCGGTGTCAAGGTTCGGGGGCAGGGTCGTCCCGAAAGCTGCCTGCCACAATGCCTCGGACGCAACCGAGGCAAAGCCCGGATTGGCGGCTAGGAAGGCCGCAACCTGATCGTCATTCTCCTCGGGCAGGATCGAGCAGGTGATATAGACCAGCACCCCGCCGGGCTTGAGGTAAAGCTGCCCTTCCGCCAGGATCGCGGCCTGCTCGCCTACGCGCTGCGCCAGCAATTCTGGCGACAGCTTCCACTTGGTGTCCGGCCGCCGCCGCCACGTTCCGGTGCCGGTGCAGGGTGCATCGATGACCACGCGATCCATCTTCCCCACGAGATCATCCAGCGCCCCCGGCTGTGGCGCCCGCACCTGCACATTGCGGGCACCATTGCGCTTGAGCCGATCATAGATCGGCGCCAGCCTATTCCGGTCGCTGTCATAGGCAAAGATCTGCCCCTTGTTCCCCATCGCTGCTGCCAGTGCCAGCGTCTTGCCGCCGGCGCCGGCGCAAAGGTCGAGCACCTGCTCGCCGGGCTTGGCGCCTGCCAGCGCCGCCACGATCTGGCTGCCCTGGTCCTGCACCTCGAACCAGCCCTTGAGATAGCCTTCGTCGGTGGTGACATTGGGCGTCCGTGCGTCGCCGGGCCCCGCCGGCATGGTCACGCCCACCGGCGAGATGGCCGTCTCGGTCGGGTTGAACCGCGCCAACGACTTTAATACGCGGTCGCGGCTGGCCTTGAGCGTATTGGTCCGCAGATCCAGCGAAGGCCGTCCCGCCATCGCCTGTCCCTCGGCGATCCAGCTGCCGCCAAAACCCCGTTCCAGCGATGGCGCCAGCCATTCGGGTATGTCGGCCAGCGCCCAGCCCGGCGTGTCGTCGGAGAGCGGTCCCACGGCGCGCGCTATTTCTTCATCGGTCAGCGGCTCGGGCGCATGGCTGTCGCCGGCAAAGCTGGCACTCAGCGCTGCAGGGTCTTCGTGCCAGTCGCGGATCGCCACGGCCAGCACCAGCGCACGCGGCATGTCATTGCCCATCAGCGCCGCATGCGATGCTCGCCGCCGCAGCGCGTCATAGACCAGATTGCCGATGGCGGCGCGGTCGCCCGCCCCGGCAAAGCGGTTGTTGAGCCCCCAGGCCTTCAGCGCCTCGGATACGGGGCGCTTGCGCGTCTCTACGTCAGTTAGCACGGCAATGGCGGCAGAGAGGCGGCCGGGGAGACGCATTCAGATACTCGGGGCTAGGATGACAAGGCGCAGCACGAGCCATAGCCACAGAAGCGCCAGCACCACAAGGCCCGCGCAATAGACGGCAAAGCGCCGGAACACCCGATTGGTGCTGACATGCACGCCCGCATGAACATAGCGCAGCACCACGAACAGCCATGCCAGCACCAGCTCGATCCAGCCCGCGCCACCGCTCCACAGCGCGATCAGCGCCGCCACATAGAACAGAACAGGCAATTGAAACTGGTTGTCAAAGCTGTTCGACAGCAGCCGCGCCTGCAGCGGATAGGCGTCCCCGTCCACCGCGATGTCCTTGATCGCAATTTCGCCCCGCGCCACCGGCGGCACCCGCTCAAACCCCATCCAGACCAGGATGCCCAGTGTCAGCAGCACCTGCGCGGCCACGGCTAGGATCAGCAGTTTGTCGACAAAGGGCATGGGAGAAGCTCCGCTGCAGATATTGCCTTGTAGAGCAAACCTCCGCCGGCGCACCCAAAATCGCTGTGAGACCTGGCTGCCGCCCGGCCCCCGCGACATATTTTCCAGGCCCATGGTGCAACCCGGCCCTTGCCTCTATATTGCTCTGGCATAAGCGACCCGATGCTGAGAGCGGGGCCGCATTCCCATGAAAAGACCTTGTACGTAGAAATATTGATCGTCGTCGTCCTGACCATCGTCAACGGCCTGTTGGCAATGTCGGAACTGGCAGTCGTTTCCGCTCGCCCCGCCCGCCTGCGCGGCATGGCGGAACAAGGCAACAAGGGCGCCGCAATCGCCATTGAACTGGCCGACGATCCGGGCAAGTTCCTGTCCTCGGTGCAGATCGGCATTACCTTGGTCGGCATCCTTTCCGGTGCCTTCTCCGGCGCCACGCTTGGCCTGCGCCTCACCTCATGGCTCGCCTCCGTCGGCGTGCCGGACAACATCGCCGATATCCTCGGTGTCGGCGTCGTGGTGGTGCTCATCACCTATGTCTCGTTGATTGTCGGCGAGTTGGTGCCCAAGCAGATTGCCCTGCGTGATGCCGAGGGCGTTGCTGCTCGCGTTGCGCCTGCCATGAAGCTGCTGGCCGCCGTCGGTTCACCCATCGTCTGGCTGCTCGACATATCCGGCAAGGGCGTCCTGGCCTTGCTTGGTCAGGTCGGCGCGTCCGAGGAGAAGGTAACAGAGGAAGAGGTCAAGACCATCATCGCCGAGGCCACCACCGCCGGCGTGATCGAGTCCGACGAGCACTCGATGATCTCGGGCGTCATGCGCCTGGCCGACCGGTCGGCCCGCGGCCTGATGACGCCACGTCTCGATGTCGACGTGGTCGATCTTTCCGATGACAGCGACGAAATCCGCCGCACCATTCTGGACACCCACCGCTCGCGCCTTCTGGTGCAGGATGGTGACGCCGATTCCATCATTGGTGTGGTGGCGATCAAGGACATTATCGGTGTCTTCGCCAATGGCCTGCCGCTCGATATCCGCAAATTCGTGCAGCCGGTGCCGGTGGTGATGGAGCACGCCGACGCGCTGGACGTCGTACGAGCCATTCGCAACTCCACCGTCCATATGGCCCTGGTGGTGGACGAATACGGTCACTTCGAAGGTATTGTTACCTCCGGCGATATTCTGGAAGTCATTACCGGCGTGTTTCAGGAAGAAACCGGCGATGACCCGGCCCTGATCAAGCGCGAGGACGGTTCCTACCTCGTGGCAGGCTGGATGCCTGTCGACGAATTCGGCGACAAGCTCAAGATCTCCATACCCCGCGATGCCAAGTTCGAAACCGTCGCCGGCTACGTGCTCTCGGTCATCAATCACCTGCCCAAGGCCGGAGAGACTTTCGAGCATAATGGCTGGAAGTTCGAGGTCGTCGACCTCGACGGACGCCGTATCGACAAGGTGCTGATGACCAGACTGGCCTAGGCCCGATCAGGCACGATGCAACGGCACGACCTCATGGTGAGCTAACCACGAGGTCGTGCCGTCTCAATCTCCTAAATCCATGCCGAACCACACGGTCCGGTCGTTTGACTGGAGCGGCTCGAAGCCGCTCCTTGTCCAGAACGCGATGCCACCGGTGTTCTTGGCGTTCGCGCCCAGATGGATGCCACGAACGCCGGCCGCGCGGGCCTGGGCAATCCAGCGCTCCAGCAGCGCCGACCCCACGCGCTGCCCGCGCAACCGCGGTAGCAGGTTCATGTGGATATGGGCCGGATACCGCGCCACTATGCCCGGTGGATTGAACGACGGCTCTACGATTGCGCCGATGCGCTGGCGATCGGTCTCGGTCAGCTCCGACGCGGGCACGCCCGCATAATGCTGGCGCAGCGCCGGCCACCATTCCCGTTCCAGCCGTGCGGCGAAGCCATCGCTATCGAACGTGCCGACGATATATCCCGCAACGCCCTGCTCATCCTCGGCGAGGATGACCTGCTCGGGCTCCAGCACGCCATAGGGCGCCGAATAGAGATGCCCGATCACCTTGCGGTCATTGTGGAGCGGGGAGGCATCATCGCCCGAATCCCCGGTGACCAGACAGATCTCGTAAAGCGCTTCGAGATCGTCCGGGCGATAGGGCCGCAGCGCCACCATGATTCTAGATATCCTCGAACGCGCCCTTGTCGACGTCGAACAGCCTGCCGTTCTCCTTGAGCGTCGGGCTCAGCAAATCGATCAGGCGGGGCGCGATATCAGCAGGCTTTGGCAGGGTATCGGGGTCTTCGCCCGGCATCGCCTTGGCGCGCATCGCGGTGCGCACGGCGCCAGGATAGAGCACGTTGACGCGCACCTTGGTCTGCGCCACTTCACCGGCATAGGACTTCACCAGCGCGTCGAGGGCGGCCTTGCTGGCGGCATAGAGCCCCCAGAATGGCTTCGCCGACCGCGCCGATGACGACGAGACGAACACGGCCCGGCCCGCTGTCGATTGCCGCAGCAGCAGGTCAGTCGCGCGCAACAGGCGATAATTGGCGGTGACGTTGACTGCCATCACCTTGTCGAAGTCTTCCGGCTTCACATGGGGCAGGGGGCTGAGCACACCCAGTTGGCCGGCATTGGCGACCAGGCCATCCAGCGCACCCCAGCGCTCGAAGATGGCCGCACCCAGCCGGTCGATGGCATCGCCATCACGCAGATCGAGCGGCACCAGCGTCGCTGCGGAACCCAGATCCTGGATTTCGTCATCCAGTTCCTCGAGGCCCCCCACCGTGCGGGCGACCGCGACCACATGGGCGCCGCGGCGGGCCGCTTCAATGGCAGCAGCATAGCCAATGCCTCGCGAGGCACCGGTGACGAGGACGACCTTGCCTGCCAGATCCTGTCCGGCGGCAACTTTTGTTCCAGCCATTAACCGGCTTCCTTGAGCAGGGAGATTTGTTTCGGCTCGTTCTTGGAGCGGCCGTTGAGATCGGTCAACTGCGTCGGATAGTCGCCCGTGAAGTAGTGGTCGGTAAACTGCGGCGCCTTGGGGTTGCGCTTCTCCCCGCCCACCGCGTCATAGAGCCCATCGATCGACAGGAAGGCCAGCGAATCCGCGCCGATGAACTTGCACATCGACTCCAGGCTGTCATGCTGGTTGGCCAGCAGCTTTTCCGGGTCCGGTGTGTCGATGCCGTAATAGTCCGAATAGTAGATCATCGGGCTGGCGACGCGGATATGCACTTCGGTGGCGCCAGCCTCGCGCATCATCTGCACGATCTTGACCGAGGTCGTGCCCCGCACGATGGAATCGTCGATCAGCACCACCCGCTTGCCGGCAATCTCCGCGCGGTTGGCTGAGTGCTTCAGCTTGACGCCGAAGGCGCGGATCGACTGCGTCGGCTCGATGAAGGTGCGGCCGACATAATGGTTGCGGATGATGCCGAGTTCAAACGGAATGCCGCTGGCCTGCGCAAAGCCGATGGCCGCCGGCGTGCCGCCATCGGGCACTGGCACCACCACGTCGGCCTCGACCGGCGCTTCCTTGGCCAGGTTCATGCCCATGCGCTTGCGCGCCGAATAGACGCTGCGCCCGGCAACGATCGAGTCGGGGCGGGCGAAATAGACATATTCGAACAGGCACGGCCGTTCCGGCGCCGGCCGCGCCGCTTTGCGCGCCTCGATGCTGATCGAGCCGTCGGGCTGCACTTCGCAGATCACGACCTCACCGTTCTCGACGTCGCGGATATATTTGGCGCCGATAATGTCGAGAGCGCAGGTCTCCGAGCAGAAGATCGGCTTGCCATCCAGTTCACCCATGACCAGCGGACGAATGCCGATCGGGTCGCGCGCGGCAATCAGCTTGGTGCGCGTCATCGCCAGCATGGCATAGCCGCCTTCCATCTGACGGATCGCGTCGATGAAACGGTCGGTGGTTGAGCTGTGACGTGAGCGGGCTACCAGATGCAGCACGACTTCCGTGTCCGAGGTGGACTGGCAGATGGCGCCGGTGGCGATGATCTGCCGCCGCAGCGTCAGCCCGTTGGTGAAGTTGCCGTTATGCG
The DNA here is from genome assembly GCF_036676215.1 of Devosia sp. Taxonomy (GTDB): domain Bacteria; phylum Pseudomonadota; class Alphaproteobacteria; order Rhizobiales; family Devosiaceae; genus Devosia. The sequence continues at coordinate 50,866 of NZ_JAKFDJ010000226.1, read as the reverse complement.
CGATGGCGATGCCGCCGTCTTCCAGCTCGGCAAATAGTGGCTGCACATTGCGCAGCGCCACTTCGCCGGTCGTTGAATAGCGCGTATGGCCCATGGCCATCGAGCCCGGCAGCTTCGCCAAGAGGGCCGGGTCGGTATAGTGATCGCCCACCAGGCCCATGCGCTTCTCGGTGAAGAACTGTCGGCCGTCAAAGCTGACGATACCCGCCGCTTCCTGGCCGCGATGCTGCAAGGCATGCAGCCCTAGCGCCGTCAGCGTCGAGGCGTCGCTATGCCCCAAAATGCCAAACACGCCGCACTCTTCGTGCAGCGTGTCGCCATCAAGACTGAAACTGTCGTCGCTCGGATGGTTCACCGGGGTCTCCATGCCAATGCTGCCTCAACCGCAGGACTGCGTGCCGCCAATGGCGACCGGGCCAAAAGGTGAGTTGGTCCCCACGCAATAGCCCATTTTGCTCACCCGAACCAATGCCTCGCAAGACGGTCAGGGTTGTGGCGAGCGCGGCGCGCTCACCAGATTATGATCAGACCTGCGGCGTGGCTGGCGCAACGGGTGCTGGCGGCACTGCCGGCACCACCGTGCCGTCTTCCGTAGCATCCGTACCTTCTTCAACCGGGGCGACTGGCACCTCCGGGTCTTCGGTAAGGCCCGTGCCGCCCTGCAGCATGTCTGTGACCTGTTGCTCGAGGCCTTCGGGCAGCAGTGAAATCAGCGTCTGGCCCATATTGCGCAGATGCGGCAGCGATTGCGATTCCGCGGCCCAGGCCGGCAGGTTGTTGGGCAGCAGCCAGGTGCCGAAAATGGTGATGACGATGGCGATCAATATGCCGCGTAGCACGCCGAACACGAAGCCCAGCGTCCGGTCGATCGGCCCGACGCGGCTGTCGACAACGAAATCGGCGATGCGCATGGTCAGCAGATGCAGCACGATCAGCGCCACAATGAATGTGACGACCACCGTCGCGATATCGGCCACGATGGCTTCGGCGATGTACTGCCGCGCGATCTCGGGGTGATATTGCCACATATAGATGGCGATGGCGGCCGAACCGGCCCAGGTCGCCAGGGAGAGCACTTCGCGGGTCAAACCGCGCGCGGTCGCCAGGATTGCCGAAATCAGCACCAGCACACCCACACCAACGTCGAACGCTGTCAGCATATGTCTTCGCTTAGCTCCAGTTGCCGCCCCGGCATTGTGGGGCTTCGTTTAGCCGCTTTGTGTCGCAATGCCAAGGGTGCCGGGCGTCCGCACGTTCGATCTCCCCGAAAAGCGGCCAGGTGTCGCCGCCCTACCACTCTTCCCGGTCCGGCTCGCGCGGCTTGCCATTGGCAGCAATGCGCCCGACCAGTTCCGACAAGGCGGTGAATTCGGACACGTCCAGCCCGGAATTGCGGTCGGCATTGCTCAGCCGGCCCGTCGAGACCGACTTGAAGCCCAGCTTCTGCGCCTCGCGCAGCCGCAGCGAGCCATGCACCACTGGGCGCACCCCTCCGGCCAGCGAGATCTCGCCGAAATAGACCGAATCCGACGGCAGCGGCGAACTGGTCAGCGACGAGATCAGCGCCGCCGCCACAGCCAGGTCCGCCGCGGGCTCGTTGATCTTCAATCCACCCGCGACATTGAGATAAATGTCATTGGCGCCGATCCGCACCCCGCAACGCGTCTCCAGCACGGCCAGCACCATGGAAAGGCGCGAGGAATCCCAGCCCACCACCGCCCGGCGGGGCGTGCCCAAGGGGGAAGGGGCCACCAGCGCCTGGATTTCGATCAGGATGGGTCGCGTGCCCTCCATGCCGGCAAACACCGCCGACCCCGCCGCGCCCTCGTCGCGCTGGTCGAGAAACAGCGCCGACGGATTGGCGACCTGTTCCAGCCCCAGCTCGGTCATCGCGAAGACGCCGATTTCATCGGTCGCGCCATAGCGGTTCTTCACCCCGCGCAGGATGCGGAAGGTATGGCTGGTATCGCCCTCGAAATAGAGCACGGCATCGACCATATGCTCGACCACGCGCGGACCGGCAATCTGCCCGTCCTTGGTCACGTGGCCGACCAGCACCACAGCCGCGCCGCTCTTCTTGGCAAAGCGGGTGAGCGCCTGCGCCGAGGTGCGCACCTGCGTCACCGTGCCGGGGGCACTGTCGACGCGATCCGTCCACAGCGTCTGGATGGAATCGATGATGACGAGGTCCGGGGCAGGGCCGCTCTCCAACGTCGCCAGGATGATCTCGACATTGGTTTCGGCGGCCAGCAGCACATTGGCCTCGCCCAGCCCCAGCCGTTGCGCCCGAAGGCGCACCTGCGCCACCGCTTCTTCGCCCGATACATAGACGACGCGCCGTCCCTGGCTGGCCAGCGCCGCCGCTGCCTGCAGCAACAGTGTCGATTTGCCGATGCCGGGATCGCCGCCCACCAGCAAGGCCGATCCCATGACGAAACCACCGCCCGTCACCCGGTCCAGCTCGGCCAGGCCGGTGACGACGCGCGCCGCGCTTTCTGTCTCGCCCGACAGGGGCACCAGATTGGCCGGCCGCCCATTGGCCTTGGCCGATTTCGGTCCCGCACCGACGCCGCTGTCTGTGATCTCCTCGACAATGGTGTTCCACTCGCCGCAGGCATCGCACCGTCCCTGCCAGCGCGTGGTGACGGCGCCGCAGCTCTGGCAGACGAAGGAAGAACGCGATTTTGCCAAGACGATTCCTTAGGTGTTGCGTACGGCAGACCGCTCGACCAGCCCCCGCAGTGTGTTCCAGTTGCGGGCCGTAACCACGCCGGATTTCTTCTCGATGACCACGGGCAGGCGCGAATTTGAGCCCCGGCCGTCATAGTCCACGATCAGGTGCTGGCCCTCGATGTGGATGCTTTCCGGCCCGTCATAATCCTTGATCCACTCGAAGCTGGGTCTTACCCCGGCAAAGAAATAGACACCGATCTCGCTGGGGCGGGTGATGGCGGCTTCGGGAAACGGATTGGCCCTCAGCAGCGTCCGCAACTGTCCCGGTGTGCGCACCACCGCCTTGTTGCCGGGCCCCAGACCCAGGTCGCGCACGATGCGGTCCATTCGCGTGGTGACGGCCGCCAGCGTGCCATCGCCACGCATGATCATGTTGCCGGTCGCCACATAGGTTTCGGGAGCCACGAATCCGTCTGCGGCGACGGCTTCACGCCACTGGGCCATCGACATGACCTTGTGCGTTATCGGTCCGATGGCCCGCAGCAGGACGATAAAGACGCTCATTCACGGCCTCTTCAACTGCGAGTCCGATACCGCACTTGCCAAGGGCAATCAAGAACAAATCAGGAACTTTCGCCGCGCTTGCCGAGCACCCTCATTCCGGCAGATTGCCGTCGCCGACATAGTTGCGGCTGTAGCGGCCCTTCAGCGACGTCAGCATCTCGTAGCCGATAGTACCTGCAGCGTCCGCCTGGTCGTCGACGCCGATAAGGTTGCCGAACACTTCCGCGCCCTCGCCGGGGCTGGGGATGTCCGATCCGAGTTCGGTAATGTCCACGGTGATCTGGTCCATCGACACGCGGCCGATCACCGGGCACAGCTTGCCGCGAATCGCCACCTTGCCGCCCGGCCGCATATTGTTGCTCGACAGCGAGCGGAAGAAGCCATCGGCATAGCCATGGCTGATGATCGCCAGCCGGCTGTCGCGGGAGAGCGAATAGGTCGCCCCATAGCCCACGGTTTCCCCGGTGCGCGCTTCCTTCACCTGCAGGATCGGCACATGCAGCGTCACCACCGGCGCCATCGGGTTCTTGCGGCCATTGACGGCCCGCCCGCCATAAAGCGCAATGCCAGGCCGCACCATCTGGAAATGATAGTCCCGCCCGGTCATCAACCCGGCCGAATTGGCCAGCGACGCCGGCACGCCCGGGAACTGTGTCATCACCGAACCGAACAGCGCCAGTTGCGTTCGGTTCTTCTCATGGTTGGGCTGGTCGGCGCAGGCGAGGTGGCTCATCACCATCTGCGGCGCATAGCCCAGCGTCTGGATGCGGTCGCGCACCAGGCTTGCTTCGTTGAGGCGGAACCCGAAGCGGTTCATGCCGGTGTCGAAATGAAAGGCCGATGGATAGGCCTCGTTCCGTTCAAGGCACTTGGCCAGCCACTCCTCCAGCATCGCCATCGAGGAGATGATCGGCATCAGATTCTGCCGGATATAGAGGTTCGCCGCCCCGGGATAGAGGCCGTTGAGCACGAAGATGTGGGCATCCGGCACCGCCGCGCGCACCGCCATGCCCTCGTCCGGTGTTGCAGCGAAGAAGAACCGCGCCCCCGCCGCATACAGCGCCTTGCTGGCCATGGTGATGCCGGTGCCATAGGCATCCGCCTTGACCACGGCGCCCGTCAGCGCGCCCGCGCTCACCTTGTCCAGTGCCCGCCAGTTCCGGGCCAGTGCCCCGAGATCGATGCTGAGTTGCCCCCCAAGGCCCGACGTCAGCGCCATGCCTATTCCATACGCTCGGGTAGGTAATCGGCGCGTGCCAGATTGCCGAAGCGCGTGAACTGCGCTTCGAAGCTGAGCTGCACCGTGCCGGTCGGGCCGTGGCGCTGCTTGGCGATGATGACTTCGGCCTTGCCGTGCACCTTTTCCATTTCCCCCTGCCAGGTCATATGCTCTGGCGTGCCCTCTTTGGGCTCCTTGTTCTTGAGATAGTACTCTTCGCGATAAACGAACAGCACCACGTCGGCGTCCTGCTCGATAGAGCCCGATTCGCGCAGATCCGCCAGTTGCGGATGCTTGTCATCGCGCGATTCCACCTGACGCGAAAGCTGGGACAGCGCCACGATCGGCACTTCCAGTTCCTTGGCCAGCGCCTTGAGCGTTGTGGTGATCTCGGTCAGTTCCTGCACGCGGTTCTGGCTCGACGCCTTGGATGAGCCGCTCAGCAGTTGCAGGTAGTCGATGACCAGGAAGTCGAGCCCCTTCTGCCGCTTCAGCCGCCGTGCCCGTGCCGCCAGCTGCGCCACGCTGATGCCGCCGGTGTCGTCGATATAGAGCGGCAGCTTGCTCATCATATTGGAAACATCCACCAGCTTGGAAAACTGGCTGTCGTGGATGCGACCACGACGGATGTCGGACGAGGAAATCTCGGCCTGCTCGGCCAGGATACGGGTGGCGAGCTGCTCGGAACTCATTTCGAGGCTGAAGAAGCCGACAACGCCGCCATTGGTGGTCTTTTGGTGCCCGTCCGGGGTGATTTCGCCCTTCCAGGCCCTGGCCACATTGAAGGCGATATTGGTGGCAAGCGACGTCTTGCCCATGGCGGGTCGGCCGGCCAGGACGATCAGATCGCTTCCCTGCAAACCGCCCATTTGCCGGTCGAGGTCATCAAGGCCCGTGGCAATGCCTGACAGGCCCCCATCGCGCTGATAGGCTTCGCCCGCCATCTGGATCGAGGCACTGAGCGCGCTGGAGAAATTCTGGAAGCCGCCGTCATAGCGGCCCTTTTCGGCCAGCTGGAACAGCTCGCCTTCCACCTTCTCGATCTGCCTGTTCGGCGTCATCTCGACGTCGCTGCCATCATAGGCAACGGCCACCATCTCCTCGCCAACCAGGATCAGGTTCCGTCGAATCGCGGTGTCGTAAATCGCCTGCCCATAATCGGCGGCGTTGAGCACGGTGGTCGCTTCTGCCGCGAGCTTGGCGAGATACTGCGCCATCGTCACATCGGGCAGCAACTGCTCGGGCAGGTGGGTCTTGATTGTGGTCGGATCGGCCGACTTGCCGGCGCGGATGATCTTGCCGGCCACTTCATAAATGTCGCGGTGCACCGGCTCGTAGAAATGCACGGGCTCGAGGAAATCCGAAACTCGATAGAAGGCGTCATTGTTCAGCAGGATCGCGCCCAGCAATGCCTGCTCGGCCTCCACATTGTGGGGGGCCAGACGAAATGACTTGTCTTCGGGTGGATGAAGCCGCGCGATCTCTGCCATGGTGCCTCTAGCGAAACGTCAATGTGTCTTAACCGTCGCGCGGTCAGAGTCGATTCCTAACCTTGGGTCGTTTGCCGATTGCCTGAACATCCACATCCCCGCGAGTGAACATTGGGAATAGCGGGGATATCCGACTCAAAACATTGCAAATGACCTGGGCCCAAGCATGGCACCGAGTCGTGCCCAAATAGAAAACAAAAAGGCCGGGCACATGGCCCGGCCTTTGATCAGTTGCGGCGAAAACTAGAGTTCGTCGTCGAAGCGATCGTCCTGCTTGGCGTCCTTCTGGCCGGCAGCGAAATCGCCATTGTCGTCGTCCTCATAGACGGTGACGGTAACGTCTTCGCCGGCGCTCTGGCGCGTGGCTTCGTCTTCCGAGCGGGCGACGTTGACCGAGATGGTCACGGCGACTTCGGCATGCAGGTTCAGCGGCACGGTATGCACGCCCACCGACTTGATCGGGTCGGTGAGGTCGACCTGGCTGCGCTGCACGGTGTAGCCGTCGGCGGCGAGGGCTTCCACGATGTCGCGCGAGGCGACCGAGCCGTAGAGCTGGCCGGTTTCACCCGCCTGGCGGATGATGACGACGGTGCGACCGTTGAGGCCTTCGGCAATGCCGGTGGCGGCAGCACGACGGTCTTCGTTGCGCTTCTCGATATGGGCGCGTTCGGCTTCGAACTTCTTGCGGTTGGCTTCGGTGGCGCGGAGGGCCTTGCCCTGCGGCAGCAGGAAGTTACGGGCAAAACCGTCCTTGACTGCAACTTCGTCGCCGATCGAGCCGGTGCGGCCGATACGTTCGAGGAGAATGACTTTCATTTGGCTATTCCTTGTGGCTGTCCCGTCCTCGTGGACGGTTAGGAGCCCCGGACCATCCGGAACCCCAGCGATGTGCCTCTTTAGGCACGTGGCCCGCTCCCGAAGGAGGGGCCGTAGTCTGGCACTTACGCAAACAAGAAGCCGCTGGGACGGATGAGATAGTGGTGATCGGCTAGAACCGGAGCGGAACGTACTTGAGTACGTGAGCACCGGAAGCGCAGCCGATCGCCGCTAGATCGCCGTCCCAGTGAGCTTATTGGACAGCGTAAGGCATGATGCCGATGAAACGGGCCCGCTTGATCGCCTGGGCCAGTTCACGCTGCTTCTTGGCAGAAACGGCAGTGATACGGCTCGGGACGATCTTGCCGCGCTCCGAAACGTAGCGCGAGAGCAGGCGGACGTCCTTGTAGTCGATCTTGGGCGCGCCTTCGCCCGAGAACGGGCAGGTCTTGCGGCGACGCTGGAACGGACGGCGGGCCTGGGCGGTGGTAAGGTCTTTGATTGCCATAGCTGTATGTCCTTAAATTAGAAACGACGCGGACGGCGTTCGCCGCCGAAGCCACCACCAGGACGGCCACCACGGTCGCCATCGCGATCGTCGCGGTCGCGCTTCTGCATCATTGCCGACGGGCCTTCTTCAAGCTCGTCCACGCGCACGGTCATGAAGCGCAGGATGTCTTCATTGATGCGCATCTGGCGTTCCATTTCGGCAACGGCCGGGGCCGATGCGTCGATGTTCAGCAGCGTGTAATGCGCCTTGCGGTTCTTGCGGATGCGGTAGGAGAGACCCTTGAGGCCCCAATATTCATTCTTGGTGACCTTGCCGCCGCCAGAGGCGAGGACTTCGGTCAGTGCAGCGGTCAGTTCTTCGACCTGCTGCTGGGAAACGTCCTGGCGCGCCAGGAAGATATGCTCGTAAAGGGCCATTGATGCGCCTTCCTTCGTGGTTCAAACACAGCAATGTCTGGCGCGGAGCCTCCTTGAAGCCGGAAAGGCGTCAAAGCAGTCTTGCAAAGAGCGGGAACACGGGAGGCCGGGCAGTTGCCCTATTCGCCATTCCAAATGGCAAACCCTCCGTTCAGCCCCCGGCCAAACGAATTGCTGGCGGTCCAATAGGGCCAAACAGGCCAGAGATCAAGCAAAATGCCAGCATGATGGCAGCAGAAGGGCAGAAAGCCGGGCAGATCGAACGCGGGCCCGGCTCACTCTATGGGGCAGGGGCCTAGTTGGGTTCATCCCCGACGGCCAGGATATTGCCTTCGGAATCCTTGAACCAGGCGGCGTGGAACTTGCCCATTGTGGCAATGCCATTGACGGTCTTCAGGCCCGGCATGTCGTATTCCTCGAACCGCACGCCATGCTTGCGCAGGTCCTGGACCTCCGCCTCCACGTCGTCGGTCGCAAAGGAGAGCAGGGTGTTCGGCGCCTTGCCGGCATTGGGCGTGGGGTAAAGCAGGAAGCTGGTGCCGCCGCCAACCTTGTACATGCAGCCCATGTCGTCTTCCATCGCGGGGGTGAGGCCGAGCTTGTCCCGGTACCAGGATTTCGCCCGATTCATGTCTGCAGCCGGGATGGTTGCGTAGGCACGATGATCCGTGAGCATAACTTCCTCCCTTTCTGAGAGCCTGTCACACCACCAAAATACGCCTCCCCCGGACGCGTGTACAGGCGTTCACGCCGTTGGCGGCGATCTCTGCCGTGCTCCCGCCTTGACTCTGCCACACACTCCCGCTCAAACCCCGCGCAACTGGACAGCCCGCCTGCGGATTGTCTAACTGAGACAAAAGGGGGCGACACCATGACCAGCTATGCATTCACCTTTCCCGGCCAGGGCAGCCAGGCCGTCGGCATGGGCAAGGACCTGGCCGCCGCCTATCCCGAGGCGCGTGCCGTCTTCCAGGAAGTCGACGAGGCACTGGGGCAGCGCCTCTCGGCCATCATGTTCGAGGGGCCCGACGATATCCTGCGGTTGACCGAGAATGCCCAGCCGGCCCTGATGGCCGTGAGCCTCGCGGTCATCCGCGTTCTCGAATCCAAAGGCATTCGCCTTGCCGATCACGCCAGCTATGTCGCCGGCCATTCGCTCGGCGAGTATTCCGCCCTTTGCGCTGCTGGCACCTTTTCCATCTCCGACACCGCCCGTCTGCTCAAGACCCGCGGCCAGGCTATGCAGAAGGCCGTTCCCGTTGGCCACGGCACTATGGCCGCGCTGCTTGGCCTGGACCTTGCCACCGCGCGCGAAGTCGCCGCGGAGGCGGCCCAGGGCGATGTTTGCGATGTCGCCAATGACAATGCCCCCGGCCAGGTCGTGATCTCGGGCAGCACCGCTGCCGTCGAGCGCGCCGTCGAGATTGCCAAGGCCAAGGGTGCTAAGCGCGCTCTGCTGCTGCCGGTGAGCGCGCCCTTCCATTGTTCGCTGATGCAGCCGGCCGCCGACGCCATGGCCGCCGCTTTGGCCGAAGTCACCATGCAGGCGCCAGTCGTTCCGCTGGTCGCCAATGTGCTCGCTGCCCCGATTTCTGACCCGTCCGAGATCCGCCAGCGCCTGGTCGAACAGGTCACCGGCGTCGTCCGCTGGACTGAAAGCATCACTTGGCTGACCGGCGTCGGCGGCGTTACCCATCTGGCTGAACTCGGCACCGGCAAGGTGCTGACGGGCCTCGCAAAACGCATCAACACCGAAGCCGTCGCGACCGCCGTCGGCTCGCCGGTCGACATCGACGCCTTCGTGGCGGAACTATCGGCTTAAGAACTTGAATCAGGCCATCAAGGGCTTGAATCACTATCTCCGTGGGGGAGGACTAAATGTTTGATTTGACTGGAAAACGCGCCCTGGTCACCGGCGCCAGCGGCGGTATCGGGCGCGAGATCGCCAAGGCCCTGGCTGCGGCCGGCGCTACCGTGGCCCTCAGTGGCACCCGCGTCGGTGCGCTCGAAGATACGGCGAAGGAAATCGGCAAGGACAGTCCCATTCTGCCCTGCAACCTCTCCAAACTCGACGAAGTCGACAAGCTCGTTCCCGCCGCCGAGGCGGCCTTGGGCGGCCTCGATATCCTGGTCAACAATGCTGGCATGACGCGCGACAATCTCTTCATGCGCATGAAGGACGAGGAGTGGGACGAGGTGATCGCCGTCAACCTCACCGCCGCTTTCCACCTCAACCGGGCCGTGCTGCGCGGCATGATGAAACAGCGCTTCGGCCGCATCATCGGCATATCCTCGGTGGTGGGCGTCATGGGCAATCCCGGGCAGGGCAACTACGCCGCCTCCAAGGCGGGCCTGATCGGCATGAACAAGGCTCTGGCCCACGAGGTCGCGTCGCGTGGCATCACGGTCAATTCCATTGCGCCCGGCTTCATCGCCTCGGCCATGACCGACGAGCTCAACGACAAGCAGCGCGAGTCGATCCTGTCCACGATTCCGTCCAACCGGCTGGGTACGGCGCAGGAAATTGCCGCCTGTGCGGTTTTCCTCGCCAGCGACGCTGCAGGCTACATCACCGGCCATACGCTCAACGTCAACGGCGGCATGGCAATGATCTGACCGCGTCGATCCGAAAAGTGGTCACCGGTTTTTCGGAATTAATCGACGCGGCGACAAAAACCGGCCGAAAGCCGTTGAAAACCGGGGCACCGGCTTCTGGGCAAGCCGCTGCAAGTGTGATACTCGGCCCCGCTGATAGCCGTGGCAGACTGCCTTGCAGGCGCCGGAAAGCGCGCCTACATTGCCAGACGGTCAGCCAAACACGGTGCTTGAAGATTTGGCACTGCGCCAATAAAGAAGCGAAACGAAACCTCGATTTCGAAAAGGGAAGTCAATATGAGCGATGTCGCTGATCGGGTCCGCAAGATCGTTGTGGAACACCTCAATGTGGATGCCGAGAAGGTTGTCGAAAAGGCCAGCTTCATCGACGATCTGGGTGCGGACTCTCTCGACCAGGTCGAACTGGTCATGGCCTTCGAAGAAGAATTCTCGGTCGAGATTCCCGATGACGCTGCCGAGTCGATTCAGACTTTCGGCGATGCCGTCTCCTTTCTCACTAAGGCCGTCGGCTAAGCCCCTCGGGCTTGGTCGGGCTTGGTTGAGTTAGGCAGGTAAAGCATGGAATTGCGCCGCGTTGTTGTCACCGGGTTGGGCCTCGTTACGCCCCTCGGCTGCGGAGTGGAAGCCACCTGGGCCAATATCTTGGCCGGGAAGAGTGGTGCCAAGCGCATCGACGAATTCGAGGTCGATGATATCGCCTGCCAGATCGCGCATCGGTTGCCGCTCGGCGATTACGCCGAGGGCAAGTACAATCCCGATGAGTGGATGGATAGCAAGGAACAGCGCAAGGTCGACCCCTTCATCGTTTACGCGATGGCGGCGGCCAAGCAGGCCATCGATGATGCCGGCGTTGAACCCAAGACCCAGGAAGACCAGGAGCGCACAGGCGTTCTGATCGGTTCCGGTATCGGCGGCGTTGGCGGCATCTATGATGCCTCCATCATCCTGCATGAAAAGGGTCCGCGCCGCATCAGCCCGTTCTTCATCCCGGGCCGGCTGATCAACCTCGCCTCCGGCTACGTCTCGATTCGATTCGGTCTCAAGGGACCGAACCACTCGGTCGTAACCGCCTGCTCCACGGGTGCCCATGCCATCGGCGATGCCGCCCGGCTGATCGCGCTTGGTGATGCTGACGTGATGGTTGCCGGTGGCGCCGAAAGCTGTGTCAATCGCTTGGCGCTGGCCGGTTTTGCCGCAGCCCGTGCCCTCTCGACCAATTTCAACGACAACCCGGCAGCCGCATCTCGTCCTTACGACAGGGATCGTGATGGCTTCGTCATGGGCGAGGGCGCCGGCATCGTCGTGCTCGAAGACTATGAGCGTGCCAAGGCGCGCGGTGCCAAGATCTACGGCGAAGTGATCGGCTACGGCCTTTCGGGCGACGCCTACCACATCACCGCTCCCTCGCCCGATGGCGATGGTGGCTTCCGCGCCATGAGCGCGGCGATCAAGCGCGCTGGTATCGACGCGGCCGACATCGACTACATCAACGCGCACGGCACTTCGACGCCGCTGGGCGACGAGATCGAACTGGGCGCTGTTACCCGCGTGCTGGGCGATGCCGCGCCCAAGACGGTGATGAGCTCCACCAAGTCCGCCATCGGCCACCTTCTAGGTGCCGCCGGCTCGGTTGAGGCGATCTTCTGCCTGCTGGCCATGCGCGACGGCATAGCGCCGCCGACGCTCAATCTTGACAACCCATCGGTCGAAACGGTGATCAATCTGGTGCCTAAAACGGCATTCAAGAAGGAGATCAACGTGGCGCTGTCCAATAGCTTTGGCTTCGGCGGCACCAATGCGAGCCTGGTGATGCGCAAAGTCAGCTGACTTTTCCACGATTCAAATGGAGGCACATCGCGTTGTTGCGCGGTGTGCCTCTTGTCTTTGTGCCCTTGGCACACCAACAATGCCGGCGGCCATGAGGCTGACTCAAAACGATGACAAGACCCGTCGCGCCCAACGCGAATGGGCTTCGAGGATGATCCAGCACGATGAATGATCGCAAGCCCAGGCGCCGCCGCCGCTCAAGCAATGGTTTCGTCGACATCCTCAATGGCTTGCTGACCCTGCTGGTCATCGGCCTGCTGCTGGCCGGTGGGCTCGTCGTCTATGGCGCCTCCCAGTTCTATGGCGATGGTCCCCTCACCGAAGAGGCTACCTTCCGCGTCGAATCGGGTTCGGGTCTGGCGTCCATTTCGACGCGCCTGGAAGAGCAGGGGCTCATCTCCAACCAATACATTTTCCAGGCCGGCGGCCGCCTCACCGAACGGCAGGCTGCGCTCAAGGCCGGCGATTTCCGTATTCCTGCCGGCGCCAGCATGGCCGACATCCTCCAGGAACTCACTGAGGGCAACCCGATCCGCTATGCAGTGACCATTCCCGAGGGCTGGACCTCCTGGGAGGCCTTGCAACGCCTCAATGCCGACGGCAACCTCGTTGGCGAAGTCACAGCGCTTCCGCCGGAGGGCTCCATCCTGCCCGGCAGCTATGACTACGTACCGGGCGACACGCGCCAGGCCGTTCTCGACAAGATGCAAGCCGCCATGACCGCCGAGCTTGCTGCCGTGTGGGAAACCCGTGTCGTCGATCTGCCGGTCGAGACACCCGAGCAATTGCTGGTGCTGGCCTCCATCGTCGAGAAGGAAACCGGCCTTGCCAGCGAGCGGCCGCAGGTCGCCGCGGTTTTCGTCAATCGCCTGCGCGACGGCATGCGCCTGCAGTCCGACCCCACCATCATCTACGGCATCACCAAGGGGCAATCGACCCTCGGTCGCGGCCTGCGCCGCTCCGAGATCGAGGCGCAGACGCCCTACAACACGTATCAGATCGATGGACTGCCCCCCACGCCCATTGCCAATCCGGGCATCGAGGCCTTGCGCGCCGTCGCCAATCCCGACACCCATGACTATCTCTATTTCGTCGCCAAGGGTGCCACGCCCAGCGAAGGCCATGTCTTTGCCGAAACCTATGCCGAGCATCAGGACAATGTCGCGCAATACCGCCGCATAGCCGCCGAAGCCGCCGCGCAGGCCGAGGCCGATGCGGAGGAGGCCCGGCAGGCCGTCGAGGCGGAGCAGGCCGCGGAAAATCCAGACGCGCCGGCCGCGGAGTGAGCCAGCCGCTCGCCAGCATGACCGGCTATGCCCGGGCCACCGGCGCGGTGCCCGGCGCCTCCTTCGCCTGCGAGGTGAAATCGGTCAATGGCCGCGGCCTCGATATAAGGCTGCGTCTGGCCCCCGGTCTCGATGCCCTTGAGAGCGACATCCGCCAGTTGGTCGGCAAGATGGTCTCGCGTGGTTCGGTCACCTTCAATCTCTCTGTCGAGCGCGACGGGGCAGGGGGCGACCTGCTCATCAACCGCCAGGCCTTGGCGACCGTCCTTGCTGCGCTTGAAGACCTCAAGGGCAAGGTCGAGGCGACCGCCCCTAGCCTGGATGGCATTCTCGGTCTCAAGGGCGTGCTGGAACAGCGCGACCGTCCCATGTCCACCGGCGCCGAAGAGACGCTCATCGCGGCCATCCTCGATGCCGCCTCCCAGGCCCTCGTTGATCTGGTGCTGGCGCGTCGTCAGGAGGGTAACCAGATCGCCACCATCTTGCTGGATCGGTTGGATCAGATCGAAGCACTGGTGAGTCAGGCTGAGCAGCATCCCGCCCGCAGCCGCGACGTCATTCTGGCCCGCCTGCGCGAGCAGGTCGCCGCCATCGCCGACGACATCACCATCCCCGAGGAGCGTCTCGCCCAGGAGGCGTTGCTGCTCGCCACCAAGGCCGATATCCGCGAGGAGCTCGACCGGCTGGTCGCGCATATCGCCAATGCCCGCCAGCTCATCCGGGGCGGCGGCGCCGTGGGCCGTCGGCTGGATTTCCTGGCGCAGGAATTCAATCGCGAAGCCAATACGCTCTGCAGCAAATCCAATGCGGTGGAGCTCACCGCCATCGGCCTTGACCTCAAGGCGGCGATCGATCAACTACGCGAACAAGTTCAGAATATCGAATAGGATCTGGCTGATGGAATCCCAGCGTCGCGGCGTCATGCTGGTTATTGCTTCGCCGTCGGGCGCGGGCAAATCCTCGATTTCCCGGTCCCTGTTCGGCCAGGATCCCAATATCCGCCTTTCGGTCTCGGTCACCACGCGGGCGCGCCGCACCGATGAAGTCGAGGGCACCCACTACTACTTCGTCGATGTGCCAACCTTCAACCGCATGAAGGCCGATGGCGAGCTGCTCGAATGGGCCCAGGTCCACGACAATTTCTACGGCACCCCGCGCGCCAGGGTCGAGGAGCAACTGGCTGCCGGCAACGACATCCTGTTCGACATCGACTATCAGGGCACGCTGCAGCTCTACGAAAAGAGCCGCAAGGACATGGTCACGGTGTTCATCCTGCCCCCGACCATCAAGGAGCTGCGGGCCCGGCTGGAGCGCCGCGCGCAGGACAGCGTCGGCACCATCGAAAAGCGTCTGCGCAACGCCAAGCTCGAGATGCAGCACTATTCCGAATACGACTACATCATCATCAACGATGACCTTGAAGCATCCGCCCAGAAAGTGCGCTCCATTCTGGCCGCAGCGCGCCTTGCGCGGCCCCGCCTTACCCAATTGGATAATTTCGTCAAGGACTTGCAGAACCAGATCGATTCGCTCTGAGACTTCGAGCCGACCGAAGGAAAATCGCTCCAGTGGAGCGATTTTAGGCGAGAAGGCCATGAGGGCTATGCCCGAATGGCGGAGCAGCGTGGAGATATCTTGCATGGCTGAAGCGCAGGTTCAGGTTGCCATCCGGCGCGGCACGCCTGCCTTTTTCCGCGCCAACACGGCTTTCTTCCTGTCGGCCTTTGCGATCTTTGCCTCGCTCTATTCTGTGCAGCCGCTGCTGCCGATCTTTGCGGTAGAGTTCGGGCTCGACGCCGCCACTAGCTCACTTGCACTGTCGGCCACCACCGCGACGCTCGCCGTCGCGCTGCTGCTCGCGAGCTGGGTAGCCGACCGCCTGGGCCGCAAGACCTTGATGGTCTGGGCCATCCTGCTCACCGCCACGCTGGGCCTGCTGCTACCCTTCGCGCCAAACTGGTGGTCGCTGATCGTCATCCGGACGCTGATGGGGCTCACGCTCTCCGGCCTGCCCGCCGTCGCCATGGTCTATCTCGCCGAGGAGATGGACCCCGATGCCCTCGGTTTTTCCATGGGTCTCTATATTGGCGGCACCGCTATCGGGGGCATGGCCGGGCGCCTGGTGTCAGGCGTGTTGACCGACTGGATCGGCTGGCGGCTGGCTTTGCTGGTGCTGGGCATCGCCATCGCAGCTGCGGCGCTGGCCGTGGTCCTGCTGCTGCCCACCCCGCACAATTCCGCCCGCTCCCGCCTCGGCATGCGTGACCTGGTGCGTCTCGTCGCCGTCCAGTTCACCGACAAGGGACTGCCCTGGCTCTTCGCTTCGGCCTTCCTGCTCATGGGCAGCTTCGTGACGCTCTATAACTATGCCGGCTTCCTCCTCGCTTTGCCGCCCTTCGCCCTCAGCCATTCCGCCATCGCCGCGATCTTCGTGGTCTATCTGTTCGGCAGCGTAAGCTCGGCATGGGCCGGCGGTCTGGCACAGCGCCTCGGCCGTCGCAAGGTCTACTGGACCTTGGTGCTCATCATGACCACCGGCGTCTTCCTCACGCTCATCCCGTCAACGCCCGCCATCATCGCCGGCCTCGCCATCGCCACCATCGGCTACTTCGCCGCTCACGGCATCGCCAGCGCCTGGGTTGCTCGCCGTGCCGTAGTCGGTCGCGCCCAGGCTTCGGCCATCTATCTGTTCGCCTACTATCTCGGCTCGTCTGTGCTGGGCACGCTCGGTGGATATGCCTGGATGGCGTGGGGCTGGCCGGGCGTGATGCTGGTCAGCGGCGGCGCCGCAATCGCCGCCTTCCTGGTGTCTGTCCGACTGATGTGGCTACCGGTATTGCCAATCCCGGAGCGTCCGGCCGAGCCCCCCGCCGGCGTCTAAGCCGCGCGCTTCAGCCTTTCCTGAGCGATGGCCTCGGCGTCCTCGCTGCTGGCGGCGAAGACCACCGCAATGCCCATCGCATTGGTAAACGCCTCCATGGCTTTGGCGATGGCAGGGGGCAGCTTGCTGCCATTGCCCACGATGATCATGCCGGCACATAGACGGGTCAGTTTGGTCCGATGCGTCTTGAACAACTGCGCCCGCATCTTCTTTTCGCTCGGGCTGGCCTCGGTGAGGTCGGAGAGGGATGGCATCCGGCCGGCCACCAGCACGAAGCGCTCGTCCTTGCTGAGGAGGTCGAGCAGCATATCGCGCGTTGCCGCCACATCCTCGGGCTCGTCATCCTCATGGTCTCGCATCCAGATGATGGGAAACTGCGTCATGTCGAGTTGCATTCCAGGCTCCAAACTAACATCGTTAGATGAAACTAACAGTGTTAATCTGCTGCCGCAAGGGGAGACCTGTCATGGCTTTGGAGCCCGCGTTGATCGTCGCTGCCGCCCTGGATTTGCTGGATGCAGAGGGCTTGGATGGGCTGACCATGCGCAAGCTGGCCGATGCGCTGGGCGTACAGGCGCCCTCGCTCTATTGGTATTTCCCGGGCAAGCCCGCTCTGCTCGACGCCATGGCCAATGCCCTGCTGGAAGACGTGGCCCGCACCATCGACAAGTCCGCCGATTTTCGTCTGGTGCTCCGGCAGACGTCTCAGGAATTGCGTCGTGCCCTGCTGGCGCGGCGCGACGGTGCCCGGGTCTATGCCGGTACATTCGTTTTGGGTGAGAATGTCCTGCGCCTGGCCGAAGCCAATATCGGCACGTTGATGGCGGCCGGGTTTGATGCCCGGACATCGATGCGGACCGGCTTCTCGCTGCTCTATTTCGTGCTGGGCTTTGTCATCGAAGAACAGGCCTGGGCGCGTGAAACCGGTACCGATCCATCCATATTCGCCACCCGCCTCGCGCAATGGGGCGAAGGCCGGTTTCCGGCCGTCGAAGCCGCGTTGCCGCACTTCGCCGAGCTTGATCAGGAGGAGCGCTTCACCTTCGGTCTTGACCTGATGCTAAGCGGTTTTGGTCGGCCGGCCTCTGGCCCGGACGACAAGATCGAGCACTTTCTCAAAGTCTGGAATACGCTGCGCTGATCGCTTCAGACCGTGGAGGCCCGGCTCGCATTGCGCAGGCCCGGCAATGCCCGCGCCATGGCCAGAAACGCCGCCACGGGCAGTTCCTCGGCCCGCTCGTCGCCCCGCAGCCCGGCGGCCAGCAATAGTCCCTCCACCGGCACGCCAGCGGCCTTAAGGCTCTGCCGTACCATCTTGCGCCTCTGCCCGAAGGCGGCGCGGGTAATGTGTTCGAGGTCCTTGACGGTCACGTCGTCGTCCACCGCCTTGGGAACCAGATGTACCACGGCCGAGGTGACATTGGGTGGCGGCACGAAGGCCTGGCGGCCGACATTGAAGGCAATCCGCGCCTCGGTGCGCCATCCGGCCAGCACGCCCAACCTTCCATAGGGATCTTCGCTCGGTTTTGCGCAAATGCGCTCGGCCACTTCCCGCTGGAACATCAGCGTCAGGCTCTCGAAAAAGCTCGGCCAGGGGTCCAGCGTCAGCCAGCCGGTCAGCAGCGGGGTGGCGATGTTATAGGGCAGGTTGGCGATGATGCGGGTCGGACCCTCCGCCAGCAGGCGATAATCCATTTCCATGGCATCGCCGCTGATCACCGTCAGCCGCCCCGGATAGGCCTCGGCGATTTGCGCCAGCGCCGGCAGGGCCCGCGCGTCCCGCTCGATGGCGATCACCTCGCGCGCCCCCTCGGCCAGCAAGGCCCGCGTCAACCCGCCGGGTCCCGGTCCCACTTCGATGACGCGCACGCCCTCCAGCGGTCCGGCAACCCGCGCGATGCGCGACGTCAGGTTGAGGTCGAGCAGGAAGTTCTGCCCGAGTTCCTTCTTGGCGCGCAGGCCATGCTCGGCGATCACCTCGCGCAGCGGCGGCAGATTGTCGATCTGGCTCATCGCGTGGCCGTCATGGCATCGGCCATCTGGATGGCCGCGAGGAAACTCGCCGACGAGGCGCGCCCGCTGCCTGCCAGGTCAAATGCGGTGCCATGGTCCGGGGAGGTGCGCACAATGGGCAGGCCCAGCGTCACGTTGACCGCCTCCTCGAAGGCCACCGTCTTGATCGGGATCAGCGCCTGGTCGTGATACATGGCCACCACCGCGTCATAGCGCGCCCAATGGGTGGGGTAGAACAGCGTATCGGCGGGCAGGGGACCCTCGATGCCGATACCCTCGAATTGCAGCTGGGCGACGGCCGGTCCGATGATTTCCAGCTCTTCCCGGCCAATGGCGCCGCCTTCTCCGGCATGCGGATTGAGCCCCGCCACTCCGATCTGCGGATTGGCAATGCCGAAGCGGTGCCTGAGATCATGCGCCACGATTCGCACCGTCTCGACGATGAGCTCCTTTGTCAGCAGCCCTGGTACGTCGCGGATCGGCACATGGATGGTTACCGGCACCGCCCGCAGCCCGCCATGCGCCAGCATCATCACTGGCAGCCTCGGTGTGCCGCCACGGGCACACAGTTCGGCCAGGAATTCGGTATGGCCCGGATGCTTGAATCCGGCGTTATAGAGCACGCCCTTGTGGATGGGCGCGGTCACCAGCCCACGACAGGCGCCGGTCAGCGTCGCCTCGACGGCCTCCTGAATGGACCGGATCACGGCGCCCGCCGACACCTGCGATGCTTGGCCCGGGTGGTCGGGCACCAGCCCTTCAACCTCGGCCACCGGCAGGGCATCGGCGAAAGCCGCATTGGCTCCATCGGCCCCAACGCTGGTGATGTCGATGCTCAGGCCCAGCCGTGCCGCGCGCGCCTTGAGGAATTCGGCGTTGCCGAAGACGCAAAAGGCCGGCAAACCCAGCTCGGCCCGCTGCGCATAGAGCGCCAGGATGATATCAGGCCCCACGCCCGCGGGTTCGCCCATGCTGATGGCCAGCGCCTTGTCCATCTCGGCCCCCGTCGGTGAACAGCGTAGGGCCCGCCACGCGGGCCCGTTCTTGCGATTAACAGAAGGGCCCGCCGAAGCGGGCCGGTCTGGATTAATTGTAGATGATCTTGGCCTGCTTGCGCAGGTTGGCCATATAGCTCTCGCTCTGGCCGGCAAGCACGTCATTGCCTGCCTCTGCGCGCAGGTCGCTCTTGATGAAGGTCAGGTCTTCCGCCTGGGCCTTCTCGCAGACGGCCAGCATGGAAACGCCGGTTTCAACCACGCGCGGCTTGGTGATGCCGCCGACATTGAGCCCGGCCAGTTCCTTGGCGATAGCTTCCGGCAGCTGCGTCGCATGCCGACGTCCCACGTCGATCACCGCTGCGTCCGTATAGGCCAGCGACAGATCCACCGCAGTATCGCAGCCGGAAAACTGGGAACGATAGTTGTTGGCCTGCCCGGCGCGGCCGCCCGAACCGCTACCCACAAAGATGATTTCTTTGAGGATATAATCGAAGGTCTGGTGGGCCTGCACTTGGGTTGCCGCCTCCTGGTCGAGCTGCAGTTCGGAAATCTGCACCTGCGGCATGATCACCTGCTCGGTGATCGCATTCCAGGCGATGGCCGCGCGGAGCCGGTCCTTGAGCGTGTCCATGCCGACGCCGCCCTGCTGCAGCATATTGATCAGCTTGTCCTGGCTTACATTCATATTGCGCGCGATCTGCAGCAGCGCCTCATCGATCTGCGCATTGGACACGGTAATGCCAATGCGCTTGGCTTCACTGATCTGGATGGCTTCGTCGATCAACTGTTCGGTAGCGCCTTTGGAGCCGCCGCTGCTGCCTTCAAGCGCAAACAGCTTCTGGCGCTGCGCTACCTGCAGATCGGTGATCGGCGTGCCGTTCACGGTCACCCGGGCACTCTGCGCAACGGCTGGCATGGCCGCCCCGATGGTCAGAATCGCGCCCACGATCATGGCGCTGGCTGCGCGCCTCCAGAGATTTTTGGTCATCGTATTCTTCCGCCTCGCGTCAAAGCACCCGCCCTCAATGCGGCGGGAACTGCGCCCTGTCAATTGCCCCATGATTGAGGCCAAAATCCGATATCGCCTAGAACCCTGGAAGGGTAAGGGGCACCGCGCCCTGGTACCCGAGATTGAGCCCCGCCGGTGCCTTGATCCGGAACGTCGCGGTCACCGTGGTTGCATCAGGTGAGCTATGCGTCGGCCCGGTGCGGTTGGCATTCGCGCCGATCACCAGATAGCCATCGTCATAGGTCACGCCGCCGCCCACCTGCAGCCAGCTGTTGCCTGCCAGGTCCCAGGAGGCATTGCTGCTGAGCGACCAGTATTCGGCCACCGGAATGGTGATCGTGCCGCCGATTTCGTGCTGGTCCTTCAGCGTGCCAACGCTCGCATTGGCGGCCAGGAAACCGTAATCAACGGTCGCCGCATAGCCCGCCTTCGCATAGCCCACACCCAATCCGGTCCGGGTGATCTGCGGGGTGGCGGTGTCGACCTGCAGCTTGCCGCCCAGCGTCAGCCCTTCGGAGAACGAGGCATAGGCGCCCAGCACGGCATAAGAAGCCGTGGCGCTCATCCCGGCGCCAACGCCGGTCTGGGCGGGGTCGGCAGCCGCAAAGGCATTGCTGCCCGCCAGCTGGAAGGATTGGCCCGCAATGACTTCGAAATAGCCACCGTCGGCGAAATTGGCCTGGTAGCGCCCGCCCACATTGGCGCGCAGCCCGGTCTCCTGCCGGTCGCCGCCCGAGAAGCGGTTGTAGCTGAACAAATTCGTGTCATCGAACACGAAACTCTGGGCATCGTCATTGGTGATGCCCACAGCGGTGGTGTTGGAACCGCGATAGACCAGCTGGCCAATGGGCTCGATCAGGTGGACCGTCGAACCGTCATTGGCCGCCATCGGAAAGCGCACATCCATGGCTGCGATTGGCGTGGCGCTCCACAGCGTCGTCGCGCCGGGCAGGGCGGCACTGGTGCCGTCGTAATAGGCCACGTCGCCGCGTCCGCCCAGATAAGGCGTTGCCACAAACCCGCCCGAGCCGATAAACTGCCGCTGCCAGCCCGCCTGCAGGTTCAGATGCTGCTTGTTGCCGGCATAGCCGAATGTATAGGGAGTTCCGTTGGGCGTCGTCGTGGATGAATCCAGATCCCGATGCACGCCCAGCAGGCGGCCGCTGATTTCGATCCGCCCCGCTTCCGGCCCCAGCTCCTCGACATGCTCGAACCGCACCACCGGCAGCGCCTTGCCTTGCTGCCCCTGCGAAGCAGCCGTCACGTCGCCCAGCAGGTTGAAGTGCTGCAGGCGGACGTCGAAGAACGTGTCATCGGTCAGATGCGTCGCATAGACCTGATTGACCGAGGACTTGGCAGTGGTCAGCCGATAGTCGGGCAGATAGGCCGCGTCGGTGAACGCCACATAGCTCCACCCCACCGTCCAGTCCTCGATCGGGGTGAATTCGCCTGACATCTGCACCGCGCCGCGCCAGTCGCGCTTCGCTTCGGTGAATGAAAAGGCCGACTGGTCGAACTGGTAGAGGCCGGAGGCCTTGATCTGGAACGAGCCGTTGTCGAACCGCTGCAGCCATTCTGCGCCCAGCAGGAACCCCTGCCGGCTCATGAAGGTCGGCGTCAGGATGATGTCGGTCCAGCGGCTCGAATAGGCGGCATAGGGCACCACAAGCGTGTGCCCGGTCTTCTCGCTATAGTCGTAAATCGGGGTCCGTACATTGGCCACGGTGTTCGCGCTGGTGTCGGGGAGCCACAGGTAGGGCAGCCACGCGACTGGAATGCCAAGGATCGACAGCGTCGGTTGCTCGAGGGCAAGCGAGCCGTCCTCGGCATTGTAGGTGATGCGCGAAGCGTTGACCGACCAGCCGATGCGGCGCCCCGCATCGTCGATGCAGTCCCCGCAGGGTGCGTAGGTTGCCTTCTCCATCAGGGTCCGTAGCGCGGCATCGTAATCAACGCTGTCGGCGGTGATCCGCGCACCGTCGTAGCTGGTGATGGTCAGCGAATTGATGAAAGCCTGCTTCATCCCACCGGTGACATCCAGGTCGACCATCTCGGCCAGGTTGCCGGAGGGATCGAGGATGGTGACATCGCCGACAAATTTGAGGTTACCGGTGGCCCGGTTATAGACTAGGTTCTGGCCGGTCAGCGTATAGCCGCTCTGGCTGAGCACCACATCGCCGCTGGCCGTGATGATATTGTTCACGCTGTCGAAAGTCAGCGTATTGGCTTCGATCGCCGACGGTGCGGAGCTGTCGATCGGTGCGTTGAAAAAATCTGTGGGAACAAGGCCTTGCGCAAAGGCGGTGGAGGTTAGGGTAAGCGCAAGCAGCGCACTGGCCAGGGCCAGGCGGCGTGGCGACATCCCCCTCTTGGCACTCGCCATCATACTCACGCGCGCCCGTCTTCTTTATACAGCAGCACCGTCACGCCGATGACGATGGCTACAAACGCCGGTCCGACTGCCGCAAACGTGGGATCGAGAACACCGGTCGACCCGGCTCGGTCGGCCATCTCTGTAATCACGAAAACAACAAATCCCAGCACGATCCCATAGAGAACCGCAGGACCATAATTAGAGCCTCTTCGATAACCTGCAGTAAACGCAAAAGCAATGAACAGCGAGCCCGTCAGCACCAGCGGCAGGGCCAGCAGCTTGATCAGCCGCATCGTCCCCGCCGTGCGGATGCTGGCATCGGCCACGCCGGCCTGCAGCAGGCGCGCCAGTTCGAAAAACGTCATGTCCTCGGTCGATGCCAGCTTCAGGCCGATTTCCGCAGCCGAGGAGCTGGTCGGCACCGTGTAGTTATAGACGGTTTCGGCCTGCCGGTCGGGGTTGCGGACAATGGCCGTCGGAAACACCCATTGCCCATTCTCCAGCCGCGCCTCAGAGGCCTCCACGCGCGCTGAATCACTCTGCCCCAGGTGAAACAGCGTCACCTGGCCTAGCACCGCGCCCCCTGGCTGCATGCCGGTGGCCATCATCACATAGTGGATGTCGCCGTTGCGCTGTTCGAGCCACACCTCGCCTGGCGGGGTCAGCATGGCCGCCTGGCCGGGAGGCGTCGGGCTGAGCTGGCGGTTGATCTGCGTGCTCAGCGTCTCCACCCCCAGCGCCACCAGCAGGCTCACCGCCGCCAGCGCGATGACCGGCGCGCGCACCGTGCGCCAGATGGAGATGCCGCTGGCCTGGATCACCGTGAGCTCGTGCCGCGCCTTGAGGTCGATGAAGCCGAGGATGGCGCCCATCAGCACGGTCACGGGCAGGGTCTTGATCGTCCACTTCACCCCGCTCATCGCCACCATGACGACCGCCATATGCAGCCCGTGATTGTCGGCCACGAAATTGAATCGCCACGTATCGAGCGACTCGACCAGCGCGATGAGGCCGTAGAACACCAGCACCGTCACCCCGATACGGCTGCCCAGCCGGTTGAGCACAATCCAGTCGATGCGGCTCATGGCACTGCCACCATGGGGATGGGCCGTGGTCGCGTGCGCATGAGCAGGGCACCCCCGGCCACCACGATGAGCAGCAGCGCGCCCGTTCCTGTGCCCAGTGGGCTATAGGCGCTCAGGCCCCGCTCGCTGAAGGCGATGAGCAGCACCACCGCCTCCATTGGCACGTTGAACCGTGTACGCCTTCCGCTTGGAAATCCCATGATGGCCAGCACCATCATGGCCATGCCGATGACCCGTAGGCCCTCCGCCATGCGGTTTGCCAGCAGCGTCAGCAGCGATTGGCTCCAATTGCCGCTGGCCAGGGCTTCGGCGACCAGCGACACGCTATCCTGCGCCAGCATCGGGTCGATCTGCGCCACCGGCTGTGACAGTTGGTCCACGCTGAGGTCATAGCGGGCAAAGGAAATTTCGGAGAACCGCCCATTGGCCTGGGTATATTGCAGCGTGCCATTGCGCAGCTCGAGCACGTAATTCGCGCCATCGGTGGAGACCCGTGCGGAGTCGGCGATATAGGTGCGCCGCGTCTCCGGTTCGCGCCGGTCGTCGGCGAAGAATTCGCTGATCTCGCCATCGCTGCCGCGTCCGCCGATCAGCAGCACCACGCCGGGCGTCACCTGGGTGAAGCGCCCCGGCCGCAGGGTCGAGCTGACCAGATCCGCCGCCACGCTCGCATTGAGCAGGTTGAGCCGGCGATTGGCATAGGGCTCGATGAAGTTGGACAGCAGCAGCACGCCCACCACGCCCGCTCCGGCCACCAATGCCGTGGCCCGCCACAGCGACCCCAGCCCATGGCTGGTGTGGATAATGTGCAATTCCCGATTGGCCTGCAGCGATTGCAGGGCCCGGGTCAGTCCGATGCCGATGCAGACATAGAAAAAAGAGATGGCCAGCGGCGGCATCGTCAGCAGCGCCTGCACCCCGAGCACCACTATGCTTTGTCCCTTGACGGAAACCACGTCGAACGAGCGTAGGCAGTTGACCAGCCACAGCAGGAAACAGACGACACCGAACAGGATCAGCGCGTCGGCAACGAACAGCCGGGCAAGATAGGCGGTCAGTCTCTTCATGCGGTAAGGTCAGTCTATCCGGGGCCGCGGGCAGCTCCCACGCATGCGCCGGACCTTGGTGCAGTTTGCGGTGCCGCACAAGCGTGCAGCCGCCCATCCACCGATTTGTCCGCCACCCTGTTGCGGGATTGACGCGGGCGGGAAACACCTCAATGTAAAGCCATTGCAGTCCCCCGTCGGCGCCCGCCCGTTTTGCCAATCAAGGCCCTCCATGTCCCAGTCCATCACCATTCGCGCCGCCGCGCTTGCCGGCGCCTCCGCACCCTTGACCATCATCTACGCCGCTGAAGACGCTGCGCCCGCCGGCGCTGCCGCTGCCATCTGGGCCGCCACCGGCCTCAACTGGGTCGAGACCGCCGCTGCCGCCGCCTTCAAGGGCAAGCAGGGCCAGGCGCTCGACGTCATGGGCAAAGGCGGTCGCCGCCTGCTGGTGCTGGGAAGCGGCAAGGCCGACACCGATGCGCCGCTCAACAGCTGGACCGACCGCGGCGGCTCGCTGCTGGCAAAGATCGCCGCGACCCGCGCCGAAACCGTCTCGGTCATCCTCGACGAAGTCGCGGCCAGCCCCGCCGCAATCGCCGAACTGGCCGCGGGCCTCCGCCTGCGCCACTACAAGTTCGACAAATACAAGTCCATCCGTGCCGAGGACGCACCCGCTGCGCTCGCCGTCACCCTGCATGTGGCTGATCCCGCCGCCGCCGAAACCGCCATCGCCGATCGCAATGCCACGGTCGATGGCACGCTGCTCGCCCGCGATCTGGTCAACGAACCCGCCAATGTCCTCGGCCCCGTCGAATTCGCCGCCCGCGCCGCCCAGCTGTCCGATCTTGGCGTCGAGGTCGAAATTCTCGAGCCCGAAGCGCTGGAAAAGCTGGGCATGGGCTCGCTGCTCTGTGTCGCGCAGGGCTCCGACCGCCCGGCGCGCCTCGTCATCATGCACTGGCGGGGTGGCGAGGCCGGCGCCGCGCCGCTGGCTTTCGTCGGCAAGGGCGTGGTGTTCGATACCGGCGGCATTTCCATCAAGCCCGCCGCGAATATGGAAGACATGAAGGGCGACATGGGTGGCGCGGCCGCCGTCACCGGGCTGATGCATGCCCTCGCGGCCCGCAAGGCCCCGGTCAACGCCGTCGGCGTCATCGGCCTGGTTGAAAACATGCCCTCGGGCGGCTCGGTGCGCCCAGGCGATATCGTCAAGGCCATGAGCGGCACCACCATCGAGGTGATCAATACCGATGCCGAGGGCCGCCTCGTGCTTGCCGATGCCCTCTGGTACACGCAGGACCGCTTCAAGCCCCGCTTCATGATCAACCTGGCGACCCTCACCGGCGCCATCATCGTTGCCCTGGGCCACGAGCATGCCGGCCTCTTCTCCAACAATGACGAACTGTCGATCCAACTGCTCAATGCCGGGCTCAACGCCAACGAAAAGCTCTGGCGCATGCCGCTGGCCCCGGCCTACGACAAGATGATCGAATCCAAATTCGCCGACATCCGCAATTCGGTCGGCCGCCCCGCCGGCTCGATCACCGCCGCGCAGTTCCTGCAGCGCTTCGTCAACAACGTCCCCTGGGCCCATCTCGACATCGCCGGCACGGCCTTCGGGGCAGGGACCTCCGAGATCAACGCCTCCTGGGCCCCCGGCTTCGGCGTGGCACTGCTCGATCGTTTGGTCAGGGATTATTATCAGGGGTAGCCCTGCCTTCTTCCCCTCTCCCCTTGTGGGAGAGGGACGTTCTTCCGCGTTCAGCGGAAGAACAGGGTGAGGGGTGCTGCGCTATCCCATGCTTCAATGTTGGTTGATGGCGCAGCACCCCTCATCCGCCCTTCGGGCACCTTCTCCCTCAAGGGGAGAAGGGCGGAGCAAACTGCAACAACCCACCCATTCGCCGATTCAATCTTCCGCCTGGCCACACGAAGGGCTTAACTGCATCCATGCCCGAAGTTCTCTTCTACCACCTCGAAGTCCGCCCGCTCGAAGCGGTCCTCCCTCAATTGCTGGAAAAAACCCTCGAACGCGGCTGGCGTGCCGTGGTCGAGGTCGGCTCCACCGAGCGGGCCGAGGCGCTCGATGCTCACCTCTGGACCTTTCGCGATGACAGCTTCCTTGCCCATGGCCTGGCGGGCGACGAGACCGACGCACACCAGCCCGTGCTGATCACCACCGGCACCGACAATCCCAACGGCGCCGCCGTGCGCTTCTTCATCGATCGCGCCGTGCCCCAGTCCGCCGAGGGCTATGAGCGCATCGTCTACATGTTCTCCGGCCACGACCCCGATGCGGTCGCCGAAGCCCGCCTCGCCTGGAAGGCCCTCAAGGAGGGTAATGCACTGACCTACTGGCAGCAGGAAGCCGAGGGGCGCTGGGTCAAGAAGGCATGAGCACCGATCTCGCCACGCCCAGCCGCCACCAGCTGCACGAAGACATCTTCGCCATGTTCATCGGCACCATGCTGGTCTCGCTCGGCATCGTCTTCTATGCCCAGGCCACCCTGACCACCGGCAGTACCGCCGGTCTGGCGCTGCTGCTGCAATACGGCACCGGCATTCCCTTTGCCTGGCTGTTCTTCGCCATCAACCTGCCATTCTACATCCTGGCCGTGTTGCGCATGGGCTGGCCCTTTGCCATCAAGACCTTTGCCTGCGTCGGCCTGGTATCCTATTTCACCGTCCAGATTCCCGCTTGGCTCGACATCTCCCGCATCGAGCCGCTCTATGCGTCTCTGGTCGGCGGCGGGCTGATGGGGCTGGGCATTCTCTCGCTCTTTCGGCACAAGGCGAGCGTCGGCGGCATCAACATCCTGGCTCTGTTCCTGCAGGACAATTTCGGCATTCGCGCCGGCTATTTCCAGCTCGGCGTCGATGCGGTAATTTTGGCGGCGGCCTTCTTCGTGCTGCCCGTCGACCGCGTGGTCTATTCGATCCTGGGCGCCCTGGTGCTCAACATGATTATCGCCACCAATCACAAGCCTGGGCGCTACGTCGGCTTCAGCTAGCCCCGATCTTGGTCTTCTTCTGCTTGCGCGGCTCCACCTGCGGCGCCGCTGGCTCCAGGTCCTTGGCAAGGCTCTCCGAATAGAGATCCATATAGTCCTGCATCAGCTCGTAGCAGAAGATCACTTCGACCGTTTCCGGATCGTAGAAGGCGTTGGGTTCCCCACAGCGTTTGGCGTTGAACTGCACCGTCTTGCCGAGGCGATAGTTGTTGCGCAGCTCTTCCGCCACCTGGTCAAACACGCCGCTTGCCCTGAAGGCCTGGGCGGCTTCCTTCAGCCGTTGACCGGCATCGTGATAGGTCACCACCACCTCGGTGCCCTGCTTGTCGCCGCGCCCACCCAACAGGGCCCGCAGCGACCGGTCGACCGTGTCATAGTCCCAATGGCAGCTCTGCTGCCGATCGCGAATGATGCGGTATTCGTTGGCGATGGGCCGGAACGCGGCTTCATCCATGCCCACCATCAGGCACACGATCTGATAGGCGCGTTGCTTGTCGAGGCTGTGGACGGCGGCATAGTCGCTTTCGCTGCCACCGCTGTCATAGGCGATCCCCGAGAGAGTCCACCCCTCCGCCGCATCGATCAGGACCTGCTCGGCCTCGGGGCCGCGCCTGTTGAGCAGAATCCAGGTGGCCACATTGTCCGCCGCATCTTCCTCCCGGCCCAGAACCGGCAGGTCGAACTGGTGGAACAGCAGGTGGCCCAGCTCGTGATACAGCACGAACAGGCTGTTATTGTAGCCAAAGCGATGGACGGCAGCGCGCTGTTTCTTGGTCAGCTCCTGTGCCTGCACCGCGCCTGCAAGGCAGAGCAGGCATAGCGAAAGGGCAACAAGCAGCTTGGCAACAGAGCGCATCACGCACTTTCAACGTCTATTCGGTCGCCAGCAAAGGGCAGGGGACCCCGGCTGTCAACCGGGCGGTCTCAGACCGGTTAATCCTTGCCCGGGCCCCAGTCGGCATCCGCCAGCTCGAAGCCGGAAAACTGGAAACCCGGCGCCACCGTGCAGCCCACCAGCGTCCAGTCGCCCGTGCTCACGGCCGCTTGCCAGGCTGCACGCGGCACCACCACCTGTGGGCGCTGGCCGGCGTCGAGATCGGCGCCCAGCACATGCTCATCCACGCTCGTGCCGTCCGAAATGCGCAGCTGCAGCGGCGCGCCGGCATACCAGTGCCACACCTCCACCGCGTCGACCCGGTGCCAGTGCGATGCATCTCCCGCTTCTAGCAGGTAATAGATGGCTGTCGACCGGGCGCGGCCGTCCGACTGCTCCGCATCCTCGAAGGTCTGCGCATACCAGCCGCCCTCGGGGTGCCGCTGCATCCCCAGAGTAAAGATCACATCCTTGGCAGTCAGCTTGCTCATGCGCGCTCGGCGCTCTCGAGCTCCGCACTCAGCGCCAGCCACTGCTCTTCGGTGGTCTCGAGGTCGGCGCTGAAGCGCGCCTTGTCCTTGCCGAGGGCAATCATCCGGTCGGGCGCGCCGTTATAAACCTTGGGATCCTCGAGCTGGGCATCGATCTTGCCGATTTCCACCTTGAGGCGCGCAATCTTGGTTTCCGCGTCCTTGATGGAAGTCTTGAGCGGCGCGATCTCGGCCCGGCGGGCCGCCGCCTCGGCCTTGTTGGCCTTGCGATCGGCCTTGCTGCCACCACCGCCGCCCTTGCCTTCCTTGGAGGAGGTGATGTTGCGCTGGTAGCTGTCGAGATCCTCGTCCAGCTCGCGGATCGTGCCGCCTTCGGCGATCCACAGCGTATCGCAGGTCGCCTCGATCAGGTGGCGATCGTGGCTGATGATCAGCACGGCGCCCTCGTAGTCATTGAGCGCATGCACCAGCGCATCGCGGCTGTCGATATCGAGATGGTTGGTCGGCTCGTCGAGGATCATCATTCCCGGTCCCGAGAAGGTGATCAGCCCCATCAGCAGACGTGCGCGCTCGCCGCCCGAGAGGTTCTTGGCCAGCGTATCCATGCGCGACTTGGTCAGGCCCATCTGGCTCAGCCGCGAGCGGCGCTTGGCTTCGCTGTCGGTCGGCATCAGTTCGACCACGTGTTCGAACGGCGTCCAGTCCGGCTTGAGCTTGTCCATCTGATGCTGCGCAAAATGCGCAATTTCCAGCTTCTTGCCCTTGCGCAACTGGCCGCCCATCGGCGCGATGTCGCCGGCCAGCAGCTTGGCGAAAGTCGACTTGCCGTTGCCGTTGACGCCGATCAGCGCGATGCGGTCTTCCGGGTCGATCCGCATGTTCACGTTGCGCAGAATGGTCTTGTCGCCATAACCCGCCGCCACGCTATCCAGCGAGATCATCGGCGTAGATAGCTCGGCCTTTGGCTGCTGGAACGTGAACGGTGCCGAATACTCGTCGAACATCGCCGCGGGCGGCCTGAGTTTCTCGATCATCTTCATGCGCGACTGGGCCTGCTTGGCTTTGGAGGCCTTGGCCTTGAAGCGGTCGACGAATTTCTGCAGATGCGCCACCTGGTCGAGTGCCTTGTCGCGGCCCTTGTTATTGAGCTCCATCTGCATGCGACGCGTGGTTTCGAACGTGTCGTAATTGCCCTTGTAGAAGGTGAACTTGCGGTGCTCGAGATGGATAATCGAACTGACCGACTTGTTGAGCAGGTCACGATCATGGCTGATCATGAAGACGGTGTAGGGATAGGTGGCGAGATACTTCTCCAGCCACAGCGTGCCTTCCAGATCGAGATAGTTGGTCGGCTCGTCCAGCAGCAGCAGGTCTGGCTGGCTGAACAGCACGCCCGCCAGCGCCACGCGCATGCGCCAACCACCCGACAGCTCATGCGTCGGTGCATTCTGCCGGTCCTGCTCGAAGCCCAGGCCTTTGAGGATCGAGGAGGCCCGACCCTCGGCGGTATGCGCGTCGATATCGGCGAGCCGCATGTAGATTTCGCCGATGCGGTCCGGGTCGGTTGCCGTCTCGGCCTCCGCCATCAGCGCCGTGCGCTCCTTGTCGGCGGCCATCACCACGTCGAGCACGCTCTCATTGCCCGCCGGCGCTTCCTGCGCCACCGCCCCGATCCGCGCCTTCTTGTTGAGCTCGATGGAGCCCGAATCAAGTGAGATATGGCCCTGGATCAGGTGGAACAGCGTGGTCTTGCCGGTGCCGTTCTTGCCCACGAATCCGGTCTTGGAGCCGGTGGGCAGTACCACCGAGGCGTCTTCGAACAGTTCGCGGCCCTGGATGCGATAGGTCAGGTTGTTGATGGTCAGCATGATGCGGCAATCTGTGGAGGGCGGGCCTACGCGGGCGACAGCAAAAAAGCCGTGCCTCAGGCCTGCGACAAAGTGTTTGCCGTTGGATAGAGTTATGCGGCGATCATGGCAACCGGCTTTGCGGCATGGGTGCCACGCCAGCGGGCTCGACAGTGCCGCGACACCCCGTCTTGTCTCCGTCGCAGTCTCCCGCTACAAGGCGCCACCTTCCCAACAGACCCATTCAAGGATCGAACCTCATGGCGCTCGAACGCACCTTCTCCATCATCAAGCCCGATGCCGTCCGTCGCAACCTCATCGGCAAGATCATCTCCAAGTTCGAGGAAGCCGGTCTTACCCCGATCGCCCTCAAGAAGATCCACATGACCCGCGCCCAGGCTGAAGGCTTCTACGCGGTCCATAAGGAACGCCCCTTCTTCGGCGAACTGGTCGAGCAGATGATCGCCTCGCCCGTCGTCGTTCAGGTTCTGGAAGGCGAAGGCGCCATCCTCAAGAACCGTGAAGTCATGGGCGCCACCAACCCGGAAAACGCTGCTGCCGGCACCATCCGCAAGGAATTCGCCCTCTCGATCGGCGAAAACTCGGTCCACGGTTCCGACGCCCCGGAAACCGCTGCCCAGGAAATCAAGTTCTTCTTCAACGACGACGAGCTCGTTGGCTAAGCGCACTTCTTCTTCCCCCTCTCCCCTTGCGGGAGAGGGAGCAATTCCTCGTTCAGAGGAATTGCAGGGTGAGGGGTTGCTTCCGCAATCGCCGAAATCCCAGTCACCGCTGACCCCTCATCCGCCCTTCGGGCACCTTCTCCCGCAAGGGGAGAAGGGAAGAGTCAGGTAGGCCGCCCGCCGGGCGGCCTTTTTGCTTGTTTGTGCTATGGTGTGTCCAACCACCACGGCGTCCACCTCGCGCAAGCGGGGTTTCCTTAAATTCCATCCGCAAACCGGGCCTCCCGCCCCATGCGGCCATGACGCCAATGATTGGCGGCGTCCAGAAAGCCAAATATGTCCCTGCCTGATACCATCCTTGCCCCGCTCGCCCGTGCCCTTGTCGCCAAAGGCTACGAGACGCTGACGCCCGTGCAAGCCGCCATCATCGAAGACCAGACCGCCGGCCGCGACCTGCTCGTTTCCGCCCAGACCGGCTCCGGCAAGACCGTCGCCTTCGGCATGGCCATCGCCCCGACTCTGCTGGGCGATGCCGAACGCTTCACCGAAACCGGCGCGCCGTTGGCGCTGCTCATCGCCCCGACCCGCGAACTGGCCCTCCAGGTGCAGCGCGAACTCGAATGGCTCTATGCCGAAACCGGTGCCCGCACCGCCTCCTGCGTCGGCGGCATGGATGCACGCACCGAGCGCCGGGCGCTGGAGCGCGGCGCCCATATCGTCGTCGGCACCCCCGGGCGCCTGCGTGATCACATCACCCGCGGCGCCCTCGACATGTCGGCCCTGCGCGCCGTCGTGCTCGACGAAGCCGACGAAATGCTCGACCTGGGCTTCCGCGAAGATCTCGAATTCATCCTCGACGCCGCCCCCGAGGATCGCCGCACGCTGCTGTTCTCCGCGACCGTGCCCAAGCCTATTGCCCAGCTGGCCAAGACCTTTCAGCGCGATGCCCTGCGCGTCGCTGCCTCCAGCGGCACCGAGCAGCACGCCGATATCGACTACAAGCTGATGCTGGTGCCATCCGCCGAGCGCGAAAACGCCATCATCAACACGCTGCTCTACTATGAGGCGGTCAACACCATCGTCTTCGCCTCCACCCGCGAAGGCGTGAAGCACCTCTCGGCGCGCCTGCACAACCGCGGCTTCGATGTCGTCACCCTGTCGGGAGAGCTCAGCCAGTCCGAGCGCACCAATGCGCTGCAGTCCATGCGCGATGGCCGCGCCCGCATCTGCGTCGCCACCGACGTCGCCGCCCGCGGCATCGATCTGCCCAATCTCGACCTGGTCATCCACGCCGACCTGCCCACCAATGCCGATACCCTGCTGCACCGTTCGGGTCGCACCGGCCGGGCAGGGCGCAAGGGCACCTGCGTCATCATCGCGCCGATGCATCGCCGGGCCGTCGCCCAGCGCATCCTCAAGACCGCCCGCCTCGACGTCACCATGATGGCCCCGCCCTCCGCCGAGGAAATCGAGGCCCGCTATCGCGAAAGCATCCTCACCGCCGAGGGCCTGACCCTGCCGGTCGGCGAGGAAGAAGCCGAATTCGTCGGCCAGCTGCTGGCGCGCTACACGCCAGAAGCCATCGCCGCCGCCTATTTGCGCCAGCAGCTTGCCGCCCGGCCGGCGCCCGAGGACGTGTCCGACGCCCCCGTCTTCGACAAGCCCGGCGACAAGGACCCGCGTACCCGCGAGAAATTTGAAGGCGGCACCTGGTTCAAGGTCTCGGTCGGCCGCAAGCACAAGGCCGAGCCGCGCTGGCTGCTGCCCATGCTGTGCAAGGCCGGCGGCGTCACCAAGACCGCCATTGGCTCGATCCGCATCTTCGATACCGAATCCATCTTCGAAGTCGCTGCGCAAAAGGCCGATGCCTTTGCCCGCAGCGTTGAAAAGAATGGTTCCGGCGAACGCGGCGTCACCATCGCGCCCGTCGATGGCCCGGGTGAACGCCGCGCCGGCCCGCCCCCCAGCCAGCGCCGCCCGCCGGGCCCCGTCGAACGCTTCGACCCCGACGCGCCTCGCCCCGGCCGCGCCGATCGCCAGGCTCGCTATGGCTCGTCCGGCCTGCGTCCGGATGATCTAGATTCCCCTCCCGCCACCGGTGGCTGGAATCCGGCCGAGTCCGAAGCCCCCCGCGCCCCCAAGCCCGATTTCGACAAGCCGCGTCCGCCTAAGGTCAGCAAGGCGCCCCCGAGCAAGGACAAGGGCAAGCCCAAATGGGCCGGCAAGCCTGCCGACGGCGCCCCCTTTGCCAAGAAGGAAAAGCCTGCCAAGAAGGATCACAAGCCCAAGCGCAAGCCGCAGGTCTGATCGCATCTATGTCGGTACAACCCACCATCGTGAGCTTCTGGCACGGCCCCATGAGCTGGCTGGAGGCGCTCTCCATCGCCTCCTTCCGCCGGCACGGGCACAAGGTGGAAGTCTATTCCTTCGACCCGGTGCCCGGCCTGCCGGCCGGCGCCATTGCCCGCGATGCCGCCGAAGTGCTGCCGCGCGACAAGCTGGTCTTCTACAAGGGCAAGGGCACGCCCGGCGTCTTTTCGGACTATTTCCGCATGATGGCTTTGCGGCAGGGCCGGGGGGTCTATGCCGATCTCGACGTCTATTGCGTGCGCCCCATCGCCAATCCGCCCGACTATCTCATGGCCTATGAGCGTCCCGGCTCGATCAATGGCGCGGTCCTGCACATCCCCGCCGATGCCCCGCTGCTCGATGACCTGCTCGCCATCTTCACCCAGACCGAGCGGCCGCTGCTCGAACAGCACCTGCCGCCCATTCGCCGCATCGAGGTCGCCGTCCGCCGCCTTTTCGGCGAAAAGATCGCCCCCGAAGACATGCAATATGGCGCCACCGGCCCCATGGCGCTCACCCACTATGTCGCCCGGCACGGTCTCAGCGACCGCGTCCAGCCCAGTGCCGTGTTCTACCCCATCCCCTATGAGGATATTCCGGCGCTGATGACGCCCGGCTCCAGCGTCGATCCGGCCATCCGGCCCGAGACCCTCGCCATCCATCTCTGGCGCAGCCAGCTCACCCGCCGCGGCCGCGCCGACATGCCGCTCCCCGCGCCCGGCAGCGCCATGGCCGAACTCTGCGCCCGCGAAGGCATCGAGCTGCCGCTCGAGGCCTGAAGCGGCGCCGTGTCCGAAGCCCCGAATATGCTGTGATCTGTCCCGAGGACGCTGTAAATTGTGGGATTGGTGTCAGGCCCTCAGGGCCTGCCCATCAAACAGGGAGGCAGGCATGACGGCCTATAATATTGTGCGTATGCGCGTAAAACCTGGCTTTGAGGATAAGTTCGTCGCGCATCACGACAGTCTGGTGCAAACAATAGGGAGCGAGTTGAAGGCGGCAGGAATGCGCCGGTTTACCCTCGTTAAAACCGGCGATCGCTCATATTGCGTGATCGGCGAATGGGATGGCTTCGACAGTATCGTCAAGGCCCGCCCAGCCATGATCAGCTCACTGGATGGCCTCCGCCCCATGCTAGAGGACCTTGGCGACGACCTCGGCGTCACCGATCCGGTGTCCGGTGAGGCCGCTGCCGAATACGACATGGCCGACCACTAGCGGCCCATATGCGTAGCGCCTGCTCTCCCCAGGGGAGAGGGTGGCCCGGACGCAGGCCGAGACGGACAGGGCGTTTGCGTCAATGATCCCTTGATCCGGCACTGAGTGTTGCCTTCTTCTGCGCGTGATAGGTCAACGCCAAAGCCACCACATGCCGCAGCGCCGCCTCATCGGGTGCCGCGCCCAGCACCACGCCGCGATTGCCGTCATAGCGGAAGGCATCGGGGTAGAGCGTCCGATAGCGGCTCAGCAGGTCAGTCTGGCAATTCACATAAATGGCCGGTTGGCCCGTCGCCTTGTCAGTGCCGATCCGCACCGTGGTGCCGCTGCCGCTCTGGCTGGTCAGGTAGCTCACCTGACCCCATTTGAGCGTTTCCTCCAGCGGACCGACGCCATCGGTGGCCGCCGCCGTGTCCTGGATCAATTGCCGTAGCGCCAGAAGCTGTTCGTGCAGCGGCTCTGGATAGCCGTCAAAGACTGCGGCAACCGTTTGGTTCATGGCTTTCTCCTGCTCAGGCTCAGCCTGATTTCTCCACTGGTCAGCCCCCCGTCAGGCAATCCTGGCCTTGCGCAATTGGCCCACATTGCCCGCCAGCATCACCAGCGCACCCCCTGCCGCGATGGTCGCGGCCCCGGCGATCACGACCCGGTAGTCCGCGCCCGCGCTGAGGAACCCGAAAGCCGCCGAACCCAGCAGCGTCGCGCTGATCGCCACCACGTCCATCAGCGAGGTCGAGAGCCCGACGCGCCCCTTTATGGCGTCCTGCAGATAGCTGATATTCACCGACATCAGCGCCGCGGTGGCAATGCCGTTGATCCCCTGCAGCCAGAAGATGTCGGTCACCGCCTGCGCCTGCGTCACCAGATAGAGGTACACCGCATAGAGCAGCCCGTTGAAGATCAGGATGGATTCCTTGCTCAGCCGCGCCAGCAGATAACCCCAGCCGAGCATGAAGGGCAGTTCCAGTCCCGCCGCTATTCCGGCATAGATGCCGACATCGGTCAGCGTCCCGCCCAATTGCGTGACGATGAGCAACGGTACGCCCATGCCCACCAGCCGCGTCGCCACCGTGATGATGGTCAGCCCCACCACACCGCTGATGATCGGCATGGGCAGCTTGGCCCGCGCCGCGCCGGCTTCGCGGGCGGGCTTTGGGGCAGGGGGCACATTGGCGACGCGCGTGCCAGGGTCGGTCATCATGGTGATGAAGATCAATCCGCAAGCCGCGTAGGATAGCGCCGACATCAGATAGACGTTGAACACGGAAAATTCCGCCGCCACATAGCCGGCAATCGGCGGCACGATTGTCCAGGCCACCGTAAAGACCGTGCGCAGCGCCGAGACCATGAAGTCCGCCCGGGCCGGATCGTGCTTGATGAAATACACCCGCACATAGGCAAAGCTCTGCGAAAACATCGAAAAGCCCAGCGGCATGATCAGCCCCATGGCGATCATGAAGGACAATTGCGTGGGCACCAGATAGATCAACCCCTGGCCGATCATGCCCGCCAATGCTGCCGCCAACACCAGAATGCGCCGATCCGGCAGCTTGTCGGAGAGATAGCCCAGCCCCAGCGATATGAACGTGCCCACCACCGCGCCGAACGAAAACAGCGCGGCGAACTGGCCGGTGCTCATGCCCAGTGTCTCGACACCGACGATCGAAGCATAAGGGGCGGTGCTCGCGAACGTCACCCCCGAGAAGAACATGTTCGCCCCGAGCATGGCCGTCACCGGCATGCGTCTCGTCTCACCCATCATCGGTGCTCCTCAAGCAGCGCACCTGTCTATCTGGCCACCACGAGTCGGTCCATGCGCGCGGGCCTGACCTGCTTCCCATGTGACGCACTTCACCTTTCCTCCCATCTGGCCTATCACCACACCGCCCTTGGACGACCTCGGGTGCTTCCGTTTCCGGTCGGGACGACCCGCCAACAGGAGTGTCACCCCATGGCTTGGGTCTATCTCGTCATTGCCGGCCTTTTTGAAATGGGCTGGGCCATCGGTCTCAAATACACCGATGGTTTCACCCGCCTCGTCCCCACTGCGCTCACCATTGCCGCCATGATCGCCAGCGTCGTCTTGCTCGGCCTGGCGCTGCGCGACCTGCCGGTGGGTACCGGTTACGCCGTCTGGACCGGCATCGGCACCGTCGGCACCGCGCTGCTCGGCATGTACCTCTTTGGCGATCCGGCGACCGCGGCGCGGCTTGCCTGCATCGGCATGATTGTCGCCGGTATCATCGGTATCAAGGTTTTCTCCTGATTTTTCAGGCGGTTGAGGCGCCGGCTTGAATCGTCCTGCCGGCGTCTTGAATCAAATTCTCAGCCGCTTGAATCACTTTCTCAGGCTTGGTCACTGTGACAAAAAAGCTGATGTTCCACGCGAACATGGCCGCTCCCAACTTTGTTAATGGCCAAATCGCGCAGGCTTGTTAGTTTCGATTCACAGGAATGCCGAATTCGCGTCGCCGGCCCCCCAAGATTTAGTTGGAGAGCAATAGTGCCCTTGCGCTGGCAGGAAGTGGCTTTGCCACTATTCGTAATCGTTACCCTTCTCGTCCTCAAATACGTTCCCTTCACCGAAGGTCTGCCGCTCGCCCGCGCCGCTGGCGTGGTTGCTTTCGGCTACGCGGCTTTCCTGGCTTTGCGCCTGGTGCAGAGCGAGGAAGCCGTCAGCGTCGATGGCTGGTCCGAACTGCGTCCGTCCATGGTGGAATATTTCGCCTGCTACGGCGCGGCGGCTCTGGCCGTGGTGCTGATGAGTGCCATCATCGTCATCGGCGGCACCAAGCATGTCGAAGCCACTCAGATGGTGGCAACCTTCATTGCCTCGCTTCTGCTGGGTTCAGGGGCCTTCGCCATCGGTCTCGGTGGGCTCTTCACCAGGGTGCGCTGGAACAATACCGTGCTGGAACATCGCAGCGCCCTTGGCCGCGAGACCAAGATCGCCTGGTCCGACGTCCGCGCCGTCCGCCCCTGCTGGCGCGGCGTCACCATTGCCACGCACGACGCCCAGCGCGTCACCTTCTCCCAGTTCCATTCCGGAGCCGCCCAACTGGCCATCCACGCCACCAACCGCGCCCGCCGTAACGCCGAAACCTCGGCCAAGGCGTTTGCGACTCTTTGAGCCGGCCGAAGGCAAAATCGCTCCAGTGGAGCGATTTTAGGTGAAAAGGCCATGAGGCCTATGGCCGAATGGCAAGCCGGCCCGAAGGGCAAAACCGCTCCCACCCACAGATCGTCACCCTCGGGCCTGACCCGAGGGCTCTTCACTTGCGGACATCGGATAAGTACAGTCCCCTCGGGTCGAGCCCGAGGATGACGACCGGGTTTGCTGGGGATTGCGCGGTCAGCACAAAACTTATCCCCACCCACCAAACCTCCCGCATACTGTTCCCATCTTCCCGCCAGAGCGCGATCATGACGAGTGATGAGCGGGTAAGACTGCCGGGGAGCATGGGTCGCCAGGCTCCCGCATGTATGCTGACCACCGGCCGGACGCTGGCAGGAGGAGAGGGGCACAGCGCCCCGCCTCCAGCTCGACCGTCCAACCCGAAAGGGCGGCCGCTCGATGCGTGTGTGAAAAATCCCGGCGTGATGGCGAGACCGTAGCCTCACCATTTACTACCCAATTCGAGGCCCCGGCCTCGCCATCATCGCTCATCGACAGGTTGAGCGGCACCGAACCAAACGACAACCGCAATGCAGGCGGCGCGTCCGCACGCCCATTCACGCCGCAAATGCCCGGCATCACCCCAATTCAATTGAGCCTGTCCCGCCGCTCCGCTAGTCTCCGGCCATGAACCAGTCCATCGTCCTCCGCACCGCCCGTTCGGTCTGCCCGCATGATTGCCCATCCGCCTGCGCGCTGGACGTCGACATCATCGACGATGCCACCATCGGCCGGGTGCGTGGCGCCAAGGATGATCCCTATACCGCCGGCGTCATCTGCGAAAAGGTCGCCCGCTACGCCGAGCGCGTCCACCATCCTGAGCGCCTGACCCATCCGATGCGCCGCACCGGCCCCAAGGGCAGCGGCCAGTTCACCCGCATCTCCTGGGACGAAGCCCTCGACGAAATCGCCGCCCGCTTCAGCGCCATCGAGGCCGAGCACGGCGCCGAGGCCATCTGGCCCTACTACTATGCAGGCACCATGGGCCACGTGCACCGCGACGGCATCGACCGCCTGCGCGCCGCTAAAGCCTATTCCCGCCAATACGATACTATCTGCACGGGCCTCGCCTGGCCCGGCTATATCGCCGGCACCGGCATGCTCGGCGGGGTCAATCCGGAGCAGATGGCAGAGAGCGATTGCGTCGTCATCTGGGGCACCAATGCCGTGCATACCCAGGTCAATGTCATGACCCACGCCATGCGCGCCAAAAAGGAGCGCAAGGCCAAGGTCGTCGTCATCGACATCTACCAGACCGCCACCATGGCCCAGGCCGATATGGGCCTTGTGCTGCGTCCCGGCACTGACGGCGCGCTCGCCGTCGCCGTCATGCATGTGCTGCTGCGCGATAACCTCGCCGACCGCGCCTATATGGCAAAATACACCGATTTCGGCCCCGATTTCGAAGCCCATCTCGCGACGAAAACGCCTGAATGGGCCGCCGAGATCACCGGCCTCACCGTCGCAGAGATCACCGCCTTCGCCCATCTCGTCGGCACCACCCCGCGCTCCTATTTCCGCCTCGGCTATGGCTTTACCCGCCAGCGCAACGGCTCAACCGCCATGCATGCCGCCCTCTGCATCCCGGCCATGACCGGCGCCTGGCAGCATCGCGGCGGCGGCGCTTTCCACTCCAATTCGGGCACCTGGAAGCTCGACAAGTCGCGCCTCGAAGGCACTCACCTGCAAAAGGGTGATCCGCGCTGGCTCGACATGTCCGAGATCGGCCCGATCCTGACCGGCGACGCCAAGGCCCTTAAGCAGGGCGGTCCGGTCAAGGCCATGATCGTCCAGAACACCAATCCGGCCGCCGTCGCCCCCGACCAGACGCTGACCCGCGCCGGCCTCTCCCGCGAGGACCTCTTCCTCGTCGTCCACGAGCAGTTCATGACCGAAACGGCCGAACTGGCCGATATCGTGCTGCCCGCCACCATGTTCCTCGAACACAACGATTATTACACCCGCGGCGGCCACACCCGCGTGCTCTATGGCCCCGCGCTGATTCAGCGCCCCGGCGAGACGCGCTCCAACCACGAAGTCGTCAACGCCCTGGCCCTGCGCCTCGGTCTCGATGATGAAAGTTTCCGCATGGCGGATCGCGACGTCGTCGCCGAAACCTTCCGCCGATCCAGCTATCCCGCCCTGGATGAAGTCGAGAAAACCGGCTTCGTCGACCGCGAACGCCCCGACGCTGTCGCCCGTTTTGCCGATGGCTTCGCCTGGCCCGACAAGCGTTTCCGCTTCACCCCGAACTGGCAGGATGTCGCCGACAAGAAGGGCTACTTCTGGACCTGTGACCCGACCGACATGCCGCGCTTCGCCGACCACTGGGCCATCACCGAGGCGACCGACGCCACCCATCCCTTCCGCCTCGCCACCAGCCCGGCCCGCGCCTTCCTGAATTCGTCCTTCAACGAAACCCCCGGCAGCCAGAAGCGCGAAGGCGTGCCCTCGGTCTTCATCCACCCCCATGACGCTGCCCGTCTCGGCATCGAAGAGGGGCAGTTCGTCACCCTCGGCAATCGCCGCGGCGCGGTCGACCTCACCGCCCGCATCCGCACCGGCTTGCCCACCGGCGTCCTCATCGCCGAAGGTCTGCACCAGAACAAATCCCATCGCGGCGGCAAGGGCATCAACACCCTCACCAATGCCACCCCAGCCCCACCCTTCGGCGGCGCCGCCTTCCACGATGCGGCCGTGTGGATCAGGCGGGCGGACTAAAAAGATACTGAACACCCCGCGCCCAAGGGGGAGGGTGTCGACTGCAAGCTTCGCTCAGGAAGCTCAGAAATACGCCCCCCAGAAGAAATACCCGGTCATGAAAACCCCATAGATAATCACGGCCGTCCGTATCCACTGCGTCGGAATATGATGCGCATACTTGGCCGCCAGATAGCCGCCGGTCACCACGCCCACCAGCGCGATCGAGCCGTGATACCAGTCGATCGACCCGCTCAGCGCAAACCGGGCCACTGCCACCAGCGCCACGATGGCGGAGATATAGAGCTTGAGCCCATTCATGGCATGGATGTCGTTCATCCCCGCCGTGGCGAGAAACGCCAGCAGCAGAATGCCCAGCCCGGCATTAAAAAACCCGCCATAGACGCAGACGCCGGCGAGGAACGCCATCAGCAGCGCCTGGCCCAGCACTTTCATCCCCCGCCGCCCGCCATGCAGCGAGGCGACGAAGCCATTGAGCCGGTTGCCGAAGATGAACAGCAGCACCGCAAAACCCATCAGCCACGGCACCACCAGCGAAAACAGCTCGTCCGACACCACCAGCAGCAGCTCGGCACCGACATAGCCGAACACCGCCGCCATGATGGCATAGAGCACCAGCCGGTCCTTGTGCCTGGCCATGGCGTGCCAATAGCCAAAAGTCCCGCTCACATAGCCGGGCAGCGCCGCATAGGTGTTCGACGCATTGGCGATCACCGGCGGCACGCCGACGAACAGCAGCGCCGGAAACACGATGAACGAGCCCCCGCCCGCCAACGAATTGACCGCCCCGCCCAGGAGACCCGCTACCAACAGGAAC
This sequence comes from Devosia sp., assembly GCF_036676215.1. Lineage (GTDB taxonomy): Bacteria > Pseudomonadota > Alphaproteobacteria > Rhizobiales > Devosiaceae > Devosia. Next base: position 8,853 of record NZ_JAKFDJ010000226.1, on the reverse strand, counting down.
AGCGTTTCAATCATGATCACAGGGCCTCGGCTCCCATCCCCTTGAGGGGAGGGGTGGGGGTGGGGGTCGTCAGGTTGGGCACATACGCTGGAAAGCGGGACGCGCCCAACACAAATCGCTGATCACCCCATCACTGCGATTGATCGCATGCCCGCCATGCCGTTGACAAAACCACCCCTCGCGCTCATATCCGCCTCAGGTCGCTGGCACCCGCCGCTCGCCGGAAGCAATTCCGATGGTGAAGTCCAGTCTCCGCGCATGAGAACGAACTTCGGTTCATCCCTTGCAAGGCGCATCATGGCAATGCGAGCCCCCATGGAACAGTCGCCTCATTTGCATGAGAGGACCTCGTCATGTCGTTTTCGCTCGACACCCCTTCCGCCCAGACCCTCAAATCCGAAGCCAAGTCCCTCCGCCAGGAGCGCGCTTTGGCCGGCGAAACCCTGTCCCACGGCGCCGCGCTCGAAGCCGTCGCCCGGGCCCATGGCTATCGCGACTGGAACACCGCCCGCGCCGCCTTGCCCGATCGGGTGGCCGTGCCTTTCCAGGTCGGCATGCGGGTCAAGGGGCTCTATCTCGATCAGCCCTTTACCGGCCTGCTCATCGGCGTCCAGCTGCTGGGCGACATGCAGCACATGACCGTCACCGTGACCTTCGACACCCCCGTCAATGTCACGCCCACCTTCATGTTCGCGGCCCTGCGCCATCGCGTCGTCTCCACGGTGGATTTCAGCGGCATTTCGTCGGCGCTGCGCGGAAATGGCAATCCACAGATGATCCTCAAGCGGGCATGATGGTTCCGGAGCTTGCAGGAAAAGCGGTCTCCGGTTTTCCGCTTCGAAAGCGCGACAATTCTAAGACTTGGGGCAGGGCGGCAACATGCTGCCTTGCCCTTCATCGTAAAATGCCGATAGTTTAGCGCATCAATCAACAACGGAACCGGCAATGACCATCCAGACCAAGCCGATCGAGGCCTATTCGCTGCCCACGCCCAATGGGCAGAAGGTTCATGTCATGCTCGAAGAGCTTGGCGTGCCGTGGACCTACCACCGCATCGACATCGGCAAGGGCGACCAGTTCAAGCCCGAATTCCTGGCCATCTCGCCCAACAACAAGATTCCGGCCATTGTCGATCCCGAAGGCCCGGGGGGCGAGCCGATCTCGATCTTCGAATCCGGCGCCATCCTCAAATACCTGGCCCTCAAGTTCGGCAAGTTCTATCCGGCCGATCGGCGCGAGCAGGTCAAGGTCGATGAATGGCTGTTCTGGCAGGTCGGCGGCTTCGGCCCCATGCTCGGCCAGAACAACCACTTCAATGTCTATGCGCCCGAAAAAATCCCCTATGCGATGAAGCGCTACAGCGATGAGACCCATCGCCTGTTCCGCGTGCTGAACACCCAGCTCGAGGGTCGCGACTATATCGCCGGCGACTATTCCATTTCCGATATCGCCTCCATCGGCTGGGCCCAGTCCTGGGAACGCTATGGCGTCACCCGCGACGAATTCCCCAATGCCCTGGCCTGGATCGAGCGCCTCAACGCCCGTCCGGCTGTTGCCCGTGGCCTCGCCTGGGGCAAGGATGTACCAGCCAAGAGCCTGGCCGAGGACAAGGAAGCCCACAAGGTTCTGTTCAACCAGCGCTGAGCCCTGCGCCTCGGGTCTGGGCATCCCCCGGACCCGAGCCTTGGCAAATCGGGCCGCTATCCCCAGCCGGCCAAAAACCGCTTGCCATGCCTCACCCCGCCCGCTATCCACCCGTTGACGGAGAGGTGGCCGAGTGGCCGAAGGCACGCCCCTGCTAAGGGCGCAGATCTCAAAAGGGTCTCGTGGGTTCGAATCCCATCCTCTCCGCCACTGCCTCTTGAGCCTTGGCAATGCGCGTGCCAACATTGGCGCCTGACCAGGGTGGTTGGCACCCGACGCGCATGGCAATCAGGGCGCTCGGCCGATCGTGCTGGAGTCAGGGCCCAAGATCGGAACCGCCATCGAACATCGTCCGCGTCATCGCAGCCGTATCCAGTTTCTGCGCACCGCCATCGCCCATCGGCGATCAGGTGTGACCGACACGATTCTCGGCGTGGTCCTCGCCTTCATCGCCGGCGCCATCAATGCCGGCGGCCTTCTCGCCATCGGCCAGTACACCTCCCACATGACCGGGATCGTCTCCGCGGTCGCCGACAACCTGGCTTTGGGTCTGTTCGGCGTGGTTGGCGCCGGCATCATTGCCCTGATCGCGTTTACCGCGGGCGCCGGATGCTCGGCCGTCCTGATCAACTGGGGCCGCCGCAACGCCCGGACCCGGCAATATGCCTATCCGATCGCTCTGGAAGCGCTCCTGTTGCTGGCCTTCGGCGTCCTGGGCACCGCCAGCCGCGATGCGCCGCAATTCATGGTGCTCGCCGCGCCGCTGCTCTGTTTCATCATGGGCCTGCAGAATGCCACGATTACCAAGATTTCCGGCGCTCGGATGCGCACCACCCACCTCACCGGCATGGTGACGGACATCGGCATTGAGCTGGGCAAGTACCTCTACTGGCACCGGGACAAGACCAAGGCCGAAGCCCTCAGGGTTACGGCAGACCGCAAGAAGCTGGGCATCTTGCTCCGCGTCGTCGGCATGTTCTTCCTCGGCGGCGTCGTCGGCGCCCTCGGCTTTGGCCACCTCGGTTATGTCTTTTCGATTCCCCTGGCTGGTATCCTCATGGTCATGGCGGTGCCGCGCCTGGTGAGCGACGCCGTTGGACGCGCCCCCGGCGCGTGAGCTGGCCGTCATGCATCCGTCATATTCGCGTCATCGGCCTGTAGCATGGCGGCCCTATGCGGAGCCCACTGCAACAGGGGCTCCATCATGCTTTCACCGAAATTCCTGCTCGCGCTGACCACGACGCTGCTGGCCACGACGGCGTCGGTCACCGCCGCCGAGTACTTCAACCGCATTGCCAGCTTTCCGGTTGCCCTCAACAACCCGGATGCGGAAGACGGTGTCGAGAACTCGGCCGAGATCATCAATGCCAGCGAAGACGGCATGACACTGGTCTATTCCAACGCGCTGCTGGGCGGCGTCGGCTTTGTCGATATCACCGACGCGACCGCGCCCAAGGCGGGCGGCTTCGTCGCGCTCGAAGGCGGGCCGACCTCGGTCACCTTCATCGGCGGCAAGGTGCTGGTCACGGTCGATACGACCGAGGACTTCACTGCCCCAACGGGCTACCTCGCCATCATCGATCAGGTGAGCAAGGAGGTGGAACTCACCTGCGAACTGGGCGGCCAGCCCGACGCCATCGCCAAGAACATGGATGGCTCGCTGATTGCCATTTCGATGGAAAACCAGCGCGACGAAGACCTCAACGACGGCGCCATCCCGCAGCTGCCGAGCGGCAACATCACCTTCTTCGACGTCGCTGAAGGCAGCGTCGATTGTGCCACCATGCGCGTCACCGAACTGGCCGGCGTTGCTGACTTCGCCGCCGACGATGCCGAGCCGGAATATACCGATTTCAACAGCCTCGACGAGCTGGTCGTCACGCTGCAGGAAAACAACCACATCGTCGTTCTCAACGGCAAGACCGGCGAAGTCGTCAATGATTTCAGCGCCGGCACTGTCGATCTCGAAGGCATCGACGCCACCGAAGACGGCAAGCTGAGCTTCACCGAGAGCCAGCCCGGCCGCAAGCGCGAGCCCGACGCCGTGCAGTGGCTGGACGAGAACCGCATCATCACCGCCAATGAAGGCGACTACGAAGGCGGCTCGCGCGGCTTCACCATCTTCCACAAGGATGGCACCGAGCTCTACGAGAGCGGCGTTTCGATGGAATATATCGCCGCCCAGCTCGGCCATTATCCGGAAGGCCGGTCCGACGCCAAGGGTGTCGAGCCCGAAGGCATGGAAGTGGGCACGTTCGGCGACACCCGCTTCATCTTCGTGAACCAGGAACGCTCCTCGCTGGTCGCCGTCTACAAGGATACCGGCGATGTACCCGAATACTGGCAGTCGCTCCCCTCCGGCGTCGGCCCGGAAGGTGCGCTGGCCATTCCCTCGCGCAATCTTTATGTCACCGCCAATGAAACCGACCTGTCGCCCGATGGCGCCGCGCCGGCCCATGTCATGATCTATGAGCTTGCCGAAGGCGAGCCGGCCTATCCGACCATCATGTCCGATCTCGACGCCGACGGTAAGCCGATCGGCTGGGCCGCGCTTTCCGGTGCCGTTGCCGATGCCGAAAAGCCCGGCGTTCTCTATGCCGTCAGTGACAGCGTCTTCACCGAAGCGGCCATCTTCGAGATCGAGGCCACCGCCAAGCCGGCCCGCATCGTCAAGAAAACCGTCATCACCCGCAACGGCAACCCCGCCCAGAAGCTCGACCTCGAGGGCATCACGCTGGACGGCGAAGGCGGCTTCTGGCTGGCTTCGGAAGGCGACACTGCCAAGCTGACGCCGCATGCGCTGTTCCACGTCAATGCCGATGGCGAGATCGAAGATGAGATCGCTTTCCCGGCTGCCCTGCTTGCCGGTGAAACCCGGTCGGGTTCGGAAGGCGTTGCCGCGATCGGCGACACCCTCTGGATCGCTATCCAGCGCGAGTGGAGGGATGACGAGAAGGGCTTCGTCAAGCTCGTCGCCTACAACACCGACACCGAAGAATGGGGCGCGGTGCGCTACCCGCTCGAAGCGGCTGCCGAGGGTGCCTGGGTCGGCCTTTCGGAAATCACCGTCCATGGCGACTTCGCCTATATCGTTGAACGCGACAACCAGATCGCCGCCAATGCCCAGCTCAAGGCCATCTACCGCGTGCCGGTCAGTGAATTGGTGGCCGCGCCGCTCGATGGCGAACTGCCAGTCGTGAGCAAGGAACTGGTGCGTGACCTCGTCCCCGACCTCAAGTCCTTCAACGGCTATGTCGTCGACAAGGTCGAGAGCCTGGCGATCGACTCGACTGGCACCGGCTACGTCATCACCGACAACGACGGCGTGGATGACAGCTCTGGCGAGACCTTCTTCTGGTCCATCGGCGCGCTCTAGCCGTTCCCGCGACAAGGAATGCAGGGGTCGGATCCACGGATCCGGCCCCTATGCATTTGGTGGGCCGCTATGGCGCGCCACAATTGGCTACGTTCCTTCAGTGCTGGCATATAGACTGCACCGCGAAGTCGCCAAATTGTCATCAAACTGGGCTACCGCAGGCGCAATCACCGCTCTCACGAACCGCAGAATCGTCCCACACCATGAACACTGTCGCCCTTGGGGAACTCGTCCTGACCAATGCCCGGATCGTCCTGGCCGACACCGTGCTGGATGGTTCGGTCCGGGTCGACGGCGGCATCATAACCGATATCGCCCCGTCCTCGCGCACTGGCATGGACCTCGACGGCGATTATCTGATCCCGGGCCTCGTGGAACTGCATACCGACCACCTCGAAACCCACTATGCCCCGCGCCCCAAGGTGCGGTGGAACCCTGTCGCTGCCGTGCAGGCGCATGACGCGCAGATCGCTGCATCCGGCATCACCACCGTGCTCGACGCCCTTCGCGTCGGCATGGATGAGCATGCCGACCTCGGCGCCACCGAGATGAAAACCCTCGCCGACGCCATCCGTGCCGGCAATGCGGCCGGCCGCTTGCGGGCGGAGCATCACATCCACCTGCGCTGCGAAGTCTCGGCCCCGGACTGTCTCGATAGCTTCACCCTGCTCCAGGACGACCCGCAGGTGCGGCTCGCCTCGCTGATGGACCATGCGCCCGGCCAGCGCCAGTTCGCCAGCGCCGATGCCTACCGGGTCTACTACCAGGGCAAGCTCAAGATGACCGATGCGGCCCTCGATGAATTCATCCAGCGCCGCAACGCCGAGTCGGTTGCCCATGCCGGGCCGCATCGCCGCGCCATTGCCGAGATCTGCCGTGACAAGGGCATTGTCATCGCCAGCCACGACGACGCCACGCGCGACCATGTCGAGGAGGCCGTGGCCCTGGGCACCGACGTGGCCGAATTCCCGACCACGCTCGAAGCAGCCAAGGCCTCGCGCCAGGCTGGCATGGCCATCCTGATGGGGGGACCGAACGTCGTCCGTGGCGGCTCCCATTCCGGCAATGTGTCGGCGCGGGCGCTGGCCGAAGCCGATCTGCTCGATATCCTGTCGTCCGACTACATCCCCTTTTCCATGCTGCAGTCCGCATTCTCGCTCGCCGACAATGTGGAGGGGATAAGTCTCTCCCGGGCCATTCAGATGGTCACCAAGCGCCCGGCCGAAGCCGCGGGCTTTCATGACCGAGGCGAAGTCGCCATCGGCAAGCGCGCCGACTTCGTGCAGGTGCGCGTCGAAGACGGTATTCCCATTGTACGGACCGTGTGGCGCCAGGGCAGGCGGGTGATATGACCGGAACCTTCGTCGCCGTTGTCGGGCCGAGCGGGGTTGGCAAGGACAGCCTGATCGGCTTTGCCCGCGAGCGTCTGGAAGCGACCGGCCGTGTCGTCTTCGTGCGCCGGGTGGTGACGCGTCAGGCCGATGGCGGCAGCGAAGACCACGACAGCATGGATGCGGAGGCCTTCGCGCTGGCCGAGCAGGACGGGGCATTCGCCCTCAGCTGGGACGCGCATGGCCTGCGCTACGGCCTGCCCATCGCTCTCGATCGCGATCTGGCGGCCGGTAAGGTCGTGGTCGCCAACCTCTCCCGCGGGGTGATCCCGGCGCTGGTGGCCCGCTATCCCGACACTCTGGTTGTGTCGGTCACCGCCGACCGCGACGTCATCGCCCAGCGGCTGGCCAATCGCGGTCGCGAGACCGCCGATTCCATCCAGCGCCGCCTCGACCGCAGCGTCGACAGCCGCCTCCCGGCCAGCACGGTGCGCATCGACAATTCCGGAGCGCTGGAGATAGCCGGAGAGCAGTTTGTGCGCCTTCTCGAAGACGCAGCCCGGCTGGTGGAACGGGCCTAGACCACCAGTTCCATCCGCTCGGCCGGAAACCGGCTGAGCGCGTAAGATATTGGATTGCCATCTGAATCGGCGTCAACGGCCTCCGATACCAGCAGGATGGCGCCAGGAGTGAGGTCGAGCAACTTGGTTTCCTCCACATCGGCATGGCGGGCCGAGACGCGCGTCGAAGCGCGGGAATAGTCGGCAATGCCATAGCTGGCAAACACTGCCGTGAATGAACCAAGCGCGGTGTAGCGCCCCGCGAAATCGGCAAAGTTCCGATAGTCCAGCCAGGCCGTGGCGCGCGACAGCGGCCGGCCGTCGGCGAGCGACAGCGTCTCCATGCGGACCACCTTGGCGCCGGGCTTGATACCCAGCGCCGCAGCCCCAGCCGCGCTGGCATTCTCGATGCGGCTGGACAGCAATTGCCCGCTGGTGACGCTGGCCTGGCCGGCCAGGCCTTCCGAGAATCGCGTCCGCTTGCCGATGGGATAGCTCAGCCGCCTGGCGCTGCGCACAAAGGTGCCACGGCCCTGTTCGGCTCCCACGACGCCCTCATCGGCAAGCACGGCAAGGGCCCGGCGAACCGTGTGCCGGTTGGCGGAAAAGCGTTCCGCCAGAATAGCTTCGGTCGGCAGCCGATCGCCGCTCGCCAGCTTGCCGCCCACGATATCGAGCCGGATGGCATCGACGATGCGCCGCCACAGGGCGACTCCGCCGGAAACGTCCTTGGAGACTGTCATTGCATTTTCACACGAGAAGCGTAGGACCGGATTCAGGACATTAGTTGTCTATTCTATTAGACAAGTCGAGGCAAGCATGCAGACGCAATCTTCGAGCAATGGCGGCGCGCGCAAGGCGGTGCTGGACGCGCTGGCCAGCGCCCCGGCCAAGGCCCTGGCCGAACTCTGGGACCGCTGGGCCGACAAGCCCGCCCATACCAAGGTGCGCGGACCCGAAATCGGCCTCGTCATGGTGCGCGGCCGGGCCGGCGGTGGCGGGGCGCCGTTCAATCTGGGCGAGGCCAGCGTCAGCCGCGCCAGTGTGCGCATTGCAAGCGGGGAAGTGGGGCACGGCTATTGCCTGGGGCGCGACATGGCCAAGGCCGAGATCATCGCGGTGATCGACGCCCTGTGGCAGCGCGATCCGGCCCGCGTAGAGGCCGAAATTGTCGAGCCACTACGGACATTTGCAACCAATTCCGACCAGCAGCGCCGCGACGAGACCGCCGCGACGCGGGTCGATTTCTTCACCATGGTGCGGGGGGATAACTGAGATGGATATCGGTCTCGACGGCGGCTTTGCCGACCCGGTGCTGCAATCGCAGAGCAGCTTCCGCGCCATCATGGACGCGCTGGCCAATCCCGGAACGCCCCGAAAACTCGTCACGCCCCCTTCGATCCGGAGCAGCATATCGCCCGAATTGGCGAGCATATTGCTGACGCTTGCCGATCATGACACCAGCATATGGCTGGACAATACTTTGCGTGCCGATGCGGGCGTCCTCGACTTCGTCAATTTCCACACCGGCGCCGGCGTGGTGCGCGAGCCGGGCAGGGCGGTCTTCGCCTTCGCCACCGGCGCCGCCCACCTGCCGCGCTTCGACCAGTTCAATCTCGGCACGCAGGAATATCCCGATCGCTCGACCACCATCGTACTCGCCGTCGCTTCGCTGACCGGCGGCGAGACGCTCATCACCCGCGGCCCCGGCATCAAGGGCCATGGCCATATCAGCCCCACCGGGCTGCCCGGGGACTTCCTCGCGCAATGCTCCGCCAATCGCGAACTGTTCCCCCGCGGCATCGACCTGCTGCTGGTGGCAGAAGGCGAAGTCATGGGCCTGCCGCGCAGCACCCGCATTTCGGAAGGACACTAGCGATGTATGTAGCCGTCAAAGGCGGTGAAGCCGCCATTGCCAATGCCCATGCCCTGCTGGCCGACC
>NZ_JAKFDJ010000225.1:0-1791 GCF_036676215.1 Devosia sp. | reverse complement strand
GGCCACCAACCTGCAGGTGGCCTCGGCTCTCGTCACCCCGGGCCAGAACATCGGCGCGAACCTGGTGGTGCCGGTCACCAACCCGTTCATCCCCAACGACCTGAAGACCCTGCTGGCCGCCCGCACGGGCGACGACCCGCTGCTGGTGGGCTCGGGCGCAACCGAGCCCTTCCTGTTCGCCTTCCGGCCGCTAGGCTTCGGGGCGCGGATTTCGCAGTTCCAGAACACCGTCGTCCAGTACATGGCCGGCGTGAAGTTCCCGATCGGCGAGAACTTCAAGGGCGAGGCCTACATTTCCCAGGGCCGCACCGAGATCGACCGGACCCAGTTCGGCAACATCAACACCCAGCTGCTCACCAATATCCTGGCTCACCCGACCCAGAATCCGGCCGGTTCCAACGGCGCCTGCGCCACGCAGAACTTTTTCGGTGACCGCCCGCTGTCGAGCACCTGCCGTACGGCCCTGGAATCACCGGTCACCCGGCGCGAGCAGTACGAGCAGACCATCGGCCAGTTCTTCATCAGCGGCGATCTGTTCGAACTGCCGGCCGGCGCCGTGCCCATCGTCCTCGGCGCCGAACATCGCGGTATCGAGTACAACCTGCGCTTCCTGTCCAACCCGGGTCCGTTCTCGGGCTTCACCGTCGGCCTGCCCGAGGCCGGCAGCAGCGCCTTCAACGACATCTTCGGCGAGACGATCATCCCGATCGTCAAGGACATGCCCTATATTGAGAGCCTCGAGGTCGGCCTGGGCTTCCGTTACTCCTGGGCGCAGTTCGAGGACCTGCTCACCGGCCGGCGCACCGAGAACCGGGGTTCGGCCACCTACAAGGCCGAGCTGAACTGGAAGGCCAACGACTGGGCCCGGCTGCGCGCCTCGTACCAGCGCGCCGTTCGTGAACCGAACTTCCAGGAACTGTTCGTCGGCACCGCCTCTGCGCCGCAGATCTTCGACCCGTGCTCGGCCTTCACCAACGCCTGGAAGGCGTCGGGAACAGGTCCGGGCACCCTGCGCGGCCTTTGCGCGGCTCAGGGCGTGCCGGCCGCCGGCGCCACCACCGCGCCCGGTTCGCAGGCCAATATCAACCTGTCGGGCAGCCTCGATCTCGATCCCGAAAAGGCCGACACCTACACCGTCGGCATCGCGCTCTCCTCGCCTTGGGAAGGCCAGTGGACCAGCCGCCTGCGCGGCTCCGTCGACTACTACAATATCGAGATCGCCGACCCGATCGTCATCTTCGACACCAACACGGCGATCGCATCCTGCTTCAACTACAACGGAGCCAATCCGAGCTACTCGAACACCAATCTCTACTGCGCCGGCATCGCCCGGACGGGTGGCAACCTCACCAACTCGACGATCCGCAACCCTTTGCTGCCCGGCAACAGCCCGTGGCCATTCGAGAACGGCGGGATCATCAAGACCTCCGGCCTCGATTTCCAGATCGACTACGGCTTCGACTGGGAATGGCTCGGCGCTCCGGAATGGATGGGGTCGTTCCAGGCCAACCTGCTGCTGACCCACGTGCTGGAGTACAAGCAGGCTGACCGCACCGGGCTGCCCCCGGTCGACTATACCGGCACCATTTCCTACTTCGGCGCCGGCCTGGGCACGAGCTTCCCCGAGTGGAAGGCCACCTTCAACGCCCGTTGGGACCTCGGTCAGATCGGCATGATGGGATACACCACCGAGGATCTCAGCTTCGGCGCCCGGGTCCGCTACATCGACGCCATGGAGAACCGCCAGTTCCGGCAGTACGAGGGCGAGACCTTCCTCGGCACGGCCGGCGT
>NZ_JAKFDJ010000224.1:0-62218 GCF_036676215.1 Devosia sp. | reverse complement strand
CCCGACGGCGAACGGGGCTGGGGTCAGCGGCTCTGGACGACGATCTGGGCTACGGCTGTCACCAGCTTCATCGCCGGGACTGCGACGCTGCTGTTCTCGGCCTATCATTTCCAGCAGACGGCGCCGCTCGGGGTGGTGGGCAATGTGCTGGTGCTGCCGGTGGTGAGCATGATCATCATGCCCTTCGCTGTGCTGTCGGTGCTGGCCATGCCGTTCGGCATCGAGGGACCGTTTGTCGCCGTCATGGGCTGGGGCATCGACCGCATGGTGGCTGGCGCCGAGCTGGTGGCCGGCTGGAGCGAAGGCTGGACCGGTAACCCGCTGCTTACTGGTGTGGCGCTGATCGTGGGCCTGCTGGCGCTGGCCTGGTTCGCCTCCATCAACAGCTGGTGGCGGCTGGCGGGGCCGGCCGTTGCGCTGCCGCTGATCCTGCTGGTGGGGCTGGATGATAGGCCCGACCTGCTTGTCGCCGATACGACGCAGGCGGTCGTGCTGCGGACTGAGGCCGGCATGGGCCTGGTCAGCGGGCAACCGGGTAGCTTTGCCGTCGATGTGTGGGGCGAGCACTATCAGGAGACGATAGCGGCCGGCGTGCCCGGTTCACGCTGCGATGGCCTGGGCTGCATCGCCGAAACACCGCGCTTTTCGGTGGCCGTGATCCGCAATGCGGCGGCCTTCGCCGAGGATTGCGGCTGGCACGAGCTGATCATCGCCCGGATACGTGTGCCGACGAGTTGCGTGGGCGGGCAGGTGATCGATGCCGGTGCGCTGGCGGCGGGTGGCGTGCATTGGCTGCGCTGGAACGAGGGGGCGGCGCGGTTCGAGGTCCGCACCGCCATCCCCAATCTCACGCGCCCGTGGCGAGTCGCGCCACCGTGACGCCAGCCGCGGGCATGTCGGCAGACCCCAGCACATAGCCCGCTTCATCCTTGGCCGGCGTCAGCGTTGCCGGGCCGGCGGCATAGTTCACATAGATGCGGAAGCCGTTGCGGGTGCGGCAGCGTACGCCGGCGGGCAGGGTCAGGGTGGGCAGATCGGCTTCGGCGATCAGGTAGTCCACGACGCGCTGCACCAGTGACCTGGTGCCGCTGGCGCCCAGATAGAAGAGCTTGCCCTGCGAGACCAGCACCGGCCAGCCATCGACATCCTCGATGATCACATTGGCCTTGGTCTCGAGGCGCTCGCGCCAGTGATGGATGGCGCCGCTGCCTTTGACCTCGATTTCGAGTGACGGATCGATGCTGTCGATGCGAGTGACCTTAACGTCGAGCAGATTGCTCGGCAGGTCAGGCGCCAGCCCTGGCGGAATGGAGAAGTCCTGTGTCTTGGAGCCGGAACGCGGACCGATCAACAGATAACCTTCGAAGTCGGTCATGGCGGTGCGCAGATCGTCGTTCCAGGCGAAGAGCGCCGGAATGGCGACGATATCGTAGCCGGCAAAGCTGTTGGTGCTGGGCGGCAGGACGTCGATATCGACGCCATGCTTGCGGAAGGCGGCGTAGAGCGCCCGGACATGGGCGCCATGGCTGAAGCCCTTGGCCTGTGGCTGGATCTCCCATGCCCATTCGCTCTGATAGTCGAAAACGATGGCGACGCGGCCCTTGGTTGCCGTGCCATCAAGGCCGACAGCCTTTAGCTCCTCGGCCACCTGAATGGCCTCGTGATAGGCCGGCGCGGGCTCGCTATCGGGCCGCAACAGGCCCGCATGCATCTGTTCCTGCGCGAAGGGCGCCTGGCGCCAGCGGAAATAGGTCACCACCTCGGCGCCGTGGGCAAAGGCTTCCCAGGCCCAGAGGCGGGCCATGCCCGGCAGGGGATCGGGGTTGAACTGCGCCCAGTTCACCGGACCGGGCTGCTGCTCCATGATCCACCAGCGGCCGTGGCCGACGGCACGATAGAGATCGTGATGGAAGGCGGCATTGTCCGGGTCGCCCTGGCGCATATAGAGGCGCTTGATCTCTTCAGGCTCGCCGCTGACGGCGAGGTGTCCAAGGGGGTAGCTATCCCAACTGGCAATATCGAGTGTTTCGGCCACGTCATAATGGTCGAACTCGGTATAGCGGCTCATGAAGTTGTGGATGACCGGGAGGTCGGGCCGCACAGCCTTGAGGATGTCGAACTGCACCTTGTTGAAGGCGGCCACCTGATCGGAGGCATAGCGACGGAAGTCGAGATCGTGCGCCGGCGCCGCGTCACAGACCAGCAGGTTGGGCAGCTCGACCTGCTCGAAGCGATTGTATTCCATGGACCAGAAGACATTGCCCCAGGCCTGGTTCAACGCATCGGCCGTGCCGTATTTCTTGGTCAGCCAGCGCTGGAAGCCTTCCTGGGCCGCAGGCGAATAGGAATAGGTGGTGCCGTGGCAGCCATACTCGTTGTCGGTCTGCCAGGCGCCGAGCGCGGGGTGGTTGCCCACGGCATCGGCCAAGAGGCGGGTGATGCGCGCCGCTTCCTCGCGGTAGCCGAGATGGCTGAAATCATAGTGACGGCGGGAGCCAAAACCCTTACGACGGCCCTGCGCATCGACCGCGAGCATGTCGGGATGCTTGTCGATCATCCAGCGCGGCGGGGTGGCGGTGGGCGTGCCGAAGACGACCTTGAGGCCGTGCCGGCCCAGTACGTCCATCGCCCGGATGATCCAGTCGAAGGTGAGGTTGCCGGGCGTGGGCTCGAGCCTCGACCAGGCGAATTCGCCGATGCGCACCCATGCAATGCCGACCTCGGCCATGCGGGCCGCGTCGCGATCCCACCAGTCCTCGGGCCAGTGTTCGGGATAGTAGCAAACGCCGAGGGCGGGGGTAGTCATGGCAAATATCTCAGAGTGTGATGGTCGCTTCGGGCAGGCCGGGCACGTCGAGGTCGATGACAAAGAGGCCGCCGGCGACTTTTTCGGCGGCAAGCTGCTCGGCGCTCAGGTTCTTGCTGGCGGTGGTGATGAACATGGTTTTCAGGTCCGGCCCGCCAAAGGCGGGGCAGGTGACCTGGCTCACTGGGACCTCGACGATGCGGTCGATGGAGCCGTCCGGCGCATGGCGGACCACGCAGGAGCCGCCCCATTTGGCGTTCCAGAGATAACCCTGGCTGTCGACCACGGCGCCATCGGGATAGCCGCGCCCATCGGAGACATCGGCGAACAGCGTCCATTCGCCAATCGGCAGGCCGGTCGCCGGGTCGGTTTCGACCCGCATGATCTTCTTGGTTGGAGTATCGGTCCAGTAAGCAATGCGGCCGTCGGGGGAGAAGCAGGTGGCGTTGGGGATGGCGATGCCTGATTTGAGCGTCGTCAGCGTGCCGGCGCGGTAGTGATAGACTGAGCCAATCGGTGCCTCGGCCGAACCGCGATCCATGGTGCCGATCCAGAACGCGCCGGACGGGTGGACGCGGCTGTCATTGGTGCGCGTCGCTGCATTGTCGGCTTCGATCTCGTTGATGCGGTTCATGCCGCCGGTCGACAGATCGAATTGCTTGAGGCCGGTATCGGTGGCGAGGACCAGCGTCTGGTCGTCAACGATAGCGGCGGCGGCAACGGTCTCGTTGAACAGCCAGCTGTCGACAATCTCGCCAGCGGCGGTCACTGCGAACAGGGTCTGTTCGTTGATGTCGAAAAAGAACAGCTGCTGTCGTCCGGCGTGCCAGATCGGGCCTTCGCCCAGCGCGCATTGGCTGTCGAGCAGAAGGCGGGCCGTGTGAGTCATTGGGCTTTTCCCGCGTCATAGGCGGCAACGGCCGTTGCTGCGCGCTCGGCGACCTGCGCGGCGTCCATGCCGGGCTTGTAGATATAGGTGCCTAGGCCAAAGCCGGTGCAGCCGGCGGCGAAATACTCGCCGAAATTGTCGGGATTGGCGCCACCCACGGCATAGACAGGCAGTTCGGGCGGCAGCACGGCCTTCATGGCCTTGATGCCCTTGGGGCCAAGCACTTCGGCCGGGAAGAATTTGAGCCCCGTCGCCCCGGCCTTGATGGCCCGGAAAGCGTCGGTGGGGGTGAACACGCCAGGATAGGACAGGAGCTGGATGCGCACTGTCTCCTCGATGACCGCCTTGTTGGTGTCGGGCGAGACAATGAAGGTGCCGCCGGCGTCAGCCACGGCCCAAACCTGCTTCTTGGTGAGCACCGTGCCGGCGCCGATGGCCGCGTCATCGCCCAAGGCGTTGGAGGCCAGCGCAATGCTGGTCAGCGCGTCGGGCGAATTGAGCGGCACTTCGATCATGGTGATGCCGGCCGCAATCAGGGCCTGGCAGACATGGATGGTCTCTGACGGCGTGATGCCGCGGAGGATGGCGATGAGGTGACGATGGTCCATCGATATGAACTCCAATTAGGCGGCAAAGCTGCGCGCGGCCTTGAGGCCGGCCAGCACGACTTCGGTGGCATCCCTGGACTCGCCCTTGGCACCGGCCATGTCCAGCACCCTGGCATAGAGCGCGCAGAGCGCCGGCGAGCCGATCAGCGGCACGGATTGGGAGCCGATCAAGTGACGGTTGCTGCCGATCTCGGTGCCGATCAGCAGCCCCGAAAGATATCCCGCGCACCAATCGGGCTGGCGGTCCGAGAGGAGCGAACTGGCGCGGACCTGGAACAGCGTGCCCAGCAATTGTTCGGGATGTTCGAGACCGGCTGCGGCGCCGAGGTCGAAACCTACAGCACGAGCGGGGCCGTCGAGATCGCCGACGAGGGAATGGCGCAGCACGGAATGGGTGCGCAGTACCTCGAACAATTCGCCGGTCATGGCCGTCGAGAAGCGCTCGATTCGCGTGCCGGAGAGTTGGGCCCATTTGGAATGCGTGCCCGGCATGCAGACCATGCCGGAAAATCCTGGCATCAACGCCGCGAGGCCGAGCAACTGGGTTTCTTCCCCGCGCATCACATTGTCGGCGCCCGCCTTCTGGCAAACGCCGGGCAGGATGGCCGGCACGATAGGGCTATCGACCATGAGTGGCCGCACGGCCCCCTCGCTCAGGCCACGCAGATCGGCGGGGGCCTCGAGATAGGGTGCCTCCATCCAGCCCTGGCGCGCGCCAGCCATGCCGCAGATCAGCACGTCGAGCTGGCCGTTTCGGGCAGGGGGCACGCCTTCGAGCAGTTCGGACAGGGCGCCCGGGAATTCCTCACGGGTGAGCTTGCCCATGCCTTTGGGCGAGGTTTTCTCGAACACCACCGATCCATCGGCGGCAATGCCCCAGGCGCGGAGGTTGGACGTCCCCCAATCCACGGCAACCCAGTCTATGATTTCAGTCACGAATTTTCCTCAACCGCGGCAGTCTCGTCGCGGCGCGACCCTAATGGCTGACAATGGTTTCAGCCAGCCCGATTCTCCGCTTCTGGCGGCGCTGCAGCACATCCCCAATCTGTGCGGCCGGTCCCCTCGTTTGGTAAGATTTTCGGAGCCTTGGGAAATATCGCCTGCAGTGATTTTGCCGCGCGGCCCATTTGTATGATTTTTTCTGCGGAATCGCATTCACTCTGGCAAAAGCCATGCTAGAACCACTCCAAACGCTGGCGCGTCCATACGCAAGCGGACTTAAGAGGAAGATGAGATGACGGCAGGAAACGGCGGTTCAGCGCCCAAGAAATTGCGCTCGCGCGCCTGGTTCGACAATCCCGACAACCCGGACATGACGGCGCTCTATCTCGAGCGCTACATGAATTTCGGTGTGTCGCGCGAAGAGCTGCAGTCCGACAAGCCGATCATCGGCATTGCCCAGACCGGCTCCGATCTCAGCCCATGCAACCGCCACCACATCGTGCTGGCCGAGCGCGTGCGCGAAGGCATCCGCGAAGCGGGCGGCATCGCCATCGAATTCCCGGTGCATCCGATCCAGGAAACCGGCAAGCGCCCGACAGCGGGCCTTGACCGCAACCTGGCCTATCTGGGCCTCGTGGAAGTGCTCTACGGCTATCCGCTGGACGGCGTGGTGCTGACCATCGGTTGTGACAAGACCACCCCGGCCATGCTGATGGGGGCGGCGACCGTCAATATTCCCGCTATCGCGCTATCGGTCGGCCCCATGCTCAATGGCTGGCACAAGGGCGAGCGCACCGGCTCGGGCACCATTGTATGGAAGGCGCGCCAGATGATGGCGGCGGGCGAGATCGACTATGCCCAGTTCATCGAACTGGTGGCATCGTCGGCGCCCTCGACCGGCTATTGCAACACCATGGGCACGGCCACCACGATGAACTCGCTGGCCGAGTCGCTGGGTATGCAGTTGCCGGGCTCGGCGGCCATCCCGGCGCCCTACCGCGACCGCCAGGAAATGGCCTATCGCACCGGCAAGCGCATCGTCGACATGGTGCATGAGGACCTCAAGCCCTCCGATATCCTGACCAAGGACAATTTCATCAACACCATCGTGGTCAATTCGGCCATTGGTGGCTCGACCAACGCGCCGATCCACATCCAGGCCATTGCCAAGCATATCGGAGTCGAGCTGGAACTGCAGGATTTCCAGACCTATGGCCACAAGGTGCCACTGCTGGTGAACCTGCAGCCGGCCGGCGAATATCTGGGCGAGGACTACTATCATGCGGGCGGCGTGCCTGCGGTGGTCAACGAGCTGATGACGCAGGGCCTGATCCGCGAGAATGCGCCCACCGTCAATGGCAAGACCATTGGCGAGAATTGCCGCAACACGACGATCCAGGACGACAAGGTCATCCGTCACTTCGACAATCCGCTCAAGACCGAAGCTGGCTTCCTGGTGCTGCGCGGCAATCTCTTTGACAATGCCATCATGAAGACCAGCGTGATCTCGTCCGAGTTCCGCGATCGCTACCTCAACAATCCGGAGCATCCGGGCATGTTCGAGGGCAAGGCGGTGGTGTTCGATGGGCCGGAGGATTACCACCACCGGATCGACGATCCGTCGCTCGAGATCGACGAGAACACGCTGCTGTTCATGCGCGGCGCCGGGCCGATCGGCTATCCGGGCGCGGCCGAAGTCGTCAACATGCGGCCGCCCAACTACCTGATCAAGAAGGGCATCCATGCCCTGGCTTGTATCGGCGATGGCCGCCAATCGGGCACATCGGGTTCGCCCTCGATCCTCAATGCATCGCCGGAAGCGGCGGCGGGCGGCAATCTTGCCATTCTGCAGACGGGCGACCGGGTACGGATCGATCTCAACCAGGGTCAGGCCAATATCCTGATTTCGGACGCGGAAATTGCTCAGCGCCGGGCCGATCTGGAAGCCTCTGGCGGGTACAAGTTCCCCAAACACCAGACGCCGTGGCAGGAAATCCAGCGCGGTCTGGTCGGCCAGCTCGGCGATGGTGCCATCCTCAAGCCGGCCGAGAAATACCAGCGTATCGCCCAGACCAACGGCATACCGCGCGACAATCACTGATCGTCGCAGCAAGACAAAAGGGACCGCAGCCGGTGGTCCCTTCTGTTGCGCTTTGGTGGCTGGCTCAACCAACTACCCAGCAGACAAAGAAAAGGCCACCGCGTTTTCAACATCGCGGTGGCCTTAGCCCGAGCGGCGCCGAAGCGCGCTCGCTATGGTCTAGCGCAGCCTAGAGCAGCGTCAGGTTGGTCGCCGATTCCTTGCCGTCACGGCCGGTCTCGAGCTCATAGGTCACCTTGTCGTTCTCATAGAGGCCCTGCAGGCCCGAACGCTGAACGGCGGAGATGTGGACGAAGGCATCCTTGCCGCCATTTTCAGGCGAAATGAAGCCGAAGCCCTTGGTGGTGTTGAAGAATTTTACGGTGCCGGTGATTACGGACATGATAGTTTCCTTTTGCTCGTAGCATCAGCGAACGAGCGGTTATCCAATGGCAACATGCCAAAGGGACATAACGTTCGCATGGTAGAGAAGGAAGCCACGGTCCGGCGAACCGGCATTAGGCAGCCGACTTAGGCTGAAAACGTATGCCCCTATGTGGCATGGAACCGCGCTACCTGCAAGGTCCCGACACTATCGGTTGCGAAATTCCGATTGTGACGCAAGAAAAACAACAAGAAAACCAATGCTCTGGGGCAGGATGCGAGCAACGCGGCCGCGCTCATCGACCCGCCGGAAGCGGTTCGGCGCCCAATGTTCATGTACGATTTGCCAACCCGGAAACCCAGAACAGTCGTGCCGCGGCCCTCGCCCCGGCACGTCTCCCGCCAACGCTCGCCAGCCAGTAGAGGCAGCGGCCCCTGGCGCAGTCGCCCCTCAGCTAGTATTTGCGGAGCAGACCGACCAGGCGGCCCTGAACCTTGACACGATCGGGAGGGAAGATGCGGGTCTCATAGGCCGGGTTGGCCGCTTCCAGCGCTACGGTATTACCCTTGCGGCGCAGACGCTTGAGGGTTGCTTCCTCATCGTCAACGAGAGCCACGATGATCTCGCCCGTCGACGCCTGGTCCTGCTTGCGGATCAGTACGGTGTCGCCGTCAAAGATGCCAGCCTCGATCATGGAGTCGCCGCGCACTTCGAGCGCAAAATGCTCGCCGGCGCCCAGCATTTCGGGGGGGACCATGATGGTGTGCGAATGGGTCTGGATGGCCTCGATGGGCGTACCGGCCGCGATGCGGCCCATGACGGGAATGGAAATCGGCCGCGCATAATCCTCGGCTGCTGACATACGCGAGGGGGGAGAACCGACCTTGCCGAGACTGCCCTCGATGACGGACGGCTCGAAGCGCGCCTTGCGGCCGCCGAGCGAGGGATTCATGGAGTCGGGCAGCTTTACCACTTCGAGCGCACGGGCCCGATTGGGCAGGCGGCGAATGAAGCCGCGCTCCTCAAGCGCCGTAATCAGCCGGTGAATGCCCGATTTGGACGCCAGGTCGAGCGCATCCTTCATCTCATCGAAGGATGGCGGGATGCCGCTTTCCTTCATCCGCTCATGGATGAACATCAGCAGCTCGTGTTGTTTGCGCGTCAGCATGGGCCCCTCGGGGAGTGAATCAGAACATAGGCAGAACGACTATAGGTGTTCCAGTTATGTTCCGCAATATGCTTTGCGAATATCAGTCCTTGATGCGCTCTCGACTGTCAGAAGGCATCGAGCGGAATGGCTCGGACAATGGTGCCGGGTGGTTGGCCGGGGTCGAATTCGGGCTGGACGATCAACATGTCGGCGCGCGCCAGCGATGAGGTGTGGCCGCTGTCGGTCTGGGAGATCGGCAGCAGCGCAGGTCCGGCGGGCGTGTGCAGCAATTGCGCCCGCATGAAGTGGCGGCGCGCCGTATTGGGTGGGGTCGGGCCCGCCAGCGGCAACCGCCATGGCGCCGGTTCTGGATATCCCAGCCACGCCCGCAGGGCTGGCCGAATGAACACCATGGCAGTGACCATGGCCGATACCGGATTGCCGGGCAGGCCGAAGATCAGCGTCTTGCCGCGCGTGCCGAACATCAGGGGCTTGCCGGGGCGCATGTTGATCTTCCAGAAATCCAGTGTCACGCCGAGTTCAAGCAGGATGTCCTGGACGATGTCGTGGTCGCCGACGCTGGCGCCGCCGGTGGTGATGAGGATGTCCGGCTCAGCAGCGAAGACGTCGTCAAGCGCGCGGCGCAACAGCGCCGGGTTGTCGCGGGCAATGCCGTGATCGGCGACTGTTTCGGAATAAGGCGCCAGCATTGGCCGCAGCCCGAAGCTGTTTGACGCTACGATCTGATCCGGTCCAAGCGGGGATCCGGGCAATACAAGCTCGTCGCCAGTGGCGAGCAGGGCAATGCGGGGGCGTTTGGCGACGTTGAGCGTGGCCGCGTTGGCCGCGGCGGCGACCGCCAGCTGCATTGGCGCCAGGCGGACGCCGGCATCGACGAGATGCTGACCCGTGGCAAAGTCATTACCCAAGGGGCGCACGCTATGGCCCCGTCGCGCCGGGGCGGTGAAGGAGACAAAGCTTCCCTCGACCGTGGCCTCTTCCTGCATGATGACCGTATCGGCGCCTTCGGGCACGGGCGCCCCGGTGAAGATGCGGACGGCCTCTCCCGGCCCCAGCGTACCGGCAAATCCGGCGCCGGCCTGGGACGTGCCGACCACCGGCAGGCGGTGACCATCCACGATATCGGCGGCGCGAATGGCGTAGCCATCCATGGCGCTGGAATTGAATGGCGGCTGATCGTGCGTGGCGACCACCGGCTCAAGCAGCACGCGCCCGGCGGCCTCGGCCAGGGGCACGGTCTCGGCGATGGGCGCCGGCACCCGCTTGAGGATCGCGGCGATCGCGTCATCGACCGGGAGCAGGCTCATGGCCGGGAAAAGTCGCCGGACTTTCCGCCGGATTTTTCCAGCAGGCAGATATCGGTGATGGTCATGGCGCGGTCGATGGCCTTGGCCATGTCGTAAAGCGTCAGCGCGGCCGTCGAGGCCGCGACGAGGGCTTCCATCTCGACGCCCGTTTGCCCGGTGGTTTCGGCGGTGGCGCGGATGAGGATCGCCTCGGAGCCGTCAGCCTCGATCTCTATGCTGACCTTGGTGAGCGGAATGGGATGGCAAAGCGGGATGAGGTCGGAGGTCTTCTTGGCGGCCATGATGCCGGCAATGCGCGCAACCGCCAATGCATCGCCCTTTTTCAGCCCACCGGCCATGATGGTGGCAATGGTCTCGGCCTGGGCAACAATCCTGGCCTGCGCGACGGCCCGGCGCCTAGTCACCGCCTTGTCGCCGATATTGACGATATGGGCCTCGCCCCGCTCGTTGAGGTGGGTGAGGCCCTTCGCCATCAGCGAACGGCCTGCGGGGCGCCCATCAGCAGAGCCCGTGTTGCGGCTGCGACGTCGTCCTGGCGCATCAGGCTTTCGCCGACGAGGAAGGTGCCGATGCCGGCTTCGCTGTCGAGCTTGAGGATGTGCTCGTGGTTGAGAATACCGCTCTCGCTGACCAACAGCGTGCCCGCCGGCACGCCTACGGCGAGGTTGATCGAGGTCTCGAGCGTTGTCTCGAAAGTGCGCAGATTGCGGTTGTTGATGCCGATGAATTCGGCGCCCAACGCCAGTGCGCGGTCGAGTTCGAGCTGGTCGTGCACTTCGACCAGCGCATCCATCTTCCACTCCGCGGCAGCATCGAGCAGGTAGCGCGCTACGTCGTCGCCGACCGCGGCGAGGATGATGAGAATGCAATCGGCGCCCCAGGCGCGGGATTCGGCGACCTGATAGGTCTCGAACAGGAAGTCCTTGCGCAGCACTGGCAGTCGCGTGGCGGCGCGCGCTTCGATCAGATAGCTGGGTGAGCCTTGGAAGCTGGGGCGATCGGTCAGCACCGAGAGACAGGCCGCGCCAGCCGTTTCATAAGAGCGGGCAATTTCGGACGGATTGAAATCGGCGCGGATCAGGCCCTTGGAGGGGCTGGCCTTCTTCACCTCGGCGATCAGGGCATAGTGCCCCTGAGCCCGCTTGGCCTTGATGGCCTTGATGAAGCCACGCGGCGCGGGCTGGTCGTGCGCCTGCGCCACCACCTCGGCCCAGGGCCGCATGGCTTTGGCAGCGGCGATTTCTTCGCGCTTATAGGCTTCGATCTGCTGGAGAATGTCGCTCATTGGTCTCGTCCGTTCGATACCGCCACGAGGCGGGCGAGTGTTTGTTTGGCTTTGCCTGAATCAATGGCGTCGCGCGCGAGGGCAATGCCGGTGTCTATCGTATCGACCCGGTCCGCCACCAGGAGCGCCGCGGCGCTGTTGAGCAGGACAATATCACGGTAGGCGCCGGCGGCGCCATCGAGCAGGGCGGTCATGGCGCGCGCATTGTCGGCCGGATCGCCGCCGCGCAGGTCGTCGAGCGTGGCGCGGGGAAGGCCGAATTGCTCCGGCGTGATTTCGAATGTGGTCAGGCTGCCGCCCTCGATCTGGGCAACATGCGTTGGGCCGGTCGTGGTGATTTCGTCCAGGCCATCGCTGCCATGGACGACCCAGGCCTTGATGGCGCGGTTGGCAAGAAGTGCGGCCGCAACGGGCTCTACCCATTGCTCGTCATAGACGCCCAGCAGGTAGCGTCGCACCCCAGCCGGGTTCGATTGGGGGCCCAGCAGGTTGAACAGCGTACGCGTGCCCATCTCGGCACGCGAGGGACCGACATGCTTCATCGCCGGATGATGACTTGGCGCGAACATGAAGCCGATGCCGGCCTTGTCGATCGAGGCGCCGATTTCGGCTGGGCTGAGGTCGAGCTTGACGCCGAGGGCTTCCAGCACCTGCGACGCGCCCGATTTTGATGACAGTGCCCGGTTGCCATGCTTGGCTACGGGAACGCCGGTCGAAGCAACCACGATGGCGCTGGCGGTAGATATGTTGAGCGTGCCGGCGCCGTCGCCACCAGTACCGACGATGTCCATGGCATGTTCCGGCGCCACCACGGGGATCATCTGCTCGCGCAGGATTGACACCGCCGCGGCGATCTCGACCACGGTTTCTCCCTTGACGCGCATACCCATCAGGAAGGCGCCGATCTGGCTCGGGGTGGCCTCGCCGGCCATGATGATGCGCATGACGCCGCGCATTTCCTCGCCGGTCAGGTCCTTGCGGTCGGCGATCTTGTTGAGGGCGGCCTTGATATCCATCACGCGGCTTTCTTCTGGTTGAAGTCGCGGGCCAGGTTCAGGAAGTTCTGCAGCAGCGCATGGCCGTTTTCGCTGGCGATACTCTCTGGGTGGAACTGCACGCCGTGCACGGGTAGCGATCTGTGCTGCATTCCCATGATCAGGCCGTCGTCGGTGGTGGCGGTCACTTCCAGCGCTTCGGGCAGGGTGTCCTGCTTGACGATCAGCGAATGATAGCGCGTCGCCTCGAAGTCGTTGTTGAGACCGCGGAACAGGCCCTTGCCGGTATGGTGGATCTTGCTGGTCTTGCCATGGACCAGGTGCGGCGCGCGGATCACGTCGCCACCCATGGCCTGGCCGATGGCCTGGTGGCCCAGGCATACGCCGAGGATCGGTATCTCGGTCTTGAAGCGGTCGATCAGCGCCAGGCAGATGCCGGCTTCGTTAGGTGTGCAGGGGCCGGGAGACAGCACGATGGCCTCGGGCGCCATGGCGGCGATCTGGTCGAGGGTGATCTTGTCATTGCGGTGCACGGTGATATCGGCGCCCAGCTCGCCCAGGAAATGGACGAGGTTGTAGGTAAAGCTGTCGTAGTTATCGATGACGAGAGTGCGGGTCATTTGGCTCGGTCCTCAGCGGGTTGTTTCTAGCCACCGGGTCATTCCCGCGAAAGCGGGAACCCCTGTTTCAGAACCAGCCCCGCCATCGCAAAACGGAGGTCCCCGCCTTCGCGGGGATGACACCGTTGGTGTAGAAAGTAAGTGTCATTGCCCGATCCTCGCTTCGCCAGCATAGCGTAGCGCTTCCTCGGCGGCGCTGAAAAGGGCGCGGGCCTTGTTTTCGCATTCGAGCTGTTCCAGCTCCGGCTTGGAGTCAGCGACAATGCCGGCGCCGGACTGCACATAGAGCTTGCCGTCCTTGAGGATGGCGGTGCGCAGCACGATGCAGGTGTCCATGGTGCCGTCGGCGCCGAAATAGCCCACGCAGCCGCCATAGATGCCGCGCCGGGACTTTTCGAGCTCGTCGATAATCTCCATGGCCCGCACCTTGGGCGCACCGGAAACCGTGCCTGCAGGGAAGCCGGCTGAGAGGGCGTCGACGAAGTCGTATTTTGGATCGAGCTGTCCCACGACATTGGAAACGATGTGCATGACGTGGGAATAGTATTCGAGGAAGAACTTGTCCGTCACCTTGACCGTGCCAGTCTTGGCGACGCGGCCGACATCGTTGCGGCCCAGATCGAGCAGCATCAGGTGCTCGGCCAGCTCCTTGGGGTCGGACAGCAGCTCGGCCGCCAGTTCCTGGTCCCGCGTCGGCGTCGAACCGCGCTTACGGGTGCCGGCGATGGGGCGGATGGTGACTTCGCCATCCTGCACGCGCACCAGGATTTCCGGGCTCGATCCGGCCACGGCGAAGCCGCCGAAATCGAGGAAATACATATAGGGGCTGGGATTGGTCCGGCGCAGCGCGCGATAGAGCGCGGTGGGTGGCAATGTGAAATCGGCTTCGAAGCGCTGGCTCAGCACCACCTGGAAGATATCGCCGGCGGCGATGTAGTCCTTGGCCTTTGCGACCATGCCGAAGAACTCGTCCCTGGACGTGTTGCTCTTGACGGCGATGCTCTCGAGATCAGGAAGGGCAGGGGTGGTCGGCATAGCGCGGCCCAGCCGTCCGATCGCATCGTCAATGCGCGCTTCGGCGGCTTCATAGGCTTGCCGCGCCGAGACGCCGGCACGGATATAGACCGGCGCCGTCAGATAGAGCTCATCTTTCAGCGTGTCGAAGATGGCCAGCAGCGAGGGCCGCATCAGCATGGCTTCAGGCGTCTGCAAATGGTCCGGATTGCTGTCGGGCAGCACTTCCATATAGCGGACCATTTCGTAGCCGAGATAACCATAGACGCCCGCTGACTGCGGCGGCAGGCCGGCGGGCACGTCGATCTTGCTGTCGGCGACCAGATGGCGCAGCGCGTCGAGCGGCAGGCCGGGCAGGGGCACGAAACTGGCGTCGTCGATCTGCGCCGAGCGATTGATCGCCGCCGAGCCGGCCTCGACCTTGAGAATCACGTCGGGCTGCGTGCCGATGATGGAATAGCGCCCCCGCACCGCCGCATCCTGCACCGACTCCAGCAGGAAGGTGTTCTTGCGGCCCTCGGCGAGCTTCAGGTAGGTGCCGATCGGCGTTTCCAGGTCCGCCACGATGCGACGCCAGACGATCTGCGACTTTCCAGCATCATATTGATCTTGGAAGCGCTGATAGAAGTCGTCGTCCATCGTTGTGGTGTCCAGGTTGGAGTTAGTCCGGCCGGTGGATTACTGGCCGGTATTGAGCGCCAGCGCCTGGCTGAGCGCCTGCTGGTTGATGCGCAGGCCGGCATCGTCGCGCACCGCGCTGACGAAGTCGCCATAGAGACCGATGCGCGCCTCGTTCTCGAGGCTGGCATTGGCCGCCTCTTCCAGCTGGCCCGTCGCCGGGGTCAGGTCCGTCACCTCGAAGACGATGAACTCGCCGCCCTGGCTGACAGCCGAGCCGTGATGGGTCTCGTCGCCGGCAAAGGCCGCCGACGCCACCGCGCCATCAATAGTGCCGTCTTCCGAGCCAAAGCGCGTGAAGGGCGCGCTGATCTGCGGGAACACATTGTAGGACGCGGCGATGTCGGCCAGCGCTTCGCCATTGTCGAGGCGGGCAACGGCGTCGGCCTGTGCGGCCAGGATGGCGTTGTTGGTGCGTTCGGCGGTGAGAGCCTGGGCGACGGCGTCGCGGACTTCGTCCAGCGTCTGGTCGCGAGCCGGCTCGATAGCCGTGAGGTCGAACCACAGATTGCCGTTACCGGCGAGCGGGATGGCGGCGGTCAGTGCGCCTTCCGCAGCCTTGAAAATCGCCTGGGTGACGCGCGGGCTGTCTTCTGCAGCGAGATCGGGAATGACAGTCAGTTCGGCGCCACTGGCCGTGACGTCGGCCTCATAGAGGTCGAGACCGAAGCGCTCGGCGATCTCGGTCAGCGGGCGGAAGGCGGCGCGCAGTTCCTCGATCTGGTCCTGCACGTCGCCGAGTTCATTGCGGGCCTCGGCCAGCGCCAGGGTCTGGGCGAGCTGCTCGCGGACGTCGTCCAGCGCTGGAACGCCACCGGCTTCGATAGCAACGACATGTACGGCCCGTTTGCCGGCGACGCCGTCGATCAGGACAAAACCGCCCTGCTGCAGCCCGAAGGCGGCACTGGCGAGGTTGGCATCGGTGATATCGGCCTGCGCCAGCGTGCCCAGGTCTGTTGGCGTGACGCCCGCCTCGGCGACCAGCGCCGCGAAGGGCGTGCCGGCGGCGAGGCCTGCTTCGAATGCCGTGACCTGCTCCTCATTCAGCACGACCTGCTGAATGGTGCGGCGTTCGGCCCTAGTCAAATTGGCCTTGGTGCGCTCGTATTCGGCGGCAACGGCCTCTTCGGAAATCGTCTTGCTCGCCGCAAGCTCGGCTGCGGAGAGCCGCAGCATCTGCACATTGCGGGTTTCGACAGTGCGGAATTCAGCCTGGTGCTCAGCGAGATAGGCGGCGAGCTCGTCTTCAGTCGGTTCGGCTGGGGTTTCGATATTGGTCTCACCCAGCGCGAAGTAGTCGATGGTTCGCTGATCGGCGAAATAGCGATTGATCAGGTTCGATGCCGTTTCGGGTAGCTTGGTGTCGCCGAAGAGACTCAGGATCAACTGCTGGCGCCGCGCCGCGTCGCTCTGGTCCTCGAAATACTCGGCCTCGGTCAGGCCGCTCGCCTGCAACACCTGGTTGAAGTTTTCCGGCGTGAAGGTGCCCAGCGCGTTCTGGAACGAGGGGTCGGCGCGCAACATGTCGCTCAGTTTCTGTTCCGAGACCCCAAGGCCAAAGCCTGTGGCCAGCTGGTCCAGCGCCGCGTCCTGCGCCAGGTCCTGCAGCACCATGGAAGGAATGCCCAGGTTCACAGCTTCCTCTGCTGTCGGGAAGGAGCCGAGCTGCTGGGCAACCTCGTTCATCTGGTTCTGATAGGCGCGCAAGAACGCGCGGGAGTTTATCTCCTCATCGCCTACGCGTGCCACGGTATTGGTGCCGAGATCCGTGATAACGTTGTTGATGCCAAAGCCTGCCACGCCTACCAGAAGAAAGGCGCCCATGACCTTGCCGGGCCAGGATTTTGCAAAAACACGCAAACTATCGAGCATTTGAGACGTTCCAGTCGGGCAACACCAGGCTTTACCGCAGCAGCGGGAGCGCACTAGTAATCCAATTTGACAGCCGGGGTTAGGGCAAACCTTGCCACGGTGCAAGAGGCAGCAGGAGCAAAGAGTGACAACGACAACAACGCCGCTGATCGCAGGTAACTGGAAAATGAACGGCTTGAGGGCGTCGCTGGAGGAACTTACAGCGCTGGCAAGCATGCTCACGACCGGCGAGGCGCCGCGTGCCGTCGTGGTGATCTGCCCCCCGGCCACTATCGTTGCCGCCGTCGCACGTCAGGGCGCCAGCGCCGGAATTCTGGCGGGCGGGCAGGATTGCCACGCCGCTGGGTCCGGCGCACATACCGGCGACATCGCGGCCGGCATGCTGGCCGACGCCGGCGCCCAATATGTCATTGTGGGTCATTCGGAGCGTCGCGCGGCCTATGCTGAAACCGACGATCAGGTGCGTGCCAAGGCCGAGGCCGCCATCGGTGCGGGTCTCAAGCCGATCATCTGCGTGGGTGAAACCGAGGCCGAGCGTGACGCCGGGAATGCCGAAGCGGTGGTTGCAGGGCAGCTTGCCGGATCGATCCCCGATGCGGCCGAGCAGCATGAGGTGATCGTCGCCTATGAACCCATCTGGGCCATTGGCACCGGCCGCACGCCGAGCAATGACGACATTGCACAGATGCATGCTTCGATCCGCCGTCAGCTGACCGACCGCTTCGGGGAGAGAGGCGCTGGCGTCCGTATTCTCTATGGCGGCTCGCTCAAGCCGCAGAATGCGCGCGAGATTCTACAGGTGGAAAACGTCAATGGCGGTCTGGTTGGCGGCGCCAGCCTCTTGGCAAAGGACTTCTACACCATTATCTCAGCCGTATAGCGCATCATGAATGCCTGGAGGCTGGCCGGAAATTCCGCCCGGCCTCTGGCATTTGCGGCGCGGGGCGTGTAAGACGCCGCATCTTTTGACAGACCAATAGACTGAGACAGAATGGCAAACGTCCTGATTGTCGCCTATTTGCTGATCGTCCTGGCGCTGATCGCGGTAATCCTGCTGCAGCGCTCGGAGGGCGGCGCGCTGGGCATTGGCGGTGGCGGCGGCGGCGGCGGCTTCATGACCGCGCGCGGCTCGGCCAATCTGCTCACCCGCACCACGGCGATTCTGGCCACCCTGTTCTTTGCCACCGCGATAGGGCTGACCATTCTCTCTGAACTGGATCGCACCACGTCCGGCATTCTCGACCGGGCGACGACCACCGAGGACGGTGCGGCACCGTCCAGCGTGCTCGATGCGCTCAATTCGCTGCAGAGCGGCACTCCGTCCGATCTGCCGGTTCCCGTAACCGACCCGGTTGCGCCTGCCGGCACCGATCCGGTGACCGAGGACGCTGCGCCGGCGCCCGCAACCACGACTCCAGACGCGACGAGCGATCTGCCGGTCCCCGAGACTCCGGCGGCGACGCCGACCGAGGAACCGGCCGCTCCGGCGACCAACTGACCGCCGCAAGGCGCGACCAAAGAGGGGGATGGAAACATCCCCTTCTTCTTTTTTGTGTGGAGGCGTTCGCGGCCTCTACGAATCGACGTTGATGTGATTAAGGTGAACGCCCATGGCTCGGTACGTATTCATCACCGGAGGCGTGGTCTCCTCATTGGGTAAAGGTCTTGCATCCGCGGCGCTCGGCGCCGTGCTGCAAGCGCGCGGCTACAAGGTCCGCCTGAGGAAGCTCGACCCCTATCTCAACATCGATCCGGGCACCATGTCGCCCACCCAGCATGGCGAAGTGTTCGTCACCGATGACGGCGCCGAGACCGATCTCGACCTGGGCCACTACGAACGCTTCACCGGCCGCGCCGCCAACAAGCGCGACAACATCACCACCGGCCGCATCTATTCCGATATCCTCGCCAAGGAGCGGAAGGGCGAATATCTAGGCGCCACCGTTCAGGTCATCCCGCACGTCACCGACGCCATCAAGAATTTCGTCGTCGAAGGCAATGACGAGTTCGATTTCGTGCTGGTCGAAGTGGGCGGCACGGTCGGCGATATCGAAGGCCTGCCGTTTTTCGAAGCCATCCGACAGCTCGGCAATGATCTGCCGCGCGGCGACACTTGCTACCTGCATCTGACGCTGATGCCCTACATTCCCAGCGCCGGCGAGCTCAAGACCAAGCCGACGCAGCACTCGGTGCGCGAACTGCGTTCCATCGGCATCGCGCCGGATGTGCTGCTGGTGCGCTGCGACCGCCCGATCCCGGATGGCGAAAAGAAAAAGCTCAGCCTGTTCTGCAACGTGCGCGAAAGCGCCGTTATCCAGGGCCTCGATGTTGGCTCGATCTATGATGTGCCGCTGGCCTATCACAAGGAAGGCCTCGATCGCGAAATCCTGGCCGCCTTCGGCATTACCGATGCGCCCATGCCAGATCTGTCGGCCTGGGAGGAAGTGTCCGCTCGCCTCCACAACCCCGAAGGCGAGGTCAATATCGCCATCGTGGGCAAATATACCGGCCTCAAGGACGCCTATAAGTCCCTGAGCGAAGCGCTGACCCATGGCGGAATCGCCAACAAGGTCAAGGTCAACCTGCAGTGGATCGATTCGGAAGTCTTCGAGCGCGACGATCCGGCGCCCTATCTCGAGCATGTCCACGGCATTCTGGTGCCCGGCGGCTTCGGCGAGCGCGGTTCGGCCGGCAAGATCGAGGCGGCCCGCTTCGCCCGCATCAAGGATGTGCCCTATTTCGGCATCTGCTTTGGCATGCAGATGGCCTGCGTCGAGGCCGCTCGCAACACGGCCGGCATCAAGAATGCCTCATCCACCGAGTTCGGCCCCACCAAGGAGCCGATCGTGGGCATGATGACCGAGTGGGTGAAGGGCAACGACACCGAAAAGCGGGCGAGCGAGGGTGACCTCGGCGGCACGATGCGGCTCGGTGCCTACCCGGCCCAGCTGACGCGCGGTTCCCGCGTTGCCGACATTTACGGCTCCACCCGCATTTCCGAGCGCCATCGTCACCGCTATGAGGTGAACATGGATTATCGCAAGCTGCTGGAAAAGAATGGCCTGCTGTTCTCCGGCGTCTCGCCCGACGGCAAGCTGCCCGAAATTGTCGAGCGCACGGACCATCCGTGGTTCATCGGCGTGCAGTTCCACCCCGAACTCAAGTCCAAGCCGTTCGAGCCGCATCCGCTGTTCGCCAGCTTCATCGCGGCAGCGATGGAACAGAGCCGGCTCGTCTGATGGAAATCCGCACGGAGCGCCTGTTGCTCCGGCCTCCGCATATGGATGATCTCGACGCCATGTTCGAGATCATGGGCAACCCCACTGCCATGCGCTACTGGTCGACGCTGCCGCATGCCAGCCGAGACGTGACCCGGCCATGGCTCGAACGGATGATTGCCCGCAATGCTGTAGGCGGCGAGGATTTCCTGATCGAGCATGAAGGCCGTGTCATTGGGGACGTCGGGGCGGGGCGGCTGCCCGATTTCGGTTTCATCATCCATCCCGACTATTGGGGTCGGGGCTTTGCCAGTGAGGCTGCCGCCGCGGCCATCGCCCATATCTTTGCCCATACCGATGTTGACCGGCTCGATGCGGATGTCGATCCGCGCAATGCAGCCTCGCTGGCGGTGTTGGGCAAGCTGGGCTTTGTCGAGACCGGCCGCGCCGAACGCACTTTCCTGCTCGGCGATGAATGGTGCGACAGTGTCTATCTCGCGCTGGCCCGGCGGGCCTGAGCTTCCATCCGGGCCGGCGCCTCTGTTAGGCTGCCACGAGCCCCCAGGAATCGCCATGGCCGAGATCATCAACCTCAAGACTGTTCGCAAGCAGAAGGCCCGCGCCGACAAGGAAGCGCAGGCGGCGCAGAACCGTGTCCTGTTTGGTCGCAGCAAGGCCGAGAAGCTGAAGCAGGCGAGCGAGAAGGCGCTGGCCGACAAGCATATCGCCGGTCACAAGAAGGACGAGCAGGAACCCCAATGAGCAAGGTTGTCGTCATAGGAGCCACCGGCCATATTGGCACCTATCTGGTTCCCCGTCTCGTTATGGCCGGCCATGCCGTCACCGCCATCAGCCGCGGCGTCGCCAAGCCCTATCAGCAAAGCCCCGTCTGGCGGCATGTGAAGACCGTGGTGCTGGACCGCAAAGCAGAGGAAGCCCGCGGCCAGTTCGGCAGCGCCATCGCAGCGCTGGAGGCAGACGTCGTCGTCGATCTCATCTGCTTCACCCAGACCAGCAATACCCAGCTTGTGGAGGCCCTGCAGGGGCGCCTCAGCCAGTTCATCCATATCGGCACTATCTGGACCCATGGCACCGCATCGGAAGTGCCGACCCCGGAATCGGCCACCAAATATCCATTCGGCGAGTACGGCGTCGCCAAGGCGGCAATCGAGGCTGACCTGCTGGCCCGCGCGCACCGTGACGGACTGCCGGTGACCATCGTCCATCCCGGGCACATTGTCGGCCCCGGCTGGGCGCCGCTCAATCCGGCCGGCCATTTCAACCCGGCCGTCTTCACCTCAATCGCCCGTGGCGACACGTTGGCGCTCCCCAATTTTGGCCTCGAAACGGTCCACCACGTCCATGCCGACGATGTGGCGCAGATGATCATCCGCGCCATGGACAATCGCTCAGCTGCCATTGGCGAGAGCTTCCATGCCGTTTCCCCCGCCGCGCTGACCTTGCGTGGCTATGCCGAGGCGATGTTCCGCTGGTTTGGCCACCAGCCACAGCTGAGCTTTGCCGGTTTCGACGACTGGGCCCGATCGCAGGATCCGGACGAGGCCAGGGCAAGCTGGGAGCACATCATGCGCTCGCCCAATTGCTCCATCGACAAGGCGCGGCGCCTGCTCGGCTACGCGCCGCGCTATACTTCGCTCGAAGCAGTGCAGGAGGCGGTGACCTGGCTCATCGGCAATGGCCAGGTGCAGCCGCCCGGCTGATGGCTACCAGTTGACCTGACAGACACCGCCATGTGGTTTGAACTGCATGCTCTCCGCCGTGTACTGAAATATCTCCAGCTTCACCCCGTTGGGATCATTGGTCCATGCCTGCCATGTGCCATCCACGCCGAGCTTCTTGTCGGTGATCGCCACATCCTGGCTGCGCACATGGGCCAGCAGGCCATCGAGGTCTTCGGTCTCGAGGCAGATGTGGTTGATCTGGTTGGTTTCGGCAAAGCTCGAATCTGCCTTGCGGAACACTTCCACGAAGGTCCGCGCCCCGAAATCCAGATAGTAGCCGATCCGCTCCTCGCCCCGCATGAAGGTGAATGCCGTCGGGATGCCCAGCACGTCGCGATAGAAGGTCTCGGTCTGATCGAGATCGCGGGCAAAGATGCAGGTATGGGCGACCTGTTTGATGAACGGCTTGGGCATCGCGACTTCTCCGGGCGCATTAGCGCTAATACGGGTTAGCCGTAACCCGATCTCATCGCGCCCGCAAGTTGCCGCAGGCGGACGGCTCCCGTGTTGCCGGCTGCTCGCGGTTTCATCACCCGGCGAAGTGCTGCTGAGGCCTGAGGCATTATTTTGCGGTATGCCCCTTTTCCTTGTCACACTCTGCGTCTAGACAGGCGCAAACACTGTGCAATCCCATTCGGGAAAGGGCTTTCCATGTCTTCGATTATCCACGTCACCGGCCGCCAGATTTACGATAGCCGCGGCAATCCAACGGTCGAAGTCGATGTGGTGCTCGATGATGGCAGCTTCGGCCGCGCGGCGGTGCCCTCGGGCGCTTCGACGGGCGCCCATGAGGCGGTGGAATTGCGCGATGGCGGCAAGAAGTATTCCGGCAAGGGCGTTACCCAGGCCGTCGAGAACGTCAACACCGCCATCTTCGACGAAATCCAGGGCATGGACGCGCTGGACCAGCTCGGCGTCGATCAGGCCATGATCGAGCTCGACGGCACGCCCAACAAGTCGCGCCTCGGCGCCAACGCCATCCTCGGCGTCTCGCTGGCCGTGGCCAAGGCCGCTGCCGAGTCGAGCGAGCTGCCGTTCTACCGCTATATCGGCGGCCCCAACGCGCATGTCCTGCCGGTGCCGATGATGAACATCATCAACGGCGGCGAGCATGCCGACAACCCGATCGACATGCAGGAATTCATGATCCTGCCCGCCGGCGCGGAAAACCTCGCCGACGCCGTGCGCATCGGCTCGGAAATCTTCCACACCCTCAAGAAGGGCCTCTCCGCCGAAGGCCACAATACCTCGGTGGGTGACGAAGGTGGCTTTGCGCCGAACCTCAAGTCGGCCGATGATGCGCTGGGCTTCATCATGCGCTCGATCGAAAAGGCCGGCTACAAGCCGGGCGAGGACATCTTCCTCGGACTCGATTGTGCGGCCACCGAGTACTACAAGGGCGGCAAGTACGAGATGGTCGGGGAGGGCAAGTCGCTCTCCTCGGAAGAAAACGTCGCGTTCCTGGCAGACCTCGCCGCACGCTACCCGATCATCACCATCGAAGACGGCATGGGCGAAGACGATTGGGAAGGCTGGAAGGCGCTGACCGATGCCATTGGCAAGAAGGTGCAGCTGGTGGGCGACGATCTCTTCGTCACCAACACCCAGCGCCTCGTCTCGGGCATCAAGATGGGCGTCGCGAACTCCATCCTGGTCAAGGTCAACCAGATCGGCTCGCTGAGCGAAACCCTGAACGCCGTCGATACCGCCCACCGCGCCGGCTACACCTCGGTCATGTCGCACCGCTCGGGCGAAACCGAAGATTCGACCATTGCCGACCTCGCGGTGGCGCTCAACTGCGGTCAGATCAAAACCGGCTCGCTCAGCCGCTCGGATCGCCTCGCCAAGTACAACCAGCTCATCCGCATCGAAGAGCAGCTCGGCTCGTCGGCCAAGTATGCCGGTTACTCGGTGGTCAAGGGCCGCTAAGCCCAATCACTGGAATGCAAAAGCCCGGCAGCAATGCCGGGCTTTTTTGTTTCTACCCTCGCCCCTTGAGGGAGAGGGTGGTCTTTCTGCGTTCAGCAGAAAGACCGGGTGAGGGGTTCTGCGCTCGCCCATGCTTGGATGCTGTAGGAAGTGACCCCTCATCCGCCCTTCGGGCACCTTCTCCCTCAAGGGGAGAAGGCATCGACTGAGAGATTGTGCCTACTGAAACGCCGTCTCCGCAAAGCTGCGCAGTTTCCGCGAGTGCAGCCGTTCCGCCGGCTGGTCCCGCAAGATCTCCATCGCCCGCAGCCCGATCTGCAGGTGCCGGTTGACCTGCGTCCGGTAGAAGTCCGAGGCCATGCCGGGGAGCTTGAGCTCGCCATGCAGCGGCTTGTCGGAGACGCAGAGAAGGGTGCCGTAGGGCACGCGGAAGCGGAAGCCGTTCGCCGCGATGGTCGCGCTCTCCATGTCCAGCGCTACGGCGCGGGACTGGCTCAGCCGCTGGGTGATCTCGGTCTGGTCGCGCAATTCCCAGTTGCGGTTGTCGAACGTCGCCACCGTCCCGGTGCGCATGATCTTCTTGGTCTCGATGCCTTCGGTCTCGGTGACCTCGTGCACCGCCTGTTCCAGCGCCACCTGCACTTCGGCCAGCGCCGGGATCGGCACCGATAGCGGCAGGTCGGCGTCGAGCACGTGGTCCTCGCGCACATAGGCGTGGGCCAGCACATAGTCGCCCAGTTCCTGGCTATTGCGCAGGCCGGCGCAGTGGCCGAGCATGATCCAGGCATGCGGGCGTAGCACGGCGATATGGTCGGTGATGGTCTTGGCGTTGGATGGGCCGACGCCGATATTGACCATGGTAATGCCGCGGCCGCGGCCGGCCGTCAGATGATAGGCGGGCATTTGCGGCGCACGCACCGGGGTTGTGCCGGCCACGCCGCCGCCACGCAAGGCATTGTCGGTCACCACATTGCCCGGCTCGATGAAGCTCTCGTAATGGGGGTGCCCCTGCTTCATATATTCCTTCGCCACCCGGCAGAACTCGTCGATGTAGAAGGCGTAGTTGGTGAAGATCACGAAATTCTGGAAGTGATCGGCATCGGTGCCGGTGTAATGGCTTAGCCGGAACAGCGAATAGTCGACGCGCGGCGCGGTGAAGGCCGAGAGCGGGTAGGGTCCACCCTTGGGCGGCACGAAGGTACCGTTGGCGATTTCGTCGTCGGTATTGCCCAGATCGGGCGCGTCGAACACGTCGCGCAGCGGGACGTTGAGAGCGTTGAGCGCCTCGCCGTCGATGCGCTCATTGGCGTTGACGGCAAAATGCAGCGGAATTGGCGTATCGGACTCGGCGATGTCGATGGTGCCGCCATGGTTCTTGAGGATGACGGTGAACTGTTCCTGGAAATAGGTCCGGAACAGGTCCGGCGCCGTCACCGTGGTGCGGTAGAGCCCGGGCGTGTGCAGGAAGCCATAGGGCAGGGTGCTCTCGTGCTTACTGTAGCTGGTGGAACGCACTTCCACCTGCGGATAGCAGGCGCGCACCCGTCCGGGCGGCACGACGCCCTTGGCCAAAGCGGCCAGATGCCCGCGGATGAATTCGGTATTGCGGTGATAGAGCTTTGCCAGATGTTCCCATGCCTTCTCGGGATCGGTGAAAGACTGCTTTTCAAGGCGGGGCGGACTGATCGTGGTCATATGTGCTCTTTCATTGCGCAGGCCCCGGATCGGGCCTGCCTTGCGGTCGGGAATCGCGTTTTCTGGCTGGATAACTATAGCGGCCGTGTGACGGCTTTGCTCTATACTCGTTTCCGCCCGATTTGGAATGGATGGCCATGGAAGACAAGCAGGTGGACAATGCTGGGTTGATGATCCTGCCGCCGTTCTATCCGGCGATGGCATGGATATTGGCCCTGGCGCTGGATTTCGTGCTTCCACTCCCGCTGCTGC
The DNA here is from genome assembly GCF_036676215.1 of Devosia sp. Classification (GTDB taxonomy): domain Bacteria; phylum Pseudomonadota; class Alphaproteobacteria; order Rhizobiales; family Devosiaceae; genus Devosia. The sequence goes on along the minus strand of NZ_JAKFDJ010000224.1, from coordinate 36,730 downwards.
CGTCCTTCGGCCTCGCGGCCTGGACCTTCTGGGTCGGGGCTGCTCTGGCGGGCCTGGGCGGCGCGGTGGTTGTCGGGGGCATCAGGGCGTTCAGGGCGGCGGGAACTCATGTCGAGCCCAACAAGCCAACGGTCCGCATTGTGACGGACGGCCTTTACCGGTTCAGCCGCAACCCGATCTATCTGGGCTGCCTGTGCTTTCATGTCGGCCTTTGCCTTATCGTCGGGCTCGAGTGGGGCCTCATCCTGCTGCCTTTCATTTGGCTGGCGTTCGACCGGCTGGTCGTGGTGCAGGAGGAGGCGTATCTGGCGCGCAAATTCGGGGATGATTATCGCGCCTATCTGGGCACCACGCGGCGCTGGCTCTGAACTTATTCACACTTCGGTGAAGCACACTTTTCTCGCCGCATTTCGCTACCATCTTCTTAGGCAGTTCACTGGCACGGCAAGCGACCCATGCAACCGGTGAGCGAGGAACGTCGTGCTGGCCGCTTGTCCCCCAAGCCCTCAACAGCGCGGTTGGCTGATGTTTCCAAAGGGCTGCAATGGTAGAAATGCCATTGCAGCCCTCTTATTTTGTCGAGGGACAGGTTGCACGCAAAGTCCGGACCGACATCCCGCCAAGTCTCGCAGAACATTGAGGTCGATGTCGTTGAGGCGCCTGACGTAGAGGCAGGGCCTGCCCAGGCGCGCCAGCAGGGCGTCACGTTGCTCGCTTGTTCGGGAAAATAGCGGCCCATCAGCGCGACCAGCGCGTGGTCGCCGGCGCGCCTGGCTGGATCGTCCATCTGCGCCAGGAAGTCATCAACATCGCCGGTGTCGGGCGTGGTTCTTGCTTGTAAATGGCAAATTCCCACCCGCTCGACCGCCAAAAAGATAGACGAAGCGTTCAGCGTTTTCTAATGCTGCGGCGCGCGTTGCATAAGGAGTTTCCCATGACGGCCAGGATCATCGACGGCAAGAGCTTTGCCGAGGGCCTGAGGGGCCGTGTGGCCGGCCATGTGGCGCGCCTCAAGTCCGAACACGGCATCATCCCCGGCCTCGCCGTGGTCATTGTCGGGCATGATCCCGCCAGCCAGGTCTATGTGGCCAACAAGGCCAGGCAGACGGCCGAAGTCGGCATGGCCTCGTTCAAGCATGAGCTGCCGGAAGATACCACCGAAGCGGAACTGCTCGAACTCGTGCATCGCCTGAATAACGATCCGCAAGTGCATGGTATTCTTGTGCAGTTGCCGGTTCCAGCCCATATTGACGCGATCAAGGTGATCGAAGCCATAGAGCCCTCAAAGGACGTGGACTGCTTCACGCCGGCCAATGTCGGCAAGGTGCAGATCGGCCTGCCGGGTCCGGTCTCCTGCACGCCGCTGGGGTGCCTGATGCTGCTGCGCGACCAGCTTGGTTCGCTGGCCGGGCTCAATGCCGTCATCATCGGTCGATCAAACCTGGTGGGTAAGCCGATGATGCAACTGCTGCTGCGCGAGAACTGCACAGTGACCGTCGCTCATTCAAAGACCAGGGATCTGGCGGACGTGGTGCGCCGTGCCGATATCGTGGTGGCTGCCGTCGGCCGGCCCGAAATGATCAAGGGCGACTGGATCAAGCCGGGCGCCACCGTCATCGATGTGGGCATCAACCGTGTGCCGGCGCCCGACAAGGGCGAGGGCAAGACGCGGCTGGTGGGCGACGTCGCCTATGCCGAGGCAGCCGCAGTGGCTGGCGCCATCACCCCAGTGCCGGGTGGCGTCGGTCCCATGACCATTGCGTGCCTCCTGGCCAATACCATCACCACGGCCTCGCTGATCAATGGCCTCGTGCCGCCGAGCGATCTGACCGCATGAGCGTCGACGCGCACGACCCCGGCGGCAAGGTGCGCCTGCCGCTAATGCCGGGCGTCAAAGGCGACGCCACGTTCAGTGCCGATGGCCGCTATCGCCAGTTGATGCGCCGCTGGACGGGGGAGCACTTCCCCGAGCGCTATGTGCTGTTCATCGGCATGAATCCCAGCACCGCCGACGGCACGGTCAACGACCCAACCTGTGCCCGCGAGTGGACCTTTGCCAATCGCGAGGGCTATTCGGCCATGGTCAAGGCCAATGTCGGTGACTACCGGGCAACCGACCCGAAAGTGTTGTTGGCTACGGGCGTGGTGGCGGTCTCGGATGCCAATCTGCCGGCGATCCGCGATGCTGCCACGGGTGCCGATCTGGTGGTCCTCTGCCACGGCAAGCTCAACAGGGCACTGGCGCCGGCCGGCAAGGCCATTGTCGATGCCCTGCGAGCGGATGGTATCGACCTCTGGTGCTTTGGCACCAATGGCGACGGCTCGCCCAAGCATCCGCTCTATCTCAGGCTGGATACGCAACTCGTGCGGTACGAAGGGTAGGACACCTCCGAGCCTCCCCTTGGGGAGGTCGAAGTGGCTACGCCGCCCCAGCCAGATAAAACAATCGCGCCACCGTGTGATCCCGCAAGGCCTGTGCCGGCAGCCTGCCAGTCAGCGCGGCAATCACCACCGACTGGTCGGGCACTGCGCTGGCATCCACCACGACCTTGCTGAAGGGCGGACGCCGTCCCTGCTTGGCGCTTTCCAGCAGATCATAGAGCAGGGCCCGCACGTCGGTGCGCATGGCGCAGGCGATGCACTGGCCGCCGTCTTCATGGCCATGCCCGCTATTGGCCGGCAGGCGGAGCAGGGCGGTGTCGGCGTCAAGCGCCAGCAGCCGCCCCGGCTCGGTCACCAGTGTCACGGGTATCTGTTCGACCCGGCCCATCGCATTACTCCGCCGCCACGATGGCTGGCCCGGGGATGTAGTTGAGGATCGGGCCGAGCCAGCGCTCCACCTCGTCCAGGCTCATCCCCTTGCGCGCCGCATAGTCGAGCACCTGGTCGCGCTCCACCTTGGCCACGCCGAAATAGTAGGATTCGGGATGGCTGAAATAGAGCCCCGATACCGACGAACCCGGCCACATGGCGTAGCTCTCCGTCAGCGTCACGCCGGCATTCTTCTCGGCGTCGAGCAGGCGGAACAGAGTGGTCTTTTCCGTATGGTCGGGCTGGGCGGGATAGCCCGGCGCAGGGCGGATGCCACGATAGGATTCGGCGATCAGGTCTTCCGGGGCAAAGGTCTCGTCGGCCGCATAGCCCCAGAATTCCTTGCGCACCCGCTCGTGCATGGATTCGGCGAAGGCCTCGGCGAAGCGATCGGCCAGCGCCTTGACCAGGATCGACGAATAATCGTCATTGGCCCGCTCGAAGCGCTCGGCAATGGCGACTTCCTCAATGCCGGCGGTGACGACGAAGGCGCCGATGTAGTCCGGCGTACCGGCGGGGGCTACGAAGTCGGCCAGCGCCATATGGGGCTTGCCGTCGCGCTTGCTGAGCTGCTGGCGCAGGGTGAACAGGGTCGCCAGTTCCTCGGCGCGGCCCTCGTCCTTGAACAGGCGGATGTCGTCGCCCACCCCATTGGCCGGCCAGAAGCCCACCACGGCGCGCGGCACGAACCACTTTTCGTCGATGATCTGCTTGAGCATGGCCTGCGCGTCATCGAACAGCTGGCGCGCCGCCTCGCCCTGCCGCTCATCTTCGAGGATGGCGGGGTAGCGGCCCTTGAGTTCCCAGGTCTGGAAGAAGGGCGTCCAGTCGATATACTTGGCCAGCGTTTCCAGGTCGGAATCCTCGAACACCTTGGTGCCGAGGAAGCTCGGCCTGGGCGGCACATAGCTGCTCCAGTCGGGCTTGAAGGCATTGGCCCGGGCCAGAGCCAGCGGCACGCGCTTCTTTTCGCTTTCCGCCCGCTCATGCGCCGCCGCTGCCTTGGCATATTCAGCCCGGATGTCGGCGATGAAGGAGACCTTGGTGTCCTTGGACAAGAGATTGCCGACCACGCCAACGGCGCGGCTGGCGTCGTTGACATGCACGGCCTGGCCGCGTTCGTAGCGCGGATGGATCTTGACCGCAGTATGCACACGGCTGGTCGTCGCGCCGCCGATCAGCAGCGGAATGTCGAAGCCTTCGCGCTCCATTTCGGCGGCTACATGCACCATCTCGTCCAGCGAGGGCGTGATGAGGCCCGAGAGGCCGATGATGTCGACATTCTCGTCCTTGGCGGTCTGCAGGATCTTGGCGGTCGGCACCATGACGCCGAGATCGATGATCTCGTAATTGTTGCAGCTCAGCACGACGCCGACGATGTTCTTGCCGATATCGTGCACGTCGCCCTTGACTGTTGCCATCAGCACCTTGCCGGCGCTCTGGCGGCCGGTGGCCTTGCCGTCGGCATTCTTCTCGGCTTCCATATAGGGCAGCAGCAAGGCCACGGCCTGCTTCATCACGCGGGCCGATTTCACCACCTGCGGCAGGAACATCTTACCCGAGCCGAACAGGTCGCCGACGATGCTCATGCCGGCCATCAGCGGGCCTTCGATGACATGCAGCGGCCGCGCCGACTTGAGCCGGGCCTCGTCGGTGTCGGCGTCGATATATTCGGTGATGCCGTTGACCAGCGCATGGGCGATACGGTCTTCGACCGATTTCTCGCGCCAGCTCAGGTCCTTTGCCGTCGCCTCCTTGCCCGCCGTGCCGCGATAGCGTTCGGCCAGCGCCAGCAGGCGGTCGGTGCCATCGGGCGTGCGGTTGAGGATCACGTCCTCGCAGGCATCGCGCAGTTCGGGGTCGATGGACTCGTAAACCGCCAGCTGCCCGGCATTGACGATGCCCATGTCCATGCCATTCTGGATGGCATAGTAGAGGAACACGGCGTGCATCGCCTCGCGCACCGGCTCATTGCCGCGGAACGAGAAGCTGAGATTGGAGATGCCGCCCGAAATGTGCACATGCGGCAGCGTCTCGGTGATGATCTTGGTCGCCTCGATAAAGGCGACGCCATAGCCGTTATGCTCCTCGATGCCGGTGGCCACCGCGAAGACGTTCGGATCGAAGACGATGTCTTCCGGCGGAAAGCCTACATCCTCGGTGAGCAGCTTGTAGGCCCGCGCGCAAATCTCGACCTTGCGCTCCAGCGTATCGGCCTGGCCCTGCTCGTCGAAGGCCATGACCACGACCGCGGCGCCATAGGCGCGTACTAGCCGGGCTGACTTGAGGAAGGCCTCTTCGCCTTCCTTCATCGAGATGGAATTGACCAGTGCCTTGCCCTGCACGCATTTGAGACCCGCCTCGATCACCTCCCACTTGGAAGAGTCGATCATCAGCGGCACCTTGGCGATGTCGGGTTCGGCCGCCAGCAGGTTGAGGAAGTCGATCATCACCTGCTTGCTGTCGATCAGGCCTTCGTCCATGTTGATATCGATGATCTGGGCCCCATTGGCCACCTGGTCCCGCGCCACGTCGAGCGCCGCGGTATAGTCGCCGGCCGTGATCAGCTTGCGGAAGCGGGCCGAGCCGGTAACGTTGGTGCGCTCGCCCACATTCACGAACGGGATTTCCGGCGTCAGCGTGAAGCCTTCGAGGCCCGCGAGGCGCAGCTGGCGCTCGATTTCCGGCACCACGCGCGGCTGGTACTTGCTCACGACCCCGGCAATGGCGCGGATATGATCGGGCGTCGAGCCGCAGCAGCCGCCCACAATGTTGAGCAGTCCTTCGCTGGCAAAGGTTTCCAGCTGCGACGCCATGGATTCGGGCGTCTCGTCATAGCCGCCGAATTCGTTGGGCAGGCCGGCATTGGGATAGGCGCAGATGAATGTATCGGCCACGCCCGAAAGCTCGCCGATATGGTCGCGCATCAGGTCGGCGCCCAGCGCGCAATTAAGCCCGATGGTGAACGGATTGGCGTGGCGCACCGAATACCAAAAGGCGGTCGGCGTCTGCCCAGACAGGGTGCGGCCGGAAAGGTCCGTGATGGTGCCCGAGATCATGACCGGCACGTCGATGCCGCGCTCTTCGAACAGGCGCTGGGCAGCGAAGATACCGGCCTTGGTGTTGAGCGTGTCGGTAATGGTCTCGAACAGCAGCAGGTCGGCGCCGCCATCGATCAGCCCGCGCAGCGCTTCGCCATAGGCCACGACCAATTCGTCGAAGGTGATCGAACGGAAGCCGGGGCTGCTGACATCGGTCGACATGGACGAGGTCTTGTTGGTCGGCCCCAGGGCGCCGGCAACAAAGCGGCGCCGGCCATCCGCCGCCTCGGCGCGCTGCGCCGCCCGGCGGGCAACGATCACGCCCTGGTAGTTGATGTCATAGACCGCGCTTTCGCAGGCATAGTCGGCCTGCGCCACCGAGGTCGCCGAGAAGGTGTTGGTCTCGGCGATATCGGCGCCGGCCATGTAATACTCGAAATGGATGTCCTCGACCGCCTTCGGCTCGGTCAGCACCAGCAGGTCGTTATTGCCCTGCAGGGGCAGCTTCCAATCCTTGAAGCGTTCGCCGCGGAAATTCTCCTCGGTGAACTTGCGGCGCTGCAGCATGGTGCCCATCGCGCCGTCGAGGATCAGGATGCGTTCGCTCGCCGCTTTGGCAAGCGCTGCGCGGACCTCGTTCCAGTCGGGAATATGGGCTTCGTCATGCTGGCTCATCGCCATCTACCTCAAGTTCGGAAATTCCGATCACATAAAGATATCTTTATGTCTGCAAATTCGCAATAGGCGGGACAGGATAGCTTTCTCTCCGATCCACCGCGCATTGGCATCAAATGCTACGCTCAAAGCTAACAGTCTGTTCCCCTTAACCTCACTGAAACCAGAAAACTGTTCTGTGCGCTCGATCGCGGCGGGATCGGTTATGATCTGCGCTCGCAGTATGACGAGAGTAAGAGTTTGAGTACCGTGACGACGACCTCCTGGCGCCATGCCGTCCGCCTTGTCGCCCTTGCGGCCCTTGTCGCCCCGATGATCGCTGCCTGTGGCGGCGGGCTGGGGGCCACTGTCAAGCGCTCCGCTTTCTCCTCCTCCGAATATGGTGTCGGCGTTTCTCCGCGCGTCACCACCAACCCCAATCCTCCCAAGGGCGGTGGCCGCTATCAGGTCGGCAAGCCCTATACCGTGCGCGGCAAGGTCTACGTTCCGGCCGAGCAGCCGGACTATGCCGCGGTCGGCGAGGCCTCCTGGTATGGCTCGGACTTCCATGGCCGGCGCACCGCCAATGGCGAAATCTTCTCGGCCAATGCCATTACCGGCGCACATCCGACGCTGCCGCTGCCGTCCTATGTCCGCGTGACCAACCAGGCCAATGGCCGCTCGGTCATCGTGCGCGTCAACGATCGTGGCCCCTATATGCCCGGCCGTATCATGGATCTGTCGCATCGCGCCGCGTCCATGCTGGGCTATGTGAACAACGGACACGCGCAGATCCAGGCTGAGTATGTTGGTCCGGCGCCGCTTGAAGGCGACGATACGCGCATGCTGGTCGCCAGCTATTCGGGTCCAGCCGATTTCGGTGGCGGCGGCAATACCCAGTTCGCCTATGCTGACAATACCAATAGTCTGGCCGATATCGCCGGCAGCTTCCTGGGCAATCTGTTCTCCTATGCCGATACCACGCCCCAACAGGCCGATGCCGCCATCGGTACGGCCCATTCCGCCGTCAACGCCATGGCGACCCGCGCGCCGGAACTGGACGACTGGGTGCAATCGGTCGACGCGGATGCACGCGCCATCAGCCTGAGCCTGGGCACTTTTGCCGATCAGGCCAATGCAATCAGCCTGGCCGAGCAGTTCGCCATTCTGGGCGCAGTCGACGAGGAGCCGGTGACGGTCAACGGACGCGATGCGACCCGTCTGACGCTTACCTATCTCAAGCCCGGCGTATCACGCATTGATGTTCTCGATATGGCTCGCGAACTCGGCCTCAATGACATAAAACTCAATTAGCTGTCGGCCGGCAGGGGGCCGGCTGTAGGGGGGATAGCGTGAGGCGGATCTGGCAGGTTTTGGCGACGATGCTGGCGCTGACGGCGCCCGCATTGGCGCAGGCAGAGTTCGACACCCAGGCCAAGTTCGCCATTCTGATGGACGAAGCCTCCGGCACGGTTATCTTCCAGAAGGACGCCGACCTGCCGATGGAGCCGGCCAGCATGGCCAAGCTCATGACCATCGCCGTGGTCTTCAATGAAATTCGCACCGGGCGCCTCAGCATGGCCGACGAGTTCTTCGTCTCCGAACATGCCTGGCGCACCGGCGGCGCCTCGTCGGGCGGCTCGACAATGTTTGCCGATCTCAACTCGCAGATCAGTGTCGAGAACCTCCTCCGCTCGGTCATCATCCAGTCAGGCAATGACGCGGCCATCGTGCTGGCTGAAGGCATTGCGGGGTCGGAGGGAAGCTTTGCCGCAATGATGAACGAGTTGGGGGAGGAAATCGGGCTTACCGACTCGCACTTCACCAATCCGGCCGGCCTGCCGGACCCGGACATGTATGTTACCGCGCGAGATCTTGCAGACCTGGCGCGCTACCTGATCCGCGAATACCCCGAGCACTACCACTACTTCTCCGAGCCGGAGATGGAGTGGAACGGCATCAAGCAGGCTAACCGGAATTCCCTGGTGGAACTTGGCATTGGCGTCGATGGTCTCAAGACCGGCCACACCGAGGCCGCTGGCTATGGTTCGGTGATTTCGACCGATGAGGGCGGCCGGCGCCTGATAGCGGTGCTGCACGGCCTCACGTCCATGGCCCAGCGCAACGAGGAAGGCCGCAAGCTGATCACATGGGGTGCCCGGGCGTTCGAGCGGTTTTCCGCCTATCCCGAGGGGGCGGTTGTCGCCCATGCCAATGTCTATGGTGGCACCAGTCCGAGTGTCGGTCTGGTGGGTGACGGCGAGGTTGCCCTTTATCTGCCGCGGGGGTCGCGCCGATGCCTCAGCGCGTCGGTGGTCTATACCGGTCCACTGATGCCGCCCGTGGTGCAAGGTGACCAGATCGCCGAGTTGCGGGTGTTTTGCGACGAGCAACTGGTGCAGGTGGCGCCGCTTTATGCTGCCGAGACGATTGAAGAGGGTGACATTCTGCGCAAGGCAACTGACGCTCTCAAACAGCTGGCCCTTGGCTGGCTCTGAGCCGGCCGAAGGCAAATTCGCTCCTGCGGAGCGAATTTAGGCGAAGAGGCCATGAGAGCTACGCTCGAATGGCGGGCAGTTTCGGGCAGTCGTCTTTCCCCGTTGGGCGAGTTGACTTAGAAGACGGATAAGACCAGGGAATCAGCTCGCCCATGCTCGAAGCGCCCAAAGCCAGCCGCGCCCGTTTCATCACCTTTGAGGGTGGCGAAGGCGTCGGCAAATCCACCCAGATCAAGCGGCTGCTGCAAAACCTGCAGCGGCACGCGATCGAGGCCATCCGCACGCGCGAACCGGGCGGCACGCCCAAGGCCGAGGCCATCCGCTCCTTCATCCTGCAGGGGCGCTCGGAAAGCTGGGGGCCGAGCGCCGAGGCCGTGCTGTTTGCCGCCGCCCGCCTCGACCACGTCAACCAGCTGATCGCGCCCAATCTGCGCAATGGCATCTGGGTGCTCTCGGATCGCTTCCACGATTCCACCCGCGCCTATCAGGGCCTGACGGGGGGCGTTGACGACAGGCTCATCGCAGGCCTTGAGTCCCTGGCGCTCGACGGCCATACGCCCGACCTGACCATCGTGCTGGACATGGATCCGGAAGCCGCCTTCAAGCGTGTCGCGGATCGGGCCATCGAGGATGGGCTGGCGCTGACCGGCGATCGCTTCGAAAAGGAAGAGCTCGACTGGCACAAGCGGCTGCGCGAGGGCTTTCTGGCCATTGCGCGAGACAATCCGGACCGCTGCGTGGTTATTTCCGCCGCCCAATCCGAAGACGCTCTCGAGGCCGCCATCTGGGAAGCCGTGAGCCAGCGCTTTCCCGAACTGCTGCGCGGTTCGCAGGCGTGACCGACCCGGACGGCCTTGCCGACATCCTGCCCCCGGAACGGCGCCAGAAGGCACGGGGCCATGACAAGCCGCGCGCCGCCATCCTTGACCAGCTCGCCCAGCGTCGGCTGCCGGGCGCCATCCTGCTGCATGGTCCGCAGGGCATCGGCAAGGCGACCTTTGCTTTCGAGCTGGCGGCCGCCATTCTGACCGCCACGGGCGACGAAGAAGGGCACCGCGTCGAGGAACAGATCGCGGCGCTATCGCATCCCAATCTCTTCCTGCTGCGCCGGCGTCTCAAGGACAGCAAGGGCTATTACACCGTCATCCGCGTCGAGGATGTGCGCGAGTTGCGCGACAGCCTGCATCACACGCGGGGCCGGGCCGGGCACCGGGTGGCGATCATCGACAGCATTGATGACTGCAATGCTTCAGCAGCCAATGCCCTGCTCAAGACGCTGGAAGAACCGCCCGCGGACACCATTTTCCTGCTGATTTCACATCGCCCGGGTCAGTTGCTGCCCACCATCAAGTCGCGCTGCCATAATCTGGCGCTGCGGCCGGTTGGTGACCAGGACGTGCGTGGCGTCCTGGTCGATCACGATCCGAGCCTCGGGCAGGTCGAACTCGACCGAGCCATCGCGCTGGCCGGCGGCCGTCCCCGGCGGGCGTTCGAGACGCTGGCGCTCGAACCAGAATCCGCCCTTGGTGCCTTGCAGGCATGGCTCGCCAACCCGGCGCAACATCCGGCCGGAGTCATGCTGCAGCTGGCAGACGCGCTCGGGGCCGACACGCAGAGCACAGAACTCACCTTCGCGCGGGAGATGCTGGACGACTGGATGGCCGATGAGGCCCGCAACGCCGCCATGCAGCCGCAAGGCCGCAGACGCCTTGCCTCCGCCAACGAGCTATGGGACAAGGCACACGCCCTTTTCGCGGACGCCGACAGCATCAATCTGGATATGAAACAGACGCTTGTCGCCATTTTCGATGCGATCAGGAAGCACGTTGCAACGACCGTTTCCACCGAGCCCCTATGACCGCCAAGCCCTTCTACGTCACGACTGCGATTTCCTATCCTAACGGCGCGCCCCATATCGGCCACGCCTATGAGATGATCGCGACGGACGCCATCGCGCGCTTCAAGCGGCTCGAAGGCCGCGAGGTCTATTTCCTGACCGGCACCGATGAGCACGGCATCAAGATGGTGCAGACGGCCGCCACCCAGGGCGTCACGCCGCGCGAACTGGCCGACCGCAATTCCGCCGAGTTCCGGCGCCTGGCCGAAGCGCTCGACATTTCCAACGACGACTTCATCCGCACCACCGAGCAGCGCCACCACGAGGCTAGCCAGGCGATCTGGAAGAAGATGGCCGCCAGTCACAACGGCGACATTTTCCAGTCCACCTACAAGGGCTGGTATTCGGTCCGCGACGAGGCCTATTTCGACGAAGACGAGCTGACCGAGAAAGACGGCAAGAAATTTGCCCCCTCGGGCGCTGAGGTCACCTGGGTGGAGGAACCGACCTACTTCTTCCGCCTCTCGGCCTACCAGCAGAAGCTGCTCGACCTCTACGAGTCCAATCCCGATTTCATCGCGCCCAAGGAGCGGCGCAACGAGATCATCTCATTCGTGAAGGGCGGCCTGCAGGATCTGTCGATCTCGCGGACCACTTTCGACTGGGGTATTCCGGTACCGGACGCGCCTGACCACGTGATGTATGTCTGGGTCGATGCGCTGACCAACTACATCACCGGCGTCGGTTTCCCGGACGAACAGAGCGAGCTGTTTAGGAAGTTCTGGCCGGCAGATCTGCATGTGATCGGCAAGGACATCATCCGTTTTCACACCGTCTACTGGCCGGCCTTTCTGATGAGTGCCGGCATGGAGGTGCAGCACCGCGTCTTTGCGCATGGCTTCCTGACGGTCGACGGCCAGAAGATGAGCAAGTCGCTGGGCAATGTCATCGATCCATTCGCTCTGATCGAGGAATTCGGCGTCGACGCCGCGCGCTATTTCTTCCTGCGCGAAGTCTCGTTCGGCAATGATGGCGACTACAGCCACGACAAGCTCGTGCTGCGCGTCAATGCCGACCTCGCCAACAATCTGGGCAACCTGGCGCAGCGTTCGCTGTCGATGATCAACAAGAACTGCGAGGCCAAGGTGCCCCAGCCAGGGCCGTTGACCGAAGCCGACCGGGCCATCATTGCCGAAGTGGGCGCGGCCATCGACGCCGCGCAAAAGGCCATGGACGAGCAACTCGTCCACGAGGCCACCGGCGCCATCATCACAGCCCTCAGTTCGGCTAACAACTACTTTGCCGGGCAAGAACCCTGGGCGCTGAAAAAGACCGACCCGGATCGCATGGCCACCGTACTCTACGTTACGGCCGACACCGTTCGTCGTCTGGCCATCCCCATGCTGGCCTTCGTGCCCGCATCAGCGGCCCGTCTGCTCGATCAACTCGGCGTTCCGCAAGAAAACCGCATGCTTGCTGACAGCAAAACGCCAGCAGGCTTGCAGCCTGGCACGGACTTGCCGGTGCCGCAGGGCGTCTTTGCTCGTCTCGAACGCAAGGCGGAATAGCATGCTGATCGACAGCCATTGCCACCTCGATTTCGAGGCCCTGGCCGATGATATCGATGGTGTTCTGGCGCGCGCTGAGGCGGCGGGCGTCTCCGGCATGGTGACGATATCCACACTTGTGGAGAAGTTTTCCACATACACGGCCATAGCGGAACGTTATGCGAACGTCTGGTGTTCGGTCGGCACGCATCCGCACAATGCCGACAAGGAACTGCATGTTCAAGTAGATGAACTTGTCCGGCTAAGTGCCCACCCGCGTTGCGTTGCCATCGGCGAGGCGGGGTTGGACTACTTCTACGACAACGCGCCGCGCGAGGCCCAGGCGACCGGGTTGCGCCGGCATATCGCAGCGGCGCGGATCACCGGTCTTCCACTGGTTATCCACAGCCGGCAGGCCGATGAGGACATGGCTACGATCCTTGAGGAAGAGACCAAGCAGGGCGCCTTCCCCTTCGTGTTGCACTGCTTCACCGCCGGCCAGGAGCTCGCCCGCCGCGCGCTGGCTCTCGATGGCTATATTTCCTTCTCCGGCATCATCACTTTCAAGAATGCCGAAGAGATCCGCGACGTCGCCAAATTCGTCCCAGCCGACCGCTATCTCATTGAAACTGATGCACCTTATCTGGCGCCCATTCCGCATCGCGGGCAGCCCAACGAGCCCAGTTTCGTGCGGCATACGGCCGAAAAGCTTGCCGAAGTGCGCGGCATCGGCCTCGAACAACTCGGCCGGGAAACCACGGCGAACTTTGCCCGCCTGTTCGCCAAGACCGGGCTCGCCTGAGCCATGAGCGCCGCGCAGCGGATCGTTGCCACCATACTGGGCTGCGGTTCGTCCGGCGGCGTGCCGCGTATCGGCAATGTGTGGGGCGATTGCGATCCCAATGAGCCACGCAACCGGCGGCTCCGATGTTCTCTTTTGCTGGAAGGGTTTAGCGAGGGCAGCGAGACGCCGACCCGTGTGGTGATCGACACGGGCTGCGACCTGCGCGAGCAGATGCTGGCCGCCAATGTCGACCGAGTCGAGGCCGTGCTCTATACCCATGCCCACGCCGACCATGCCCATGGCATCGATGACCTGAGGGTGCTGGCGCTGCACAATCGGCGTCGCGTCAACGTTTACTTCGATGCCGCTACCGGCAATCGCCTGCGCGAGGCGTTCGGCTATTGCTTCGTCTCCCCGCCAGGCAGCGACTATCCGCCTATTCTCAATGCCCATGAAATTGCGGCCGGCGACGTGCTCAATATCGACGGACCAGGCGGGACCATCTCCGTCACCGTGTTTGAGCAGGCGCACGGCAATATCTCTTCACTGGGCTTCCGCATCGGCAATGTCGCGTATTCATGCGACCTGTCGGGCTTTCCTGAGGCATCTTTTGCCGCGATTTCCGGGCTCGACCTCTGGGTGATCGATGCCCTCCGCCCCACGCCGCATCCGAGCCATCTGAGCCTGCCCGAGACGCTGGACTGGATCGCGCGCTTCGCGCCCAGGCTGGCGGTGCTGACCAATATGCATATCGATCTGGACTATGCCCGGACCGAGGCCGAAACGCCGGACAATGTTACGCCGGCCTTCGATGGCATGCGGATCGACGTGCTCAGCGGGCAGATCCTCAACCGCTAGGCCTCGGCAAGCCAGCGGCCGGCCGCGTTGCGCTGTAGTCTGGGCGAGGCCAACGGCGCCGCGATACGATCATGCCAATCGCGTAGCTGTTCTTTCCAGCGGTTGCCCTGCAGCATGGCGGCGACGATCGTCACCGGTTCGAGACCGGCTTGTGCCAGCAGTTTCAGCACCGCAGCCATCGAGGTTCCCGAACTGATGACGTCATCGACGACAGCGACCCGCTGCCCCTCGAGCAGCGGCAGCGAGCGCGGGTCGAGGAATATGGTCTTCTGGTGCGTCGGGCTGGTGATCGACGACATCGGGGCCGAGAGCTCGTCGCGGTACCAGAATTTGCGCGAGGTGCCGAGGGCGACCATGCGCTTGTGGTTGAGCCGGCGGGCGACGTTGTTGGCGAGCGGCAGGCCCAGCGTCGGGACGCCGATGACCACATCCGGTGCATGGGATCGCAACAGATCAGCCATGGCTGCCGAGATGGCGTCTTCCACAGCAAAGCTGGCCTGGTTGATGATCAGTGAGGCGACGGCGGCCGTGCCGTCACCGGGCAGAATCCGTATTGGGAGCAATAACTGGCGGCCGTCGGGCAGGGTTGCCGGAAAACCGTCCGCCCAGCCGTCGGGCGGCTGGCGGTGGGTGTCCGGTGCATCCATTGCCTGCCAGAACTGGTGCGGAGCGAGGGGCAAGACAGGGTATCCTTGCTGGCCGGCAGCAAATCGTGGATGCTGCGGTTACGTTGATTTTCAAGAGCTTAGCAATCCATGACCCATGGAGACAACGACCCCTTCGAGCTTGAGGCGATGATTGCGCTGCGCCGCGATCTGCACAGGCATCCCGAACTCGGTTTCGAGGAGGTCCGCACCAGCGACATTGTGGCGCGGTGGCTGGAAGAGGCGGGCATTGAGGTCCATCGCGGGCTAGGCAAGACTGGTATTGTCGGCACCTTGCGGGTGGGGACTAGTAGCCGAGCGATCGCGCTGCGCGCCGACATGGATGCATTGGCCATGCCGGAACTCGGCGACGTGCCCTACAAGTCAACCACCGCCAACACCATGCATGCCTGTGGTCACGACGGCCACACCGTGATGCTGCTGGCCGCGGCCCGGCACCTGGCGCGCACGCGCCGGTTTTCCGGCACGGTGCACTTCATTTTCCAGCCTGCCGAGGAAGGACGTGGCGGGGCGCAGGCGATGCTGGCTGACGGGTTCCTCGATCGCTTTCCGATCGACGCGGTCTTTGGCCTGCACAATATGCCCGGGCTGGCGCCCGACGAGATGGCGGTCGTGGCTGGGCCGCAATTGGCGTCGTCAGACAGTTGGGAGGTCACCTTTCACGGTGTCGGCACCCATGGCGCCAAGCCGCATCTGGGGCGCGATGCCATGACGTCGGCTGCGCATTTTCTCACGGTGATACACACTATCGTGGCCCGACGCGTTGATCCGCTGCAACCGGCCGTGGTCAGCGCCTGCGCCATCACCGGCGGCGATTTCCGCGCGCTCAATGTCATTCCCGACGATGTGCGGATCGGCGGCACGGCGCGCGCCTATTCGGCACAGGTGCGCGACCAATTGGAGGCCGAGATCGGCCAGCTGGCAGCGGGTGTGGCCAGCATGTTCGGGATCCGTGCCAGCTATAGCTTCAAGCGCCGCATTGCGCCGGTTATCAATGACGCGGGGGCGACAGCGGCAGCGTTTGCGGCGGCCAGTGTCGTGACGGGCAAGCCTGTCGTGACCGATTTCCCGCCGTCCACGGCAGGCGACGATTTTGCCGAGTTCAGCAACCTCATCCCGGGCTGCTATGTGTGGCTGGGCAACGGTCCAGCGGTAGGCGGCGCGCTGCACCATAATTCCCGCTACGATTTCAACGATGCGGCGATCCCCACTGGAGCCCGCTACTGGACGGCGCTGGTGGAGCAGGAGCTGGTCTAGCGCAAGCCGCTGGACAGCAGGTCGAGTGCCCCTTGCACGTCGACGCGCATGGCCACGGCGACAGGCGTTCCGGTCTCGCTATCGGTCAAGGCGCCGGCATCCGGACCGTCACCCAGATTGATCGACAATCGGTGGATTTCGATGTCGAACAGGTCCGGCGCGACGGCCAGCAGCATGACGCAGGGGTCGTGCAACGGTCGGCTCTGCTTGTCGTCCAGCAGATAGGCCGTGAGGATGTCGGCGGCGGTGTCGCCGGCCAGGCTTCCGCGCAGGGCCTCGACATAGGCCCGATCCGCTCGCACGCGGCGGGTGACGTCCAGTGGCACGATGGTGGTCTTGATGTCCGAGCGCAGCACGACGGCGGTTGCCTCGGGGTCGGAGGCGAAATTGAACTCCGAGGCCGGACCTGCATTGCCCGGCTCGACAATGGCACCGCCCATGGCGATCAACTGGCCGATGCGGCCAGCGGCTTCCGGGTGCTCATTCACCAGGCGCCCGATATTGGTCAGGGGTCCCAGGGCCAGAATGTCGATAGAGCCACTGGGAGCGGTGAGCAGCGTCTCGGCCAGCCATTCGACGGCCCCTGTCTGTGCCGTCACGGTCGTTGGGGGCAGGGTGATGCCCCGCAGGCCGTCCACACCGTGAATAACGATGGCGTCAATATTGTCGCGCAGCATTGCCGTGGAAGCGCCCGATATAACGGGGATGTCGCTCCGGTCCATCACGGCAAGCAGGCCGCCGGCATTGCTGGTGGTCCGCTCCAGGCCGATATTGCCGGCGACCGTGGTCAGCCCCAGAATGTCGAAGCGCCCGCTCGCCAATGCGAAGAGAATGGCCACGGCATCGTCGAGGCCAGGATCGGTATCAATGACGACTCGTCGATTCATAAAGGGGAGCCAGCACCATTTCTGGAACCTTCACAAGCCCTTTGTCGGTGATGCGAATCTCAGGAATAACCGACAGCGGGATCAGGTTGAAGCCCATGTAGGGGATGGTGCAACCGGCATCCAGCCAGGCGGTCTTAAGCGCCTGGTTTTCGGCGGCGACGTCGTGCACGCGCTTGTCGGACAGCAGGCCGGCCACGGGCAGGCCGACAAAGGCCGTTACCCGACCGTCCTGCACCACCACTATGCCGCCCTTGGCCCCTTCGATAGTGGCAAGCGCCAGGGCCATGTCGGCCTCGTTGGTGCCCGCCAGGATGATATTGTGGCTGTCATGGCCGACGCTGGAGCCGACGGCGCCATTGCGGATGCCGAAATCCTGCAGCAGGCCGCGTGCGATACCGCCATTGGATTTGCCGTGGCGCTCGATGACGGTGACGAAGCTGAGATTGTGCTTCTCGAGAATGGTCGACCAGTCATCGGCCGGCTCGATGGCGACCCTGCGGTGCGGCAGCACGATGCCGGGCATCTCGATGCCGATGGCATTGGCGGTGACCGGCTCGGTCGGAAGTTCCGGAACGAGCTTGCGCGCCTTGGGCAGGTGGACGGTGTTATAGGCCGCCTCGGGATAGCGATAGCGCTGGTTGAGCGTGGCCTCGAGCAGGGGCGTCACCTTGCGGTCATCGACCACGAGTTCCCCGCCATACCAGGTGCTTTGTGGCTTCATGGAGTCATCGAGCAGCACCAGATCGGCACGGCGTCCGCCGCCGAGGCCACCGATTTCGTCGCCCATGCCGAAGCGGGTGGCGCCGTGCAGCGAGCCCATGGCCCAGGCCTGTTCCGGCTTCATGCCGCAACGAATGGCTTCGCGCACCACCCAGTCGAGGCCGAAGTTCAACAGGTCATCGGCATCACGGTCGTCGGTGCAGACGCAGAAGCGCTTGTGGCTGGCGCCCAACTCGGTGATCGGCTTGATCGCCTCGACGATGGAGTTCCACGGCGTCGCCGGATTGCCGCCGCGCAGGAAAACCCAGATACCGGCATCGATGAAGTCATTGGCGATCTCGCGGTCGATGGCCTCATGCGTGTCGGTGACGCCAGAAGCGGCATAGGGTGCGACGAATTCGCGGCCGTAGATATGGCCGGAAACCGGCCGGTTACGCTTGAGCGCTTCGGCAATGATGGCGTGGCTGCGAGAATCGCCCATGGCGACCGGCACAAAATCCATCTTCTCACCCAGGGCCACGGCCTCGGGCCATTTGTCGAACAGGGCGCCGATCTTGTCCGGCGTTAGGTCGCCGCCGGCGGTTTCGAGCTCAGGCGAGGTGGCCGGGACCGTGGAAGGCACGGTGAGGAAGATGGAGAGCGGCGCCATGCGAGCATCTTCGAGCATGGCCTCGACCCCGGCGACATCCATCACATTGCCGATCTCGTGGCTGTCGCAAAAGATCGTCGTGGTGCCGTTGAGCAGGGCCGCCTCGGCATAGGCGCAGGCCGTGACCATCGAGCTTTCGATATGGATATGCGGATCGACCAGGCCCGGCGCTATAATGCCGCCCTTGGCGTCGTAGACGGCCTTTGGGGCAGGGCCCTTCTTGTGCACGCCGGCCGGCATGACCGCAGCGATGCGGCCATTGGCGAGCCAGACCTCCTTGTCGATCGCGATGCGCTCCGAATAGGTCGAGAGCACCCGAACGCCGGTGATGACCAGATCGGCCGCAGCGCGGCCACCGGCCACGGCAGCCAGATGCATCGTGCTGGCGTGGAGCGGGGCGACGGAAAAGCGGGTGATGGTCATGGATTGTTCTCCGAGAAGGCGGCGAGGATGCGCACCCAGGAGCGGATGCCCTTGTGAAAGCTCGACAGGTCGTATTTCTCGTTCGGGCTGTGGATGCGGTTGTCGAACCGGGCAAAGCCGATTAGCAGGGCATCCATGCCGAGCTGCCGCTTGAACTCACCGAGGATAGGGATAGAACCACCCGTGCCCGCCAGCGCCGCCTCGCGTCCCCATTCGTCGGTCAACGCCTCGCGGGCCTTGGTGAGTAGGGCGCCGTCTAGGGGCATCATCTGGGCGGGGGCGGCGGCGTAGGCCTTGAATGTGACGGTGCAATCGGGCGGCAGCAGGCCTTGCACATAGTTGCGGAAGAGCTGTCGGATAAGGTGCGGATCCTGGCCGGCGACGAGGCGGAAACTCAGCTTGGCACTGGCCCTGGCTGGGATAACGGTCTTGAAGCCGTCGCCGGTATAGCCGCTCCAGATGCCGTTGATCTCGCAGGTGGGGCGAGCCCAGACCTGTTCGAGCGCCGAGCGGCCAGACTCGCCGGCTGGTGTCGAGAGACCAACATCGGCGAGGAATTTGCTCGCGTCGAAGGGCAAGCGGGACCATTGATCGGCGATGGCCTGGGGCAGGTCCGCGACGCCGTCATAGAAGCCGGGAATGGCGACGCTGCCGTCGTCGTTGCGCAGTTTTCCGATGATCGTGCCGATGACCTGGGCGGCATTGCGGGCGGCGCTGCCGAACATGCCGGAGTGCAAGTCCCTGTCGGCGCAGGTTATTTCGAACTCTTCGCTGACAAAGCCGCGCCACATGGTGGTGATGGCGGGGGTATCGCGGTCCCACATGTCGGTGTCGCAGACCAGCATGACATCGGCCCGCAAGTCGTCGCCGTGCTCGGCAAGGAAAGGCCCAAGGCTGGGGCTGCCGGCTTCCTCCTCGCCCTCGAACAGCATGGAGATGCGGATCGGTAGCGCACCGGTTACGGCTTTGAAGGCGCGGCAGGCCTCGATGAAGGTCAGCAACTGCCCTTTGTCGTCGGAGGCGCCGCGACCCAGGATATGGGTCTCGCCATCGGGCTGCGGTACCAGCGATGGCTCGAAAGGCTCGGTATTCCAAAGATTTAGCGGGTCGACGGGCTGCACGTCATAGTGGCCATAGAAGAGGACATGAGGACCGGGAACGGCCGGGCCATGGGCGACCACCATGGGGTGGCCTGCCGTGTCACGGATTGTGGCGCTGAAGTCCAGATTTTCCAGCTCATTTCGCAGCCATTCGGCGGCTCGGCGGCAATCGGCGGCATAGCGGGCTTCGGTGGATACCGAGGGGATGCGGATAAGTTGGAATAACCTGTCGAGGCTCTGGGGGATATCCGTATCCACCCGGGCGAGGATATCATCGAGCTGGGTCATGGCGCCTCGTCGATCTGCCGCATTTCGGCCTTGAACATGACCGCGATATGAATGGCATCGCGGGTCGTTTGCACGGGGTCGAGCGTTTCGACGCGGCGATCGCGCATCAGCCAGCGACCGGCCACCATGGCATGGGTCACGTCTGAGGGCATGGCGGCGAAGACAAGGGCCGAATAGGCATCGTAGATCGGATGCAGCCGGGGCGCCGCGAGGCTGATGCGGATGAGGTCGGCCTGCTTGCCAGGTTCGAGCGACCCGACCATGTCGGCAAGACCGAGGACACGGGCACCCTCGATGGTGGCCATGCGGATGACGTCGATGGCGGGCAGGGGCTTGCGCGAACCGCCCAGTAACTTGGCGAACATCGAGACCGGCGCGAACTGGCTGAACAGGTCCAGCGTATTGCCGCTCATGGCGCCGTCGCTGCCGATGCCGACAGGGATGCCGGCCCGGCGCATCTTTTCGACGGGGGCGATGCCGCGGCCGGCCTTGCCGTTGGAGCGCGGATTGGTGGCGGCGTGGACGCCGGCTTCCGCCATCATGGCGATATCGGCGTCGTCGAGCTGCAGGCAATGGGCGGCAATCAGGCCCGGCTTGAGCAGGCCGGCGTCGCGGGTGACGGCGACTGTACTCTGACCGTGGGTTTTGCGGGCCCAATCCACTTCCAGCGTGCTTTCGGCCAGATGCATCTGCACGGGTATGTCGGGATGGTCGGCGGACCAGTGGGCGATGCGCTGCATGACCGCGAAGCCAGTGGAATAGGGAGCATGCGGGGCGATGGAGGGGGTGATGAGAGGATGGCCGGCACAGGCGTCGACCAGCTGCTCGACCGCTGCGAAGCCCTCGTCGAAGCTCTTGTGGTCCGGCGGATTGAAATCGGCCAGGGTCTGGCCGAGGACGGCGCGCAGGCCGGCACGGTCGCAGACCTTGGCCACCTCGGTTTCGAAATAGTACATGTCGGCAACGGTGGTGACGCCGCCCTGGATCATTTCCAGCGCCGACAGGGCCGAGCCGATGCGGACCATGTCAGGGGTAACGAATTTGCGCTCCAGCGGCAGGATATAGCGATAGAGGCGGTCATCGACGTCTTCGGCGAGGCCCCGGAACACCGCCATGCCCATATGGCAGTGGGTATTGACCATGCCCGGCATGACGATATCGCCGCCGCAATCGATGATCTCGGCATCTTCGATGCGGGGAGGGGTACCGGAGCCCAGCGCGGTGATGGTGGTGTCGTCGATCTGCAGCCAGCCGGGATTGTGCTCGGACAGGGCAGGGTCGAGGGTGAGCAGCCACGCGTTGGTGAGGATGGTGGTCATGGGCCCCTTCCCCTTCTCCCCTTGAGGGAGAAGGTGGCGCGGCGTAGCCGAGACGGATGAGGGGTCTGCGGGATGCCCGCATTCACCGCGTGTGGAGCCAACCCCTCACCCGCCCTTCGGGCACCCTCTCCCTCAAGGAGAGAGGGGGGTAGTGTGGTTGTGGCCCGCCTTGAACCTTCCAACAACATCACGCCGTTTCCGGCGCCAGGATCGTGCACTGTTCGGGCACCGGCACCAGCTTGGCGGCAACGCCCGGTTCCAGCGGCCTTGTCAGGGGGCCATTGGCGACCAGCGCGCCGGCCGGGGTCTCGCACTGATACTGGTAGGCGCGGCCGAGATAGGTGCGCAGGCCGAGCGTGGCCGGGATGCCTTCCATGGCGGCATTGTCGGTGACCGCCAGGCCATCGGCGCGGCAGGCGAGGGTAAAGCGGTCGGGAATGGTGCCGAACTGCTCCAGCGACAGGGTCAGCCTGACGCCGCCCGGCGCCTCGGCGGTGACCTTGGCGCCGTCACGGGCGACGACATTCATGGCAATCAGGTTTTCGAAGCCGACGAAGCGGGCGACGAAGGCATTGGCTGGGCGCTGATAGAGCGTTTCGGGCGTATCGAGCTGCATGATGCGGCCGGCATGCATGATGGCGACGCGGTCGGAGATCGAGAAGGCCTCTTCCTGGTCATGGGTGACATAGACCGAGGTCGTGCCATTGGCGCGCTGCAACTGGCGGATCTCGACGCGCATGTCGATGCGCAGCTTGGCGTCGAGATTGCTGAGGGGTTCATCGAACATCAGCAAGGGCGGCTCGATCACCAGGGCACGAGCCAAGGCGACGCGCTGCTTCTGGCCGCCGGAGAGGGCGCCGGGCAGGCGGTCGGCCAGATGGGCGAGACCGACGCGCTCCAGCATGGCGGTGACGCGCTTGGCGCGGTCGGTGCCGGAAATGCCGCGTTGCTTGAGGCCGAAGCCGACATTGTCGGCCACCGAGAGATGCGGGAAGAGAGCGTAGTTCTGGAAGACGAGGCCGATATCGCGCTGAAAAGGCGGCAGGCGGGTAAGGTCGCGGCCGCCCAGGGTGATAGTGCCCGAAGTGGGCTGCAGGAAACCAGCGACGAGCCGGAGCGTCGTAGTCTTGCCGCAGCCGCTGGCGCCGAGCAGGGAGACGAGCTCGCCTTCGGCGACGGAGAGGGACAGATCTTCCAGCACCTGAGTGGTGCCGTAATGGGCGGAAATGGACTGGAGCGTAAGGGCCTGGGTCATGAAAACTACTTGGCTAGGAAGGTCAGGCCGAGCGTGCGCTCGACAATGGCCATGACGGCCACGGTGAGGATCATCAGCAGCACCGAAACGGAGGCTACCGTGGGATCGAAGAACTGCTCCATATGCGCGAGCAGTTGGATGGGCAGGGTGGAAAGCCCCGGACCGGTGAGGAAGATCGAGATTGAAACGTCGTTGATCGAGGTGATGAAGGCCAGGATGAAGGCCGCGATCACGCCAGAGCGCACATTGGGCAAGAGGATGGTGAAAAAGGTTTTCAGCGGCGGCGAGCCGAGGCTGATGGCCGCTTCCTCGATGGAGAAATCGAACGAGGCCAGCGAGGCGCTGATCACCCGCACCACATAGGGCAGCACCAGCAGCGAATGACCGAACAGCAGGGAGATATAGATCGGTGAGTTGAACTGGACGGCCAGGTTCTTGAGCAGGGAGAAGCCGAGCACCAGTTCGGGCACCAGTACGGGCAGGATGAACAGGGTCGAGAGCCAGCCCGGCAGCTGAATGCGATGGCGGTTGAGCGCATAGGCGGCCGGAATGCCGATGACCAGGGCGATCATCGTCGACAGGAACGCGATCTGCAGGCTGGTCACGATGGTGCGGCGGAAGGCGTCGATCTGGAAAATGTTCTCGAACCAGCGCAGCGACAGGCCCTGGGGCGGGAAGGTCAGATAGGTGGTGTCGCTGAGCGCGGCGCCGAGCACGATGATCAACGGACCGACCAGGAACATGAAGACCAGCACCGTGCCGGCGATCAGCAGGGGGTGGATTTTCTGGGTCATCATACGGCCATCGGGTTGAGGCGCCGGGCGACGCGGGTCATCAGCAGCACTATGGCAATGGTGATCACCACCATGACCGCGGCAATGGTGGAGGCGGCGACCCAGTCGAAAGTGATCATGGCCTGCTGGTACATCAGCGTGCCCATCATCATCACCTGTTCGCCGCCGAGCAATTGCGGGGTGGCGTAGGAGGTGAAGCTGCCGGTGAAAACCAGGACGGCGCCGACGATGAGGCCGGGAACGGCCAGCGGCAGGGTGACCTGCATGAAGGTGGCGGAGGGCCTTGCGCCGAGCGAGGCCGAGGCCTGGATGAGGTCGTCGGGAATGCCCTCGAGCACGCCGACCAGCGTCAGGATCATCAGCGGCACGAAGAGATAGACCATGGCCACGATGACCGCGCCCTGGGTGTAGAGCATGCTCATCGGCTCGCCGATCAGGCCCAGGCTGAGCAAGGTGGAGTTGAGAATGCCGTTCTTGCCCAGGATGATGAGCCAGGCAAAGGAGCGCACCACGACGCCGGTCAGCAGCGGGAAGACCGCCGCGATGATGAGGATGGATTTCAGCCAGCCCGGCGAACGCGAGACGACGTAAGCGGTGAGAAAGCCGATGACCAGGGCGATGGCGGTGGTGGCCAGCGATACCTGGATGGTGCGGATCAGCACGGTGCGGCGGAAGCCGCTGCCGAAAAAGGCCTGGTAGGTGGCAAAGGGACCAGCGGGCGTAGTGAAAGTGGTGAGAATCGTCGCCAGCACCGGCAGCACGAGAAAGACCACGACCAGGATTGTCGCGGGGGAGGCCAGGGTCCAGCCGGCGAAGCGTTTCATAGATGGGCCTTCCGTGGCGTTCGATGCCACCACAACCACGATGTCACCCCGGCGAAAACCGGGGCCCATCCTGAGATTTGTGCACTTGGCTGCATCTCAGGATGGATCCCGGCCTGCGCCGGGATGACATCGCGTGTGCCTTTCGTTCAATGCGAAACAGGCGCGGCTACAACCGCGCCTGCAAACATTACATGCCGAAGATTTCGTTCCAGCGATCGACCCAGCCGCCCTTGGCAGCGTTCATCTTGACATAGTCGACGCGCTGCAGGCCGGCGATGACATCGGCGCCATAGGTCCAGAGCGCGGCCTGTTCCGGAGTCAGCTCGACCGAGGTCACGACGGGCGCATCGACGCCCTGTTCGGCCAGCTGCTGCTGGATTTCGGGGGAGAGGATGAAGTTGATGAACTCATAGGCCAGTTCCGGTTCGGCGGCACCGACCGGGATATTGACCGTATTGAGCGTGGCGATCGAGCTTTCCGCGAGGTCGGCCCAGACCACGGTCGGCACGGCCGCCTGGATCTGGCCGAGGGTGAAGTCCTGCGCAATGGCGGCGCTGACTTCGCCGGTCGAGAACAGGTTGATCATCTCCGAGCCGGTATTGTAGTTCTTCACCACATTGGGCTTGAGCGCATCAACGGAAGCAAAGGCGGCGTCTTCATCGGTGAAGGCGTCGACGCCGGTATGATCGCCCGCCTTCATGACCACCATCGGGCCGGCCGTGGTGGTGATGCCGGGCAGGGACAGGGAGCCGGCAAGGTCTTCGCGCCACAGATCGTTCCAGGAAGTGATCGGAGTCGTCACCTTGGCGGAGTCATAGACGATGCCGACGCGGCCGATCGTATAGGCCGGGCCGTAGCCGCCCTGCGGGTCCTTGGCGAGGTCGTAGATGCCGGCGAGGTTGGGAAGCTTGGCCGGATCGATCTTCTGGAACAGGCCGGCTTCGATGCCCTGCTGGCTGAAGCTGTCGGAGAAATAGGCGACGTCGACGCCGGCGCCATTGCGGATCTGGATCTTGTTGAGCCGCTCGCCATTATTGCCGGTCTCGAACACGATCTCGCAGCCGCACTGTTCGCGGAACGGCGCCAGCACGATGGATTCCAGCTTTTCGCCGTTAAAACCCCACCAGGAGATGGTGAGTGTCTTGCCTTGCGCGACAGCGGGGGCGGCCGAGAGCAGGGCGGTGGCGGAAAGCGCCAGAGCAGTGACGAAAAGTTTTTTCATTATCAGCTTCCTTCTGCATCGCGGACGAGTGCCAGCGATGGTTTGACAAACAGGCGCCTCCCTGATGGAAGCCTATTTTTGCGGCGGTAGCTCCGCAAGCCCAATCTTTGGGCTAGCGGTCGGGTTAAGCGGTTTATCAACCGTGTTTTGGCGATGCAGACCAGGGAAATAGTACCGTGTGCGCCGCCGTATCCAGGTCTGGAAATGGCTGCGAGCACGGCGTTCACCAGACAATTTTGTGGGTCTCTCCAGTCTGCACGTTTACGAAGCCGTTGGGGGCCAGCTTGGACGGCGCCACCAGCACCCAGCGCCAGGGCGAGCAGGTGAGGGTGGCGAAGATCAGGAATTCCGGGAACCCCGGCTTCCAGCGGTTCATGGCGGCGGGCTGATACATCCAGGTGACGTCATTGGCGCGCTTGAGGAAGGCCTGCATGTCGGCATCGAAGGCCTCGGCGGGGCGGGCGGTCATCAGGCCGGCGATCTCGAGGCGAACCTGGGCGACGATTTCGCCGCGATGGACCAGCACCCAGCCGCCGTCGATGGATTGCAGATGATTGACGGCCTTGGCCATGGCAGCGTCGGATGAGCCGATGCACCATACATTGTGGCTGTCATGGGCAACCGAGCAGGCCAAAGCCGTATCGGGGTCTTCCGGGCCGCAGCCGGTCCAGAACATGGCAGCGACCGCGCCATCGCCGCGATAGCGGTCGATCAGGGACCATTTGGTGATGAGGCGGGCGGGATCGCGCTGCACGGCGCCATCCACCACCGGCAATTCCTCGGTGAGGAAATCCTCGTTCCAGTGGAAGGGACGCAGGATGGCCGCCGTCATGGTGGTCCGGCCAGGCTCGGCCGGAATGACGAAATCGGCGGCGGCGAGGGTGCGGCCGATATTCATGGTTCGGGTGGCCCATTCGGGCCAGTCGAGTTTGGGCGCGGGACCGGTGAAGGTCTTGCCTTCGGACGACAGGATGCCATCGGCATAGACATGGGCGATGGAGACGGTGGGGACGTCGTCCAGCAGGACGATATCGGCATAGCGGCCGGGGGTGACGGAGCCGA
Organism: Devosia sp.; assembly: GCF_036676215.1. GTDB lineage: Bacteria > Pseudomonadota > Alphaproteobacteria > Rhizobiales > Devosiaceae > Devosia. The sequence continues at coordinate 10,235 of NZ_JAKFDJ010000224.1, read as the reverse complement.
CCCATTGGTCGATCCGCATGTGGCGGGCCGGATTGATGGTGGCGCATTGGATGGCGATTTCGGGCGCGAGGCCATAGTGGATGGCGTGGCGCACATTGTGGTCGCTGGCGCCATCGCGGAGCGTATCGCTGGCGCTGCGGTCATCGGTGGTGAAGGCGATATTGGACCAGTCCTTGAGGCCGCGTTCGAGCAGGCCTGGTATGATCGCGTCATAGGAGAAGGGGCGCAGTTCGGTGAAGAGGCCGCGCATCAGGCGGTCCCAGGCCTCGTCGAGCGACCAGACTTCGTGGTCGGAACTGAGGCCGGCGGCGGCAAAGGCGGAAATGTCGTGCGGATCGATGAGGCCCGAGCCATGGCCCTCGACCACGCCGCGCATTTCAAAGGTGGCGCGGATCATGCCCCACATGCGGGCATAGCCGGGATTGGTGGGGTCCCAGACCGAGGGCCAGTCCATGACCTCGTCGAGGCCGGTGACGGAGAGATCGTCCCTCAGGAACTGTTTCTGCTCGTCATAGCCATAGTATCCGCCGCTCTCTTCCCAGGCGCTGGGCGGCACGGCGGAGCCGGGCTGGATGAAGACCTTGAGAGGGGAGCCGGCCAGGCGCGCTTTCTGCCAGAATTCGGTGTTCTTGCTGCCGCTCACATTGGCGAATTCGTGGCTGGCTTCGCAGGTCCAGGTATTGCCGCGCGGGATGACCAGCGCTGCCTCGAACTCGGGCGTCAGGTGAGTGGATTCGATGTGCTTGTGCACCTCGCCGAAGCCGGGGACGGCCGAGAGATGTGGATAACGCACGCGCTCGGCGACCTCGCCACGATAGGAGCCGATAGGGCCGACATAGGCGATGCGGCGGCCGTAGACGATGATTTCCTGGTTTTCCAGCCAATGATTGGCATGGACAGCGAGGAGCCGTCCGACTTCGATGGCCCGGTCGGCGGGCTGCTTGCCGAGCGAGACCAGCAGCAGATGCTGGCGGATGGCGACCTCGTCGGCGGCGTTGAGGATCAGATCGTCGGGCAGCGCCATCAGTGACCTGCCGAGCGCAGGCGCCGGGCCTGCATGGCGCGGTAGCTGAAGAGGAACAGGGCGAGGATAGTCACGACGAAGGGGATCATGCGGATCAGTTCGGCCGGGATCCAGTTGAACAGGCCCGGCATGACGACGGCAAGCGCTTCAAAGACGCCGAAGAGCAGGGCAGCCAGCAGGGCGCCGACGGGGTGGCGAGCGCCGAGCAGCACGGCACCCAGTGCGATGAAGCCGCGGCCGGCGGTCATGTCGCGGGTGAAGCCGATATAGTTGAACATGGCGAGCTGGGCACCGCCAAGGGCGGCGAGCCCGCCAGAGACCAGCAAGCTCCAGGTGCGGATGGCGTTGACCGGGATGCCGGCGGCTTCAGGTGCCGCGGGATATTCGCCGACGCCGCGCAGCCACAGGCCCCAGGGCGTGCGGTAGAGGAAATACCAGATGGCAAAGACCAGGAAGGCCGCCAGCCAGGACAGGATGGAGTGGCCCGACAGCATGCGCTCGAGGAAGTCGCCGATGCCCGGGATGATGCCGAGGAAGGAGAGATCGACGGCGGGGACCGATTTCGAGGCCAGGTTGATCGAGGTGCCCTTGTCGCCGCCGGTGGCGATGGTGAGCGCGAACACCGTGCCGCCCGCGGCCAGGATGTTGATGGCGAAGCCAACCAGGATGATGTCGGCTTTGAGCCGCAGGTGGAAGAACGCCATGATGGCGCCGAGCAGCGCGCCGGCGAGGACTGCCGCGAGGACCGCAACGTACCAGGGGGCAAAGACCGAGACGAGGACGGCGGTGAGGCAGCCCACCAGCATCATGCCTTCGAGCGCCACGTTGAGCGCGCCACCGAGATCGGCAATCAAGCCACCCAGCGTCGCCAGCAGCAATGGCGTCGAGGTGCGGACAACGGTGATGAAGAAGGTGGTCGAAAGGACCGTCATCAGGAGTTCGATCATTTCTGTGCCTCCAGTGCCGGGGCGGTCGTCGCCGATCGACCCATGACGCGCGCCCAGAACTTGCGGCCGGGCATCGAGAAGGACGAGGCGACGAGCAGGATGATGATGGCGGTGACCACGCCGATGACCTCGGATGGCACGTCGGTGCGCAGGTTCATCAGCTGCGCGCCCTGCCGCAGATAGCCGTAGAACAGCGCGACAACCGGCACGGCCAGCGGACGGCTGCGGGCGACGATGGCGACGAGGATGCCCTCGAAGGCGAGATTGCCCTCGAACAGCACGGTCAGATAGCCATAGGTCTGTCCCTGAACGAACATCGAGCCGAGCAGTCCGCCCAGTGCGCCGGCGGCAGTCATGGCCGAAACCATGATGGCGGTCGATCTTATGCCGGCATATTCGGCGAAGTTGGCATTGTGCCCGACGAGCCGGAGCTTAAGGCCCCAGGCGGTGCGATAGAGCGCGAACCAGACGGCGAGCACGGCGATGGTGGCGAAGATCAGGCCGAGGTCGATGCGCGTTCCTTCAACCAAGGGCGGAAACACGGCCGTTTCAGGGAAATTGTTGGTCGTCAGCACGCCGGGTTGTGGCTTGGGCAGGTGGGTGCGGACGAGGTAATTGCAGAGCTCGATGGCGATATAGTTGAGCATCAGCGAGGAAACGATCTCGTTGGCGCCGAACTTGACCTTGGCAATGCCTGGGATGAAACCCCAGAAGGCCCCGGCGAGCATGGCAGCGGCGACGCCGAGCGGAATGCCCGCCCAGGTGGACCCGATGGGCGAGAGCGCCACATAGGCCGCGGCAAGCGCCCCGACATAGACCTGCCCCTGGACACCCATCGAGAACTGGCGCGCCTGGAAGACGAGGCTGAAAGCCAGCCCGGTTATGGTAAGCTTGGCGACATCGTCGATCCACAGGCCAATGGTGCGCGGCCGCGACATCGGCGCGGTGAGCAATACGTTGAAGGCTTCGAGTGGCGCTTCGGAGGTGAAGAGCACGATGACGAAGGCGATGCCCAGAGCAATGAGCGCGGCGCTGAGCGCGCGTCCGGCTTCGCGGCGGATGGTCTTGAAACGGGCCTGGCGGCCCAGTTCGGCCTGCGTCGTCATGCTCATCGCAGGCCTCCCTGCATTTCTTCGGGAGTCTGTTTGGCAATGCCGAGCATGTAGGTGCCCAGGGTTTCAGGCGTGAGGTCGTCGGAATTGGTGAGGGCCGCGACGATGCGACCGCGATAGAACACGACGAGCCGGTCGGACAGCGCCAGTAGTTCGGAGAGGTCGGCAGAACTGAGCAATACGGCAGCGCCGGCATCGCGCGCTTCGGTCAGCGACTTCCAGATGAACTGGGTGGCGCCGAGGTCGACGCCGCGTGTCGGCTGGTTGACCAGCAGCAGCTTGGGTTGCTCGGACAGTTCGCGTGCCACGACCACTTTCTGCATGTTGCCGCCGGACAGCGTACTCACTGCAGCGCCAGGACCGCCAACGCGGATGGAGAAGCGCTCGATCAGTTTTTCGGCATTGGCCTTGATGGCCTTGAGGTCAAGCAGACCGTTGCGGACATAGCGGGTGTCATCCAGCCGCGTCGCGACGAGGTTTTCCGCCACGCTGGAGCCGGCGGCGAGGCCGCGCGCGATGCGGTCCTCGGGAATGCTGGCGAGGCCCCTGGCGCGCCGTTCCAGCACCGAAAGGGGCGCGAGGCTGGTCCCTTCGAGATAGCCGACGCCATCAGCGATGGGGCGCAGCCCGGCAATGGCTTCGAGCAGCTCGGACTGACCGTTGCCTTCGACACCCACCAAACCGACGATTTCGCCGGCATGCACATGCAGGTTGAGATCGTCGACCAGCAGGCCACCGGATTCGCTTTTGACCTTGAGCGCCTTGATCTCGCAGGCCATGGCGCCGTCATTGCTGGCGCGATCGACGCGCAGGGCGACTTCGCGACCCACCATCATCGTGGCGAGGCTTTTCTCGGTGACTTCCCTGGCGGCCACCTGGCCAACGGTCTTGCCGCCACGCATCACGGTGATGCGGTCGGATATCTCCAGCACCTCGGGCAGCTTGTGGGCGATGAAGATCACCGTGCGGCCCTGCTCGACCAGGGCGCGGACGGCGACGAACAGCTCTTCGACCTCCTGCGGGGCCAGCACGGCCGTGGGTTCGTCGAGAATGAGGATGCGCGCGTCCCGGTAGAGCGCCTTGAGGATTTCCACCCGCTGCTGCTGGCCGACAGGGAGTTGGCCGACAGGGGGTAGGGGATCGACTGACAGACGGAACTTTTCCGAGAGCGCGCGCACGGCGTCGATCGCCTTCTGGCGGTCGAAGCGGATCCCGGCATGGGGCTCGGACCCCAGCACGACGTTTTCATAGACCGAGAAGGACGGGACCAGCGAAAAATGCTGGAATACCATGCCGATGCCGCTGTTGATGGCCTCGCGCGGATTGGCAAAGCTGACCGGCTTGCCGTCCAGCCGCAGCTCGCCGCGATCGGCATGTTCGATGCCGAACAGGATCTTCATCAGCGTGGATTTGCCGGCCCCGTTCTCGCCGACCACGGCATGCACCTCGCCGGCATTGACCGAGAGATTGACGCCGTCATTGGCGACGACGCCGCCGGGATAGGTCTTGCCGATGCCGATGGCCTCAAGGAGCGCGGTCATGGGTCGTCTTTCCGGTTGAAAGAGCAGCGGCGGCGCCGGTGAAGGCGCCGCCGGCTGGATTACTTCATGTCGGTCGACGGAACGAGCGTGCCGGCATTGATCTCGGCTTCGAGTGCGTCGACCTCGGCACGGACCTCGGCGGAGACCAGCTTTTCGTAGTAGGCGTTCTTGGAGATGCCTACGGCGCCCTCGGGCAGGCCTAGCAGCACAGCGGTGCCGTAGGCGGCAGTGCCGTCAAGCGTCTGCTGCAGGGCCAGGAACAGCGAGTCGCCGACCTTCTTTTCCACCGAGGTGAAGATCACATCAGCCTGGGCCTGGTCGGTGGCGGCAAAGATGGTCGCCTGGTCGCTGTCGACACCCACGGCCAGCTTGCCGGCATCACGCACGGCCTGGAGGGCGCCGATGCCGGTGCCGCCGGCGATCGGGAAGATCACGTCCGCGCCCTGGGCGAGCTGGGCCAGCGCGATTTCCTTGCCCTTGGCCGGATCGCTGAAGGTGCCAGCGACGGCGTTGAGGATGGTCACATCCGGATTGGCCGCCATGGCGCCCTCATCGAATCCGACCTTGAAGTCGGTGACGGTGGGGAATTCCATGCCGATGATGGTGGCCAGAACGCCCGAGGTGGAGAGCTTTGCCGCCGCATAGCCGGCCAGATAGCCCGCCGACGAGGTCTGGTACTGCAGGGCCAGCACATTGGCGCAGCAGCCGGTCGAGAAATCGGGGGCATCGTCGAACACGACGAACTTGGTGTCTGGATATTCCGGCGCCAGTTCGACGACAAAGCCGGTCATGTCGAAGGTGCCGGCGATGACGACATCAAAGCCGGTGTCGACCGCGTCGGCGAGAGCCGGCTGCCAGCGGCTGCGGTCATAGCCGGCTTCGATGATCTTGACCTCGACCGGCAGTTCGGCCATGGCCTTTTCGACGCCTGCCGCGGCGCTATCGAAGAAGCTCTTGTCGCCCAGCGTGCCGTGCAGCACCAGCGCGACGCTCAGCGGGCTTTCTTCGGTGTATTCCTGCGCGACGACTGCCGCGGAGGACATCAGTCCGGCGGCAAGTGCAAGGCCGGAAAAGGTCCGGCGGGACAGCATTTTCAAGGACATGGACGGCTCTCCTGTTATTTCAGTTCTTGTTGGGGATGTAGGCGATGGAGGCGGCGTAAAGCGCGACGAGGCTGTCGAGCCTGGCTTCTTCGACGAGGGTGACCATGGGCGTGCCCAGGCGACCCGACGGGTCGACAACGGTCATGCCGCGGGTGATGCCGGGCGCCAGCGCGACATCGACCGAGGCGCGGATGGATTTGGTGACGATGGCCGGGTCGATAACCACGGCGGCAGCCAGCGGATCGACGAAGCGAAACACGTCGCCGCCGCCATAGCTGGCATTGGTTCTGCGGGCGTGGTCCGCCAGCGCCTCGGAAAAGGCCTTGGGCAGGCTGGTATCGAGCGGCGCGAAGGCGGCATCGACATCGGCGCCGGCCATATTATGGGTCACGCAGGGCTCCCAGGGCACTACGACGATGTCGATTTCGGAGCGGAAAATGACCGCAGCCGACTCTGGATCGGCAAAGATGTTGAATTCCGCTGCCGGCGTGGTGTTGCCGCGACCATAGACGGTGCCGCCCATGATGGTCAGCTGGCCAATGCCGGCAATGATCGATGGCTCCACCCGCAACGCCAAGGCCAGGTTGGTCAGCGGACCGATCATCAGGATATCGATCTGCTCGCCCTTGGAAGCCGCATCGCGGAAGCTCTGGCGCAGAAAGCCGACGGCGTCATCGCTGGCGGGCAGGGGGATCGAAGCGGGCCGGGGCGCACCGCCAAGGCCGTCTTCGCCATGGATATACCTGGCATCGATGATGGGCTGGGTCAGCGGGCGATCGGCGCCTTTGTGCACGGGCACATCGGCCCCAACGACAGCCAGCGTCGTCAGGATGTTTCGCGTCGCGGCGTCCAGTCCGACATTGCCGAACACCGTGGTGATGGCATCCGGCGTGCGGCCGGCGGCGATCAGCATAAGCAGGGCCTGCGCGTCGTCCACACCGCCATCGGTATCCAGGATCAGTTTCGTCTTCGTCAACTCAAGCTACCTTTCGTGCCGCTTCAACACGCGACCAGAAGTCTTTGTATATAATGGAGTACTCATTACGAATATCGCCGAATGATCGGCGCAGCAATGCCCGATCGCGAACGATGCATTCGCCTGCGACCCAGACGTGCCGCACATCGCGGCCACTGCCGGAATAGACCAGGACAGTCTCCACATCGGGCGTTTCCGAGTAGCCGGCACCGCTCATGTCGATGGCGATAATATCGGCGGCCTTACCGACTTCGAGCGAGCCTATTTCATGGTCGAGACCAAGGGCCCGCGCGCCATCGATAGTGGCCATGCGGATCAGCTCGCGGCTGGAAATAGGCTGCGCCCGGCCTTCGCGATGGGAGGCGACAAGGCCGGCGACACGCATTTCGGCGATCATGTCGTAGGAATTGTTGGCTGCCACATTATCGGTGCCCAGGGCGACGACGACGCCCGCCTCACGCAGCTTGACGGCAGGGCACATGCCCGCGCGGCCCGAGCGCAGGCCGGCAGTGGCATTGTAGGACACCGATGCGGCGGGTGCGGCGGCGAAGACAGCGATGTCGTCGTCGGTCAAATCAAGGCAATGGGCGGCATGAACGCGCCCGGCAAAGAACCCGTCCCGCGACAGGGCCTGGGTGGCGGTGAGGCCATAGCGGGACATGGTCTCTTCGTTGTCTTCAGGGCCGGCCGCCATATGCAGGTGCATGCCGACGCCATACTTGACCGCCATGGCAACCTCGGCCCGCAGCAGGTCTTCGGAATTGTCGACATAGGGCGCGTGCGGGCCGAACCAGGGGATGACCCGCCCATCGGCCGAGCGCTGGCGCTCGATGAAGGCGGCAGCCTTGGCGAGCTCTTCCTCGCCCCGCGCCTTGTCGCCGAGTTGCACGATGCCGTAAGCGACAACAGCGCGCAGTCCGCTGGCGGCGGCGGCTGTGGCGATCTCGTCGGCAAAGAAATACTGGTCGCAGAACGTCGTCGTTCCCGAAAGCGCCATCTCGGCGCAGGAAAGGGCGACAGCAGGACCAATGTCGGAAGCGAGCAGGGAGAGTTCGGGTTCGCGGATGGAATTGTACCAGCCATCCATGGTGAGGAGGCTCTGGCCCTCGGACCGGCCGCGAAACAGCACCATGGCGGCATGGGTGTGGGCATTCACCAGCCCGGGCATCAGCAAATGGCCAGCAAGCTGCAAGATTTCATCGAAGTTCTTGCTGTCTGGCATGCTCGAAGCCGGTCCCACGCCGGTGATCCGGCCATCCGCGACGCTGACCCAACCCTCGGCAAATGTGGTGTCGGCAGCATCGACCGTCAGGATGGTGGCGTCACGGAGAAGAAACGAGGCCATTTGTCCACAAGTTAGTAAAGCGGTTTACAAGGTGATCTAACGCCACTTATGCTGGGCTTGTCAAATCCAATCACAGCGCCTTTGCCTAAACCATATGCTAGTTGGAAGAATGCACAAGATAGCGCCAGCGCCGAAGGTCGGAAGATGAGCCAGGCCGGGGACTTTGCCTATGCAGCATGGCCCGACATTGCCGAGGCGGCGGGCAGGGGGGCGCTGGCCGTCCTGGCCGTGGGCGCCTGCGAGCAGCATGGCGCGCATCTGCCGTTGACCACTGATACCGATCTGGCGCTGGGCGTGTCACGGCGCATTGCCGCGGCGCTGGAGGGCGTGGTGCTGCCACCGATTGCCTATGGCGACGCGTGGAACAACGAGGCCTTTGCGGGCACGCTGTCGCTGTCGCCCGACACGCTGCGGGCGGTACTCTGCGACATCGGGCGGGGTGTGCAGCGGATCGGGTTTTCGGGGCTGATCGTCATCAATGGCCATTTCGGCAATCGGGAGCCGATTGCGCTGGCGGCGCGGGCGCTGGTGGGCGGCGGGCTGCCGGTGGTCCATCTGGATTATCCGCATCTCGAAAAGCTGGCTGGCGAGATCTGCGACAGCGAGCCGGCGGGGCCGGGATTCTACCATGCCGACGAGGTGGAGACGGCGATGATGCTGGCCCTGCGGCCCGAGGCCGTCGATATGAGCCTGGCGGCGCCGGAATATCCGGATTTTCCGCCGACCTTCGGCATCGAGCCGATGCAATTGCGCGACTTTGTGGCGACGGGCGTGTTCGGCGATCCGCGTCCGGCGACCGCCGCCAAGGGGGAGGCGCTGATCGCGGGCATTGTCGCCGAGAGCCTGCGGCTGATCGGGCTTTGGAGGGCACGCCATGCCATTTGAGGACGCACTGTGGCCACGCTGAGCGATGTGGCCGAAGAGGCCGGCGTGTCACCGACGGCGGTGTCGCGCTATCTCAACAACCGGATCGAGCTGCCACAGGCCACGCGCGACCGCATCGACGCGGCCATCGCCAAGCTGAATTATCGACCGAACCTGCTGGCCAAGCGCCTCTCCACCGGCAAGACCGAGGCCATTAGCCTGGTGACGCCGGAAATCGCCAACCCGTTCTTTGCCGAACTGGCGGCGGCCGTGGAGGCGGCGGCGCAGCAGCATGGCTATGCAGTCTATATGTCGTCGACCCAGGGCGACCGGGCGCGCGAGATCGATGCGATCCAACGCCTGCAGGACCAGCATGTCGACGGCCTGATCATGATGACCAACCAGCCCGATGACGGCACTTTGGCGGGTCTGCTGGACCCGCATCACAATGTGGTGCTGCTCGACGAGGATATTCCCGGGGTGTCGGTGCCCAGGGTGTTCGTGGAGAACGAGCAGGGGGCCTATCTGGCGACCCGGCACCTGATCGAGGCGGGGCATCGCGACATCGCCATCATCAGCGGTCCGCCAAGGCTGATGAGCGTGAGCGAGCGCCTGGCCGGCTTTGAGCGAGCCATGGATGAGGCGGGCCTGCCGGTCCGGCCGGGCTGGGTGTTGCTGGGGCAATACTCGCGCGATTATGGCCGCGCGGCTGCCATGCAGTTGCTGGGCAGTGCCCCGCGACCCACAGCGGTCCTGGCCTGTTCGGACTATATCGCCATCGGCGTGCTGCAGGCGACGCGGCAGGTCGGGATCGACGTACCGGGCGAGCTGTCGCTGGTCGGGTTCGACGACATGCCCTTTGCCGAACTGGTCGATCCACCGCTGACCACGATACGGCAGCCCATTGCCGAGATGGGACGCATGGCATTCGAGCGATTGCTGGCCCAGATCAACAAGACTGACGCCGAGCCGCTGACGCGGCTGCCGGTTAGCCTGATCATTCGCAAATCCGTCCGCAAAATTGGAGCAGCCCACTCATGAGCAAACGCCGCGTGCTGATCGCCGGGGAGTCCTGGACGGTGCATTCCATCCACCAGAAGGGCTTCGACAGCTTTACCACCACCGAATATGCCGAGGGCGTGCGCTGGCTCAAGGCGGCGCTGGAGAATGCGGGATGGGAGGTCGTCTATCAGCCGGCCCACGTCGCGGCGCGCGAATTTCCGGGAACGGTGGAGGCGCTGGCGGAATATGACTGCGTCATTCTCTCCGATATCGGGGCCAATACGCTGCTGCTGCATCCCGATACCTTCGTGCGCTCGAAGA
>NZ_JAKFDJ010000223.1:0-85210 GCF_036676215.1 Devosia sp. | reverse complement strand
CGAGGTCGCCGTCGATGGTCAGCGGACCGCCACCCTTGCGGGAGGCTTGCTGGGCGCGGGCGCGCTGCCAGCCGGGGGTTTCATAGACGCTCTCGAAGGGGTCGGCCATGTTGAAGCGGGACGTGGCGCCGCCGCCATAGCCGTAGCCGCCGTACGCCGAACCGCGATCGGTTACGACGACTGCGTCAGGCGGTAGTTCGTCGACAAAGCGTGACGGAATTGCCGACTGCCACAGGCCATGGATACGCCGGTTTTGTGCCGCCGATATGCGAACGCGCTGCCGACCTCTTGTTATACCCACATAGCCAAGGCGGCGCTCCTCCTCCAGACCGGCACGGCCACTTTCATCCATCGAGCGCTGACTTGGAAAAGTGCCATCCTCCCAGCCAGGGAGAAAAACCGTGTTGTATTCTAAGCCCTTGGCCGAGTGCAGCGTCATGATGGTGACGGCGTCGCTAGCCTCGGCGCTGTCGCGGTCCATGACCAGCGAGATGTGTTCGAGGAAGCCGCCAAGAGTCTCGAACTCTTCCATCGAACGGCTAAGTTCCTTGAGGTTTTCCTTGCGACCTTGGGATTCCGCAGATTTGTCAGCAGTCACCATATCCATGTAGCCGCTTTCCTCGAGGATTTGCTCGACAAGCTGGTAGGGTGGCAGGCTCTCGGCGCGATAGGACCAGTCGTCGAACTGCGCTACCAGGGTCCGCAACGTCGTGCGCTGCTTGGGCTTGAGGTCTTCGGTTTCCACCATCAAGCGCGAAGCAATGAGCAGCGGAATACGCTGATGCCTGGCCGTTGCGGTGAGCATATTGACCGTGGAATCGCCGAGGCCACGCTTGGGCACGTTGATGATGCGCTCGAAGGCGAGGTCATCCGCCGGCTGGGCAACAAGCCGAAGATAAGCCAGCGCATCACGAATTTCCTTGCGCTCGTAAAAGCGTGGACCGCCGATGACGCGATAATTCAGGCCCAGCGTAATGAAGCGCTCTTCAAATTCGCGCATCTGGAAAGAGGCGCGCACCAGGATCGCCATCGAGTTCAGCGACTCTCCCTGACGCTGGTACTGCTCGATCTCCTCACCGACAGTCCTAGCCTCTTCTTCAGAATCGTAGACCTGCGTGAATGAAATTGGCTCGCCGTCCTCGGCGACATCGGTGAATAGCGTCTTGCCCAGCCGGCCCTCGTTGAAGGCGATCAGCGTTGAGGCGGCCTTGAGGATATTGGAGGTCGAGCGGTAATTGCGCTCGAGCTTGACCACCTTGGCGCCCGGAAAATCCTTCTCGAAGCGGAGGATGTTGTCCACCTCGGCGCCGCGCCAGCCGTAGATGGACTGGTCGTCGTCGCCCACCACACAGATATTGGTTTCGCTGGAGGGCTTGCCTTGGGCCAGCAGGCGCAGCCAGAGATATTGGGCGGTATTGCTGTCCTGGTATTCGTCCACCAGCATGTATTTGAACTTGCGGTGGTACCCGTCCAGCACTTCCGGGTTCTCGCGAAAGAGACGAATGCACTCCAAAAGAAGATCGCCGAAATCGACGGCGTTGAGCGTTTTGAGCCGGGCTTGGTAGTCGGCATACAGGTTCGGCAACTTGCCATTCGCAAAGACGCCGTTTTCAGCGGCTGGTACGTCTTTGGGTAACCAGCCGCGGTTTTTCCAAGTGTCGAGCATTCCAGCAAATCCACGAGCGGTCCAACGCTTCTCGTCGACATTTTCTGCTGCTAGTAATTGCTTGATGACCCGGATCTGATCGTCAGTGTCAACAATGGTGAACTTCGGGTTCAAGTCTACCAACTCAGCATGCTCGCGGAGAATGCGAGCAGAAATCGAGTGGAATGTTCCCACCCAGCGCATCCCGGCTGTATCTGGCTCGAATGCCACAATACGCCTCTTCATTTCACCGGCAGCTTTGTTGGTGAAAGTGACGGCGAGAATTTGACTCGGGAACGCCAATTTTTGATTGAGGATATGTGCGATGCGGGAAATAAGTACTCGCGTCTTGCCCGTGCCCGCACCCGCCAGCACGAGTAGGGGGCCCTCTGTGGTCAGCACGGCGTCCCGCTGTTCCGGATTGAGCCCAGCCAGATAGTCCGGCCCGCGCCGTTGGAGCTGGCTGGTGATCGGTCCGGCGGACGGGCGGTCGATGGGGTGGGCTTTGCCGGGCATAAAGGGCCTTTCCATCGCTGCATGCCGGGGCCGGCAGGCGCAGCGCGGGGATTGACGAATCTTATTTTGTTCTCGTCGGCAATATAGGGGCTGGCAGGCCCGGTGTATAGGACGCGGGGGTGTCACCGAAGTGTGCGCGCCCACGTGTAATGAGTGCACTGGCGGGGTTGCGCGGGGCGCGCGCTTGCCTACACTCTGCGGGGAAAACCGGGTGACCAAGCGCCGTGCTGAACCGCATCTATATCATTGTCGGCTCGCTGGCGATCATCGTCCTCGGCGGCGCTTTCATTGCCCCATACTTCATCCATTGGAGCGATTATCGCGGCCGCATGGAGGAATTGGCGACCAGCGTGCTCGGGACGCCGGTGACGGTGCGCGGCAATATCGAGTTCACGCTGCTGCCGCAACCGGTGCTGCGCTTTTCCGATGTGCTGGTGGGCGAGCCCGAGGAGCCGGCGGCGACCATCGACAGCGTCGAAGCCGAATTCTCGCTGATGGATTTCCTGCGCGACAATTACAACGTCACGCGCCTGGTGTTGCGGCAGCCGGTCATCGACTTCACGGTTGATGAGAGCGGGTTCTTCGGCAGCGGCGTGTCGGTTGCCTCAACCAGTGGCGTTGGGCTGGGCAATGCGAGCATCATAGACGCCACGGTACGGCTGATGGATCGCCGTTCGGGGGAGAGTTTCGTTGCCGACGAGGTCAGCGGCGAATTGGGACTGTCCAGCTTCAGCGGGCCTTTTTCATTCGTCGGCACGGGCAGCTATCGCGACGAAGGCTACAGCCTTCGGCTCAATTCCAGCGCCACCGACGAGACGGGAAATTCACGCGTCTCGTTGTTCCTCCAGCCGGAGTCCGCGGGTTTCTCGCTTGCGGTCGAGGGGCTGTTGGCGCCTGGCATGGCCCCTAAGTTCAATGGTGATGTGGTCTATCGCCAGAAGCCGCCTGCCGCGGCCGTGGCGGAAGATATAAGGGGCGACCTCGTTCTGCAGAGTAAGGCCACCGGCTCGACCGATCGCATCGTGCTGTCTGGCTATACGCTACAGCCCGATGAGAATCGCGCCGGCACGCGGCTGACCGGTGCGGCGAGCATTCAGCTCGGCGATGTCCGCAGTTTCGACGCGGTGATTTCGGGCGGGGTATTTTCGCTGCCGCCGCGCGACGCGAAGGAAGACACGACGACGCTGCCCTATGAGGCGGTGCGGCTGCTGGCGGAACTGCCGGCCCCGATCATTCCGCCCATGGCAGGCCGCGTCGGGATCGATCTGGCAGAAGTCGGCCTGCGCGGCTTCGCGTTGCGCAATGTGCGTATGGACGCGCGCACCGACGGTACGGCCTGGCAGATTGAGCAGTTCATAGGTCAGTTGCCCGGCGACACGGAGCTGCGCGCCAGCGGGCAATTGAGCAGTGAGAATGATCGTCCGGCGTTTCGCGGCGAGGTTTCGTTGACGAGCGCCAGGCTTGACGGGCTGGCGGCGCTGTGGCGCAAGCCGGGCGATGACAATCCATTGTTCAACGTGCCCGGCACGCTAACGGGCCGTGTCATGCTGGTCGGCGACGCTGCCGGGTTGGCCAACGGCGTGCTGACGCTGGCAGGGAGAAATCACAGCCTCGAAACAAGGCTTGGCTTCGGCGAGGAAAAGCGGCTCGATCTGGTCGCGCATTTCGACGAGTTGGGGGCCGGTGGCAGCGCCATGGTGGCGGCGCTGCTCCCCAATATCGCAGCGGAGCCTGCCTTCGGCATCAGCTTTCCTTTCGGCAGTTTCTCGTTGACCGGCACGAGTGCGCGGGTGCTGGGGCTGGATGGCACCGGCCTGGTTGCCGAGGGGCAGTGGGGGAGCGGAAGGGTCAATTTTTCCCGGCTCGCAGCGGCTGAATGGGGGGGGCTCGGGTTCGACGCGACGCTGGTTGCCGGTGGCACGATGGCAGAACCGGATGTTTCGGGTTCGGGCCTGGTTCGCATTGGAGCGGGCGACGCAGCTGCGCTGCTGGGCGCCTACGATCTGCTGGCGATGCCGGAGAGCTGGCGGGATTTCCTGGCGCTTTCTGCACCGGCGGACCTGTTGGTGGACGTCAGCGAACCGATCGACGGCGGCCAGACCATCATTCTTGGGGGAGCCCTGGGCGTCGGCGACCTCAATCTACGTGCTGAACTCAGCGGTGGCATCGGTGCACTGACCACGGCCCCCTTGCAGGTCACCGGTGGACTTGAATCCACTGATATCGCGGCTTTCACACGCCAGATCGGGTTCGGCGATACCGACCTTTTTGACGGGGAAGGCTCCATGCTATTGAGCCTCAGCTTCGAAGGCGAGCCGAGCGCCGGTCTTGCCAGCAGTCTCACGGCGAGCCTTGGCGATGAGAACGTCAGTTTTTCCGGCACCCTGCAGGCAGCGGACAATGGCGAAATCGAGGGCACCGGGACGCTCGATGTGGCGCTGGCTGACGCCGGCGGACTGGCGGGACTGGTCGGAGCGCATGGCCTGACCTTGCCGATGGCAAATGGCAGCGCGCAATTACACTTCGAAGGCGAACGGCTGGCCCGCCTGACCGAAATCGCTGGAACGTCCGGCGAAACGGCATTCTCGGGCGAGCTGGCCCTGTCCCGCACCGGCAGCACGGCCGCCATCGCAGGGGCCATCGGTGTGGATACGGTTTCGGTCGAAGGGCTGGCTGCGGCGCTGTTTGGCCCGGCTGCTTTGGTCGCCGGCGATGCGGTTTGGCCAGAAGGTCCGATTGTGCTGGGGGAGCAGGGCAGGCAGACACGCGGTTCGGTTGCAGTCACCGCCGGGGCGCTGGCTGCTGGTGGTATTGACCGGCTGGGTGCGACCAACTTCGAATTGACCTGGGACGAAACACGGACGCGGCTGGCGCGCTTCGACGCGGTGGCGGGCGAGGGCCGGCTGGGTCTCGATATTGCAGTGTGCTGCGCCGGGCCCCTGGTCGACAAGACCGTCAGCGGCCGTATGACCCTGGAGGGCATGCCTATCGATACGGTGGCGACGCCGGCCATTGCCACAGCGCTGGATGGGCTGCTTGACGGTGGCGTGCGCTTCGAGGGCAGCGGCGCCAGCCTGGCGGAGGTCATCGCAGCGGCGTCGGGCGAAGGCAATTTCACGCTCACGGCGCTGTCGGCAGCGCAGCTGTCGCCCAGCGTGTTCGCGACGGTGGCCGGGCTCGATGATGTGCTCAATACAGAGGCCGATGCCATGGGGGCCATCATGGGGTTGGCGCTGGGGCAGGGGCCGTTCACGGCGCCAACGACGACCGGCGCCTTCACCATTGCTGGTGGCGTGGTCCGGCTGGCCAATCTCATTGTTGAGGGCGAGGGGGCGGGTCTGGCTGGAGGTCTCAATCTCGCGCTGGCGCCCCTGGGTCTCAATGGCAATTTCGTCATGACGCCCCGCGACTTCGAGGATGCCAAAGGGCTGGTCGGGCCAGATACCTCGCGCATCGTCACCAGGCTTGCCGGTACGCTGCTGGAACCGGAGGTGACGCTGGACCTCGATGAGATGATCGCTGCGGTGCTGGTGCGTGCCAATGAGCTCGAAGTGGATCGCCTCGAAATCTTGCGGGCCGAGGATGAAGCGCGCCAGCGGGCCGCTGCCGCGGAGCGCAACCGGCTGATCGAGGAGCAGCGCCGACGGGCCGCCGAGGAAGCGGCGCGGCTGGCTGCGGAGGAGGAAGCGCAACGGCTGGAACAGGAGCGGTTACTGCAAGAGCAACAGACCAGCTCTCCAGCGGGGTCCCAGCCAGGCCCGTCATTCACTGGCCCGTTGAACCTGGGCCTGCCCCCGCCTCGGGTCAATCAACCCCTGGGCGCGGGCGTCAATCAGCCGCAGTTCTAGCCGCCGTCGATCCGCCGCTGATACCAGCGCAGCACGGCCAGCCGGGCGGCGGATGACAGGTTGTCGGTCTGCCGGTTCTCGTCGATGTCGCGGATGAGGCCCGCCATGGGCTGGGCCCTTTCGGCCGCCATGGCTTCAAGTGCGGCCCAGAATTCCGGCTCCAGCGCGATGGATGTGCGGTGACCGGCGATGGACAGGGAGCGCTTGTCCATCAGGGCAGGATCAGGGCTTCTTGCGGAAGGCGTCGAGGCTCACGACTTTTTCGCCCGGCTTTTCGTCGCCGCCTTCAGGGGCGGCCGCTTCGGCTTCCACGGCGTCGTCGGCCCTGGCCTCAAGGGCTTCCGAGCCAGGAGCCGTTGCGGGGTCGAACTGCAATCCGAACTGTACCGAAGGGTCGAAGAAGCCTTTGATAGCCGCAAACGGGATGACCAGTGTCTCGGGGATGCCATCAAATGACAGGCCGACTTCAAAGGCAGTCTCGTTGACCTTGAGGTCCCAGTACTGGTTCTGAACCACGATGGTCATTTCCTTGTCGTACTGGCCAAGCAATTTCTCGCTCAGCCGCACGCCCGGCGCACGAGTGAGGAAGGAAATGAAGAAGTGGTGTTCGCCGGGCAGACCGGTTTTGGCGACCTCAGACAGCACCTTGCGCACGACGCCGCGCAGGGCTTCCTGGGCGAGAATGTCGTATCGCATGTGATCTTCGGCCATCGGCAACCTTCCAGTTTGGGGACAGAATCCCGAACGATCCATATCAGCCTCACGTTCCGTGAGAATTCAAGGCCAAAGGCGCGGAAAGAGAGGGAAGGTGCAGGCTTCTGTTGCCAGGTGCCTGCGGACCCCGCCTGTCACCCGGCTAGGGGTGGAGGACTTAATTTCCCAATGCTAGCACTGCTTACGCAGCGAGAGCGACTGGAGCCTTATGGTTGTCATTTGCAACTATAAGTTTTGGACCGATAACGGTGGTACCTCACCGAGCAAAAGCACACCCTTTACGCCCTCGTCGATCCTGTTTCGCCCCCATTGGCTGCCCCTGCGGGGAAGATGGTGGAGGCGCCGGGTACTGCCCCCGGGTCCGAAAGGTTTATTACGATGACAGTTTATCGCCATAGCTCTTGCGAGCCCTCCCTATATAGGTGAGCCGCTCGCGGGGCGCAACGGAACGCGCTGCATTGTGTTCGCAAACATCACTTGAGTCGCTGGCCGGTCACAGGTCTCTTTCGTACATGGAGAGCAGGCTGAGTCAGCCGCCCCACTTCATGCCCATATAGACGCCGCCCGCCTCGAGTTCCTCGAGCATCTGGTCGAGATGCTTGCGTTTGGTCTCGTCGCGCTTGGCCTTGTTGATCCAGAGCAGGTAATCGTTGCGCTGGTAGGGTGGCCGCGCATCGTATTGGTTGCGCAGACCGCGTTCATCGAGCGCCTGGCCGACGAAATCGGGCATGGTTTCGCGCTTGCGCAGGGGGCGAAGCACCGGGCTCATGGCAGCACAGCTTGTGCCTCGATCTCGATGAGGAAATCGGGGTTGGCAAGGGCGGCCACGCGCAGGGCCGTCACCGTGGGTGGATTGGGTCGCTGACCCCATACGGCCATCCAGGCGCCGAAACCGGCCCGCAGATCGGCATCCTGGTGGATGACAATGGTCATCTTGACCAGGTCTTCGAGGCGCGCGCCGGCGGCGTCGAGCACCTTTTGCAGATTGGCCAGTGCCTGTGCCGTTTGCATGGCGATATCGCCCTTGCCGACGATCTCGCCCATGGCGTCGACGCTGTTCTGGCCGCCGATCAGCAGGATCCGGGCGCCCGCCGGCAAGATGATGCCCTGGGAGAAAACGGGGCTCTTGTACAGTCCATCGGGATTGAGATGTTCAACCGACATGATCGTCTCTCCTTGATCTTACGGCAGTGACTACAGGGGCGGTGCTGACAGCGTCTGTCAGGACGAGTGGAGGTATTCTATTACCTCAATCATGGGCGGCCGCTGGCGTGCGGGTCACGGTCCCGCCAATGCGCTATTGTAGCCAGGTTGACTGCCTTCGCCACGGGAATCGATTTGCATCATGACCGACACTTCATCCGAAAAGCTGATCCACGCTGCCGAAACCTTCCTGGGCAAGGGTGAAACGACACTGAGCGCGGAGGAGCGGCGCGTTCTAGAGCAGGCCATCGGCAAGAAGGCGCTATCGGTGGACACCAGCACGGTGTTCGATGACAAGTCTACGTTCGGTCAGCGGCTGGCTGATGGCGTGGCATCCTTCGGCGGCTCCTGGACCTTCCTGAGCATCTTCGGCGCCGTGCTGGTGGCCTGGGTGGGCGGCAATCTGCTGCTGACGCAACTGGCGCCCGATCCTTATCCCTTCATCTTTCTCAATCTGCTGCTGTCGATGCTGGCAGCAGTGCAGGCGCCGGTGATCATGATGAGCCAGAACCGGCAGTCCGCGAAGGACAGGCTGGTCACAGCGCATGATTATGAGTGCAATCTGAAGGCCGAGATCGAAATCATGGCGCTGCATGACAAGGTGGACCAGATGCGCAATGACGACCTCAAGCAACTGATCGCCAAGCAACAGGAGCAGATCGAGCTGTTGATGCGGCTGGTTCAGGCGCGCGCCGGGGAGGCAGCCCGGCCCGAATCGAAGTAGGATCGAGGTATGCAGCCCTATCTCAAGCTTCTCTCCGATATTCTCGAACACGGTGTCGACAAGTCCGACCGCACGGGCACGGGCACACGCTCGCTGTTCGGCTATCAGATGCGGTTCGATCTGGCGCAGGGCTTCCCGCTGCTGACGACCAAGAAGCTGCATCTCAAGTCCATCGTCTATGAGCTGCTCTGGTTCATTCGCGGCGAGACCAATGTGCGCTGGCTGCAGGAGCGCGGCGTCAAGATCTGGGACGAATGGGCCGACGAGAACGGCGATCTAGGACCGGTCTACGGCTCGCAGTGGCGCAGCTGGCCGGCACCGGATGGCCGGAAGATCGACCAGATCGCCAATGTAATCGAGAGCATCAAGACCAAGCCGGATTCGCGGCGCCACATCGTATCGGCCTGGAACCCCGCCGAGGTCGACGAAATGGCGCTGCCACCATGCCACTGCCTGTTCCAGTTCTACGTGGCCAATGGCAAGCTGAGCTGCCAGCTCTACCAACGCTCGGCCGATACCTTCCTGGGGGTGCCGTTCAACATCGCCTCCTATGCGCTGTTCACTCATATGGTGGCGCAGGTCTGCAATCTGGAGGTCGGCGATTTCGTCCACACCTTCGGTGACGTGCACCTTTATTCGAACCATTTCGAGCAGGCGAAACTACAGCTCACTCGTGAGCCGCGGCCGCTGCCCGTGCTCAAGATCAATCCGGATGTGAAGCGGCTGGAAGACTTCGTCTTCGAGGATTTCGCCTTCGAGGGATACGATCCGCATTCGCATATCAAGGCGGCCGTTTCGGTATGAGTCGGAGCTTGGCGGAGCTCCTGCCGCTGGTAGCCGAGGTGTCGGACACCTACGCGTCACGCAACGGCATCACGCGCGACGACGACTGGTATATTCTCAAAATTCAGGAGGAACTGGGCGAGCTGACCGCCGAGTACCTGAAGGCGACCGCGCGCGGGCGGCTCAAGGGGGCCGATAGCACAATAATCCGGCAAGCGCTGGAGGACGAAACAGCCGACGTGCTGGCCACGCTGATGCTGTTTGCCCGCCACAACGGCATCGACATTGAGGCAGCGCTGGAGCGCAAGTGGTTCCAGTATCTGGGCCGCAGTCCGACCGTCTAGGTGGCGGGCGCCGGCAATTGTCCGAACGAGATTCCCGCTTTCGCGGGAATGACGCCGTGGTAGATCAAGAGGCATTGATCGTTGGGGAGGATGGGATGAGGTTTCTGCTGCTTTGTGGCGCGCTGCTTGCCGCTGTTCCGGCTCTGGCAAACGACACCTCGGCCGTGCTGACCACGGGCGGGCTGGAATTTGTCACCAACCAGGACATCGTGATGGAAAGCGAAGAGCTCTTCATCTCGAAAGAAGAGATCCGGGTCATCTACCAGTTCCGCAATACCGGCGAGGTCGACCAGAGCATTCTCGTGGCCTTTCCCATGCCCGACATCGTGCCCAATTTCTTCTCGCCGGTCGCCTTTCCCATGGGCCCGGACGACAACCTCTTCGAATTCGAGACCACTCTCAATGGCGAGCCGGTCGAAGCCACGCTGCACGAGTATGCCTTCGCCTTTGGGGTCGATCGCACCAAGCTGATCAAGCAGCTCGGCCTGCCGCTGGTGCCGATTTCCAGCCAGGCGAGCGAAGCCACCGATGCCCTGGATGACGAGACCACCGCACGGCTGCTGCATCTGGGCATGGTAGCGCCCGACGAGTTCGACGCTGGCGAAGGCTGGGAAAAGCACTATTGGCCGGCCTGGACTTACAAGGCCACCTATACCTGGGAAGGTAATTTCCCCGCCGGTGAGACTGTCGAGGTGGTCCACACCTACAAGCCCAGCGTCGGTGGCACCGTGGGGGTGAGCTTTCTCAGCGAGCCTTACGAGGAGTACGACCCGGCCAAGGAATATGCGACCAAATACTGCACCGACGAGGCGTTCCTCGCGGCCGTGCGCAAGACGCTGACCAGCCCGGAAGAGCCCTGGTCGGCCCCGTTCTTCGAGAGCTGGATTTCTTACATCCTCACCACTGGCGGCAATTGGGGCGGCAATGGCATCGGCACGTTCCGCCTGGTGATCGACAAGGGCAGCCCGGACAATCTCGTCTCGTTCTGCGGGGAGGGCGTCAAGAAGATCGGGCCAACGACATTCGAGATGGTCAAGACCGATTTCTGGCCGCAACAGGAACTGGATATCCTGATCCTCGAACGCCAGCCGGCGAACTAGCCTCCTGCCACGACCTCGTCCTTCGACAGGCTCAGGATGAGGTCTGCTGAGATTTCAACGTAGACCTCATGGTGAGCCTGTCGCACCACAAGGTCGTGCCACCATTGGTTTTCATGACTGACTTACTCACTATCCGCCCCGCCACCGCCGAAGACGCCAGCCTCATCATCCAGCTCGTTGCGGCCTTGGCCGAGTACGAGGAGCTGAGCCACGAGGCCAATGCGAGTGAGGCCGATATTGTGCGGGACCTATTCGGCGCCGATCCCAAGGCCTTCTGCGAGATCGCAGAGTGGGAAGGCAAGCCCGTTGGCTTCACGCTGTGGTTCTATACCTATTCGACCTTCCAGGGCCGGCACGGTATCTGGCTTGAGGATCTGTTCGTCGATCCGGCCCTGCGCGGCAAGGGGATCGGCAAGGCGCTGCTGGTCAATCTGGCGCGGCGCTGCGTGGCCGAAGGGCTTGGACGATTTGAATGGTGGGTGCTCGACTGGAATGAGCCTAGCATCGAATTCTACAGGTCGCAGGGTGGCGTGATGCAGGATGAATGGACCAAGGTGCGCGTCGATGGCGCGGCCTTGCTGAAGCTGGGGACGCCATGACCGTCAAGATTGCCATGATTGCCGGCGTGGCCGAAAATGGCGTGATCGGCAGCGACCAGTCCATTCCCTGGCGAGTGCCTTCCGACATGGCCTTCTTCAAGCGCACGACGCTGGGCAAGCCTATCGTCATGGGGCGCAAGCAATATGAGACCGTGGGCAAGGGCCTGCCTGGGCGGACCAATATCGTCATCACTCGACAGCAGGGATATCAGCCCGAGGGCGTATTGGTGTTCCACGACATCGAGGCGGCACTCGCAAAGGCGCGCGAAATTGCCGAAGCCGATGGCGTTGACGAAATCATGATCATCGGGGGCGGGGAGCTATACGCCCAGCTCATGGGCCGGGCCGACCGGCTCTACATCACCCATATCGATCTGGCGCCGGCCGGAGACGTGCGGTTTCCGGTCATTGCACCCGAGCAATGGACGGTGGTCGATCTGCCAGAAGTGGCGCCATCTCCCAAGGACGAGGCAACTTACCGCGTCAAAGTGTATGAGCGGCGTCGCGACGCGGCGCATTGATCGTGCGGAGTGCTTGCCTATATAAGTCCCCATGAAACAAAATATCCGAAAGGGACGCGATGCCGTGGGAGAATAACGGAGGCGGGGGTGGCCGCAACAATAATGGCGGTCCCTGGGGTCAGGCGCCGGGTGGCGGCGGTGGCCCGCGTCGGCCAGGCGGCGGCAACACGCCCAATCTCGAGGATATTCTCAACCGCGGTCGCGACCAGTTCAAGGGCGGCCTTCCCGGTGGGCGCTGGGCGCTGGTCGGTGGCGCTCTCGCCATCGTCGCGTTCTGGGCCCTGAATTCGATCTATACGGTCGATCCGCAGGAAGTGGGCGTCGAGCTGCGTTTCGGCGCGCCCAAGCCCGAGCTGTCCATGCCGGGCCTGCATTTCCTCCTGTGGCCGATCGAAACCGTCGAAAAGGTAGCCGTCACCGAAAACCAGACGCAGATCGGCGTGGCGACGTCGAGCAGCGGGAATTCGCGTTCGGAAGGGTTGATGCTGTCGGGTGACCAAAACATCGTCAACGTGCAGTTTTCGGTGCTTTGGGCCGTCAACGACGCCGTGGCCTATCTGTTCAATGTCCGCGATCAGGAAGCCATGGTGCGCTATGCGGCTGAAAGCGCGATGCGCGAAGTCGTGGGCCGTCGCCCGGCGCAGGACATCTACAGCGATGACCGCCAGGGCATTGCTGCCGAGGTATTTTCCATCACGCAGGGCATTCTGGAAAGCTACGGTCTGGGTGTCCAGATCAGCCAGCTGCTGATCGAAAATGCTGGTCCGCCAGCTGAAGTCATTGACGCATTCAATGAAGTGCAGCGCGCCCGTCAGGACGAGACGCGCCTGCAGGAAGAGGCGCGTTCCTATGCCAACACCCTGCTTGGCGATGCCCGTGGCCGTGCGGCCGCGCTGCGTGAAGATGCTGCCGCCTACACCAACCGCGTGGTGCAGGAAGCGACCGGTGAGGCCCAGCGCTTCAACGCCATCTATGCTGAATATGTCAATGCGCCACAAGTGACGCGCAAGCGCCTCTTCCTCGAAACGATGGAAGAAGTGCTGGGCGGCTCCGAAAAGGTGCTGATTGAGAACGGCGCCGGCGGCCAGGGGGTCATTCCCTACCTGCCCCTGCCCGAACTGCGCCCCGGCGCGACAACCAGCACGACGGGGAACTAAGCCATGAACAATCGTCTGATCATCCTTGGCGTCGTCATTCTGGGCGCCCTCTACATCTTCTTCTCGACCATCTATGTGGTCAACGAGCGCGAGCAGGCCATCGTTATGCGCTTCGGCCAGATCACCGACGTGCGGACCGAGCCTGGCCTCTATTTCAAGGTCCCGACCGACATCGTGGACAGCGTGCAGATCGTCGAAGACCGGCTGCTGCGTTACGACATCGCCAATATGCGTGTGCAAGTTTCGGGCAATGCCTTCTACCAGGTGGACGCGTTCCTGACCTACCGCATTTCCAACCCGCGCCTGTTCCGTGAACGTGCACTGGGTCAACTGGCGGTGGCAGAGGATCGTATCGGCACCCGCTTCGATTCAGCCTTGCGCCAGGTCTATGGTCTGCGCGAGTTCAATGCTGCCCTGTCAGAACAGCGCACGCAGATGATGCGCGAAGCCCGCGACCTGATCCGCCCGGATCTCGAAGAGCTGGGCATTTCGGTGGTCGACGTTCGTATCCTGCGCACCGATCTCGAAGCCGACGTTTCGGCCACGACTTTCGAGCGCATGCGCGCCGAACGTCTTGCTGAAGCGGCTCTGCTCCGTGCTCGTGGTCAGGAACAGGCCCAGAGCCTGCGCGCTATCGCCGACCGTCAGGCTGTCGAAATCGTCGCTGCCGCGACACGCGATGCGGAAATCATCCGCGGTACCGGTGACGCTGAGCGCAACCGGCTGTTCGCGGCCGCCTACGGGCAGGATGCGGAGTTCTTCGAGTTCTATCGCTCGATGGAAGCCTATCGCACTGCGCTGACCAGCACCGGCACCACCATGGTGCTGTCGCCTGACAGCGAGTTCTTCCGCTACTTCGGTTCGAACGGTTCGATTCCGGATGCCAACAGCAATCTGGCCACCCCGATCCAGCCGACGGCAACCCCGATCACGGCACCGGCGGCCGACCTGCCGGCTCTGGACGGCCTGGGCATCGAGGAAGTCACGGTGCCCAGCGTCACGCTGGAGGACGGCTCGAAGCTGGCGCCGACCGTGGGCACCGAGCTGCCTGCGCCTGTAGAGGAGCCGGCAGCCGCCCCGGCGCAGTAGCGCGGGTCTGCCTGAAAACAAAAAGCCGGCGCTCAGCGCCGGCTTTTTTGTTCGGGGCTAACCTCTCCCTTTGGGCGAGGTGAAGAGCCTAGCGGACGATCTCTTCGTCACTATAGCCCTGCAGATAGAGCAGGGCCGTGAGGTCGCCATGGTCGATGCGAATGCCGGCCTCGGCCGCAACGGCCGGCTTGGCATGCAGTGCGACGCCGAAACCGGCAATGCGGATCATGTCGAGGTCATTGGCGCCATCGCCGACCGCGATGGTCTGGCTCAGCGGCACATTGCGCTCGGCGGCGAGCGCCTGCAGGCGTTCGCGTTTGGTGTTCTTATCGACAATGGGCTTGGCCACGGCGCCGGTCAGCGCATCGCCGTTGAATTCGAGCACGTTGGCAATGGCCTCGTGGAAACCGATGCGTTTGGCGAAATAGTCGGCAAAGAAGGTGAAACCGCCAGAGACCAGCGAGGTATAGGCGCCATATTCCTTCATGGTCTGGATCAGGGCGCGGCCACCGGGGGCGAGAGTAATCTGTTCACGGCGGACTTCCTCGATGACACGGCGCTCGAGTCCCTTGAGCAGGGCAACGCGGGTGTCGAGCGCCTGGCCGAAATCAAGCTCGCCGCGCATGGCGCGGTCGGTGATCTCGGCCACCTGGTCCTTGATGCCGAGAGCAGCGGCAAGCTCGTCGATGCATTCCTCGTTGATCATGGTGGAATCCATGTCGGCGACGAGGATCTGCTTGCGGCGGTTTTCGCTGGGCACCAGCGCTGCGTCGACGCGCCGGTTGCCGATGATCTCGCGCGCCAGGGCCAGCGCATCGGTTGACTTCGGCTCGATGATCTCGCAGGCAATGGAATGGTCGAGCCAGTTGAGCTCGCCGCCCGTCTGCTTGACAACGGCCGCGGCCAGAACCGGGTCGAGTTCGGAGTCGATTGGATTGGCGATCAGGCAGAGGATGGGCATGGGGTCTTTTCTGAGGAGAAATGCGTGACAGGCCGCAGGCGCGCCGTCCTGATAGCGGGTCCGACTGCCAGCGGCAAGTCGGCGCTGGCGCTTGAGCTGGCGCAGGCGCAGGACGGCATCGTGGTCAATGCCGATGCCATGCAGATTTACGAAGTGCTGCAAGTGGTTACGGCGCGGCCGAGCGATGCCGATATGGCGCTGGCGGAGCACCGGCTCTATGGCACCGTGCCGGCGGCGGTGCGGTTTTCGACCGGGCAGTGGCTGACTTCTGTCAGCGAGGTGATGAAAAATGCGGATCCCGCGCGGCCGCTGATTTTCGTTGGCGGAACAGGGCTTTACTTCGATGCGCTGCTAAATGGATTCGCCGATGTGCCCGAGGTTCCGGCAGCGTTGGCGCTTCAAGTTCAACAAGAGATTCAAGCGCTTGACGGCGAGCAGCGGCTCGAACTGCTGCGCCGCGAAGACCCGGTCGCGGCTGCGCGGCTCAAGGTGGTGGACCCGCAGCGGCTGACCCGTGCGCTGGCGGTAAAGCGGGCCACAGGCCGCACGCTTTCCAGCTTCCAGGACGAATTATCTGCCAGCATGCTGGCGGATTTCTTGTCTGTTGATCGCATCGTGCTGGACCCTGATCGGGATGTGCTGCGCAAGCGTATCGCTGTCCGGTTCGAACAGATGTTTGGCGGTGGGGCGGTGGATGAGGTCAAGGCGCTGCGCGCGCTCGATCTCGATCCGTCGCTGCCGGTGATGAAGGCCATCGGAGTGCGCGAGATCGGCGACTGGCTCGATGGCGCCATCGAACAGGACGAGGCGATCGAGCTGGCGACGATTGCTACCCAGCAATATGCCAAGCGGCAGCGTACCTGGTTCCGCAACCGGTTTGGCGATTGGCCGCGGCGGGGCGCCTAGCGCGGTCGCAGCAGGCCCAGGCGCTCACGCATGGCGAAGCGTATCACCAGCACGACCGCGACGAAGGCCAGCCCCGCGGCAAGGCCGATCCAGATGCCAACGCCACGCCAGCCGACGACGAAGCCCAGGATATAGGCGACCGGCAGGCCGACGACCCAGTAGCCCACGATGGCCAAGACCATCGGAATCTTGGTGTCGCTCAGGCCGCGCAGCGCATGGGCCGCGACGACTTGCGCGCCGTCCACCAGCTGGAACACGCCCGCGACCACGAGGAATGTCGCTGCCAGCGCCAGTGCATTGGCATTTTCGGGCAGGCGCGGGTCGAGGAACCAGGACACGATGGTGGGTCCGATGGTGAGGAACAGCACACAGGAGATGGCCATGAAACCGGTGCCCAGTGCAAAGGCGGTCCAGCCGGCCTTGCGAATGCCTTCGGGGTCGCTGCTGCCATAGGCCCGGCCGACACGGACGGTCGCGGCAATGCCTAGCCCCAACGGCACCATGAAGGCCATAGAGGCGCATTGCAGCGCGACGGCATGGGCCGCAACCTCGTCGGTGCCCAGCCGGCCCATCAGCAAGGCGGCAGCGGTGAACAGCCCTACTTCGGCCAGGATGGTGAGCCCGATCGGCGTGCCGATGCGGAAAATCTCGCGGAAACGCACCCAGTCGGGCCTCCAGAAATGCATCAGCACATAGAAGCGTCTGAAGCGCCGGTGGCGCAACACATAGGCCAGCATTAGCCCGAACATCAGCAGATTGGACAGCACCGTCGCAATGGCCGCGCCGCGTAGCTCAAGCCGGGGCATTCCGAAGTTGCCGAACATCAGTGCGTAATTGGTCAGTGCGTTGAAGATCACGCCGCCGATGGTAATCAGCAGGATAATCCGGGTGGCATCAAATGCCGACAAGAACGAGCGTAACGCGACCATGGCAAGCGCCGGAAACAGCATCCACACGCCGATCTGGATATACTGTTCGGACATGATGGCGAGGCCTGGGTCTTGACCCAGCACTGCAAAAATCGGACGAATCTGCAGCAGAACCGGCACCATGAGTGCGGCCAGCAGGATGGCGGCCCACATGCCCTGCCGTACGATGCGGCGGACGGACCTTATTTCTCGCGCGCCGCGCGCCTGGGCTACCAGCGGCGCCACTGCGCCGACAATGCCGATACCACCAACGAAGAAGGGCATCAGGAACGTCGTCGCCAGGGTGCCGGCCGCCAGATAGCGCGGGCCGAGCCAGCCGAGCATGATGACGTCGGTTGCGGTCAGGGCGTTCTGGGCGAGCTGGGCGATGACCAGCGGCCAGGCCAGGGCGAAGGTCGCACGCAGCTCGGCACCCCAGCTGCTCCTGGCAGACGCGGAATTGACGGCGGCGCCGGGCGCAACCGTGACTTGCTCGCTCATGTCAAAATGTCCTACTCGCGGGCATTGCTCTAGAGGAATCCGCCCGATAGCGGAAGAGGGCAGGGTGAGGCGCAACGCAATGGCGGGCAGAAGTGACATGACGCAACGACTGGTTCTGGCCGTCGCCGGCATGGTTGGCGCTATCGGGGTAGTGGCCGCGGCCGCCGCCTCGCATGACGGGAATTCGCGCAATCTGGCCGCCATCGCGACCATCTGCCTGGCGCACGGCCCGGCCCTGCTGGCGCTGGGGCTGGCCGCACGAGGACGGATGCTCAACCTCGCGGCCGTGTTGCTGGCCCTGGGCAGCATCATCTTCGCCGGTGATCTGGGCATGCGCGAATGGCTGGGGCGTGGATTGTTTGCCGGTGCGGCGCCATTGGGCGGCGGCTTCATGATCGGGGGCTGGCTGGCCATCGTCGCTGGGGCACTGTTTGGTCGCCGGGATTAGGGTGCTAAACTTTTGTTAAATTGCCACTGGAACCAATCTCGCGGTAGCGCATTCTTGCCCTCGATAGTTCTGGAGGGTTTTCCATGCATAAGTTTCTGATCATTGCTGCGACGTGTCTGTCTCTTGCTGCCTGCACCACCACCCAGCAGGGTGCCGTGGTCGGTGGTGTTGGCGGCGCCGTCATCGGTGCGAGCGCTTCTGGCGGCAGCTTGTTGGGTACGGCCGTTGGCGCCGGCATCGGCACTGTTGTTGGTGCGGCAGCCGGCGATCTGCTCGGCCGTTCGTCCAACAACCCCGACATCTGTATCTACGAACGTCGTGACGGCACCCGTTATCGCGATACCTGCCCGCGCGGCTAAAGAAAGTTGCAGCATCGCCCCATGCTGCAGGCGCCGTGAGGCGCCAGAGCACTCGGTTCGGGTCATTTCCGGATCGGGTGCTTTTCATTGACCAGTGAAATCGCCTTGAATTTTGGACGGCTAGCGGACATATTTTGGTCCTACGACCACTATCTCGCGCTATCTGATCGACCGGCAGAAGCCGGGAACTTGGCTACCTCCTGATCGGTGAATCGTTAGGCCGGGCCCTAACAAGCCCGTTTTCAACCCTGACCGCTTCGGCGGTGTCCACTTGCGAGGACCAATTCCTATGGCTGCCATCACCGGTACCGTAAAATTCTTCAACACCACCAAGGGCTTTGGTTTCATTTCGCCCGACAATGGCGAGAAGGATGCGTTCGTGCATATTTCTGCTGTCCAGCGTTCGGGCCTGCAGGGCCTCTACGAGGGCGACAAGGTCACCTATGAGCTAGAGACCGGCCGCGACGGCAAGGTTTCGGCGACCAACCTGACCTTGCTTAGCTAAGCTGAGACAAGCAGCATCTCCGAAGGGCCCCATGGGGCCCTTTTTAGTTTGTGGCATTGCGAGAGGGGAGGATCACGTGGTCAGCAGAACCCAGACTGTCGTTCTCGGAAGGTGCCTGTGCGGCGCCTGCTCTTTCGAGTTGATCGGTAAGCACAACTGGGTGGGGCACTGCCACTGCAAAAGCTGCCGCAAGGCGACGTCATCGCCTTTCACCACCTGGATTGGGCAAGAGAACGGCTTCTGGAGTTTTACCGGCAACAAGCCAGTTCACTATCAAAGCAGCCCCGGAAACGTGCGGGGCTTCTGTGGCACGTGCGGTTCGCCGATGTTCTATAAATCGAGCCGCTATCCCAATGAGATGCACTTCTATGCGGCCTTGTTGGACGACCCGGACGGCGTCGAGCCGAGCGTGCATTCTCACGCTGCAGAGATGCTGGCTTGGGTGCACTTGGCGGATGATCTGCCGCGAGAGTAGGTCGGTTTACACTCGACTCGCATGCGAGCCCCGTGCAACTCTCCCGCCCGGAAAACAGAATGGAGGGCGCGGGTCCATGCTGCTTGAATTCCTGCGGGGCTGGAGTTCCAAGGTCGAGGGTGTTCCGGCACCGCGCCAGTCCGGTGCTCTTCCCTATGCCATCGTCGACAACCGGGTCGTGTTTTTGCTGGTGACCTCGCGGCGGACCGGGCGCTGGATTTTTCCCAAGGGGTCGATCAGCAGTGGCATGACGGCGTGGGACAGCGCCGCCAAGGAGGCGCTGGAAGAAGCAGGCGTATCGG
This sequence comes from Devosia sp., assembly GCF_036676215.1. Lineage (GTDB taxonomy): Bacteria > Pseudomonadota > Alphaproteobacteria > Rhizobiales > Devosiaceae > Devosia. Next base: position 65,602 of record NZ_JAKFDJ010000223.1, on the reverse strand, counting down.
GCCAGATCGGCGCAAACGCTATCGGCACTTACGAAAATACCGACAGGGGCGTGCGGACCGAGATCGACCTCTATCCCCTGCGAGTGGAAGCCCAACTGCAAACCTGGCAGGAGATGGACCAGCGCTTGCGTCATTGGGCCCTGCTGGCCGAGACCAAGCGTCTGCTGGCGGATCGATCGCTGTCGAGTATCGCCGAAGCTCTGCATCGTCAGCTGACGGTGCGCCGTCTCATGCAATAGCTATATCAAGCAGCAGATAGACAATGGCGGCCAGCCCTGCCGAGGCGGGTAGGGTGACCAGCCAGGTGGCACCGATGCGCGCGACCTTGAGGCGCCGCACCAGATAACGGCGCTCATAACGTCGTTCGCGGGCGATCGCCAATTGGGGCGTGTCGTTGAGCATGGCCGCATCGACGAACTGGGTTTCCACCGGAACGGCGGCGCCCTTCATGTCGCGGATGGCAAGATATTCGCGCAGGAACCCAACACCGAACACCGCGCCGACCGCCACATGGGTGGACGAAATCGGCAGGCCGAAGGCGGACGCCGCCAGCAGCGTTATGGCGGCCGACAGCGCCACGCAGAAGGCACGGATTTCGTTGAGCTTGGTGATTTGTACGCCGACGGTGTGGATGACGCGCGGGCCGAACAGCGCGATACCCATGGCAATGCCGAAGGCTCCGATGGCCAGGGTCCAAAGCGGCGCGCTCTGCAGCGCCAAATCCGGCGTGGTCCGCGCTGCGGCCAGAATCGCCATGAGCGGACCCAGGGCATTGGCAACGTCATTGGAGCCATGGGCGAAGGAAAGCAGCGCGGCCGCCACGATCAATGGCGGGCGGAAGAGGCGGGCGACCTGCTTCTTGCGGTTCTCCAGCACCAGTGACCGCATGCGCACCCAGGGCATGGCAACCGCCCAGCCAAGGGCGGCGAAGATCAGGCCTAGCGCCATCGTGGTGGCCGGATTGGATTGCCAGAAATGTCCGGGCGACTTGGTGGCCAGATACATGGCGAAAATGCCGGCCATGGCGGCGACGAGGATGGGCACCCAGGTTTGGGCGGCGGCGAGCTTGTCGGCACGACGAGTGATGGTGATGCGAATGGCGGCGTGGATCGCCGCGGCAATGGCGCCGCCCAGGATCGGCGAGATGGTCCAGGTGACCGCGATCATGGCGATGGTAGACCAGGCCACGGCGCCCACTCCGCCCGCCGCAACCGCGGCACCGACGACGCCGCCGACGATGGCGTGAGTGGTCGAGACGGGCGCGCCGACGAAGGTAGAGAGATTGAGCCATGACGCGGCGGTGATGAGCGCCGCGATCATGACGAGGATCAGCGTCGTACCGCTGAAATCGGCCTCTCGGGTCAGTAGCTCGTTGGCGAGCGTATCGATGACGTCGCTGCCGGCGAGGAGTGCGCCTGCGGCATCGAAGACGGCGGCGATGGCCAGTGCCGCCACGATGGGGATGGCCTTGGCGCCGACCGCCGGGCCCATATTGTTGGCCACGTCATTGGCGCCGATATTGAGCGCCATGTAGCCAGTCGCCACGGCGCCCAGGATGACAAGCCAGCGTAGTGGCCCCTCGGGAATCCCGACAGCCGCCAGGGCAGCCGCCAGCAGCAGGAACAAGAGGGCGATGCCAAGTGGCAGGGCAGTCCGGGGCATCGGTGGCAGGCACATCCTCAAACAGGTGGTGGAGCTATCCTTGGACTATGGTTTGCGCCGTTTGTCGATTGCCAGATGACTAGTTTGCCGATTGCCGCGCGAGTTCTGCACCGAGTGCATCAACGAGCTGTTCGGTGCCGGCCTGGCGCTGTGCGAGATTGTCGAGGCCATCGAGGAAGCAGCCGTGTTCGGTGACCGTCATGCGGGTGCCCGTGCCCTCGGCGAAGAGCTCTATGGCGGCGACGGAGACCGAGATGCGCTTGCCGTTGATGCCCATGTGGTAGGAATAGACGATGCGGTTGTTTTCGACGATGTCCTGGTAGTGGACGTCAAAGCTGTACGTGTCGGCGCCCATGCTGCCCTCGGCGAACTCGCGGCCGCCTTCACGGAAATCAAACTCCTTGGTGTCGTTGCCGGCGCCGAACCAGCGCTTCTTGATCGCCGGGTCGGCCCAGGCGCGGAACACGCGGGCCGGAGCGGCAGGATATGTGCGCTCGATTACGAAGGTGCCGTGGGCGATGGAGCGTTCGGTCATTTTGGATTCCTTTCATTTGTTAAGTGATAAGTTTAGTGAGTAAGTTACTCAAGTCAATGCTTAAGTGAAGTCTGCAATCGCGATCGCCGGCGCCGCCGCCCCTTGACACCTTCGCGTCCTTGCACCTATCAATGCGGCCACAATTTCATGGAGAGGTCCCGTGCGGGCACTCATTCTCGTAGTAGGTAGGCGCATCGGCAACGTGGGATAAAATCCCGCGCGATAGCTGGTGCGCCGAAAACAGGTCCCGAACGGGGCCTTTTTTATTGCCCGGTTTTCGCCGCTACGAGACTGGGCCAGATCAAGTGGACTGAGGAAGGAACTCACGATGGCCGAACAAATGACCGGCGCTGAAATGGTGATACAGGCGCTGACCGACCACGGGGTCGAGCATGTCTTCGGCTATCCCGGCGGCGCCGCGCTGCCGATCTATGACGCAATGTTCCAACAGGATGCGGTGCAGCACATCCTGGTGCGGCACGAGCAGGGTGCCACCCACATGGCCGAGGGCTATGCGCGCTCGACCGGCAAGCCGGGCGTGGTTCTCGTCACCTCCGGTCCCGGCGCAACCAATGCGGTCACCGGCCTCACCGATGCGCTGATGGATTCCATCCCGCTGGTCTGCATCACCGCCCAGGTGCCGACCACGCTGATCGGCTCGGACGCCTTCCAGGAATGCGACACCGTTGGCATCACCCGCAGCTGCACCAAGTACAATTACCTGGTGAAGCGCGTCGAAGACCTGCCGCGCATCATGCATGAGGCGTTCCTCATCGCCACCACGGGCCGTCCGGGTCCGGTGGTCATCGACATCCCCAAGGATGTGCAGTTCGCCCTGGGCGACTATTACAAGCCCGACCTCGAGACGCTGCGCCACCAGAGCTACCGGCCGCAAATGGACGGCGATGCCGCGGCCATCGAGGCGGCAGTCGACCTGATGCTCAAGGCCGAGCGGCCGATCTTCTACACCGGCGGCGGCGTCATCAATGCCGGGCCCGAGGCCTCCGAGCATCTGCGCGAGCTGGCCGAACTCACCGGTTTCCCGGTGACCTCCACCCTGATGGGTCTGGGCGCCTTCCCGGCGTCCAATCCGCAGTGGATGGGCATGCTGGGCATGCACGGCACCTACGAGGCGAACCTCGCCATGCATGACTGCGACGTCATGATCAATATCGGCGCGCGCTTCGATGACCGCATCACCGGCCGGATCGACGCCTTCTCGCCCAATAGCCGCAAGATCCATGTCGATATCGATCCCAGCTCGATCAACAAGGTGGTGCGCGTCGATGTGCCGATCATCGGCGATTGCGCGCGCGTGCTGTCCGAGATGGTCCGCGTCTGGCGCAGCCGGACCAACCAGCCACGCACCGAGGCGATCGGCGCGTGGTGGAAGCAGATCGAGACCTGGCGGGCGGTCAATTCGCTCGGCTTCAAGAACTCGGACACCGTCATCAAGCCGCAATATGCCATCCAGCGGCTGTATGAAGCGACCAGGAAGCAGGCCAAGGAGGTGTTCATCACCACCGAGGTTGGCCAGCATCAGATGTGGGCCGCCCAGCATTTCCACTTCGACCAGCCGAACCACTGGATGACTTCGGGGGGCCTGGGCACGATGGGTTATGGCCTGCCGGCCGCCGTGGGCGTGCAGGTGGCGCATCCCGATGCGCTGGTGATCGACATTGCTGGCGAAGCCAGCGTGCAGATGACCATGCAGGAACTCTCGACGGCGGTGCAATATCGCCTGCCGATCAAGATCTTCATCCTCAACAATGAGCGCATGGGCATGGTCCGGCAGTGGCAGGACCTGCTGCATGGCAGCCGCTACGCGCATTCCTATTCGGAATCGCTGCCCGACTTCGTCAAGCTGGCGGAGGCCTATGGCGGCAAGGGTATCCGTTGTTCGAACCCGGCCGAGCTGGATGCCGCGATTGCCGAAATGCTCGACTATGACGGCCCGGTGCTGTTCGACGTCATGGTCGAGAAGGACGAGAACTGCCTGCCCATGATCCCCTCGGGCAAGCCGCATAACGAGATCATCCTGCCCGATACGGCCAATATCGGCGACATCATCGACGAAAAGGGACGGCAGCTCGTCTAGAGCGCTGCGGAGGAAAAGCACAATGAACGCACATCTGCAGCCGACCGGTTCGGCCTATTTCATCACCAAGGATACCCAGGAAACCGAGCGGCATACGCTCTCGGTGCTGGTCGACAACGAGCCGGGCATTCTCGCCCGCGTGGTCGGCCTGTTCTCGGCGCGCGGCTACAATATCGAAAGCCTGACCGTCAGCGAGACCGAACACGGGCGGCGACTTAGTCGCATCACCGTTGTCGTGATCGCCACGCCCAAGGTGCTGGTGCAGATCAAGCTGCAGCTCGAACGCCTGGTGCCGGTGCACAAGGTGCACGACCTGACGGCAGAGGGTGCCTCACTGGAGCGCGAGCTGGCGCTGATCAAGGTTGCCGGCTCGGGCGATCATCGCGCCGAAACGCTGCGGCTGGCTGACGCCTTCCGCGCGCAGATCGTCGATGCGTCGGTCGAGAGCTTCGTCTTCGAAGTCACCGGCAAGCCGGCCAAGATCGACAGTTTCATCGCCCTGATGCAGCCGCTGGGGCTGGTCGAGGTGGTGCGTACCGGGCTGGCGGCGATCTCGCGCGGCCCGCAGGGCATGTGATCGGCCAAAGCTGATCGCTGCTATCAAAAGGTTCGATTGGGCGGCTCGCCCAGTCTGGTATAGAGCAGTGACAACCTCCGCCGAGTCCCTGCCATGACCCTGCTTTCCGTCAATCTCAATGCCGTCGCCCAGTTGCGCAACCGGCGCAATCTGCCCTGGCCGAGCGTGGTCGGGCTGGCACGGGTGGTGCTCGATGCGGGCGCCAGCGGGGTTACCGTGCATCCGCGGCCGGACGAGCGGCATATCAGGCGGACTGATGTGTTCGATCTGGCGGAACTGCTGCGCGATGACTATCCGGCGGCCGAGTTCAATATCGAGGGCTATCCGAGCGAGGATTTCTTCACGCTCATCGAGGCGGTCAATCCGGCGCAGGTGACGCTGGTGCCGGACGATCCGGCGCAGGCGACGTCCGACCATGGCTGGGATTTCCGCGGCAAGGGTAATTTCCTGACCTCGGTGGTGCAGCGCCTCAAGGCGCCCAACCGGCGCATTTCGCTGTTCTGCGACCCCGATGCCGGAGTGGATGGCGTCGCGGCGGCCAAGGCGACCGGGGCAGACCGGATCGAGCTTTATACCGGCCCCTATGGCGGCTGCTACACCGATCCGGACCGCGCCGTGCGCGCGCTGGCGGCACTGGCCCACACCGCCCAGGCTGCGCATGCCGCGGGGTTGGGCGTCAATGCCGGGCACGACCTGACGCTGGCCAATCTGCCGGCGTTCCAGTCTGCGGTGCCACATGTCGACGAAGTCTCGATCGGCCATGGCATCACCGCCGACGCGCTGCTGCTGGGGTTTGCCGAAGCGGTGCGGCAGTATCGGGCGGTGCTCGGGGGCTAACGCTGCCGCGATCCGAAGGCGCGCAGGAAGGTCGAGACTCCGGTGACGGCGGCCTTGTGCAGGGCCTCCTCGGAGGGTCTGGCGCAGGTGCCGTCGTCCGGCAGGTCGGCATTGGTCAGCGCAAAGAAGTGGCGGGCGGCTATGCTGGCATCGGGCAGGTCGAGATAGCCGTCCTGGGCGAGCTTGGCAAAGCGCCCCGCGATCAGCGGCCAGTCCTTGCCCGGTCCGTATTCGGTCCAGGCGGCAAACAGGGCAGGGTGGTTCTGCGCCTCGCGTTTGAGCAAGGTGGCGAGGGCGCGACCGTCGATGTCGCACATGCAGCGACCCATCAGGCGAACAGCGAAGTCGACCAGCGCGGACTGGATGTCATCGGGCTTGTCCGGGAACGTGGCCAGCACGGTCATGAGCGAAGTGCTTGAGCGCGCGGTGACATCCTCGATGACTGCCATGAGCAGTTGATCGCGGTCGCCGAGCTGGTTGTAGACCGTCTGCCGGGAGACGCCTGCCTCATTGGCGATGCTGTCAATGCTGAGGGCGGCGAAACCATCGCGCACGATGGCGCGCTTGGCCGCATCGAGAATGGCCATGCGCTTGGTGGGCGCCTTGGCAAAAGCGGGTCGTGCTGGGGCCAGATCGATGTCACTCATTGGTCACAAGATACATCGTCTGAGAAATTATACAACTGTGTCCATTTTTTTGGACGATCACGCTTGACTGATTTTACACTAGTGTCCAATATGGCATTGTCGGCTGCTCGCTCCTCCAAGCCCGCTCTGATTTAGATTTTGAACATTGCGACCCAGCGCCGAGGCGTGGGTCGAAGAGGTATTCGCAAAATGAACTCCAAGATCCTGCGCGCTGCGCTGGTGCTCGGCTTGCTGTCGGCCATCGGTCCATTCGCGATTGATATGTATCTGCCGGCCCTGCCGGCGATCGGGCTCGATCTGGGCGCCGATACGGCCGGCGTGCAAGCCAGCCTGATGGCCTTCATGGCGGCCATTGCTGTATGCCAGCTATTCTACGGCCCGATCAGCGACATGGTCGGCCGCAAGCCGCCGCTCTATTTCGGCATGGCGCTGTTCGTGGCTGGCGGTATCGGCTCGGCAATGGCGCCTTCTATCGAGTGGCTGATCGCCGCGCGGTTCCTGCAGGGCATCGGCGCCTGTGCCGCCATGGCGCTGCCGCGTGCCATCGTGCGCGACGGCTATACCGGCGCGGACGCGGCGCAATTGCAGAGCCTGCTCATGCTGGTCTTCTCGGTCTCCCCAATCCTGGCCCCGCTGGGTGGCAGCCTTATCGTGCAGTTCGGTGACTGGCGCGCCATCTTCTGGGTCGTTTCCGGCATTGGCGTGCTGGGTGCGCTGCTGGTCTTCTTCTTCCTCAAGGAGACCCGTCCGGCCGAAATGCGGCTCGAAAGCAGCCTCGGCTCGGCCCTGCGCGGTTACGGCGTGTTGCTGCGCGACCGCAACTTTCTGGGCCTTTCGATGATCGGTGCCTTCGGCATGGCGAGCTTCATGGCCTATCTGGCCAACTCGTCCTTCGTCCTGATCGATCACTACGGGCTCAACCCCACGCTCTACAGCGTCATGTTCTCGATCAATGCCGTGTCGTTCATCGGTGTATCGCAGCTGACGGGCGTCTTGACGCGGCGCTTCGGCCTCAATGCTGTGGTGCGGACGGCGGTCAACGGCTTCATCGTCACCATGCTGGCGCTGCTGGTAGTCTGGCTGTTCGGCGTCGACCGGCTGGAGGTGCTCGCTGTGCTGCTCTTCATCGGCTACGGCTTCCTCGGACTGGTCATTCCAACAACGGCGGTCCTGGCTCTGGAAGAGCATGGCCAGATCGCCGGCACCGCATCGGCCTTGATGGGCACGCTGCAACTGGTGACCGCGGCGGTGGTGATGGGTGTGGTGGGCAGCTTCTTCGATGGCACGGCGCGGCCAATGGTCATCGGCATCGCGGCCTGCGCGGTGGTGGCCTTTGCGCTGACGCGGCTGACCATCAAGCCGGCACGGATGCCAGTTGCGGCCGCAGCGGAATAAAACAGCAGGAACGGCAAAAAGAAGGGCGCCGGCAATGCCGACGCCCTATTGGCATCAGACTTCGCCGATCAGTCGGTGAAGTTGAATTCATCCAGTTCGCAGACATTGTTGTCGGCCAAGACGAGTTCGTCGCCATCGTCGAAGACGGCCAGGAAGTCGAACTTGCAGTAGCCCGAACCGTCATCGATGTTGATGACGACGCTGCTACCGGAAGCCAGGACATCACTGCCCAGGATGTCCTCTTCCCAATTGGTCGTGCCGGTGTTGGACGCGTAGAATTCCACGATGACGAACGAGGTCTGATTATTGATCTGGACCCTGCGGTCAAGCGCCATGGCCGAACTATTGGTCAAAGCAAAAACGGCGGTGGCGAGCGTCAGGGCGGCGATGGACTGGATGCGCATTCGTTTCTCTAAGTTGGGCGGAAAATCCCGCGCTGCCAATTGCTGGCGCCGACTGAAACAATGCAAGCAAATAACAGCAGCTTCCCTGCCGGTACGCAAGAATTCGCGTCACGTCATTAACCGGCGTTCCCGAAGGCTGGATTGATCGCGATTTCCGAACGGTCCGTCGCCAGTGCTTGCCCGATGGGGCAGAGGGCTGATCCAGAAGGTGCGATTTTGGCAAAATACCTTGTGTAGCCTATACTTACAGACATGTGCCCTAGGCATGTAGCTGTCGCCGCACCACAGCAAGGTGCCTCCTTGCGAGACGGGATTGAGGTCACTTATATCGCCTCAGTTACGATTTGTTACCAAGGAGGGCTCAAATGTCCAAACTCAAGATTGCCGTCATCATCTCGTCCACCCGCCCGACCCGCTTTGGTGAATTGCCGGCGAAGTGGATCCTCGAAAAGGCTAATGAACGTCCCGAAATCCAGGCCGAGATTCTCGATCTGCGCGACTTCGACCTGCCGTTCTTTGACGAAATGGCCTCCAATGCCTGGGTGCCGTCGGCCAGCCCCAAGGCAGTGGCCTGGCAGAACAAGATCAGCGAATTTGACGGCTACATCTTCGTTGCCGCCGAATACAACCGCTCGATCACCGGCGCTCTCAAGAATGCCATCGACCAGGCCTATGTGAACTGGAACAAGAAGGTGTTTGGCGCCGTCGGCTACGGCACTGTGGGCGGCGCCCGCGCCGTCGAGCACCTGCGCAATATCGGTGTCGAGCTTCAGATGGCCTCGACCCGTTCGGCCGTTCATATCGGCGGCGCCGATTTCGCGGCTGTGCATCCCGGCTTCGGCGGCACCAAGGCGATTTCCGAGATCGAAGGCTCGATCGGCAATTCGGCCAAGGACATGCTCGACCAGCTGATCTGGTGGGGCAATGCCACCAAGGCCGCCCGCGACGAAGACGCCCTGCTCGCCAAGGCCGCCGAATAAGCGCTACGAGGACCTCCAAATCTTCGTTTACCGGCGAGGGTCGCTCCGCAAGGGGCGGCCCTTGTTGGTTTGAACCATTGTGGCCGCAAGGTGTTGTGTGTGACTATCGGCGGGTGTATAGCGGCGCCCGCCTTTAACCAATGAGAGCCCAAAAGCTCATGACGCATACGAACACTTCCGGCAGCGATGCCGGTGTCGTAGCTTCCGAACAGGCCAATCACATCACACAAAATTTGCCTTTGCTCGTACTGGGAGCACTGGGGGTTGTGTTTGGCGACATTGGAACCAGTCCCCTCTACGCGTTTCGTGAGGCGCTCCACGCAACGAGCCACGGGGGAACGACGCTGCCGAGTGTCGACGAGGTGTTGGGTCTGCTTTCGCTGATCTTGTGGGCGCTGACCTTGATCGTGACGATAAAATACGTCGTCTTCGTGCTCAGGGCCGACAACAACGGTGAAGGCGGCACGCTTTCGCTGATGTCTCTTGCGCGCAGCGCTGTTACGTCCGGCCAGACGCCAATCCTGTGGCTTGGCCTAATCGGTGCCGCGCTCTTCTTTGGTGATGCCATCATTACGCCGGCGATCTCGGTCTTGTCTGCCGTCGAAGGCTTGCAGGTCGTTGAACCTCGTTTGGCGCCATGGATTGTTCCGGTCACGATTGTGATCATCTGCGGCTTGTTCGTGGTTCAGCGGTTTGGCACGGGCAAGGTCGCGGCCGTCTTTGGTCCGGTAACGGCGGTGTGGTTTCTGGCGCTGGGCGTCTCAGGGTTCGTGCACATCTCAGAAGCGCCTCAGGTGCTGTTTGCCGTCAATCCGCTTTATGGCGCGACGTTCATCCTGGACCACACCGGTATCGCCCTGATCGTATTGGGGGCCGTATTTCTAGCGGTGACTGGCGCCGAAGCGCTCTATGTCGATCTTGGTCATTTCGGTCGACGGCCTATCATATTGGGTTGGCTGATCATCGTTTTCCCTTGTCTGCTTCTCAACTACTTTGGCCAGGGTGCTTTCGTCGTTGCGCATCCTGCGGCAGCCGAGAATCCGTTCTTCTTGATGCAGGCGGACTGGGCGCGGATTCCGATGATCATCCTGGCCACGATGGCCACCGTGATTGCCAGCCAAGCGGTGATCTCAGGCGCATACTCGCTTGCCCGTCAGGCCATGCACCTCAATCTGCTTCCGAGACTGCACGTCCTGCACACCTCTGACACCCAGAGCGGGCAGATCTACATGCCGCAGGTGACCACGCTGCTCTTTGTGGCGGTGATCGCGCTCGTCATCGGGTTTCGCAGTTCGAGCAGCTTGTCCGCTGCCTATGGCATCGCCGTTACCGGCGAAATGCTGGTGACTGCGATCTTGCTGTTTATCGTCATGCGCAAAATCTGGCGGTGGGCGCTTCCTGCCGCGCTCGCTGTCGTGATCCCGCTCGGACTGATCGATCTCGGTTTCTTCGTAGCGAACCTGGCGAAGTTTCTGCAGGGTGGGTGGGTGCCGGCGGTGGTTGCTGTCATTCTCGTGACGATCATGGCGACCTGGCTAGGCGGCCGCGCCAGGCTGGCGGAAAAGACCCGTCGCGACGAGGTGCCGCTACAGTTCCTTGTCGACAATCTTTCGAAGAAGAAGCCGACCATCGTTCCGGGCACGGCGGTATTCCTCACCAGTGACATCGAAGGTGCGCCGACCGCCCTGCTGCACAGCCTCAAACATTATAAGGTGCTGCACGAACAGAACGTTATCCTCACAGTCCGCACCTCGGCATCGCCGCGGGTGCCGGACGATGAGAAGGTGACGATCGATGCCTACAATGAGTTGTTCTTCCGCGTCGTTGTGACCTTCGGCTACATGGAAAGCCCCAACATCCCCAAGGCGCTGGCGCTTGGCCGCAAGCTGGGGTGGAAGTTCGACATCATGTCGACCTCGTTCTTCCTGTCGCGGCGGTCGCTCAAGCCGGGTCCCAAGCCGGGCAGCCCGCTGCGCTTCTGGCAGGACCGGCTGTTTACCCGGCTCGCCAAGAATGCCAGCGACGCCACGGAGTATTTCCACATTCCAACGGGCCGCGTGGTGGAGATCGGTACGCAGGTCGTGCTTTGACCGCCATTCGAGCGTAGCTCTCATGGCCTTCTAGCTCAAATCGCTCCACTGGAGCGATTTGCCCCTTCGGGTCGCAGCGAAGCTACTTCACCATGTCCGGGCAGACATACGGCACTTCGGCGGTCACGAAACGCTGTTCCTGGACGTCGCTGCCCAGCTTGAGGCTGAGCACCAGCTCGGAGGCACTGACGCTGGTGATATCGGCGTTGATGGTCATGCCGTCCTCATCCCAGCTTATGGCGCTGTCGGAGACCTGCTGCCATTTCGAAAGCCGGTAGGTTTCCCAGCAACTGTCGCTGACCAGCGTGCCGTCGCCAAGAAAGATCTGCATCGGGCCGGGCTGGGCCTCGTCGGCATCGGCGCGGATCCAGACCTTGTTGAGCAGTGGGTTTTCACTCTCGGCGCCGGCCACGGCAGCGTCCTCGAGTTCCTGTGCAGTGGCGGGCAGGGTGGCGCAGGCGCCAACGCCCCAAACGCTCATGAGGGCGAGGATTGCGGCCTTGGTATCCATGAAACGACTCCCTGTTCACCGCTGATCTGGTGACTCTTTAGCGATGCGCAAGAGTGAGGGAGCAATCGCGGCAAATTTGCGTTGCCGCGAAGGTGTTTCGGGGAAGTTGCGTTACCGTTTCATGACGCGGCATAGCCACGCTGCGCCAGGGCCCGGTCGCGTTCACGGACGCGGTTGGTCTGCTTGGGCCAGAGGTCGTAGTCATTGTCGCCCAGTTCGTGACGGGCATGCAGTGGCCAGTTCGGATCGTCCAGCGCGCCGCGCGCAAGGGCAATGAAATCGGCCTCGCCGCCGGCAATGATCTGCTCGGCGCGGCGCTCGTCGCCCAGCAGGCCCACCGCAATAGTGGGCAGGCCAGCCTCGGCGCGGATGGCCTTGGCAAAAGGCACCTGATAGTCGGCGGCGGTCGGAATGATGGCACCGTCAAAGCCGCCGCTCGAAGCGTCGATGGCATCGACGCCGAGGGCCTTGAGCTCGCGGGCCAGCACGACGCTGTCCTCCACCTGCCAGCCGTCGGGGTGCCAGTCGCTGACCGACAGGCGCACCAGCAGGGGCTTGTCGGCCGGCCAGACGGCGCGCACCGCTTCGGTCACTTCGAGCACAAGCCGCATGCGGTTCTCGCGGCTGCCGCCATAGCGGTCGGTGCGCTTGTTGGCGAGCGGGGAGAGGAACTGGTCGAGCAGATAGCCGTGGGCGGCGTGAATTTCGATGGTGTCGAAGCCAGCCTGGTTGGCGCGGATTGCGGCGGCAACGAAAGAATCGATGACGTTGCGGATGCCGGCCTCGTCCAGTGCGGAGGGCGTGGTGAAGTTCTTGCCCTCGGCGTGGATCAGCGCGCTCGGCGCCACTGGCGTCCAGCTTTCAAAATGCAGCGCTGCCTTTTCCGCCTCGGTCTCGTCGAAGCCCTTGCGCCACGGCACGGGCGTCGACGCCTTGCGCCCGGCATGGGCCAGCTGGATGCCGGCGGCGGCGCCCTGGCTGTGCAGGAAGTCGACGATGCGGGCCAGCGGCGCGGTCTGCTCGTCCTTCCACAGGCCCAGATCGCCATAGCTGATGCGGCCCTCGGGGGCGACGGCGGTCGCCTCGAGGACCACCAGTCCGAAGCCGCCGATGGCAAAGCGCCCGAGATGGACGAAGTGCCAGTCATTGGCGAAGCCGTCCCGCGCCGAATATTGGCACATGGGCGCGACGACCGTGCGGTTGCGCAGGGTCAGGCCGCGCAGGGTGGCTGGGGAAAACAGCTTGGACATGCAATCTCTTATGGTTATGCGGCGGGGACAGTGGTGCATAGATGCATCCTTGGCGCTCTATCGGCAAGTGCCGATGATTGAACGCTGTGTTGCGCCCACCACATAATGCGCGACAATTTTCCACCGCGACCGGCATGGGCGGCTTTTCTGCCACGACGACGAAGACTAGGGTTTGACGATCTTGAGGAGTCGTACATGGCCCTGACCCGCCAGCGATTGCGCGAACTGATCGGCCTTGCCGAGCCCACAGTGGCGCCGGTGTCGCGCCGGGTCGAGCCTGTGGACGGCCATGTGGTCGAACATCTGGTATTGCGACTTGGCGATGTCGAGGTGCGCGGCATTCTCACCCGTCCTGTCGACAATGCGCGCCGTCTGCCCGCCATCCTCTATGGCCACTCTCATGGCGGCGGCTATGCCATTGGCGCGCGGGAATTGCTGGACGGGCGCGAATACCTGCTCGATCCGCTGGGGCCGGTCTTCGCGCGAGCAGGTTATGTGACCCTGTGCATCGACATGCCGGTATTCGGCGAACGCGCCACGGTCTCGGAGGGATCCGCGGCCAAAGCGTTGCTGTGGCACGGCAAGTCGTTGTTCGGGCAGATGCTGTCCGATCATGCGGCGGCTTTGACCTATCTCGGCAGTCGCGATGACGTGGACCCGGCACGCATCGGCGCGTTCGGCATCTCGATGGGCTGTGTGCTCAGCTATTGGCTGGCGGCGATGGACGAGCGCATTGCGGCGGTGGCCCATCTCTGCTGTTTCGCCGATTTCCGCACCATGATCGTGTTGGGCGCGCATGATGGGCACGGCATCTATCTGACGGTGCCGGGCCTGCTCAAGGAGGCCGACGGGGGCAGCATTGCCGCCCTCATCGCACCACGCCCGCAACTGGTATGCATTGGAGAGGCCGACAGCCTCACGCCGCCTTCCGCGGTGGCCCGTGCATGGGCCGAGCTGGAGCCGGCCTATGGCGGGGTGCGAGACCGGCTCCGGCTGGTGAGCGAACCCGGCATCGGCCATCGCGAAACGCTGCGCATGCGCGAGGCGACGCTGACATTCTTTGCCACCCATCTTGTCGAGGTATAACGACGCGAACCACTTTGCTGGGCACGACTGCGGATCATTAGGATTGTTTCAAGCCGGGTAAGTATCCCTTGATGCGATGCGCGTAGCATCGGCTGGCTCGGAATCCGAACCAGGGACCCCGATGCCACGCCATCCGAGCGCCGCGCGAGAACCGGTCGCTGGATGAACGCGCAGCGACTGTCGCCCTTGGCTGGCGGGAGCAACATTCGGTCCAAAATATCCAGGCGCGGTGCAACTGAGTGCGCCATGGCGCAGTTGTGATCGACGCCCAACTGAAATCTTAATGCTTCAGATCAATTACTGAAGCTCAGTCCCGCTCTAATATATTGAAATATATGGAGGATAAGATGCAAAAAACCATACGCGCCTTGACGTTAGGACTTGTTCTGGCCGTTGCACCGGGTTTGGCCTGGGCGCAGTCGGAGCCAATCATCTTGACCATCGATGGGGCCATCGGTGGCGGAGTGCCAGTTGAGCTGACGCGAACGCAGCTCGAGGCGATAGGGGCAGCGTCGATCACCACGACCACGCCCTGGCATGAGGGGACGCCGCAGTTCGAAGGGGTGCCGATGAGCGCATTGCTCGAACATGTGAACGCCACGGGCGAAATGGCCGACGTGGTGGCGCTCAACGACTATCGTACCTCCATCCCGGTCAGCGACTTCACCCAGTACCCGGTCCTCTTGGCACTCAAGCAGGACGGGGAGTACATGTCCGTCCGCGACAAGGGGCCAATGTTCATCATCTATCCGTTCGACGATTTTGATGAGCTGCGGGCCGACATCTACTATTCTCGCTCAGCTTGGCAGGTTCGGCGTATCACCATCAAGTAATTCGGGGAGTTGGCTATTTCTATGTTGCCACTCGCTTGGTTTCGGCAATTGGCGCTCGTGATAGTTGCGGTTCTGGGCATTACCGCGGTTCTTCACGCGCGGGTTGTGCAGGACTCGGCGGATGCGGTGGGCCGCTCTATGCGGTTCGATGTCTCCTGGATCGGCGCGCATGGTCGGATCGAAGCCGCTCAACTCGAGGTCCACCTTGCGCGCTATGCGGCGCTCCGGCAGCCGGCCGACGCCCAGAGTGCCGAGCTGTACTACCAGATCCTGCTGGGGCGCCTCGATTCCTGGGATGTCGGCGGCTACAAGGACTTCCTCGATTCCTCTCCGGCCACCCGCGAGGCATTCGACCGCCTGCGCCTGCTGGTCGAGTCATTCGAGACAGAGTTCTCCGACCTCTCGCAGGTAGAGTCGCTGTCCGCGGTACTCGAGGCATGGCGTCCCGTGGGGCCGGCAATCGACCAGATCGGCGCGGACGCGACGACTTCCGCCGTAAGCAAGGCGGCCGAGATCCGGACGACATTGACGGAGCGACAGGCTGTCCAGAACTATCTGGTGGTGACCCTGTTAGGCGCCGGGCTCCTGTTGCTGGTCCTGCTGCTGCTGCAAAACCGCTCGCTGCGGCGCGCCCATGCCGACGCTCGCCAAGCCGCGGACAATTTCGCCTATGTGGCACGTCACGACCCGCTGACCGGCCTGCCCAACCGCAACGCATTTGCGGCCTACCAGGAAGCCGACGGCTCGACCGGCAAGCAGCTCGCGGTTGTTGCCTTCGATCTGGATGGCTTCAAGCTGGTCAACGACACATGGGGTCACGTGTTTGGTGACAAGCTGCTGGTTCAGGTCGCCCAGCGGCTGGAGGCAGCAGTGCGAGACAAGCCCGACGGCCTGGTCGCCCGATTGGGCGGCGACGAATTTGTTGCGCTGACGCACCCGCAGCACGCCCGGGAGGCTCAGGCCTTTGCCGAAAAGGTGCTCGCGGATGTGACGCGCCCCTACGATATCGATGGCAGCAAGGTGACCATCGGAGCCACGGCCGGGCTCGCCCTGGCGGACCGCAAGCGGTGGGACGCGATGACACTGATGGCCGATGCCGACCTGGCCCAGAACGAAGCCAAGTCAAACAACAAGGGCTCGGTTGGCCTCTACAACTCCAAGTTGCGCGAGGCCGTCGAACGCCGCCTGCGGCTCGAAAATGCGTTGCGCGACGCGATCGGGCGGGGTGAGATCGTGCCGAATTATCAAGTGCAGGTGGATCTGCACACCAATGGCGTGGTGGGGGTCGAGGCGCTGGCGCGCTGGCAGCACCCGGAGCTTGGCTCAGTGTCGCCCGCCGAATTCATCCCCATCGCCGAGGCCTCCGGCCAGATCACCCAAATCGGCCAGCATATGATCGACCAAGCGTGCCGCGACGCGATGCTGCTACCCGCGGATATCCAGGTGGCGGTCAATCTCTCGGTCATTCAGATCATGCAGGCCGAGATTGTCGAGACGGTGGCGAACGCGCTGCTGGCGAGTGGCCTGCCCGCGCGCCGGCTGAAGCTGGAAGTGACCGAGTCGGTGCTGATGGTGAACCCCAAGCGCGTCATTGAGGTGCTGGGCGGACTGCGCGCCCGGGGCGTGTCCATCGCTCTTGATGACTTTGGGACGGGCTTCTCCTCATTGTCTTATCTCAGCACCTTTCGCTGGGACGAGCTCAAGATCGACCGCAGCTTCCTGCAGAATCTGGATGAAGATCCGCTTGGCCTGGCCATCATCCAGGCCATTCTGGTGCTGGCCAAGGAACTGGGCGCCAAGGTCATCGTCGAGGGCATCGAAAGCCGCAAACAGGTGCAACTGCTCGAGCAGACGGGTTGTCACATCGGTCAGGGCTTCCTGTTCGGGCGGCCCGAACCGATCGAGGTCGTGCAAGAGGCCATCCTCAAAAGTCGGGGCACGACGATGGCGCCGACCGCAGGGCCGGTTGGGCCCACGAGCCAAGAAACAGCCTGATACACCCTCGGCGAGGGGCCCTCCGTCGCAGCAAAGTCCCCTGCGGCTGCGTCCCGGTCGATGACGCCATCTTAAGTGTTTCGTCCGATATTGCCCGGTAGCTTGGCTATCCGCGACTTCCTACTCGCGGCGGGAGACAAACGCACATATTGGGATGACTTATACATCACAACTACAAGGCGCCAAATCTCTTGCTACCGGTGCCGCCGATAGTCACGCGGCGGATCGGCTTGGTCCTCGCCGGCCGGCGCGCGCCTGGCGAAACTCCCTGCTCGGCAAGACCACATCGATCTTCCTGATTGGCGTCGTGTTCGCCTATGCGCTGGGCGCGCTGATCGGTTGGCAGATGTTCACCTCCGCGGCACTGGAGCAGTGGCGCAATCAGGCCCGGATGAATATCCAGATCGCCAGCGCCACGCTGCGCAATATCTACACCTATATTGCGGTGGACGTGGACGGTACGGGCCAGGTCAACCGGATCATGACCGACAAGCCCATCGGCGACGATGAATCGGTGCTCTATACCGGCTTCAATCCCG
This sequence comes from Devosia sp., assembly GCF_036676215.1. Taxonomy (GTDB): domain Bacteria; phylum Pseudomonadota; class Alphaproteobacteria; order Rhizobiales; family Devosiaceae; genus Devosia. Next base: position 48,163 of record NZ_JAKFDJ010000223.1, on the reverse strand, counting down.
GCGATGTCCTGGCGCTGATTGCTGCACAGACCAAGAATGACGCCTGGATATTCCGCTACGACCCGTCCACTGGAGCTTTCGAGCAAATTGCGGCAACGGTGACCGGCGCAGCACCCGAAGCGGTGATGCTGCCGTCTGACGCCCCCCTGTTTGCCACGGACGGGACAGCGGGCCGCTTCGCCACCGGCTTCACCACGATCGAGGGTGAACGATACTATGTTGGCCTATTGCCCATCGTGCAACCAGACGGCGCCGTGCTGGGCGCCGTGGTCGCCAGTATCGGCCGCGAAGCTGAGCTCAATCGAACGCAAGATGAACTGGTGCGCAATTCTTTGATCGCGCTGGTCCTGGTGCTGGTTCTGACCAGCATCGCCGGTACGGTAGTCGCCAATCGCCTGTTCAAGCCGGTGCCGGCGCTGATCCGGGCGACCCTACGCATCGCCAATGAACAGACGGACATCCCGACGCCCTTCCAGAACCGCAGCGATGAGATCGGCGATCTGGCCGTCGCGATCGAGACCTTGCGCGGCGCCGTGGTCGAGCGCGGTCACCTGCGCGATATTCGGGACATGGCCGTTGAATTGGCCCATATGGCCCATCACGACCCGCTGACCGGCCTGCCAAACCGGGCGCTGCTGATGAAAACGCTGGAGGACGCAGTAGCCGGCCTGGCGGCGCACCAGCGCTTCAACGTGCTCATGCTGGATCTGGACCGGTTCAAGTCGATCAACGACACGCTGGGCCATGCCAGCGGGGATAATCTTCTGGTCAGCACAGCCAATCGTCTCGTCGCAGTGGTCGGACCTGGCGATGTCGTTGCGCGGCTCGGTGGCGACGAATTCGCCATTATCCAGCGGGTCTCGCGCAACTCGCTGCTGGAAGCCCGCAAGCTCGCAGCGCGCCTGCTGGAGACCGTCTCGTCGGGGACTGTGCTGGATGGGCTTGAACTGGTGGTTGGGACCAGCATCGGCGTTGCCTGCGCGCCAATGCACGGCACCGAGGCCGCCCAATTGCTCAAGAAGGCCGATCTGGCGCTCTATCGTTCGAAGGCCACCGGGCGCGGGGTGTTCAGCTTCTTCCAGGACGGCATGGACATGGACGTTCAGGACCAGCATGCGCTGGAACTTGACCTGCGGCTGGCCCTTCAGCGGGAGGAATTTGAGCTGCACTACCAGCCCATCGTCAACCTCGCCACGATGACCACCTGCGGCTTCGAGGCTCTGGTTCGCTGGCGCCATCCGCAGCGGGGCCTGGTCTCACCGGACCAGTTTATTCCGCTGGCCGAGGAAACTGGCATGATCGTGCCCCTGGGCGAGTGGATCCTCGGCTGCGCCTGCCGCGATGCGGCGAACTGGCCGCAGCGGTACACGCTGGCGGTCAACCTGTCGCCAGTGCAGATCCAGAAGGCGGGCCTTGTCGGCGCGGTTGAGCGCGCCCTCAAGGAGGCAGGCCTGCCTGCCACACGGCTGGAGCTGGAAGTGACCGAAACCGTCGTGCTCGCCGGCGCCGACAGCATCGCCACGCTCGGTGCCCTGCGGGCCAGGGGCATCGCCATCGTGCTCGATGACTTCGGTACCGGCTACGCGTCGCTGAGTAACCTGGTGAGCCTGCCCTTCAGCAAGATCAAGGTCGATCGCAGCTTCGTCGCGAACCTGCAGAGCCAGCAGAATTGCCGCGCCATTGTCGCAGCGATCACCGGCCTGGCGCGTGGACTGGACATCGACGTGACGGCTGAGGGCGTCGAAACGGCGGAACAGTTCACCATTCTCAAGGCGGCCGGCTGCACCAATGTGCAGGGCTTCTATTTTGCTCGGCCGCTGCCGCTCAGCGAAATCGACATGGGCAATCCGATCGCTGCCCAGGCACACGGCGACAAGCAGGGGCGGGGTTATGGATCAAGTTGATCAAAATTGCCGGCAAGTGTCGGCAAATCCTCAACGGGTGTGTCTGCAGCATTGGACGACAACCACTGGAGGCACGGTATGAAACGCATGATCCCGGCTCTGTCGATCCTGATCGCAATGGCATGGCCCGCCATTGGCGCACCCGAAGCCCTGACCGGAACGCTCGCCAAGATCGAGGACGCCGGAGTGATCGTCATTGGCTATCGCGAGGCCGAACCACCCTTTTCGTTTCAGAAGTCGGACGGCACGGTGGTCGGGTTTTCCATCGACCTGTGCATGCGGATCGTCGAGCGCGTTCGCGAGCAGCTGGGGCGCGATGATATCGTCGTCGAATATGTGGTCGCGACCCCGGCGACACGGTTCATCCTGGTCAAGAACGGCATGATCGATCTCGAATGTGCCGCCACCACCAACAATGCGGAACGGCGCGAGCTGGTGGACTATTCCTATCCCCACTTCATGACCGCAACCCACTTCGTTTCCCGGCGTGCCGACAATATCGAGAGCGTGGCGGACCTGGCGGGGCGTTCGGTCGCTTCGGCATCCGGTACTGTCAACATAGACCAGCTTAATGCACTCAACCGGGCACAGAACCTCAACATCGCCGTCATGCCGACCAAGAGCAACGAGGATGCCTTCGATCTGGTGGTTACCGGGCGCGCTTCGGCCTTCGTGATGGATGGCATCCTGCTGGCTGCCATGGTCGCGGAAACGCCAGACCCGTCCATTTATGTGCTGTCCACCGATACGCTGAGCCGACCGGAGCCCTATGGCCTGTTGCTCAAGCACGGCGATACCGCATTCAAGACGCTGGTCAACGAGACGCTGGAATCCATCTATACCAGCGGTGATATCGATGCGATCTACGCCAAGTGGTTTACCTCGCCCATCCCACCCCGTGGCACCAATCTCAACCTGCCGTTGTCGTCAGACCTGGCGGCGGCGTTCCGCACACCCGTGGAGTATCTGGAATGATGGCACGAGGTTGGATTCCCAAGGCCTGCCTGGGCGCGCTGCTGATGCTCGCCCCATTGGCCACTGCCAGCGCCCAGGCGCCGGTTTCGACCCTGGACCGCATTGTCGAGACCGGTACGCTACGGATTGGCTACAGCCCCGATTCCGCTCCGTTTTCCTATCTGGACGCTGACAACAGCATCATTGGCTATTCCATCGACCTGTGCGGGCGCGTCGCCGAATTGCTGCAGCGGCAACTGGGCCTGGCGGAACTCGATATCGCCTATGTCCGGCGTACGCCGAGCGACCGCGTGGCCTTGCTGAAGAACGGCGATATCGACATTGAATGCGTTGCCAGCACCAACAATGCCGAGCGGCGCAACAGCGTCGCCTTCAGCTATCCCCACTTCATGACCGCGGTTCAGTTCGTGGCGCTCAAGGCGGGAGGGCTAAGCGCCCTGGCCGACCTCAAGGGTCGCACCGTAACGTCGACGTCGGGAACAACGGTGATCGGCAGCTTGAACGCCGTCAGCCGCGAACGAAACCTGAACATAGCCGTCATGTCCACACCCGACCATGAAACGGGCTTTGATCTGATGGCGACGGGGCGGGTCTCCGCCTTCGTCATGGATGGTATCCTGCTGGCAGCCATGGCCGCCAATGCAGAGGACCCGGGCCTGTTCATGCTCTCCAGCGATGCGCTGGGGCCGCCCGAACCCTATGGGCTCATGTTGCGCCACGACGACGCTCCATTCACCGATGCGGTGAACGCGGCGCTGCTTGAGATCTTCACCCAGGGCGAAATCGGGGCGATCTACGAGAAGTGGTTCACGATGCCGATCCCGCCGCACGGGGTCAATCTGCACTTTCCCATGTCCGACGCCCTGGCGGCGGCGTTTGCAGCGCCGGCGGTTGTTGGGGACTGAGCGGGCGCACTACTGCAACAGCCACTCGTGCTCGGCCGCATTGTGGAATTTCCACACCCGCTTGGGCCCGGCCATGACGTTGAGATAGTAGAGATCATACCCCGCGGTCGTTGCCACCGGGTGATAGCCCTTGGGCACCAGCGTCACGTCGCCATCCTCGATCACCAGCGCTTCGTCCAAACTGCGGTCGTCGGTATAGACGCGCTGCATGGCAAAGCCCTGCGGCGGGTTGAGACGATGGAAATAGGTCTCTTCCAGCATGCTTTCATGCGGCAGGTTGTCCTGGTCATGCTTGTGCGGCGGATAGGATGAGGTGTTGCCCTGCGGGGTGATGACTTCCACCACGAGGAGGGAGTGCGCCGCGCCGTCATCCTCGGGCATGATATTGTAGACATGGCGCACATTGGCGCCCTTGCCGCGGGTGATGCGCGGGTGGCGTCCGGGGGCGATGACATGCGCCTTGTGGTCGCCGCCACCGGGGGCCGCGCAGACAGCAAGATCGAGCGGCGTTGTCGCGTCGGCCGACCACGAACTGCCCATTGGCACATAGACGGCGTAGGGCGCGCCCTCGAATGGCGTCATGCGCTCGCCGATCTCGCCGAAATCCACGCCATCGACGGCAATCCGCGCCTTGCCGCTGACCAGCACCAGGCAAAGCTCCTTGTCGCCCGCCTGGCCGCCGGCCTTTTCGCCGGCGCTCAGCTTGTGCAGTGCGAAGCCGACATAGGTCCAGCCGGCCGAAGCCGGGGTGACGTCATGAACCTGGCCCGTCGTTCCCTTCGGGCGGACTCGGAGGTTGGTTTTGCTCATTGTCGGTCTCCTCCTTGGGGAAGGCGTAGAAGAAATTGTACAGCGAGTAGGCGAGGGCCGCGCCGACCAGGAAGCCCCAGAAGCTATCCCTGGTCCAGATCAGCTCCCAGGCCAGCCAGGCGGTGAGGAACACCACCACGGCGACGCGTCGCCAGAGCGGCCGGAACCAGTTAAGATCATTCTGCTTGAGTGCCATGGGCCGTCCCTCGGAACATTAGGTCGTTGGGCGCACCCTCTAGCACAAGACGGCGTGTCGTCTCACCCTTTCGGAAAGCCCTGTGTCTCCACCGTGTATCCGGCCGCCGTCATCACGCGCATCAGTTCCTTGTAACCGACCTGCGCCATCCTGAGCGGTGGATTGGGTTTTGGGTCCTGCTCGGCCTCGACCACGAACCAGCCCTCGTAGCCGTAATCGGCGAATTTCTGCACGATGGCGCCGAAATCCAGCGAGCCGTCGCCCGGTACGGTGAAGGCGCCCAGCGCCACCGCATCGAGGAAGGATTGCCTGGTCCTGTCCAGCTTGTTGATGACGTCCATGCGGACGTCCTTCACATGCACGTGGTTGATCCTGCTGTGATGGTTATCGATGGCGCGCAGCACATTGCCGCCGGCAAAGGCCAGGTGCCCTGCGTCGAGCAGCAGCGGAATGCCTTCGCCGGAATAGCGCATGAAGGCGTCGAGTTCGGGCTCGGTCTCGACCACGGCCGCCATGTGGTGGTGGTAGGAGAGGGGCATGCCCTGATCGGCGCACCATTCGCCGAACGCGGTGACCTTGCGGGCATAGGCTTTCATCTCGTCGTTGCTGAGCCTGGGCTTCTGCGCCAGCGGGATATCGCGCTTGCCCTGGATGGAGCGGCCGACTTCGCCATAGACGATGCAGGGCGCGTCGACCGCCTTGAACAGGTCGATCATCGGTTGGATGCGCGCCTGGTTGGCGGCGAGGTCCTCATCGACCAGCGTGCCGGAAAACCAGCCGCCGCACAGCGTCACGTCGGCGGCCTTGAGGATGGGCAGCATCACCGCCGGATCATCGGGGAAGCGACGGCCCTTTTCCATGCCGGTAAAGCCGGCCGAGCGCGACTGGCGCAGGCATTCCTCCAGCGATACGTCGTCGCTCAGTTCCACCAGATCGTCGTTCCACCACGCGATGGGCGACATGCCGAGTTTGGCTTTCATCTTTTCTCCTGCGCGTTCGCGCTCGTACCCCCACCTAACCTCCCCCTGATAGGGGGAGGGACAGATTGGGGCTTTCGTAAATCTTGCCACATCCACCGCGCGGTCCCTCCCCCTATCAGGGGGAGGCTAGGTGGGGGTACTCCGATCTAGGCTTCTACCCCGCCCGCTGCGCCTTCAGCGCCTTCACGTAGGCTTCCCGCGCCGCGTTCACCTGCGGCCGATCGCTGACTTCCGGCACCGCCACATCCCACCAATGGCCACCCGCATCGGTGGTGATCAGCGGATCGGTGTCGATGACGATGACCGTGGTCCGCTCGACGCTTTCGGTGTCCTGCAAGGCCGTTTCCAGCTCGGCAATCGAGCTGACCTTGCGCGAGACTGCGCCCATCGAGGCCGCATGGGCAGCAAAATCGATTCCGGGCAGAGTGACATGGTGGGTGTCCTTCAACAGGTTGTTGAAGTTCGCGCCGCCGGTGGCCATCTGCAACCGGTTGATGCAGCCATAGCCGGCATTGTCGAGCAGCACGATGGTGAGCTTGGCGCCCAGCATGATGGCGCTGACGATCTCCGAATTCATCATCATGTAGCTGCCGTCGCCGACCATGACGACGACGTCGTCGTTCGGGCGCGCCAGCTTGACGCCAAGGCCGCCGGCGATCTCGTAACCCATGGTCGAGAAGCCATACTCCATGTGGTAGCTGCCGGGCCCGGTGGCCTTCCACAGCTTGTGCAGTTCGCCCGGCAACCCGCCCGCGGCGCAGACCAGAGTGGCATTCTCGCGGGCCCGCTGCACCGCGCCAATGACCTGCGCGTCCGAGGGTAGCTCTACATTGGTGGAGGCGGTGGCCTTGTCGGCGGCGATCAGCCATTCGTCCTTGCCGGCCTTGGCCTTGTCGGTCCATTCGGAGTCGACCTGCCAGCCGGTCAGCGCCTGGTTGAGGGCATCGAGACCAGCCTTGGCGTCCGCCACGAGGGGCAGGGCACGGTGCTTGTGGGCATCGAAGGGCTGGGTGTTGAGGCCGATGATCTTGAGATCGTCATTCTTGAACAGCGCCCAGGAGCCGGTGGTGAAATCCTGCAGGCGGGAGCCAATGGCAAGGACGACATCGGCCTCCTCTGCAAGAGAGTTGGACGCCGAGGTGCCGGTGACACCGACCGAGCCCATATTGAGCGGATGGTCATGCGGCAGGCTGGATTTGCCGGCCTGGGTTTCCAGCACCGGCACGCCATAGCGCTCGGCAAAGGTGCGTAGCGCCTGGCTGGCTTCTGAATAGAGCACACCGCCACCGGCAATGATCACCGGCTTCTTGGCCTGCAGCAGTGCGGTCGCCGCAGCTGTGAACTCGTCGGCGTCCGGCATGACGCGACGAATGTTCCAGACCTTCTCCTCGAAGAAGCTCGCGGGATAGTCATAGGCCTCGGCCTGCACGTCCTGGCAGAGGCTGAGGGTCACCGGACCGCACTCGGCCGGATCGGTCAGCACCTGCATGGCGCGGCGCAGGGCGGGGATGATCTGCTCGGGGCGGGTGATGCGGTCGAAATAGCGGCTGACCGGCTTGAAGCAGTCATTGACGGTGACGGTGCCGTCGCCGAAATCCTCGGCCTGCTGCAGCACCGGGTCGGGCAGGCGATTGGCGAAGACATCACCCGGCAGCAGCAGCACGGGCAGGCGGTTCACATGGGCGAGCGCTGCGGCCGTGACCATATTGAGGGCGCCAGGCCCGATCGAGGTCGTGCAGGCCATGAAGCGGCGGCGGAAGCTGGCCTTGGCATAGGCGATGGCGGCATGGGCCATGCCCTGCTCGTTCTGCGCCCGAAAGGTGGGCAGCGTATCCTTGATGCCATAGAGGGCTTCGCCGACCCCGGCCACATTGCCATGCCCGAAAATGGCAAAAACGCCGCCGAAGATCGGCACCGTCTCGCCATGGATCACGGTCTTCTGCATGGTGAGGAACCGGGCCACGGCCTGGGCCATCGTTAGTCGGATAGTGTGCTGGCTCATGGCTTGTTCTCGGTCTCGCTTCTACGATTTCTCAGTCGACACCCTCCCCCTTGCGGGGAGGGATCAAGGGTGGGGGGCGTTTGGCCCGGATATCCGGGCTCTCAACACCCCCTCCTAGCCTCCCCCGCCAAGGGGGAGGTACCGCGCGGTGGATGCGGCGCGATGGTGCAACCGCATCAAGCCGCCTTGCTTTCCCCCAGCCGCTCCCAGACCTCCACCAGCGCACCGAACTTGCGCGCCATGTCGGACACGGCATCCTCGTCGCTGATTGTACCCGCGAGCCAGCTCTTTGCCGACTCCGCAAAGATGGTGCGGCCGACGGCAAAGCCCTTGACGGTGCGGGATGACCGCGCCGCGGTGAATCCCGCCTCCAGCACCTCGTGCGAGGCTTCGAGGCCCAGCAAAACGACACCACGACAATGGGGATCACGCGCCTCGATCACCTGGTCGATGGCGGCCCAGGCGGCACGGTTGGCCTGCGGTTCGAGCTTCCACCAGTCCGGCTTGATCCCCTCGTCATAGACCTCGCGCAGGGCCTGCGCGATCGTGTCGTCGCCGAGCGCGCCATGCTTGCCGGCGATGATCTCGATCAGGATGTCGCGGCCAACCTTGCGGGCGGCCTCATAGGCGGCGCGGAGCTTTTCGATCTGCACGCGCTTGAGCTCGGCCGGATCGTCGGGGTGATAGAAGCACAGCACCTTGATGCAATGATCCACCGGCCAATCGATCAGGCGTGAGCCGAGGTCCTGGCTAAACTCGAATTGCAGCGGCCGGGAGCTCGGCAGTTCGATCGGCTTGCCGATCCAGAAGTCCTTTTCGGCGCCGGCGGCAAACAGGGCGTCACGGCCATATTTGTCGTCAATCAGCATGCCGAAGCCGGGGCGCCCATTGGCGACGCGTGTCGCGGCCTTCACCGCCAATGCCTTGAACGCCGGAATGCGCGCCAGCAGCTTCGCATCGCCATTGGCCAGGTCTTCGAGCTGGCTGCGATGATCGATGGCCAGCGCCATCAGGCTCGGGATATCGCGGCGGCGATTTGTGGCCCAATGCAGATGATTGAGTTCAGGGTCCTTGCGCAGGGCGCGCTCAGAGCTGCCGTGATCGAGGAAATGGTTGAGCTCGATCCAGCTCGGATATTCCGGGGCGCAGAGCAGGCGGGAGACGGCGAAGGCGCCGCAGGCATTGGCCCAGGTGGCGCTGGTGGCGTGCGGCTCACCCTTGAGCCAGCCGCGTAGCCAGCCGCTCATGAAGGCGTCTCCGGCCCCCAGTACGTTGTAGACCTCGATGGGAAAGCCCTTGCCGACAATGCCGTGTTCCAGATCGTCAGGAATCGGGCCGTCATAGACGATGCATCCCATGGGGCCGCGCTTCAGGACGATCGTGCCGGAGGACAGGGAGCGGATCGTCCTGAGCGCGGAGAGCAGGTCGGCTTGCCCGGAAGCAATGAGCACTTCCTCTTCGGTGCCGACGATGAGATCGCAGTCGGGCAGCACCGACTGGTATTTCTGCGAAACGATGTCGGACGCCACATAACGCGAGAAGCCGGCATCATGGCCGGCAAGACCCCACAGATTGGGGCGATAATCGATGTCGAAGGCGACGCGGGCGCCATTGGCCTTGGCGAGACGGATGGCCTTTTTCTGCGCTGCTTCACTGTTGGGGCGCGAGAAATGCGTGCCGGTGACGACGATGGCGCGGGCCGAAGCGATCAGGGCCTCATCGATATTGCTCTCGTCGAGCGCCATGTCGGCGCAATCGGTGCGGTAGAAGATCATCGGGGAGACGCCTTCGGCCTCGACCGAGAGCAGGACGAGCGCCGTAAGGCGGTCCGGATCGGTAGCGATGCCGCGCGTTTCGACGCCTTCGCGGTCGAGCTGCTCGCGGATGAAGCGGCCCATCTGTTCGTTGCCGACGCGGGTGATCAGCGCCGATTTCAGCCCGAGCCGGGCGGTGCCCACGGCAATATTGGTGGGGCAGCCCCCAACCGATTTGGCAAAGCTGCCGATGTCTTCCAGCCGCGTGCCGATCTGCTGGCCGTAGAGATCGACGGAGGCGCGGCCGATGGTGATGACGTCGAGGACCTTCGTCCCGTCATCGGGGTGCGCATTCGTCACAGCGATCCTCCCATGCGGCCTTGGGCCGATACGAAATCATCCAGATACACAGGCAAGTCGCCTGCGAACTGCCCGCAACGTGCGGGCAAATCGCAAGCATGCTGCCAGCGTGCTGGTTGTTCATTATGAAACATGGGTTCCGACTATTCGTCAATATGGAATGTTCGTTCCAATTGTGAAATTGTAGGGCGGACATGTGCCTCACGAGTCGCGCGGACCACGAATTTCGCCAGCCCTGGCAGCAGGCAAAGAGTTGTCGGAAAATATGCTCCGAACGCAATATGCAGCAAGAGTGGAGGAATGAATGAAGTCATCGATCGGCGTAGGACTTATCGGCACCGGCTATATGGGAAAGTGCCACGCGCTGGCCTGGAACGGGGTGAAGGCCGTATTTGGCGATGGCCCCCGGCCAAGGCTGGTCCACCTTGCCGAGGTGAACCGGGATATCGCTCGCCAGAAGGCCGACGAGTTCGGCTTTGGCAAGGCGACCGGGGACTGGCGGGAACTGATCGCCGACCCGGACGTGGATGTGGTGTCGGTGACCACGCCCAACGCCTTCCATGCCGAAATGGCCATGGCGGCGCTCGAGGCCGGCAAACATGTGTGGTGCGAAAAGCCCATGGCGGTGGCGCTGGCCGATGCCGAGCGCATGGCGGCGGCGGCCAGTGCATCCGGCAAGGTCGCGGTGCTGGGCTACAACTACATCCAGAATCCCCTGATCCGGCAGATCGGCGCGATTCTGGCCGACGGCACGATCGGGACGGTCAACCATGTGCGTCTCGAAATGGACGAGGACTTCATGGCGGATCCGGAGGCCCTGCTCTACTGGAAGAGCGAGGCGAGTTCGGGCTATGGCGCGCTGGACGACTTCGGCGTGCATCCGCTGAGCCTGCTGCAGGTACTGCTCGGCCCGGTGACCAAGGTGTTCGCGCACCTCTCCAAGCCATATGCTGACCGGCCGACCAAAGAGGGTACGCGGCGGGCGGTCGAGACCTTCGATACCGCCAGCGTATTGTTCGAGATGGGCGCTGGCATCAGTGGCGTCATGGCGCTCAATCGGTCGGCCTGGGGTCGGAAGGGGCGGATTGCGCTGCAGATTTTCGGCAGCAAGGGCACCGTGGTCTACGATCAGGAGCGCATGAATGAATTGCAGCTCTATGTCGCCAGCGACCGCCCCACGGAGCAGGGTTTCCGCACCATTCTGGCCGCCCCGCAGCACGCGCCCTATGACCGGTTCATTCCGGCGCCGGGCCATGGGCTGGGGTTCAACGATCTCAAGATCATCGAATGCCATGAGCTGCTGAAGGCCATCGGCGGGGAGAGCGCCCGCGTGATCGATTTCAGTACCGGGCTCGTCATCGAGAAGGTCGTACACGCGATGTACGAGTCCCATCGACGCGGTGCCTGGGTCGTTTTGGAATGAATATTCTACGTTGACAATATGCAGAACTAGTGTTTCATTTGGTTCAACGAATGACCGGACTGTTCCATACAAATCCGGCGCCGCAGGGGAGTTTTGGTCTTGTCGCTGGACTTCGCGATCAATCACATGACGGCACCGCAGCTCGGGCTGGGCGATTTCTTCGCGCTGGCTCGTCGCCTCGGGGCCTCACGCGTTGAAATTCGCAACGACATTGCCGACAACGCCATCCTCGATGGCACCTCCGCCGCCACAGTCAGGCAGCTTGCGTCGGAACATGGTGTAACCATCATTTCCATCAATGCCTTACAGCAGTTCAATCAATGGTCTGACAGCCGCTCGCACGAAGCGGAAGCATTGGCTGACTATGCCGCCGCTTGCGGGGCCAGGGCCCTGGTGCTGGTCGCGGACAATAGCGGACAGTCGATGGACGGCGGCACGCGCATCGAGAATGCCAGCGTTTCGCTCACCCATCTGGCCCCCATTCTGCGCGATCGGGGGATTGTCGGGTTGGTCGAGTGTCTCGGTTTCGAGACATGCACGCTTCGCTCGAAACGCGAGGCCGTGCAGGCGATCGACAACGCCCATGGCCGCGATGTCTTCCGTCTGACCCATGACACCTTTCACCATCACCTCGCCGGCGAACCTGACCTGTTCCCGGAACTGACCGGTCTCATCCACATCTCGGGTGTGGATGATCCGGCGGTTGCCGTCCGCGACATGCGGGATAGCCATCGTGTGCTGGTCGGACCCAAGGACCGGCTCGACAATATCGGTCAGATCGCCGCCCTGCGCGCCGCCGGCTACGGCGGTCCGCTGTCGTTCGAGCCGTTCGCCGAAGAACTGCGCCACCTTGCCGATCCGGCGTTTGCGGTACGGCAATCCATGAATTTCATCAGCGAGGGTCTCAAGGCCCAGGCCGCCTGACGAACATAAGAATTCCCGCAAAAGGGAAATTTCCGGACAACTGGGCGCATCCGGACGCCCGCTCTGTGGAGGAGAAAGCAAATGAAGAAGATCGCATTGGCCGCCCTGGCGACCACGATGTTGACGTCTGGTGCCATGGCAGAGACCGTTGGCGTCTCCATGGCCTTGTTCGACGACAACTTCCTGACCGTGCTGCGCAACGGCATCGAGGAATATGCCGGTACGCTTGAAGGCGTCGAAATCCAGATCGAAGACGCACAGAACGATGTGGGCAAGCAGCTCAACCAGATCCAGAACTTCATCGCTTCGGGCGTTGACGCCATCGTCGTCAACCCGGTCGATACCGACGCCACCGAAGCCATGTCGGCTCTCGCCGAGCAGGCCGGCGTCCCGCTGGTCTATGTCAATCGCCAACCGGTCAACCTCGAAAACCTGCCGGACAATCAGGCCTTCGTGGCATCCAACGAAGTGGACTCGGGTACCCTCGAAACCCAGGAAGTCTGCCGCCTGCTGACCGAAGCCGGCAAGACCGAAGCTAACATCCTGGTGATCATGGGCGAACTTTCCAACCAGGCTGCTCGCCAGCGCACCCAGGACATCCATGATGTGATCGCTACGCCGGAATGCTCGTTCATGAAGATCGTCGACGAGCAGACCTCCAACTGGCAGCGCACCCAGGCCGCCGACCTGATGACCAACTGGCTGTCGGCCGGCGTGCAGTTTGACGCGGTCATTGCCAACAATGACGAAAGCGCCATCGGCGCCATCCAGGCGATGAAGGCTGCCGGCGTCGACATGGCCAGCGTGGTGGTTGGCGGCGTTGATGCTACCCAGGATGCGCTGGCTGCGATGCAGGCCGGCGATCTCGACGTCACCGTGTTCCAGAACGCGTCTGCGCAGGGCTCCGGCTCGCTGGATGCGGCGCTGGCTCTTGCTCGCGGCGAAGCCGTGGAGCGCGAAGTCTGGGTGCCGTTCGAGCTCGTCACGCCGGAAAACATCGGCGACTACATGTCGGCCAACTAAGCGGTCGCGCTGCACTCGACAACCCGGGTGGCGGCAATCTGCCGCCACCCATTCGAACCTGCCCGCCCGCGCCGAATTTGGTCACGCGGTACGAAATCCGGGCGTACAATATTAGCCCGAGCCTGTGTCGCCATGGCCAGGCCGACCTTGCAGCAATGGATCGAGAATCCGAGGGGGAGATCATGGCAGAAGTGGCAACCGCAACCAGTGCGTCCGGCACGCCTGAAAAGTCCAGGCGGCAGCGCCCGGCAGAGTTCAACGTGTTCGTCGGGCTGATCCTGATCGCCCTCGTGTTTGAAGTGCTCGGCTGGATTTTCCAGGGCCAGAGCTTCCTGTTCAATTTCCAGCGCCTGTCGATCATGGTGCTGCAGGTGTCGATCGTCGGCATTATCGCCGTGGGCGTGACCCAGGTCATCATCACCGGCGGCATCGACCTGTCATCGGGCTCGCTGGTTGGCGCAACCGCCATGATCGCCATGAGCTTTGCGCAGGTTTCCACCTATGAACGCGCCGTCTTCCCCATGCTCACCGACCTGCCGGTCATCGTGCCGGTTGTGGTGGGCCTCATCTGTGGCCTCGCCGCCGGCCTCGTGAACGGCGCCCTCATCGCCTACACCAGGATACCGCCCTTCATTGCCACGCTCGGCATGATGGTAACCGCCCGCGGCTTCTCCAAATGGTACACCAAGGGTCAGCCGATCTCGTTCCCCACCGAGGGCTTTGCGTCCATCGGGGCAGGGATGAACCCGGTGCTCATCTTCATCGTCGTCGCGGCGCTGTTCACGCTAATCCTGCGCTTCACCGTCTATGGCCGGCGCACCTATGCCATCGGCTCCAACGAGCAGGCCGCACGGGTCTCGGGCATCAATGTCGAGCATCACCTGATGCTGGTCTATGCCATTGCCGGCGGTCTCGCCGCACTGGCCGGCATTGTGCTGGCGGCCCGCGGCCTCACCGCCCAGGCCGGCGCCGGCGTCATGTATGAACTCGATGCCATCGCCATGGCCGTTATCGGCGGCACCTCGTTGTCCGGTGGCCGTGGCTCGATCATCGGGACCACGCTGGGCATGCTGATCTTCGGGGTCATCATCTCCGGCTTCACCTTCCTGAGGCTCGACGCCTACTACCAGGAGATGATCAAGGGCGCGATCATCGTCATCGCCGTCGTTCTGGACGTCTATCGCCAGCGCATGCGCGGCCGGGCCTGACCGGATCAGGGGAGGAAATCAACATGTCCGCTGACGATCGCAAAATCATCCTGCGCACCGAAGCCCTGACCAAGCATTATGGCGGCGTGCACGCGCTGGAGGCCGCCGACTTCGTGCTCCACGATGGCGAGCACGTCGCCATCGTGGGCGACAACGGGGCCGGCAAGTCCACCTTCGTGCGCCAGATCACCGGCGTCGAACAACCGACCTCGGGCAAGATGTTCTTCGACGGCGAGGAAGTCTCGTTCAAGAACCCCATCGAGGCCCGCGACCACGGCATCGAGACCGTGTTCCAGAACCTGGCGCTGGCCGACGATCTCGACGTACCGTCCAACCTGTTCCTCGGACGCGAGGAGACCTATTTCAATCTGGGGCCGTTCAGCATTCTCAACGAGCGCTCGATGACCAAAAAGGCTGTCGATGCCCTCCAGACCACCGGCGTCAAGATTCCCGACGTCAAGAACAAGATCCGCAACATGTCCGGCGGGCAGCGCCAATGCGTCGCCATCAGCCGCGCCGCCACCTTTGCCAGCAAGCTCATCATCATGGACGAGCCCACGGCAGCGCTCGGCGTGCAGGAAACCGCGCAGGTTGAAAACATCATCCGCGGCCTCAAGCAGCGGGGCATTCCGCTGATCCTGGTCAGCCACAATCTGCGCCAGGTGCTCGATCTGGTCGACAAGGTCTGGATCTGGCGCCGCGGCCGCATCGTTGGCGCGGTGGACCGCGATAAGACCGACGGCAACGAAATCGTCTCGCTGATCACCGGCGTCAAGTCCGGCGTCGGCGGCGAAGCGGCCTTCGTCTAGACCGACCGCCTCATGCCACGGTTCAGCGGCGGGCTTGCCCGTCGCTGACGGGTTTTCTCGCCGCCGCCATCATCGTCACCGCTGCCGCCGTCGTCGCCGCAATTCCCATAGCTAGTGCAAATAGCGCTTGCATCGAACCGTACCGTACGGTACGCCTGCGGACGAAATTGGCCGAAACCGTTCGGCTGCGATCCCGGGGCAATGCCGTGCCACTGACCATCAAGGTCAACGAAGAGACGTTCACTCCGCGCCAGCAGGCTGTGCTGACGGCGGCGCTGGACCTGCTCGTCGAAAACGGCGACGGCCTGACCATGACCGCCGTGGCGCGCCGCGCCTCGTGCAGCAAGGAAACGCTCTACAAGTGGTTCGGCGACCGCGATGGCCTGCTGACTGCCACGGTGCAATGGCAGGCGGCCAAGGTGCGCATGCCGGTGGTCGACCGCTCCCATCTCAGCGCCAAGGCGCTGCGCCTCAGCATCGAACAATTCGCCCGCGACTTGCTGACCGTCATCACCGGTGAAGTCTCGGTCACGCTCAACCGCACCGCCGTGACCCACGCGGCGCAGGAAAAAGACAGCCTGGGCATTATCGTGCTCGAGAACGGGCCGTTGGCCATCCGCCGGCGTCTCAAGCCCATTCTCGAGGCCGGGCGCGACGCCCGCCTGCTGCGCTTCACGTCGAGCGAGGATGCCTACCGTACCTTTTTCGGCCTCGTCGTGCGCGACGTACAGATTCGTCTGCTGCTGGGCGACAAATCGCTCACCCAGACCAATGTCGAGGCCAATATCGAAGCCGACGTAAAGGCCGCGACCGACCAGTTCTTCGCCCTCTACGGGGCGAAAGCCAACAATCCATAACACTGCATTTCCAGGGAGAAACCCATGCGCGTTTATTATGATCGTGATGCTGATCTCAACATCATCAAATCCAGGAAGGTCGCGATCGTCGGCTATGGTAGCCAGGGCCATGCCCATGTGCTGAACCTGCGCGACTCGGGCGTCACCGATGTCGTCGTCGCCCTGCGTCCCGGCTCTCCGTCGGCCCAGAAGGCCGAGGGCGAAGGCCTCAAGGTGATGTCGGTTGCCGACGCTTCCAAGTGGGCCGACGTTATCATGATGCTGACCCCCGACGAGCTGCAGGCCGACATCTACAAACAGCATATCGAGCCGAACATCCGTGACGGCGCCGCGCTGGCCTTCGCGCATGGCCTCAACGTGCACTTCAACCTGATCGAGCCCAAGTCGACCGTCGACGTGATCATGATCGCGCCCAAGGGCCCGGGCCACACCGTGCGTGGCGAGTACCAGAAGGGTGGCGGCGTGCCGTGCCTGATCGCTGTGCATCAGGATGCTTCGGGCAATGCCCATGACATCGCGCTGGCCTATGCGTCGGGCGTTGGCGGCGGCCGTTCGGGCGTCATCGAGACCAATTTCCGTGAAGAATGCGAGACCGACCTGTTCGGCGAGCAGGCTGTGCTCTGCGGTGGCCTTGTGGAGCTGATCCGCGCCGGCTTCGAGACGCTGGTGGAAGCTGGCTATGCTCCGGAAATGGCCTATTTCGAGTGCCTTCACGAAGTGAAGCTGATCGTCGACCTGATCTATCAGGGCGGCATCGCCAACATGAACTACTCGATCTCCAACACTGCCGAGTGGGGCGAATATGTCACCGGCCCGCGCATCATCACCTCGGAAACCAAGGCCGAGATGAAGCGCGTGCTACATGACATCCAGTCGGGCAAGTTCACCGCTGAGTGGATGCAGGAAATCAAGGCCGGCGGCTCGCGCTTCAAGGCAACCCGTCGCCTCGCCGACGAGCATCAGATCGAGGCGGTCGGCAGCAAGCTGCGCGACATGATGCCCTGGATCAAGGCCGGCGCGCTGGTCGACAAGGCCAAGAACTAACCAGTTACGTTCTCCCTTGAACGTTGCGGCGGGGGTCCTTCGGGGCCCCCGTTTTTTTGCATCCGCTCCGCCAAATGCCACCGTCTTTCATTCTTCAGGTAACGAGGCTAGTCTTCCCACAGCGTCTTCTTGTCCAGGCTCCTCGAACTGCAGGTGATCTATGGCGGCGACTACGCGCAGATTCTGTCTCTACCTGATCAAGCCTTCCCACTATGACGACGACGGTTATGTGATCCAGTGGTGGAAGTCTCCTATCCCTTCCAATTCGCTGGCGGCCGTTTATGGGCTGACGCAGGACTGCATCGACCGGCAGGTGCTGGGGCCTGATACCGAGGTCGTCGTCCACGCCATGGACGAAACCAATACCGAGGTGCATGTCGATCGCATTGCCCAGGACGTCGAGGCGGCAGATGTCGGCATGGTGATGCTGATCGGGGTGCAGTCCAACCAGTTTCCGCGCGCCCTCGACATTGCCCGGCCGTTGCGCGCCCGCGGCATCCAGGTGGGGATCGGCGGCTTTCATGTCTCGGGCGTCATCTCCATGCTCAACGGGGAGGATGCCCGCTTCAAGGAGGCGCAGGCGCTGGGCATTTCGCTCTTTGCCGGAGAGGCCGAGGGGCGGCTGGAAGAGGTGCTGCGCGACGCCAATGCCGGCGCGCTCAAGCCGCTCTACAATTTCATGAACGACCTGCCGGGTATCGAGGATTCCCCGGTGCCCTTCATGCCGGCGGGGCATGTGGGCAAGACGGCCTATAATCTGACCAGTTTCGACGCGGGCAGGGGGTGTCCCTATCAGTGTTCGTTCTGCACCATCATCAATGTGCAGGGGCGCAAATCCCGCCGACGGTCGCCTGATGATATCGAAAAGATCGTGCGGGCCAATCTGGCGCAGGGTGTCTATCGCTTCTTCATCACCGACGACAATTTCGCCCGCAACAAGGATTGGGAGCCGATCATGGATCGGCTGATCCATATGCGGGAGGTGGAAAAGCTCCATTTCAACTTCATCATCCAGGTCGACACGCTCTGCCACAAGATTCCGAATTTCGTGGAGAAGTGCGCGCGCGCTGGGGTGAAGCGCGTGTTCATCGGGCTGGAGAATGTCAATCCAGCCAATCTGATGGGCGCCAAGAAGAAGCAGAACAAGATCACGGAATACCGCACCATGCTGCTGGCCTGGAAGGCGCATCATGTCATCACCTATGCCGGCTATATCCTCGGCTTTCCTGGCGACACGCCGGAGCGGATCATGCACGACATCGACGTGATCAAGCGCGAACTGCCGGTCGATATTCTCGAGTTCTTCTTCCTGACGCCGCTGCCCGGCTCGGAGGATCACCAGAAGCTGCATCGTGCCGGGGTGGCGATGGACGCCGACCTCAACAAATACGATCTCAACCACATGACCACGGCCCATCCCATCATGAGCCGGGAGCAGTGGGAGGGCATCTATGCCCATGCCTGGGACCGCTATTACACGCCCGAGCATGTCGGGACGATCATGCGGCGGGCGATAGCCAGCGGCATCGCGGCGTCCAACATCCTGTTCCTGGTCACCTGGTTTGTCGGTTCGGTGAAGATCGAGGGCGTGCATCCGCTGGAGGGCGGGGGCGTGCGCCTCAAGTTCCGCCATGCGCGCCGGCCCGAATTGGGGCTGGAGAATCCCCTTGTCTTTTATCCGCGCTATTGGGGCGAGACAGCGCTCAAGCTCATGGCCTGGGCCCGGTTATATCTACGCTTCGGCATGATCTACCGCCGGGTGGAGAAGGATCCAGACAAGCTCAACTATACCGACATCGCCATGACGCCGGTGAGCGACCACGAGGAAGAGCTGGAAATGTTCCAGTCGGCCGATGCGCAGGAATGGCTCAGCAAGGAAAAGCACCTGGAACGTGTGCGCCATGGCGTGGCCGAGCCGGTCGGCCCCGCATAGCGGGGTTGATGGCGTCGTCCTTCTGTCCGTCGTCAACTTCGTCTAAAACCTGACACGATCGATCCAGATGAGTCGGGGGAGGGTGCGATGGGCTTGCCGGAATTTCCGGTCGAGGGTGGGTGTCAGTGTGGCGCGGTGCGCTATCGGCTGAAAGCCAGTCCGCTTTCGGTCTACAATTGCCACTGCAAGGATTGCCAGCGCTTCTCGGGCGCCGCCTGGTCCATGTCGATGATCGTCAAGGACGAGGACTTCGAACTGCTGCCTGGCGAGATCGCGCAATATCGCCGTACGGCCGAGAGCGGCAATGTGATCGTCATGAATTTCTGTGCGCATTGCCACGGCTGGCTGTGGAACGACCCGACCTCGCCGGGCATCAAGGTCGTACGGGCCGGGACGCTGGACGATATGGACTGGGCCGCGCCGGTGGGAAATATCTGGACTGACAGCAAGGCCGCCTGGGTCGAGATCGATCCGGCGCAGACCAATTTCGCCAGGGGCGCGACTGACCGCACACCGCTGTTCGACGCCTGGACCAAATCGACGCAAAAGGACTACTGACATGGCCGCCGCCGAAGACATCGCGCTCGTCAAGAAACAGGAAAACGAGCTGGTGCTGGACCAGTTCGACGAGGCGGTCGCTTTCACGCTGGGCAGCGCCATCCGTGACCGGGCCGTGGCCGAGGGGCTGAGCCTGGTCGTCGATATCCGCACGTGGGACCGGCAAATGTTCTTCGCGGCCACGGCCGGCACCAGCGCCGACAATGCCGAATGGGTGCGGCGCAAGATCAATACGGTCCGCCGCTTCCAGCGCGCCAGCTATCGCATGGTGCTGGAGCGGGGCGAAGCGCCGTTCACCCCGCAATCGGGCGCCGATCCGGCCGATTATGTCATTGCCGGGGGCGGCTTTCCCATCCGGGTCAAGGGCGCCGGCATCATCGGGTGCCTGACCATTTCGGGCCTGCCCGGCCGCTCGGACCACGGCGTCGCGGTCGATGCGCTGTGCGATCATCTCGGCCTCGACAAGACCGCCTACACCCTGCCGCACGAATAGGTGCCCCCGATGAAGCTCAACTATCTGCTGCTTGACGTGTTCACTCGCGAGCGCCTCAAGGGCAATCAACTGGCCGTGGTGTGCAAGGCCGATGGCCTGCTCGATGGGGAGATGCAGGCCATCGCCCGCGAGTTCAACCTCAGCGAAACGGTGTTCATCCTCAAGCCTCAGGCCGAGCGCAACACCGCCGCCGTCCGCATCTTCACGCCCGAGGTTGAACTGCCGTTTGCCGGTCACCCCACCGTAGGTGCCGCGGTGGTTCTGGGCCTTCAGAACAAGGTGACGGCCGTCCGGATCGAGGAAAAGGTCGGACTCATCACGGCCTTGTTCGAGAAAGCCGACAAGCGCTCCGGCGAGGCGCGCTTCGCGCTGCCGCGCCTGCCGGTGCGAATCGCGTCGCTCGATGACCGGGCGGCGATGGCGCTGGCGCTGGGCATTGAGCTGGACGAACTGGGCTGCGGCCCTTACCAGCCGGCGGTGTTCAGCGCGGGCGTCGATTTTCATCTGGTGCCGGTGCGCGATGCCGGGGTGCTGGCGCGCATCGCCATCAATATGGGGCAGTGGAGCCACACCTTCCCACATGGCCACAACTCGGTTTACGTTTTCACCGAAACGCCCGCCGAGAAAGACAACGACCTGGCGGCCCGCATGTTCGCGCCGGGCATGGGGCTGGGCGAGGACCCCGGGACCGGTGCGGCGGCGGCGGCGTTGATCGGCTTGCTGTCGGAATATTCCGACATCGGCACCGGGCAGGCAGATTTTGTGCTGCGCCAGGGCCACGAAATGGGCCGGCCCTGCCGCATCACCATCCAGCTGCGCAAGGACAATGACGTACTGGTCCATGGCGGCATTGGCGGCCATGCAGTGATCGTTGCCGAAGGGGTGCTCGATCTCGGCGACTGAGCCTTTATTCCAGCAGGGAAGCTGCTAAGTTCCGAGGCAACTGCGTTGAGGGCGGCGTTATGGATATTCTGATAAATTTGTTGTTCTGGGTGCATTTGCTGGCACTGGTCGGCGGCGGTGCCAGTTCGGTCGCGATGCCGATTATCGGCAGCAAGCTGGCCACAGCCGATGGCGCTACTCGGGAAACGCTGTTCGAGATCGCCGGTCGTATTTCGAAAGCGGGCCGGGGAGCGCTGGGCGGACTCATCGTCACCGGCATCCTGCTGTTCTGGCTCAGGTGGAATTTCTCCGCGCCCAGCATGATCTGGTTTAGCGTCAAAATGGCGCTTGTGGTGGTGCTGCTCGGCTGCGTCATTGTCGGTGGCATCAACTTCAAGAAGGCGCGGGGCGGGGATGTGGCCGCAGCGGGTACGGCCCGCATGGCCGGACAAGTCGCCGGTCTGGCTCTGGCCGGCGTGATCCTTTCGGCGGTGTTCGCGTTCAACTGAGCGCCATTGACGTAGCAAAAAATCAACCTCTGCCACCGTGCGGGCTTGCACGCGGCAGAGGATTCGCGCATTCTGGCAGAAATCGGAACTGAACCCATGCAGCGCAAGCGCGCAATTGCCATTGCCATGACACAACGCCAGGAGCGCGTGCGCGTCCTGACGCTTGCTGCTGGCCTGCTGTTGCTGCCTGCTGCGCTTCTCCTCCTTCTTATCAGCCCCTGATCACCGGCAGCTCGGTAAACGAGCAGGTCGTCAGGGGATAACGCCACAAGCCGCACAGTAAATGTCCGGCCTGCAGAGCCGTCGCTCCGGGCCGACCGATAGGAATACCGATATGTCTGCGACCACCGACACCAATAAAGACCGCGTCTTCATCTTCGACACCACCCTGCGCGACGGGGAGCAATCGCCTGGCGCCACAATGACTCTGGAGGAAAAGCTCCAGGTTGCCGAGGCGCTCGACGATATGGGCGTCGATATCATCGAGGCCGGCTTTCCCATCGCCTCCAATGGCGATTTCGAGGCCGTCGTCGCCGTGGCCAAGCAGGTCAAGCGCGCCACCGTGGCCGGGCTCGCCCGCGCCATCAGCGCCGATATCGACCGGGCCGGTGAAGCGGTGCGTCATGCCCGCAAGGGCCGCATCCACACCTTCGTCTCCACCTCGCCCATCCATCTGGCCCACCAGATGAAGAAGACCGAGGACGAGGTCATCGAGATCATCGCCCGCACCGTGGCGCAGGCGCGCAACCTCATCGATGATGTCGAATGGTCGGCGATGGATGCCACCCGCACGCCGATGGAATTCCTCAAGCGCTGCGTCGAGACCGCGATCAAGGCCGGCGCTACCACCATCAATCTGCCCGACACGGTCGGTTACGCAGTGCCCAACGAGCATTTCAACATGTTCAAGACGATCATCGAGTCGGTGCCCGGCGCCGACAAGGCGATCTTCTCGGTGCATTGCCACAATGATCTGGGCCTGGCCGTGGCCAATTCGCTGGCCGGCGTCGCCGGTGGCGCGCGGCAGATCGAGTGCACCGTCAACGGGCTGGGCGAACGAGCCGGCAATGCAGCGCTGGAAGAGGTAGTGATGGCCCTGCGCACGCGCGGCGACGCCTTGCCCTATCACACCGAAATCGAAACCACCCATCTGGCGCGCGCCAGCAAGGTGGTATCGACGGCGGCCAATTTCCCGGTGCAGTACAACAAGGCGATCGTTGGCAAGAATGCGTTCGCCCACGAAAGCGGCATCCATCAGGACGGCATGCTCAAGAATGCCGAGACCTACGAGATCATGACCCCGGCCAGCGTCGGCATCAAGGCAACGACCCTGGTTATGGGCAAGCATTCGGGCCGCGCCGCCTTCAAGGACAAGCTGCGGGAACTGGGCTATGAGCTGGGCGATAATGCCTTCCAGGAAACCTTCGTGCGTTTCAAGGATCTGGCCGACCGCAAGAAGCATGTTTATGACGCCGATATCGTGGCGCTGGTCGATGACGAAGTCGGCTCGGTCGGCGACCGCATCAAGCTGGTCGACATGGAGGTCATCTCCAAGACCGGCGGCGTGCACAAATGCGACATGACGCTGAGCATCGACGGCGAGGAGACCAGCGTGACCTATGAGGGGACCGGTTCGGTCGACGCCATCTTCAATGCCATCAAGGAAGCCGTGGGCCAGGAGCCCCATCTGGTGCTCTATGCCGTGGACGGCGTCACCGGTGGCACCGACGCCCAGGCCTCGGCCCATGTGCGCCTCGAAATGAATGGCCGCATTGTCTCCGGCAACGCTGCCGAGCCCGACACCCTGGTCGCCTCGGCCCGTGCCTATCTCAATGCCTATAACCGCCTGCTCATCGAACGCGGCGCCTCGGCGCAAGGCGCCATGGCTGGCTGACATCGCAATCGTGCCCCGTGCCCCGACCTATCGTGGCCGGGGCGTGGAGGCCACATGGGATATGAATTGATCGAAGTGAGCGATCCTGCCGACTGGGTGGCTTACCACGCCATACGCCGGCAGGAACTGTTCGAGGCCAAGGGCCGCCACGGCATCTACGATCCGAACTATCCAGGCGAGCGTCTGCCGGGCATGTATCCCTATCTGTTCAAGCTGGATGGCTTGCCGCTGGGCACCACCCGCCTCGATATCCGGGACGACGGCACGGCCATTGTTCGCATGGTGGCCATCACTTCGCCTGAACAGCGTAAGGGACACGGCCGAGTACTGGCGCGGATGGTCGAGGAGCGTGCTCGCAGCTTTGGCGCGGCTACGCTTTTCGTCAATGCGGCGCCCACCGCTCTCGGATTCTATGAGGCGACCGGCTGTCATCGGCATGTGTGGGATGCCGCAGAGCTCATCGGCATTGCCAGCAACTGCATCCAGATGCGCAAGCCAGTCGATCATCACACGGCAACCGGGCTTCAAGGCTGATCTGTCCGTGCGCGACTTGCCGACGCGACCCATATGGGTCACCACTATCGTGCAGTCCAACACGGCAGAGCCAAGCTGACGATTCTTTCCGAAATCCGTGGCGTGCTGAGCGGGCTGGCCATCGTGGCGGTGGCGCTGTTGCTTGCTGTCAGCATCCCGTTCGGCATGCCAGGACAGGAATTGCTCAGCACCCTGCGCTTCCATCTTGGCATCGCGCTGTTGGCCCTGCCGCTGTTGCTGGCCTTGTCCGGCGCGCGACTGCGGGCGCTGGTCATGCTTGGACTGGTGCTGGCCAGCCTGGCGCAGGGCGCGGGCATGGTGTTCATGCAGCAGGGGCACCGTGCGGCATTTGCCGAACTGCAACCGAAGGCGGGCTTTCGGGCGCTGAGCTTCAACGTGCTCGCCGCCAATCCCCGCAGGGCCGACGCCGCTCGCTACATCATGGACAGCAATGCCGACGTGGTCGTGGTGATGGAGGCCGGTGGTCTTTACGGCTTGTGGCCTGAAATCATGCAGACCTACCCCTATCGGTTGGGCTGCGAGCCGGAGAACGCCTGCGACCTGGCCATTTTATCGCGCACGCCCTTCGTCAGCGCGCAGCGGCACCTGCTCTACGGGCTGGAGCGCTGGCGGCTGTCGCAGGCCACGGTCATGTTTGGCGGAGAGGCCGTTACGGTTGTCGGACTGCACCTGACCAAGCCCTATTTCGACCGTGTGGCCGAGCTGGAGCTCGTGCAGGCACGTTCGGTCATCGGCGCAATCGAGGGGCCGGTGCTGTTGATGGGCGATTTCAATGCGGCGGCCTGGTCGAACCAGGTGGCCGGTTTTGCCGCTGCGCTCGATCTGGTGCCGCCACCCACTTACCCGGCCACATGGCCGGTGGAGCTCGGGCCCTTCGGCGTGCCCATCGACAACATGTTCACGCGGGGAGCCGCCCTGATCCGCACGATCGGGTCGACGCCAGAGGCGTTCGGCTCCAATCATCTGGGGCTGCTGGCGACGGTGGAGCTGTTCTAGCGCGGTTGTGCGGCCAGCTTGGCCAGCACCTCGCCCAGCGCCCCATCCAATAGGGCCCGGTCAGTCTCCGTGCCGGCGCTGATCCGGATGCAGCGGTTGAGACCGGTCACGCCCGGCATGCGGATGAAAACGCCGCGCTGGGCCAGTCCGTCGACAATTGCCCTTGCATAGAGGCCATCGCGGCCGCAGTCGATGGCGACGAAATTGGTCGCGGTGGGCAAGGGCTCCAGCCCGTGCCGGCGGGCGATGGCGGCGGTATCGTCCAGCGATTGCCGCACCGCCGACATGGACCATTGCAGGTGCTGCTCATCAGCCAGCGCGGCGATGGCTGCTGCCTGGGCGACATTGCTGATGCCGAAATGGTTGCGGATGCGGTTGAAGGCCGAGACGTTCTGGCTATCCCCGAGCACATAGCCGACGCGGGCGCCAGCCAGGCCATAGGCCTTGGAGAAGGTGCGCATGCGCAGCAGGTTGGGGCGGTCGAGGTCCAGCGGGGGCAGGGTGCCCTGCGGCGCGAACTCGCCATAGGCCTCGTCCAGCACGATCATGGTCGTTTCCGGCACCGCGGCGATGAAGCGCTCCACCGAGGCAGCGTCCCACCAGCTGCCCATGGGATTATCGGGGTTGGCGAGATAGACCATGGCCGCTTTGGTATCGCGCGCGGCCCGGGCCAGGGCATCGATATCCTCGCGGTCACCGATATAGGGCACGGTGTGTATATGGGCGCCGTAGCCGGCGATATGGTAATTGAAGGTCGGATAGCCGCCCAGCGAGGTGACCACCGTCGCCCCCGGGGCCGCAAACAGCCGCACCGCCATGCCCAGGATGGCATCGACCCCTTCGCCCGGCATTACATTGGCGGGCTGAATGCCCAGATGGTCCGCGATGGCGACGCGCAGGTCGTGGTTTTCCGGATCCCCGTAATGCCAGCTCTGATGGGCGGCGGCGGCCATCGCGGCGATCACTGACGGCGCGGGACCAAACGGGTTCTCATTGGCGCCGATCCGCGCCTGCAGCGATACGCCGGTACGGCGTGTGATGGCCTCCGGCCCGACGAAGGGTACGGCTTCGGCAAGAACGGCGGTGATGGGCGACAGTTGGGGACGGGGCACGATCAGACGACTCGCTTGTGAAGGGCCGATCTTAGCGGTGCCGCGGCCCCACTAGCCAGCGCCTCCCGCAACGAGCAGGTAGATAGCGTAGATGACGATCCATGGCAGAATCGCCAGCGCCAGAATCGTCCAGCCGCGACCTCGCATCCTTGCCGGCTCCTCGTAGCTCACACAGCAACGGGCGATGGAAGCGGACGGTTCCAAAACGGTTTTGCACAGGACGCGGAAATGGTTGGCTGGCGCGAACGCGCTGAAACCGGGGCTTTCCGCGCAGACAGCAGATGCGTCGCATTTGCATTAATTGCGGCGGATTCTGGCAAGTTTGAGGAAGGCATGAGGGAGCACCCTCTGGCTCGCGTCACCTCCCTGGCGTTTCCAAACAAACGATTCCAAAGGAGCTTCGTGCAATGCCGCCCACCTATGTTCTTGCCCGAGATCACCTGCAGCGCGCCGCCACGATCCTGCAAGGTACCGACAGCCATTCGCGCCAATTGCGCTATATCATTGAACGGACCATCAACCTGATGGACGACGTGCGGCAGCCAGAGCCGACGCAGGCCAGCAATGTGCTGGATTTCTCGGCCTTCCGCGTAAGCCGTGCGGGCTTTGACTGACTGACCCTTGCGGTGCCGGTGATTTGGGCCGCCGACACCGCTGGTCCATCCGGTTCAGCTTCCCGCCTGGGTTTCCGGGCTGGGATTGGCAGGATCGGGCACGACCGTTATCCCCGCCTTTTCTGCCTTGGTTCCGCTCAGCTCGCGGTTGAGCGCGATCTTGGCTTCTTCGGTCAGGCCGTAGAGTGTTTCCAGATAATCCGGGGTGGCAACCCAGGCGCGCAGCTGCAAATTCACCGCGGCGCCCGAGAAGCCGTCCACATGCACGCTGGGTGTGGGGTCGGCGAGGACTCGTTTGTCGCTGGTGGCGACGCGCATCAGAATGTTGCGCGATTTGCCAATATCGATGTTGTCGGGCACGCTCACATTGACGTCGATGCGCCGCCGCGGTTCGCGGCTGTGGTTGGTGATCGCCGAGGACCAGAGCTTCTGGTTCGGCGTGAAGATATAGAGCCCGCTCGACGAGCGCAGCCGCGTGCCGAACAGGCCGATTTCAACCACCACCCCGGCCACGCCATCGCCCTGAATGAATTCGCCAATGGCGATCGGCCGCAGCCAGATCAGCATGATCCCCGCTGCAATATTGGCCAGCGTGCCCTGCAGCGCCAAGGCGATTGCCAGACCCGCCGCGCCCAGCACGGTGATGATCGAGGCGCTGGAGACGCCCAGCAGGTTGAGCGCGGTCACGATGGCAAAAATGAAGATGCCGTAGCGCGCCGCCTGTGACAGCAGTGGCGCAAAATTCTTGTCCACGCCATAGGCCAGGGGCAGCAATTGCCGGATGGCCCGGGCCGCCAGCCGGGCCAGATACCAGCCGGCGACCAGGATGGCGAGGGCAGCCAGCAGGCTGATTGCATTGGCTGCCAGCCAGGCAGCCGGTCTCATCAGAAAATCGGGAATGGTCATGCCGCCCTGGTTTGGCGACGCAATCTGCGTCTGCGACACTCTAGCAAACCATCGCGATGAGGAAAGTGGCAGCAGGCGCTAGACAGGGTGGAATCCCTTTGATAGAGAGGCGCCACTTTGGAAGCTCCAGTAAGGGGCGAGTAGCTCAGCTGGTAGAGCAGACGACTCTTAATCGTCGGGTCCACGGTTCGAATCCGTGCTCGCCCACCAAAGCCCCCCCCTCCCGCACATTGGTTGTATCGAGGCCACGGTCGCTCGCCGAAGGCTTGGCTATGACGGTGCAAGTCTGTCACCAAGCTGTCCGCAGGCCGGCAAACCGCCCGATTTCCTCAGACTTTGGTCGATTCCCACCGAGTTGGACTTCCCAGCCCGCGGGTGGAGCGCTATAGGGCGGCATTCCCTTCCTGCCCCTGACGAGGATCCCCTTCATGTTCGACCCGAGTTTCCTGAGCTCGCTGATCCAGGTCATCCTGATCGACCTCGTCCTGGCGGGCGACAACGCCGTGGTGATCGGTCTGGCCGCTGCGGGCCTCGCCTCCGACGTGCGCCGCAAGGCCATTCTGATCGGCATCCTTGCCGCGACCCTGCTGCGCATCTTCTTTGCCTTGATCACCACGCAGCTGCTCGCCCTGGGTGGCGGTCTGCTGATCGCGGGCGGCGTGCTGCTGCTCTATGTGTGCTGGAAGATGTATCGCGAGCTGACCGTCTCGCAGAGCGACGAGCATGAGGCGCAGGAAGCGCTCGAGGACCACGATACCAATGCCGATGGCACCGTCGGCGGCAAGGCACCGCGCAAGACGCTGCGCCAGGCGGTCATCCAGATCATCATTGCCGACGTTTCCATGTCGCTCGACAACGTGCTGGCCGTGGCCGGCGCCGCGGCGCACCATTTCGAGGCGCTGATCATCGGTCTGGCGCTGTCGGTGGTGATGATGGGCGTTGCCGCCACTTTCATCGCCGGGCTGCTGCACAAGTACCGCTGGATCGCCTGGGTTGGCCTGGCCATTATCCTGCTCGTCGCTGTCCGCATGTCGCTTGAAGGGCTCGGCGCCTTCGTCGCCATCCCGGAAATTCCGCTGCTCTATACCCCGCATGCCGTTGGGGAAGCCGCGGTGGCTGCGCATTAGCCTTTGGTAACCAGTGTTCCAAGTTTGCGGCATTTGCCGTGACGGAATAGGGATTTGATCACCTCGAAGGGCTAACTTCCCGCTCAAGTTCATGAGCGGGAAGTGCTTACGATGTCCCTCATCGCCGATCGCGTTGCCCACGAGGGCAGTGCCAGCCAGCCAATCCCGCGCGCCAGCGGAGTTGCCGCCACCAGGTTGCAGACCAGGATTGTCAGCGGTTCGGAGTGGGATCACACCATCGCCGGCTTCGACGAGGTCTGCCAGGAGCAGCTTCACGCCTTTGCGGCCACGCGCTGGCCTTCGGTCACGCAGGAGCCGATGCTGTTCCTGTCTGACGGGGAAGTGGTCGGCGGCGCGCTGGTCATGGTGCAGAAGCTGCCGCTGGGGCTGGGCAAGATTGCCGTCTCCAAGTGGGCGCCCATGCTCAAGGACAATGCGCACCCCGACGCCGACGTCATCCATGCGGACATGGTCGAGGCGATGGTCGCCGACTACGCAGACGCACGAGGGCACATGCTGTCCGTGCTGCCGCGCGCCTCGATCGGCCCGGTCAACCGTGAATATGAACGGCTGGAGGCCCGCGGCTTCAAGCGTGGTTCCGAACTCGGCTTTCCCAACCGCTATATCGTCAACCTGCGGCTCTCCGATGACGAGCAACGCAAGAGCTTCCAGCAGACCTGGCGGCGGCAGCTCAACAAGTCGGAAAAGGCGGGCCTGACATTCGAGCATGCCGCGCCCGAGGCGATCGAGGATTTCAACGCGCTCTATGGCGCGATGACCGATCGCAAGCAGTTCACCGATCATTCCGCCTATGAGACCGTGCCGGCGCTGATGGCTATCGACGTTCCTGCCTTGCGGCCGGAGCTGTTTTTTGTGCGCCATGAGGGCGAACTGGTCGGGGGGGCGCTGATCTTCAAGGCCGGCGACCGTGCCGTCTATCTCTATGGCGCCACCAACGACAAGGCGTTGCCGCTGCGCGCCGGCTATTTCATGCACTGGCATATTATCCGCTGGCTGCGCGATAACACCACCGCCACCTGGTACGATCTGGGCGGCACGGATGGCTTCCAGGGCTTGCATCAGTTCAAGAAGGGCATGGTGGGCGAGGCCGGTGTCATCCGCCCGGTGCCACCGGTGGCCAATTATGCCAGCAAGCCGCTGGCCTATCTGCTCGGCGCCGGGGCTTTCGCGGCGCGCGATGCTGTCTATCATGTCCGCCGCGTCATTGCGGGCTGGCGCAATCCCAAGACCTTGCCGACACAAAGGCGGGATGCCGACGAGTCCGCCGAATGAGCATGCATAAGCGTCTGGCTTCGCAATCCGGCATCATTTTCGGCGCTCGCCTGGGTGGCGCCGGGTTGATTTTCCTCGTGCAGGCGCTGATCGCCCGCATGTGGGGGCCAGAGCTGCTGGGCGAGTATCTGATCGTCATTGCGACGGTCAATCTCATCGCCGTGGCAATGCCGCTCGGCTTTCATACCGTGGGCACCTATTTCGCCGCCGAGTACCGGGCGCGCGGCGAGCGGCGGCAATTGGTCGTTTTCCTCATGCGTTCCTACGGCCATGTCGTGGGGGCGTTGCTGCTCTTGCTGCTGGTCGGGCCGTTGCTGCTCGGGCCTATGGGGCAGGGGCAGAGCGTGCTCGCCGAACATTTCGTTCCGGTCGTGCTGCTCGCCTTCGGCACCGCCCTGGTTTATGTCAACGGCGCCCTGCTGGTCGGGCTCAAGCGACCGTTTGCCGGCTTCTTCGCCGATACGATGTTCCGCCCGATGATCGTCATGGGCGGGTTCCTGGCGACCATGGGATTTGCCTCGCCCGTCGAGGGCCTTTCCCTCATGCTCTGGATCATCGCCCTCGGCTATGTTGCTATAGCCTTGGTGCATTTCGGCTTTGTGATCACCTCGCTGGACCGTATCCCCGATATGACGCAGCTGCGGCCGCGCGAGTCGCGCCGCTGGTGGCGCTTTGCCTTGCCCTGGGTGCTGATCTCGCTGGCCACCGATTTCTTTTTCGACATCGACCT
This sequence comes from Devosia sp., assembly GCF_036676215.1. GTDB lineage: Bacteria > Pseudomonadota > Alphaproteobacteria > Rhizobiales > Devosiaceae > Devosia. The sequence continues at coordinate 17,387 of NZ_JAKFDJ010000223.1, read as the reverse complement.
GCTGCTGCTCAGCCACGCATTGAGCCGGGAGGAACTGGCGATCTTCGGCGTCTGCACGCGGCTGTTTTCGCTCATCTCCTTCGGTGTCGCGGCGGTCTACGCCGTTACCATGCCCGACATATTCGAGAGCCAAGCCAATGCCGACCGCGCGGCGTTCAAGCGCAAGGTAGGCGACGCCAATTTCGTCGCCAGCGTGATTTCCATCGCGCTGTTCGCTGGCATGGCGCTGGTGGCGCCGCTGTTGCTCATGCTGTTCGGCCCGAGCTTCTCGGCCGGCGCGGCGCCCCTGGCGGTGCTCTGCCTGGCACTGGTCGTCCGCTCGGTCATGGGGCCGGCCTCACTGGTCCTGTCCATCCACGACCGGCCCTATGCCAGCCTGCCATTCGTGGCCCTGGGCATCGGTTCGCTGGTGCTGGGCAACTGGTTGCTGGTGCCACCACTCGGCCTGATGGGGGCGGCTCTCTCGGCCATCATCGCCATTTCGGCCTGGTCGGTCGGCCAGTGGTGGATCGCCCTGCGTACCGCCGGGATGGACGTTTCCATCATGCAATGGTTCCGCAACCGGCGCCTGGCTGCGGTGCCGGCAGAATAGGGGCGGACGACGATTCTGCCTGGCTGGCAGGAACGCCTGCCGCCTACTTCACAAACGCCAGCTTCAGCCTGCGCAACAGCTTGTTCCTGAGCCCACCCTTGGTGCCCCGGTCATATCCCGGTTCCACCTTGTTCAGCGGGCGCTCATAGAGCAGGTAGTCTTCGCCGAAAATGTGCTGTTCCAGCGTTGCGACGTGCCTGAAACCCATGCGGTCCATGATGGCGGCTGCGGCCTCGTTGCCGGTCTTGGTATAGGTCGCGATCTTGTGGAAGCGGCCATTGTCCCAATGCGCGATGAAGGCGCGCATGGCCGACAGCGCCAGGCTCGAACGGCGGTTTTCGGGGAATACGTAGCTCCAGTAGAGCCAGAGCGTGCCCAATTCTGGGCCCGAGATCATGAAGCCGCCGGGCGTGCCCTCGCGCTGCATGATCATGACGTGGTGTGGATCGGCGTCGATCAGGCTCGCCAGATGCTCCGGGGTCAGCCGGGCGGTCTCGTAGGCCTTGAACTCGTCGCTGTAGAAGGGCGAGGTCTCGATGGCTTCGCGCAGTCGCTTATGCACCAGGCCGATATCGGCATAGCTCGCCGGCCGAATCGGCGCGGGCCGCGCCGCGGGCTGGGTGTCGCTGGTTGTGACGGCGATATCGCTCATGGCCGGCTCCCGATCCGATGAGCCAGCACCATACCAGAGTGGGCAGGGCGCCCGAAGCGTCGTGCCGCCGGGCAGTTAATGGCCGGTACCAGCAGTTACCCAATAAGTCGCAGTACCAAGCCCTTGCCCGGCGCAGGGTGGGTCACTAGAACGGAGGGCGGGAGAGATAAGGGAGGATAGTATGAGCGAGCAGCTCGTATTCCAGCCAAGTGCGGCTGCGATCGCACGCACCCACGTCACGAAGCACCAGTATGACGAGATGTATGCCCGCTCGGTCAGCGATCCGGACGGCTTCTGGGCGGAGCAGGCCAAGCGCATCGATTGGGTAAAGTTCCCGACCAAGATCAAGAACACCACGTTCCAGTACCCGGATGTGTCGATCAAGTGGTTCGAGGATGGCGTGCTCAACGTCGCTGCCAACTGCATCGACCGCCATCTCGCCAAGCATGGCGACGACGTCGCTCTCATCTGGGAGCCCGATGATCCCAACGCACCATCCGAGCACATCACCTATCGCACCCTGCATGAAAAGGTGTGCCGCTGCGCCAACGTGCTCAAGTCGCTGGGCGTGCGCAAGGGCGACCGCGTAACTATCTACCTGCCGATGATCCCCCAGGCGGCCTATGCCATGCTGGCCTGCGCACGCATCGGCGCCGTCCATTCGGTGGTTTTCGGCGGCTTCTCGCCGGACGCACTGGCCGGCCGCATCAATGACTGCGATTCCGCCGTCGTCATCACCGCCGATGAAGGCCGTCGTGGTGGCAAGGTTGTGCCGCTCAAGAAGAATGTCGACAAGGCGCTGGAAGACTGCCCGGGCGTCAGCAAGGTGCTGGTCGTGCACAATACCGGTGCGGACGTGGCCATGAAGGGCAGCCGTGACGTCTGGTGGCACGAGGCCGCTGCAGGCGTCGAGCCGTTCAACGACCCCGAGCCGATGAATGCCGAAGACCCGCTGTTCATCCTCTATACGTCCGGTTCCACCGGCAAGCCCAAGGGCGTGGTTCACACCACGGGCGGCTATATCCTCTATACGGCGCTGACGCATGAGCTGAACTTCGACTACAAGCGCGGCGACGTATTCTGGTGCACGGCGGATGTGGGCTGGGTCACCGGCCACAGCTATATCGTCTATGGGCCGCTGGCCAATGGCGCGACCTCGCTGATGTTCGAAGGCATTCCCACCTATCCCGACGCCAGCCGGCTCTGGCAGGTGGTGGAAAAGCACAAGGTCAACATCTTCCACACCGCGCCCACGGCCATTCGTGCGTTGATGGGGGCCGGGCCGCAATTCGTCGAAAAGCACGATATGCCGAGCCTGCGCCTGCTGGGCACTGTGGGCGAGCCGATCAATCCCGAAGCCTGGATATGGTATCACAGCAAGGTCGGCAAGGGCCGCTGCGAGATCGTGGACACCTGGTGGCAGACCGAAACGGGCGGCCATATGATCGCGCCATTCCCCGGCGCCATTGCCACCAAGCCGGGCTCGGCGACGGTGCCCTTCTTCGGCATCCAGCCCGAGGTGCTCTCGCCCGAGGGCCGGCTGCAGGAGCAGGCCAAGGCCGAGGGTATTCTCGCCATCAAGGACAGCTGGCCCAGCCAGGCCCGCACCATCTGGGGCGATCACGGCCGGTTCGTCTCGACCTATTTCGAGACCTACAAGGGCTACTACTTCACCGGCGATGGGTGTCGCCGCGATGAAGACGGCTATTACTGGATCACCGGTCGTGTCGACGACGTGCTCAACGTCTCCGGCCACCGCCTGGGCACCGCCGAGGTGGAAAGCGCACTGGTCAGCCACCCCAAAGTGTCCGAGGCCGCCGTCGTCGGCTATCCGCACGACCTCAAGGGGCAGGGCATCTATTGCTATGTCACCCTGATGGCAGGCGAGACCAGCAGCGACGATCTGCGGATCGAGCTCAGGAACTGGGTGCGCAAGGAAATCGGGCCAATCGCCACGCCGGACCTGATCCAGTGGGCCCCCGGCCTGCCCAAGACCCGTTCCGGCAAGATCATGCGCCGCATCCTGCGCAAGGTGGCCGAAAACGACTTCGGTTCGCTGGGCGATACCTCCACGCTGGCCGATCCGGCCGTGGTCACGGATCTGATCGAGAACCGGCAGAACCGCTAGGGATCAGCGTCTTCCGCTGACTGCGGAGCAGGCACAACGGGCTCAGTCTGGTCTCCAGACTGAGCGCCATCGTCCGCGGCCGGTGCTTCAGACAAAATATCGATGCGCGCTGTCGTGGTTGGAGCGCTACCTGGCGCGTAATGCTGCAGCACCAAATAATATGTCTCGCCTGCGGTCAGCCGCGCGTTCAGTCGCGGAAAGCCGCCCTCCCCACTATCATCGTCCGCGGCCAGTGACTCGACGTCATCACCGAACTTGCGGAAGAGCTCGCCGGTCAGGTCTGCGTCTGGTCCTGAATTGGGCACCACATCGATGACGTGAGGGCCGTCGGCTTCCGCGTCGAACTGGAAGACGGCTCCGAGCGGTGGAATGTCGACCGATTCACCGATGAACGCAGCAGGCTCTTCACGAACCAGCTGTGCGGCCGAAATCAGCTCGATCCGGGTCTCGCGCTGGACCCGCAGAATTGCGTTGCCGGCGCTGTCCAATGTGGAAGCTCGCGCGACGTAAACCTGCCCGGCTCCCACGCGGATGCTGAGTGCCGAATCGAACACGCCTGGGCCACCGTCATCGTTCTCGGCGAGTAACGTGCCCTGCTCATCGACCACCTGCAGGTATGGGTCGATCCGGTCCAGGGCGATGAGGGAAACCAGATAGTCTCCTGGCGGAAGGTCCAACAGGATGGATTCTGCCTGTTGGGAGATGGCAATGACAATCTCATCGGGGGTCGAGGTCAAGCTCCGCTCGGAGCGGCCCGCTGCGCCGATGAATATTGGCGAGGGTGTGTCTGCAGAGGCAGTGGTGACGGTGGTTGATGCGCCCTCGCAGGCCAAGCCTTCATTCTTGATGATGACCTGGCTGCCATATTGCGTGATGTCCAGTGTCTGGATGTCTCCATAGGGAAAGTCGATCAGCCCTTCGCCGGCCAGGTAGGAAATGTGCTCGGCAACCAGTTTGTTGCTGGAGTTCGTGGACAAGAGGGCGCCCTCGTTGTCCTGGCAGATATCGATGAAGAGCGGCCAGGCGCCGATGCGCTTCACCCGATCTCCGACGATATTGTAGATGACGTTGGCAATGCCTGCCTCGATTGAATTGAACAGGCTGTCGCGCTCGCCATTGGGCATGTCGCCGGTGAGATCGCGCATTCCGGGCGCGTTTTGCACGGCCGTGGCGATCTGGTTCGCCATGTCGTCCTCGACCCGCACCAGTGGCCGCTGCGGCAGGTAATCTTCCACCTTTCTGTCGCCGCCAAACATCATGGCCGAGATGCGCATCAGGTCATCCGTCGGCACGACCAGGGCTGCGATCACCACCAGGCCAAAGGCAAAGGCTAGGCTGCCGAATTCGAGACGTCCCCTGTCCTCCTGCGCCTCCAGAACCATTGTCGCGTCCTGGACTGTGTCCTGGGCCGTCGGCAGAACCATCGCGGCTGTGCGCCGCAGGGTGATGAGCACGATAATGGCGCTGACCGCCGTGAGCTTGAGCAGCAGTTCTATCGCTGCCAGCAGATAGAGGCCGTGCGCGACTTCGGCGGCCGCCATTATCGCCAGCGCAACATAGATCAGGATACCCACCGTCGCAGCGCCCGAGATGACGAAGCACGCCACGGCAGCACGATGAATGGATAGCAGATGCCGAAAGCCGCGACCGATCATCTGAGCGTTGGCGCTGCTGAGCCAGGCAAAGACAAGCGTTATGGCGATGGCGATCAGCAGTGTGTTGAGGATGCTGAGTGCCAGCGCCGGATTGCTGCCGGCCCGCCCATCTTGCGATGGCGGAGTGGCTACGACGTAGAGGGCGATGATTATCGCGGCCAGCGCCAGCGCCATGAAGACCAGTATCGCCGCGTTCTGCAGCGTCCACAGATGCCATCCGAAGCTGCCCGGCGATCGGAATTCCTCGTCACCGCGAGGCGGTTCGGGCGGCGGCGGCGTTGGACGCTCGGGTTGCTTGGGGGGTGGCGTTCGACCACGGCCACCTTCGGTCTTTACCGTATCCGCGTCGCTCATGTCCCAGCCTCCCCAATTCTGCAATAGGGGAGCACCAGTGCGACGAACAGTTAGGCCAACTACTACCAGCAGCGAGGCCAGGCCGGCCTCAAGCGCTGGAAGCATCACGGGCGGGGATCCCAAGATCCCCGCCCGATCAAGGCAACGGCTTTCATCGGCCGGAAGGTTGAAAAACGGCCAATGCTCCAAGTCGCCCCGATCACACTGGCATATTCGCCAGTGATCTACACCCCTCATCAGGGTAGTAATCGCACGCATAACGCTTGGTCATTGTTTCGGCTGCATTTGGCGGTCATCGTCGCGCAACGATTCTTCTACCGGACCTGCCCGTGACCTCTCATTTCAAATGCCTTGCCGCCGGCCTGTCCTTGCTGCTTCTGTCCGTTGCGGCCCACGCGGCTACGCTGGAGCAGATGGCCGGGCAGATGATTGTCGTTGGCTTTCAGGGTGACGACGCCGATGATGCCGATGTCGTGGCCTTGCGCGCCGAACTTTCAGCCGGGCGGCTGGGCGGGGTCATGCTGCTCAAGATCAATGTCAAAAGCCTCGATGCCGTCGGCGCCATGAATGCCGCGTTCCGTGCCGCTGCGCCGGATTTGCCGCCATTCATCACGCTGGATCAGGAGGGTGGGGCGGTCGAGCGGCTGACCAGTGAGGTCGGGTTCCGCGAAATCCCCAATGCTGCGACTGTGGCTGCCAATAACAGCCCGGAGCAGGCGGAGGCCATCTATTCGACCATGGCCGCCTCGATTGCCGAACTTGGTTTCAGCGTCAATTTCGGCCCGGTCGCCGACATCAATCTCAATCCGGACAACCAGATCATCGCCAAATTTGGCCGCGCCTTCGCCACCGACGCTGCCACTGTCGCGGCCTATGACGAGGCCTTCATCACCGCCCATCACGCCGCGGGCCTGTTGACCGCACTCAAGCATTTCCCCGGCCATGGTTCGTCGACCGGCGACAGCCACGAGGGGTTCGTCGACATCACCGAGACCTGGCAGCCCGGCGAGCTTGATCCCTATCGCACGCTGATCGCGGCGGACATGGTCGACATGGTGATGGTGGGCCACCTCTACCACGCCGACTATTCCGACGCGGGGGCGCAAACCCCGTCCTCGCTCTCCCCGCAATGGATCACCGGCGTGCTGCGCGAGGAGCTTGGCTATGACGGCGTGGTGATCAGCGATGATCTCGAAATGGGCGCCATCCGCGATCATTTCACCCTCAAGCAGACCGTCACCATGGGGGTGCGCGCCGGCATGGATGTGCTGCTGTTCTCCAACACCGCCAAATATCGCGCCAGCCTGGGCCGCGAAATTCTCGCAATCCTCTTGGCCGAAGCCGAGACTGATCCCGCCTTCGCGGCGCGGATAGAAGAAAGCTACGAGCGCATCGTGGCGCTCAAGGCGCGCATTCGCTGAGGCCGCTTCACCATTTCCTCACCGCCAAAGGTTTCCTCCGGCAACATCCGCGGATAAAGTGCGCCCACGAAGCAGGAGTCGTTGCTTGATGGCGGATGACCGCGAAGTCCGACAGGTCCGGGCGATATTTATTTCGGACGTCCATCTGGGCATGAAACCCATCCGGGTCGGGCAACTCATCGAGTTCCTGCGTGCGCATGACGCCGAGACCATCTATCTGGTCGGCGACATTGTCGATGGCTGGCGCCTGGCCAAATCCTGGCACTGGCCCAGCGAGTACAATATCCTGGTGCAGGTGCTGCTCGACAAGGCCAGTGCCGGTACGCGCGTCGTCTATCTGCCGGGCAATCACGACGAATTCCTGCGCGAATATCTCGGCACCTATTTCGGCGAGGTCGAGTTCGTCGACCGCACCGTGCATACCTCGGCCTCGGGCAAGACCTATCTCGTCATCCATGGCGATCAGTTCGACGTGGTGGTGATGAATGCCAAGTGGCTCGCCCATGTCGGGGACTGGGCCTATAACGCCGCGCTGCGCGTCAATATCGCCATCAACTGGGTCCGCCGGCGGCTCGGCCTGCAATACTGGTCGCTGTCGGCCTGGGCCAAGCAGAAGGTCAAGAATGCCGTTTCGGTCATCGGGCGTTTCGAAGAAGCCCTGGTGCACGAGGCCCGGGAATCAGGCGTCGACGGCGTCATCTGCGGCCACATCCATTTTGCCGACATGCATGACCGCCTGGGCATTCACTATATCAATACCGGCGACTGGGTGGAGAGCTGCACCGCCATTGTCGAGACCGCGGATGGCGCTTTCGAGCTGGTGAAGTGGACCGAAATGGTCGTTGGCGAACCCCGCAAGTTCCGCCTGCGACGCGCCGTAAGCTAGGGCGGCTCGCATAGGCCTCCAGGCCGTCGTCAAGCAACCGTCACGGCGCGTTCACACCACCGACTTGGACTCACGCGAATCTACCACAGCGTTTCAAGCTGTGGCGGTGCCGCCGTGTCCCCAATCCCTGCCGAAGCCTGCCGCCGCATTCTGATCGTTACCGATGCGTGGCGCCCGCAGATCAATGGCGTGGTGCGCACGCTCGAAAGCGTCGGGCGGGAACTCAGCGCTGCCGGGCACGAAGTGGCCTTCCTCACGCCGGAGCGGTTCTGGACGCTGCCGGTGCCGACCTATCCCGAGGTGCGGATTTCTATCGCCAGCTTCGGCGCCGTGTCGCGGCACATCGAGGCCGTCGAACCCTACCATATCCACATCGCCACCGAAGGGCCGCTGGGCCTGCTGGCGCGCCAATATTGCCTCAACCGGGGGCTGGGCTTTACCACCAGCTTTCACACCCGTTTCCCCGAATACCTGGCCATGCGCGTGCCGGTGCCGCAGGACTGGAGCTACGGCTATCTGCGCTGGTTCCATGCCGCGGCGGCCCGCACCATGGTGCCGACGCCGTCGTTGCGCGACGAGCTGCTGGCGCGGGGTTTTGCCGATCTGCACTTGTGGAGCCGGGGCGTCGATGGCGCGCGCTTCCGGCCGGGCGCCAAGACGCAGTTCCACGATCTGCATGGGCCGCACCTGCTGTATGTCGGTCGTGTCGCCGCTGAGAAGAATGTCGAGGCCTTTCTCGATCTCGATGTCGTCGGCACCAAGATCGTGGTTGGCGACGGTCCCGATTGTGCGCGCCTGATGAAGGCGCATCCGCAGGCAGTGTTTCTGGGCTATCGCCACGGCGAGGAGCTGGGCGAGCTCTATCGCAGCGCCGATGTGCTGGTCTTTCCCAGTCTCACCGACACGTTCGGCAATGTCATCACCGAGGCGCTGGCTTCCGGAACGCCCGTGGCGGCCTTCCCGGTTACCGGCCCGCGCGATGTGCTGAGCGACCCCAAGGCCGGGGCGCTCGACAACGACCTCGGCGTTGCCGTGACCCGGGCGTTGAAGCTGGACCGCGCCGATGCCCGCGCCCATGGCGAGCGCTTCACCTGGGCGGCCAGTGCGGCGCAGTTCCTCGGCGCGCTCGAACCGCTCCATGTGCCCATGCGGCAACTGGCGGCAACCGCCTAGTAGCAACGTTGCACAATCGGCCTTGCTTTGGCGAGCGATGCGAGTCACCAAGGCTTCCGGGCGCTGATTTGCCCGGAGTTCATTTTTCATGCCATCGGTATTATCGCGCTCGGCCAGTCCCGAGCTGCGCGCTTCTGTTTATCAGTTCACCGTCTATATCCCCGGTGGTGTGGCTTCGGTCTTCCTCGGCATCTGGCTCAACGAACACGGTCTGCCGGCCGATCAGATCGGCATCATCAACGCGTTACCGACCCTGTGCCTGCTACTGCTTAACATCATCGTCGGCCGCATTGCCGATAAGGCTGACGACTGGCGCACGGCGCTGATCGTCATCTCACTGGCGTCGGCGCTTGCGCCGCTGCCGCTTTACTTCGTATCCGAATTCTGGGGCATCCTGCTCGTCTGGGCGCTTTGCGCCACCAGCAATGGCCTGGTGGCGCCGGTCATCGACGCCGCCACGGTGCGCATGACGCGCCGCAATGGCACCGATTTCGGTGCCGTGCGGGCATGGGCCACGGTGGGTTATGTGTTTGCGGCGGCGGGGATCGGCCTTCTGCTCAACGTGCTGGGGTCGGGCGCCTTCGTCACCCTCTATGTCATTACTGTGGTGGCGCGCGCCGCGCTGGCCTATCTCCTGCCGCGGTTCCGGGCGCCGGCGCCAAAGTTGACGCTGGCCAATGTTCCGGAGCCTGTCGGTCAACGCAGCCGCCTCAAGGATTCGCTGCAACTCTGGTTCGTCCTTCCGCTGGTGGCCTTCGCGCTGGTCAATTCCAGCAATGCCGTGATCGGCAGTTTCGGCGCGCTGCTCTGGCATCAGAACGGCATTCCCACCTACTTTCTAGGCCCGCTTCTGGGCATAGCGGCGGTTGGCGAGGCCATTCTTATGTTTGGCTGGCGCCGCTTTGGTGGACGGGTCACCGCTCGCAACATGATCCTGGCAGCCGCGCTGGCCGGCCTTCTTCGCTTCACGGTGATGGCGTTCAACCCGCCCGTCGAGGTGCTGTTCCTGACACAGACCCTGCATGCCTTCAGCTTCGGCATGGGCTATTTCGGCGTCGTGCACTTCATTGCCAACTGGACCAATGAGGCCAATGCCGCCGAGGCGCAGGGCTTTGCCAATATGCTCAATATGGGTGCGGCCATGCTGGCGCTGATCGTGTTCGGCGTTCTGGTCGAGCATTTCGGCTCGTATGCCTTCTTCTATTCCACCGTCACGGCCATCGTCGCCATCGTCTGCGTGCTGGTCTCGCTGAGGATGCGCCCGCCAAAGTCGCTGGTGGGGTAGGGGCTGGGAAGCGGCTTTCGACCCCATTCCAGCCGCTAGGTCTTTGCTCTGATGAGGTCCGCTTCAGACCCGAAGCGGACGCTGGGCATCACCGGGCAAACCTTCTATCTATGGGTCTCCCCGCACACCTCTCAGCAACCCCGGACAAGGAGCCTCCTTTGGAAAACCGCACTTGGGTCGAAATTGTGCAAGCCAATGTGCAGAGATTTGGTGATCTCGTTGTCGGCATCGATCCTTCCCTTCCAGACGTTCCGCATGCCTTTGTCCGCGACGGCGGCGCAAACTGGATCGCAAATTACGTCGACTTCATCCTCGACACAGTCGAAGGCCATGTGGGCTTCGTAAAGTTTCAGTCCGCGTATTTCGAGGCGAGGGGACTGATCGGCCTCAACGCGTTGTCTGTCGCGATGCATCGCGCCAAAGCGGCCGGCATGGGCGTCATTCTCGATGCCAAGCGCGGAGATATCGGCGCAACGGCGACAGCGTATGCCCAAGCATATCTCGCGCCGGCCTCAGCCGGTGGCAGCGGCGATTTCGAAGCCGACTGCCTGACCATCAATCCGTTGATGGGCCCCGACACCCTGGCGCCATTCGTCGACTGCGCGGGCCAATTTGGCAAAGGCCTCTTCGTTCTCTGTCGGACCTCGAACCCCGGAGCAGGCTGGATCCAGGACAAGATGGCTGGAAACAGGCTGATCTCCGACCACGTCGCCGATCTCATCGCGGCGCTTGCGATCGGCGAGCAGCACTCGTTAAGTCCCTTTGGCGCGGTCATCGGCGCAACTGTTCCGCAAGAGGGGCGCCGCCTGCGGCAGCTGTTGCCTCGCTCCATCATCCTGGCACCAGGTCTTGGCGCTCAGGGCGGGGACGTTACTGCCATCCATTCGCTGCGCGGTTCGCGCATCGGCGATCTGTTAGTCCCTGTCTCGCGCGGACTGACCCGTGTTGACGATCGGGATGTTCCGCTGGACGTCTATCGCTCCACGATCCTGGAACGGGTCGGCCAATTTCGAACCGCGATCGCCTACGACTACAATGAGACGCAGGCCGCCGTCGGGTAAGCCCCCGCTCAATCGCTCCTGCCGCCACGCCTCGCGGGCGAGTCGAAAATTTCACCGCCGCGATTCGCATGACTGAAATCGTCATCGGTCATTCGAGCCCTTAGCGCACGTTCCCAAGTTCTGCTGTGTCGAGCCAGGTCTCCAAATTTGCATTACTGACAATTCGGATCGGTCTGCCCAATGCCAGCAAAGCCAGCACCCCAGTTGCGCATGCTGAGGAGAACCGACTCGAGCGAACGGCCTAGATCGGTCAGTTCATATTCTACTCGTGGTGGCACTTCCGGATATACAATGCGATTGATGACCCCATCCCGCTCCAGCTCTCGCAACTGGAGCGTCACCATGCGCGCGGTTGCGTTGGGGACCATGCGACACAGGGCATTGAAGCGCAATTTGCCATTGAGCAGGTGAAACAGGATCACCGGCTTCCACAACCCTCCGATGACCGAGAGCGTCACCTCCACGGCGCATCCGGTGCGTTCGGCACGTCGACGAGGGCGGGTTTGGATAGGGGTGCTATCATTCATGATAGTACATGTTCTCTTTGTACGTACTGTTCTCAGACGTATCAAACCTCTAACTTCGATGTGAAGCAAGAGGATCGTTCCATGAAAGCTGCTTGGTACTCAAAAAATGGCCCCGCTCGCGAGGTTCTTGAAATTGGCGACTTGTCGGATCCGACGCCTGGTCCGGGCGAAGTTCTGGTTCGCGTCCGTGCCTCGGGCGTCAACCCATCCGATACCAAGAGTCGCGGTGGTCGCGGCATGGCGTTTCCGCGGGTCGTTCCCAATCAGGATGGCGCTGGGGAAATTGTCGGCGTCGGCTCCCCCGAGCTCGAAAGCCGCATCGGCGAACGCGTCTGGTTCTATGAATCCACGCTGGGCCGCTGGAACGGCTCGGCCGCCGAATTCACGACCGTGCCGGCATACAAGGCGGTGCGCCTGCCGGATGGCGTGAGCTTCGAGGAAGGTGCGTGTTTGGGTATTCCGGCCATGACCGCCTGGCGCTGCGTGTTTGCCGACGGTCCAGTCGATGGCAAGACCGTTCTGGTTTCGGGCGGCGCCGGGGCCGTCGGCCGGTACGCAATCCAGTTCGCCAAGCTGGGCGGCGCCAGGGTCATTGCCACGGTTGGTAACGCCGAGGCTGCAGCATCCGCATCGACGGCGGGGGCGGACCTTGTTCTCAATCGTCATGTCGACGATTTGGCAACGGCAATAGGCGGGTTCACAGGCGATGCCAATGGCCGTGGCGTTGACCGCTTTGTTGAAGTCGCGTTCGGCGCCAATCTTGAGCTGATCATCAAAACGATCTCGCCAAATGGTGTCGTCGCCAGCTATGCCAGCGATGCGGTGCCCGAGCCAAAGCTTCCGTTCTGGCCCCTGGTGATGCTCGACGTCACCATACGCTTTGTGCTGGTTTACGTGATGCCCAAGCAGGCCCATCTGGAAGCGGCCGAGGCCATCAATTCGGCGCTTGAGGCGAAGCAGTTGACTCATCAGATTGGCCGAACGCTGCCGCTTGCCTCCATCGTAGAAGCACATGAAGCTGTCGAGCGCGGAGATCTGGGTAAGACGATTTTGGTCCTACCATAAGCTAGAATTTGGCAGAGCCGAAGGTGGGATGGACGTTCGACCCGACCCGAATTTCGGCTCTTCCACGCTGTATCAAGACAGGTACTGCGGAGTGTTTAGTGTCCGCTTTCACGAACTGCCATCGAAAAGCGGACAGGCCGCATTCCACCCATTCCAGCCAGTCACACTACGAACTCAAGAACAAAAGGCCCCGGACTGTTCCGGGGCCTCTTTTGCATTCATCATGCGGCAATCAGTTCAGCCGGCCACTCGCATGGGCGAGGGTGGTGTAAACCTTGCCGCGATCGGAGAGCAGGTATTCGCGCGTCTCGGCGGCCGGGTTGGCGCCGGCGGCGGCGCGCTTCAGCAGCTGCTCGAATTCCGACATATAGGCCTGCGCCGTGCGGGCGAAGTCGGGCTCGCGCTGCAGCTTCTTGCGCACTTCGTCATAGGTGCCCTGACCAGCCAAAGTGTAGATGCGGCGCGAGAACACGTTGGATTCGCCAGCCTGGTAGCGGGCCCAGGCGTCGGCCAGCGCATTGTCGTCGATGGCGCGGGCGATTTCTTCGGTCAGGCCGGAGAGGCCCGACTGCTGCGGCTGCGGCTGGCTGCCCTGCTGCTTGGCGGTGGCGTTGCGCAGCACGTCACGCAGCCATCCGCCTTCGCCCGCTGCGACAGGCGCGGCCTCGGCCACTGCGGCTGGCTCGGCATGGCGGACCGGCTCGGGCGCGCGGAACGGTTCGGGCTGGCGCTCGATGGTGCGGATCGGGTCGACCAGCGTCTGGCGGGCCGGCTCGGCACGATAGGTTTCGCGAGCCGGTTCGGGCTGGCGCGGCGGCTGGTAGGCCGGGGCCTCATTGCGCGGCTCGGACCGCAGGGCAGGGCGCTGCGGGCGGCGATCGTTGAGGTCATGCGTTGCCGGCTGGCTGCGCACGATGGCGTTGAGTTCGCTGAGCGCTTCGATCTGCTCGGCCACGACACGGCGCATGGCTGCAGCGCTGGCGCGGGTCTCCTCGGGCAGTTCGTTGACGCCGCGGGCCAGCTCGGCCCTTGTGGCTTCCAGCTCGCTGCCCACTTCGCGGGCCGTCTCGCGCATGGCGCGGGCGGTGTCGTTGAAGCGCAGGGTGGCTTCCTCAATGGCGCGCTGCATTTCCTCGGCCATCTGCTGCTGGGCCTGCTGCAGGGCGGCCGTGGCGCGGCGACCTTCGGCATCGGCGGCCAGACGGAAGTCGCCCATTTTTCCGGAGACTTCGCCCGTGGTCTCGTCCAGCGCGCGGCGGAACGTACCGGCATTGGCGGCAACGGCGTTGCGCACCGAGGCGGAGCTGTCGTTGATGGTGTCTGCCAGCGTGCTGGTGGTCGAGTTGAGCACGTCGGTCACGCTGCCAGCGGTGGAAGCCAGCACGTCGCTGACATGGCTGGCATTGTCCTCGAGCGCCAGGCGCACCGAGGATGCGGTCTTGTTGAGCGCGGCGGCAGCCGCGTCGGCAGCGCGCTGCACGGCGCTGTCCACCTGGTTGGCATTGCTCTGCAGCGCCTCGGTGACCGTGCTGGTGGAGGCCTCGATGGTTTCGACAATGGTGCCCGTGGTGGCGGACAGTGCCTCATCCATGGCGCGGCGGGCGCCGATCAGGCGGCGCTCGGTGTCGTTGACGGTGTCGGCGATCGACTGGGCAAACATGCGCATGCGGCCATCGATATCGTCGGCGCGGGCGGCAAAGCTCTGGGCCAGGGCGTCCATGGCGCCGCGGCGGTCTTCGAGGGTTTGCAGGGCGCCGTCGCTGGTGGTCGCCAGGGCGGTCGAGGCCTGGGCCATCTGCTCGGCTTCGACGTCCAGGCGCCCGAGTACGGTCGAGAACTCGTCGACCATGCTGCGGATGGTGGTCTGCAGGGCGCCGACATGCTGGCTGACCATGGCGCCAGCCTGCTCAGTCTGGCCGATCGCGTCGCGCACGGTGCTGGAATAGGTGGCGGTCTGTTGGGCGACGCTGGTTTCCAGGTTCGCCAGATTGGCCGTCGAGGCATCGAGCACGCGCTGCAGCAGCAGGTTGGAGTCGTTGAGCTTGCCCAGCGCAGAGGTGACGTCGGTGAGGATGCGCGAGGTGGAAACGGCCATGATGGCTTCGGCTTCCTTGGCATTCTCGCCCAGCGCATCACGCAGCAGATTGCCGTGGCTCATCAGGGCGCCCTGCAACTGCTCGGACTTCTCGGTCACGAGGGTTGCGAAGGCATTGGTATGCTGTTCCACCGAGCGGTTGATGTCGCTGAGACGCGTTTCGATACTGTCGACCGCGCCCACGGCCTTGACCGTCAGCAGATGGTCGATATCGGTCGCGGCCACGCGGATCTGCTCCAGCGCGGTGCGTACGGCGCTGTCCATGTGATTGGCCGTGTTGGTGATGTCCGACACGATGGTCTGGCTTGCCGCGTTGATGCGGGTGGCGATGGTTTCCTCGATGCGGTCGGCGCCGGCTTCCAGATCCGTCATGGATTGGGTGATCGAGGTATTGATCGAGGCGTTGAGCGCGGCCAGGCGCTCTGCGGTGATGTCGGCGCGGGCAGTGATGGCCTCGGGTAGGGTACCCAGGCGCTGGTCCACCATTTCGGTGATGGCGTCGCGTGCCGAGTTGACGCCGGTCTCAATGAGACTGGCGGCCCGGCGGGCGCTTTCGCTGACGGAGGTACTGGCCGAGTCGATACGGGCCGTGACGCCATGTTCGGCGTCCGACAGGCGGGCGATGGCGCTGTCGAGGCCCTGGCCGAGATTGCTGTTGAGCTCGGCCACCTTGTCGGCGATCAGCGTGGACATCGAGGTCACGCGCTGGCCCATATTGTCGGTGGCCTCGCGCAGCGAGCCGTCGATCTTGGCGCGCGCTTCCTCGCCCTGCAGGGCAAGGGTGTCGGCAAGTTCGGCCGTCCGCAGCCCGATCGTCTCGCCGATCGAGGCGGTGTGGGTCTCGAGTGTGTCGGACAGGGCCTGGGTGCGCTGGCCGAGCGCTTCGGACAGCTGCAGAGTGCGCGTCCCGACGGCCTGTGCCAGCTGAGCGGTGCCGCCATCAAGGGCAGACCGCAGCTCGATGGAGCGGGCGTCGAGTTCGCCGGTCAGCGTGCCGGTGCGTTCCTCGATCTGGGTGACCAGCAAAGTGGTGCGTTCGTCGAGCTGGCTGGCCAGGGTGCCGGTGCGCGAGTCGATCTCGAGCGACAGCGCGGTGGTCTTTTCCGACAGCGTGTCGGCGAGCCGCTGGGTTCGTCCGGCGATGGCCTGATCGAAGGCGCCGGTGCTGGTGGTCAGGGCCTCGCCCAGTTCCTCGCTGCGGGCGCGGATCGTGTCGCTCAATTCCTTGGTGCGGCCATCCAGCGCTTCGGCGATGATGCCGGCATGGCCTTCCAGCGATTCCGAGATTTCCCGCGTACGGTGGCTGAGGCTTTCGGTAATGGCCTTGGTGCGTGCGCCCAGCACTTCGCCCATCTCGCGGGTGCGCTCGGCAACCACGTCGTTGAAGCGTCCGGACTCTTCGTTGAGTGCCATTTCGAGCACATTGGCCCGGGCGGCAAAGCTGGTGCCCTGCTGTTCAAGCCGGGCGATCAGCGCGTCGCCCTTGTCGCCGATGACATCGTCCAGCGTATGCAGGCGCGTGTCGAGAATGGTGGCGATTTCGGTCAGGCGCGCATCGAACTGGCCCAGCGAGTCCTGGCCGGCCGTTGCCAGCGTGATGCGGGCACGTTCGGAGGTGTCGTCCAGCGCGCCATTGATCTCGATCACGGCCGATTGCAGGCGGCTGTCCATCGCGTTGAGCTGGATGGAGACGGATTCGTCGAGCTGGCGGGTCAGCGCACTGAGCAGCACTTCGGCCTCGCGTGAGCGGGCGGAGATGTCTTCGGCAATGCGCTGGCCGATCATGTCCAGCCCGCCGGTTACTTCGTGGCCACGGTCGCGCAACTGGTCGAGCAGCGAAGTGCCACCATCGGTCAGCAGCGTGGAGAGAGCCGCGGTGCGCTCGTCGAGCGCGGAGGCCAATTCGCCGCTGCGCGATTCGATCAGTCCAGCGATGGCCTGAGTGCGGTCCTCGAACGACCCGGTGAGGGCGGCGGTGCGCTCCTCGATGGCCTGGGTGCGCGAGTCGATGGCGCTGGCGATGGAGGTCGAATGGGCGTCCAGCGCATCGGTCAGCGACGCGATGCGGCTCTCGACGCCGCCATTGAGATCGGCGGCACGCTCGTCGAGCGTGCGGGCCATGGTGGCGGTCTGGTCGTCGAAGGTCAGCGACAGGCGGCTGGCGCTCTCGTCGAGGGCGCCGATGAAGTCGGTGGTGCGATTGTCCACCAGCGACACAAAGGTCTCGGTGCGCTCGCCGAAGGTGTTGGTCAGCGTATTGCCGGCCGTCTCCAGCGCGCGCGTCAGGCTGCCGCCGCTTTCCACGATGGTGCCGGCAATGCGCTGGCTGATCATGTCGAGGTCGAACACCAGGCCGGTATGGCTCTCGGTGATGGCTTCGCGGACCCGCTCGGTATTGGTCAGCACGCTTTCGCGCTGGCTGGCCAGTTCGGCGATCAGTGCGCGCATGCGCGATTCATTGTCCGAATAGGTGCGTTCGAGCGCGGTGACCTC
>NZ_JAKFDJ010000222.1:0-14346 GCF_036676215.1 Devosia sp. | reverse complement strand
TTGTTTACCGGTTGATGCCGCCACGAGGCCTTGCGACGGTCTCCCGTCACCGGATGGATTTTCGGAACGCCCGAAAAGCCTGCCTCGTGTGTGAAATCGCGCTGACACGCAGTCAAACGCAGGAGCGATATAGGCGATGAGGCACAAAAGAGCAAGGCCCGCGCCAAAGCGCCGCCTGCAGCGCGGTTATCATAGACGGACGGACCCCGAGACGTCTTTCGTCTCTGAGTAAATAAATATGAGACGACAGCCGCCTCGGGGTGCCGGGATTTATGGCGCGCGTGACTCTGGTCGGGCCTCGCCCGACACTTCCGCTTGCCCGAGCAGAGGCACGACCCCCTGCCCCCCGACTGTCGCCGCGCCATTGGCCGTGCACGCCGTCTCCGCGCAGCAATGGGGGAAGTATAGGCCAGCGCCAACGCGCGGGGATAAGTGGAGGATGGGCGCCAGAAAGCCCAGCAAACGCGGAGGTCACCCTCGGGCATGACCCGAGAGGACTGTACTTAACCGACATTCGGCAAGTGAAGAGCCCTCGGGTCGAGCCCGAGGGTGACGATCTGTGGGTGGATGAGATGGTGCCAGCGAAGGGTGGCGTTCTATTGTGCCCACATGGCCTTGCCCGGCCCCAGCGTCCCGGCCAGCGCCTCTTTTCGGTCGCACACCGGCAAAGCCCAGAATCGGCAAAATGTTCACGTAACCGTTAGGGAACCGCACACACCCCCTGTTGCATTATCCCCACATAGACCCGCGCGCGGACGCGGGGCCAAGGGTGAAAGCCCCAAAATGCGAGGGAGGATGGGCCAAAAGCTCGCCTCCCCCGCGCTTTTCTAGACTGCGGCAGATGCCAGCACATGCATGGCCGCAAAGGGGTGGGCAGGGGGCTGTCCGCTTCTGGTAGGTTGCTCGGATAAGCGGACAGCGACAGGTCGCACAAGCTGCGGGAGCGGGCCTATTCTAATGAGGCAGCGGTGGAAGGATTGCCTCTGTACGATCTCGCTCGCTCGCCAACCTCCACACTTCGTCTGCAAGCATGTTCGGATCGACGACAGGGAAGGAATCCACGACCATTCCGGCGGCCAAGGCCGCCACCATCCCTGTGGAGTTCTCGATCATGGCGCCCACATGCAGCATGCCAACAAAAACGCCGTCTGGCTGAACTTCGTCATGCAGCGTCATGACGTAGTTGCGGGTCGCTGCCATAGCAGGGCCCGGTCCGCTCATTCCGGCGAATGGAACAATGGCCGAGAGCCCATCGGCCACGATGAAAGCGCCATCGCCGCGCGAACGCATGCCGGGCATCAATGCATGAGCCAACTCGACTGGTGCCCAGGTCAGCAACGGCGAAACTGACTGCAGGTAGCTCGCCTTCAGGTCAGCGGCCGGGACGAAGTAAGCGTCGGCTGGGTTAGCAGAGAAGAGAGCAACATCGATCGAGCCAAGTTGGGATTCGATTGCCTGCACGAGAGACGGGATGGCGGTAAGGTCGGTCAGGTCGGCGGGAAAGCTCAGGGCTTCAATCCCCTGCTCCGCCAGTTTGCCCCTGAGCAGATCGAGGCCGGTCGGACTGCGGGCGATCAGGGCAACCTTGTAGCCTTCCCGACCAAATCGGGCTGCAACGGATGCACCCAATCCCGTCCCAGCTCCGAATATCGCGATAGTTTTTTGGTCAGTCATCAGGACGCTCCAGTGGTGGTATGTTTTCCTGACTACCTATGTGTGCTATCGCTGTTGCTGCACAAGAACGCAGAAATTTGGGGCCTAGTCAGATGCTTGTACCTACCCCTCCTCCTCAGCTCGGCACCTTACCCGCATGCCGGGAAGTGAACCAAATGCTCGGGCGCATGGGCGACAAATGGACAATCATGACCATCGCCATGCTGGTTCAGCGGCCCACACGGTTCAACGAACTCAAGCGGATGATCGGCGGTATTTCTCAGCAGATGCTGACGCGCACGCTCAGATCACTTGAGGGTGATGGGCTGGTCTTGCGAAAGGTGCATCCGAGTGTCCCGCCGCAGGTTGAATACAGCCTGACCCCGCTAGGACAATCGTTGGCGCAACCGCTGCTCGCGCTGGGAACGTGGGTCATGGACAATATGGGCGCCATTCAGAGCCACCGCGAGCAGATCGGCACGCCGCCTGTAACCAGCCGTTAGTCCCCAGACTCCCATGCTCTCCGAACCGCACGAACGACGAGTTCATTCGAGCATCACCGTTTGCTAGGTGTGCCCTGACCGCAATCGTGGAGGGCCATCGAGCGCCTCCACGTCGACCCAATTGCCCTGATCCTGAGGCTGGGCACCCACATAGCAATGGCAGCTTTCAAGCATCATGAAAGTCGGCCCGAATGACCAGACATCGCCCGCACCTAATGCAGCCTCACATCCGTAACCCCATCCAGCGCCTTGATCCCGCCGGCCACCTCGGCCGTGATCCGGTACGTCCCCGGCAGTTCGATCTCGTATTCCCGCGCCCCGCCGTCGCGGATGACGACGAAGTTGACGCTCCCCTCCCCGCCCCGCTTGAGCTGGGCGCTGATTGAGCCGAGGGCCTTGGCGTCGGCGGTAAACACCGTCAGGCGGCGCTCGATCGTGTTTTCGATGCCGTCGATGGGTTGCGCTGAGAGCAGCCTGAGGCTCACGCCCTCGGCCCGTTCGTCCGCCCCAACCTGCAGGATCACCGATTTGCCCGGCTGCAGCATGGCGCCGAATTCGTTGATCTGCTCGGAAAAGGCGATGACCTCAAAGCTGCCGCTCTGGTCGGACAGCGTCAGGATCATCATCGGCGTGCCCTTGCGGGTGCGCCGGTCCTGCCGCCCGCTGATCGTGCCGGCGAGGCGCCCCGCCGAGGCCCCGTCCTTCACCGCCCGCTCGAAGTCGCCCCAGCGCTGCACCCGCAGCTTCTCGAACATGTCGACATAAGCATCGAGCGGATGCGCCGAGAGGTGAAAGCCGATGGCACTGAGCTCGCGGTCGGCCCGCTCGGTGGTGGTCCAGGCCGGCACCCCCGCCGGCAGGCGCACCGGCTCGGGCTCGCCCACATCGAACATGTTCCACTGGCCCTCATTGCGCTCGGCGGTCAGCGACTGGGCCATGCCCATCACCGCCTCGATGGCGGCAAAGGCCACTTCGCGCCGCGGCACGATGTCGTCGAAGGCGCCGGCATTGACCAGCGTCTCCAGCGTCCGCTTGGACAGGATGCGCGGATCAACCCGGCGGGCGAAATCGCCCAGGTCCTTGAACGGGGTATCGCCGCGCGCCTCCACGATATGCTCGGCCACCTGCCGGCCCACGCCCTTGACCGCGCAGAGGCCATAGAGAATGCGCTTGTCCTTGACCGAGAACACCACTTCGGACTTGTTCACGCAGGGCGCGACCAGTTCGATCTCGTGCCGCTTGGCCTCGCTGCGGAACTCGGCCAGCTTGTCGGTATTGCCCATGTCCAGCGTCATCGACGCGGCCAGGAATTCATGCGGATAATGCGCCTTGAGATAGCCCGTCTGGTAGGAGACGAGCGCATAGGTCGCCGCATGGCTCTTGTTGAAGCCGTAATTGGCGAACTTGGCCAGGAGGTCAAAGATCGTATCGGCCTGGCTCTGCTTGAGCCCGTGCTTGATGGCGCCTTCGCGGAAGCGCTCGCGCTGCGCGTCCATCTCCGACTTGATCTTCTTGCCCATGGCGCGGCGCAGCATGTCGGCTTCGCCCAGCGAATAACCGGACAGGAGCTGGGCGATCTGCATCACCTGCTCCTGATAGACGATGATGCCATAGGTCTCGTCCAGCACCTGCGACAGGTCGGGATGGGGATATTCCACCTCCTCGCGACCATGCTTGCGGTCGTTGAACAGGGGAATATTGTCCATCGGACCGGGGCGATAGAGCGCCACCAGCGCGATGATATCCTCGAAACGATCCGGCTTCATGTCGACCAGCGCGCGCCGCATGCCGGCGCCTTCCACCTGGAACACGCCGAATGTGTCTCCCTTGGCGTAGAGGTCGTAGGTCGGCTTGTCGTCGATCGGGATATCCTCGATGCGGAAGCTGCCGCCATCGAGGTTCACCATGTTGACGGCATATTGCACCGTCGTCAGCGTCTTGAGGCCGAGGAAGTCGAACTTCACCAGCCCCGCCGCCTCGCTCCACTTCATATTGTACTGGCAGACCGGCATGTCCGAGCGCGGATCGCGATAGAGCGGCGCCAGATCCTGCAGCGGCCGGTCGCCGATGATGATGCCGGCGGCATGGGTCGAGGCGTGACGGAACAGCCCTTCGAGATTGCGCGCAATGGCGACGAGATCGGCGACCGTCTCGTCCTCGTCCGCCATCTGCTTGAACTGCGGCACCTCTTTCATGGTCCGCTCGATCGACCATGGATCGGCCGGATTGGCCGGCACCAGCTTGCAGATACGGTCCACCTGCCCATAGGGCATCTGCAGCACCCGGCCGACGTCGCGCAGCACGGCGCGCGCCTGCAGCGTTCCGAAGGTGATGATCTGCGCCACCTGGTCGGAGCCGTATTTCTGCTGCACGTAGCGGATCACCTCTTCGCGGCGATCCTGGCAGAAGTCGATGTCGAAATCCGGCATCGACACGCGTTCCGGATTGAGGAAGCGCTCGAACAGCAGGTTATAGGCCAGCGGATCGAGATCGGTAATGGTGGTCGCATAGGCCACCAGCGACCCGGCGCCCGAGCCACGGCCCGGCCCCACCGGAATGCCCTGCGATTTCGACCAGCGGATAAAATCAGCCACGATAAGGAAATAGCCGGGAAACTTCATCGACTGGATGATGCCCAGCTCGAATTCCAGCCGATCCCAATATTCCTCTACGCTCTTGCCGGGCGCAGTGCCGACGGTGGCGAGGCGTTCGCGCAGCCCCTCCTCCGCCATGGCGCGCAAGGCCGCAGCCTCTGCCGCCACGGCATCGGCTTCGCTGAGATCGGGCGCGGCCGCGAATTTGGGCAGGATCGGGCTGCGCGTCCGCGGCCGATACGAGGTGCGCCGCGCGATCTCGACGGTGGAATCGAGCGCCTCGGGAATGTCGGAAAACAGCGCCGCCATCTCGGCGCGCGTCTTGAAATAATACTGGTCGTTGAGCTTGCGCCGCTCGGTCTGCGCCAGCACGGTGCCCCCGGCAATGGCCAGCAGCGCGTCATGCGCCTCGAATTCCTTGGCCGATTTGAAGAAGGGCTCGTTGGTCGCCACCAGCGGAATGCCCTTGCGATAGGCATAATCGATCAGCCGCGGCTCGACGGCGGCTTCCTGCACCCGGCCATGCCGCTGCAATTCGATATAGAAACGGTCGCCGAACAGCTCGGCCAGCCGATCCAGCCTGCGCACCGCATTGGCGTCCTGCCCCTGGGCGAAGGCCATGTCGATAGCGCCTTCCGGCCCGCCGCTGAGGCAGATTAGCCCCTCAAGCCGCTCGCGGCTCAGCCAATCGAGCTGCGCCCGCGCCGTGCCGCCATCGCCTTCGAGATAGGATTGCGACACCAGCCGCGACAGGTTGGCAAAGCCTTCCTCGGTCTGCGCCAACAGCACCACGCTGGATTTGCCGGCCCAGGCCACATGCCCGCGCTCGCTGATCCGCTCCTCGCCGGCGGCGAAGTCGATGGCCAGTTCCACGCCAACCAGCGGCTGGATGCCCTTCTTGCTGGCCTTCTCGGAGAATTCCAGCGCGCCGAACAGGTTGCCGGTGTCGGCAATGCCCAGCGCCGGCTGGTTGTCCTCCGTGGCCAGCTTGAGGATGGTATCGAGCTGTAGCGCACCCTCCAGCAGGGAATACGCGGAATGGACGTGAAGATGGATAAAACCGGGACCGCTCATGATGGACCTTTATGACCGGCCCGGCGCGCGGATCATACCGCTTCCGGGCCGCAATCCACAGCCGGCGCAGGCGCCATCCCTTCTAGCTGCGTTTTCGAACCGCAAAACCGGTGTCCACTTTTGCTGAAAACGCTTGAGGGTCACACGAGTCGGGCCAGCACATCCATCCAGGTCAGCGAACCGATGGTGAAGGCGCCAAGCGTGACGAATGCGGCGAAGTCCTTGATGAAAGTGAGCATCTGCATCTCCCGTGTTGCTATAATGTTCTTATAGGTTCGTCTTTTGTTCTTGTCCAGCGTGACAAGTGGGAACAGCGGGGATTGGGCCTGCTTGGTTAGCGAAGTGTTAGGAAATGTTCACGGAGTTACCCGAGACGGGCGCTTGCGCGAGCACATTGACCGCCTCTCCAGTCCTTGAAAGACTGACTCCTCGCGCGCACCTCCCGCGCGTGATCTGTAGTGGTGCATACAATGTTGAAAGCCGTCGTATCCGCGATGTTCGTCCTCGGGATGACATTTGCCGCCAATGCTCAGTCAGCCGAAGAAACAATTTCCTTCCCGGTCGATGGCGCCAATGTCATCGGCACGCTTGCCCTCCCCGATGGCGAGCCCGCCCCGGTCGTCCTGCTGTTCCACGGCTTTGGTGGATCCCGCAATGAGATGGAAGTCCCCTCGATCGCCAAGGGGCTCTACACCTATACCGCCGAACAGCTTGCCGCCGCCGGCTATGCCAGCCTGCGCATCGATTTCCGTGGGTCGGGCGAGAGCGACGGCGAATTCGAAGATACGACCTATTCCGGCCAGATTGCCGATGGGCTCGCTGCTGTCGCACTCCTGCAGTCTGACGCCCGCGTTGACGGCACGCGCATCGCCATCATCGGCTGGAGCCAGGGCGGCCTCGTCGCCTCAGCCGTCGCGGGCCGCTCCGGCATTCCGGTCGCTACCGCCATCTGGGCCGGCCTGGGCGATCCCGAGGCGACCTTCACGGCCTTGCTAGGCCCCGAGCGGATTGCCGCTGGCCTGAAGACCGGCGATACCCCGGCGGAAATGCCGATGCCTTGGGGCTTCTCGCTCTACACCAGGCAGCCCTACTTCGAGGAAATCCTCACCATGAAGCCGTTCGAAGAGATCGCGGCCTATAAGGGCCCGCTCTTTGTCGCCGAAGGCACGGAAGACGAAGTGATCCCCGTCGGCACTGGCGACAAATTCATCGCCGCCCATGAAGGCCCCGAGGAACTCTTCGTCCGCCCGATGAACCATGGCTTCAACGTGTTTGTCGATATGACGACCTTTGACGAAATGCTGGACGCCACCGTGGCGTTCTTCAAGCCTTACCTCGACAGCTAAACCACAAGAGGAGGGCCGGAATTACCCCCGGCCTTCCTCAGCCTTGCGGGCAAGAATCGCGGGCGGTGATGCCGCGCCTGCTCGATCACCATCCCATTGCTGCACCGAGAGATGATCGATCGCACTTGATCGCACCCAGCAAGTCATACTAGATTTGAGGTACGTACATCATTGATCCGGAGGTCCGCCGACAAAGGAGCTTCGAAAGGCCAAAAGATGGAGGAACCGATGATCCGCCCACAATTCGTCATAGCAGATGAACAGTCGCTGCGAAGCCTGTTTCAGCCGACCCACACCCTGGCGACGCTGAAAGTCCAGCGCGCGCTCGACAGGCACGCGCAGGCCTTCATTCAGCGCTCACCCTTCCTCTGCATCGGCACGCAGGACATGGACGGCCATGCCGACGTCAGCCCCCGCGGCGATCCCGTCGGCTTTGTCCAAATCCTCGATCAGCACACGCTGGCCATACCCGACCGGCCGGGCAATAACCGCCTCGACAGCCTGAGCAATATCATCGCCAATCCGCGCGTCGGCCTGTTGTTCATCGTCCCGGGCTATGACGACACCCTGCGCGTCAACGGCACGGCCCGCCTCGTCACCGACCCTGCCCTGCTCGAGACCATGCGCGTCAATGACCGCACGCTGCGGCTCGCCATTGTCGTAAGCGTCGACGAGGTCTTCCTCCACTGCGCCAAGGCCTTCCGCCGCTCCCATCTCTGGGACCCGGCCCACTTCCAGGACCGCAGCGAGATGCCATCGCTATCCAAGATCATTCTGGACCAGACCAATGGCGCGCCATCGGACGACAACGAGATGCGCAAGATCGATGATGACCTGGAGGTTGAATACAGCAAGACACTCTATTGAGGCCGTTCTGGGCTCCTGCTCCTGAGGTTAAGCGGTCGCCGGCCAGCGTGATCACCTAAGAAAGTCGGTCTGCGCCCGCTCGATCACCAGCGAGCGGATAGCGACGTTGGCCGGCTGATCCAGCACGTAAAGAATGGCCTCGACCACATTGCGATCACTCAGCATATCTCCATCGCCGCGCTCGTGGTCCCATGCCGGCTCGGTCGGCAGCACATCCTCGATAATGCCGGGATAGACCGACGTCACCCGGACACGCGTCCCCATCAGTTCCTCGGTCAGCGCCTGCACAAAGCCGTTCTGCGCCGCCTTGGCAGCGACAAACGGCACCGACGAACCGCGCATTCGGGGATAAGGCAGGCCGCTCATCGACACCACGGTGTGGATATCCGCCGCAGGCCGCGCCCTGAGCAGCGGCAGCAGGCGTCGCGTCAGCGCCATCGTCCCGCTGACCGTCGAGTTGACGACCGACGCGATCTGCTCGTCGGTCTGCGCCTCGAAGGCGCCGCCAGTCCATTGCGACCCCGAATTGACCAGAATGTCGAGCTCCGGCGCCAGCAGCGCCACCTTGGCCGCCGCATCCGCCACCGAGCCCAGATCCGCCAGATCGCAGGCAATGCAATCCGGCCGCCGGCCAGTGCGGGCCTCGATCACCCCGGCAATCTCGGCCAGCCGAGCCGGGTTGCGCCCCAGCAGCAGCGGCAGCATGCCCCTATCGGCCGCGACGATGGCCAGGGCCGCGCCCAGGCCCCGCGCCGCGCCGGTAATGGCAATCGTCTTGCCCGCCAAGGTCATAGTGTTCCTCCCCATTTCCGAGCCACGACTGCCGGCAGGGCAACCGCCCCCCTAGTGGCCGTGCCGGTGGTGCAAATCAGGATAATGCGGGTGCTCGTGGCCCATCGGCTCATGCCGGTGCCAATGCGCATGCAGCTCTGTCACCGGTCCATCATGGGCATGCTGATGATGGTCGTCATGGCTATGCGCGTGATCGTGCTCGAGCGCTTCATGATTGTGCCAATGGTCATGCCGCTCCGAAAGATGCAGCCATAGCCCGAGCCCCATGAGCAGTCCAGCCGCTATGAGCTGGACAGTCAGACCCTCGCGAAACAGCAGCAGGGCCAACACCGCACCGATGAACGGAGCGAGACTGAAATAGGCCCCCGTTCGTGCCGTACCAAGGTGGCGAAGCCCAAGCATGAACATGACAAGGCTGACGCCGATGCCGAGGAACCCGACCACGGCCCCGCCCGCGACAACGGCCACGTCCGGCAACTGTGCCCCAAGCGCAAGGGCAAGGGCGAAATTGGTCGAACCCGCCACCAGTCCCTTGAGCATGGCAATCTGCACCGGATCGGCCGAGGACAACTTGCGCGTCAGGTTATTGTCGATGCCCCAGCAAAGACACGCAGCCGCGATGAACAGCCCACCCGTATCCAGTTCGAGGCCCTGACCGTTCCATGACAGCAAAACGGCACCGGCCAGGATTGCGGCCGCGCCGAGCAGCAGGCGCCTGTCGACGTTTTCCCGGAACACGATCCATGCAATTGCCATGGTCGCCAGCCCTTCCAGATTGAGCAGCAGCGACCCCGACGCGGCCGAGGTCCGCGAGAGGCCCAGCATCAGGAACAGCGGCCCCAGCATGCCGCCAAAGGCGATGACGGCCGCAAGCCACGGCATATCGCGCCGCTGCAGGGGCGCTTCTGCATTGGCAAGGCCGAGCAACGGCCGCCCCCAATGGACGAGAGCCAGGCCCGCGCCTGCACCAAGATAGAGAATACCGGCAAGCAGCCACGGATCGACCGTGCCGAGCAACACCTTGGCGAGGGGCGCCGAAGCGCCAAACAGCACGGCCGCGCCAAGGGCGAACGGAACGCCGGGCCATAGGTGGGAATAGTGATGGTGCTTGAGCATGCACCCAAGCTAGCACCGGGAACTGTCCGGCGCACCCCGGCGCGGCGTGTTTTGGCCGACGAGCGGCTTTCAGGATGGTGACACTGGCCCGCGAACGACCGAAATGCCGCGCGTTGCCGCCCGACGTCTACCGACCCCATTTTGGATGCTCAAGGCGATCCGATCACCAGCCGAAGCGGACGGGTCTAGTTGCATCAGAAACGGCAGCTGTTCCTGTCAATTCGTCGCCAGGTCGTCCTCCAGCATTGCTTGTTGCAGCCGGGTAAAACCAATCCCGGTGCCGGCCTCGCGAATATCGCCATCGGCTGGATCGCCGAAAACCGCTTGCTCGGTAAAAGTCATGGTCGTTGCACCCTCTCTGCCGACGAATTCGACCGTGACCAGCGATGAGGAGATGGCTATGCCATTGGTCCGCATCGTGTAGGCGTAGACGATCCGCTCACGCGGCAAAATTTCGAGAAAGGTGGCGAGCATGGCCTGTGCCGTCCCGTCCGGCATGTGCCAGACCATGCGCTCCCCACCGTCTACGCGAAAGTCGAACCAGTCCTCCTCGACGGTCCAATCGGGGTGACAGGCATTCCAGCGGCGCTTGAGCTGGTGATCCGACCAGAAGCGGAACGCATGGCCTGGGTTGCCCGGCAGCTCTCGCTCGATGACAAAAGTCCGGTGATCGACGGTCACGCCCATCAGTGATCCTTCTCTTCTGGAAGTTCGGCTATGAGATCGGCCAACCGGTCGAACGCCGCATTCATCTCGCGCTGCCGCTGCTCGATCCAATCGCTCATCGCCGAAAAGGCTTCCTTGTGCATGCGATAGGTGCGGACTCGGCCGACCTTTTCGCTGACCACGATGCCGCCCTCTTCAAGTACCCGAAGGTGCTTGAGCACCGCCGGCAGTTGCACGTCCGCTGGGGCTGCCAGTTCCTTGACCGACGCGGGCCCCTTCGAGAGCCTCTCTATGAAGCTGCGCCGGTATGGGTCTGCCATTGCCTGGAAGAGGCGATCGATATTGTCCGGTTCAGTCACGCTGCAGGCTCCAGGAAGCGCGCCGGCATGGCATCGCGATATGGGAAATACTGAAAATAGGGCTGTGCTTCCGCGATCACGCGTTGCACCGATGGCCGCGCCAGCAGGCGCTCCAGATAGTCCTGCAATTGCGGCCGGCTATCACCAAACGGATGAACGATGGACCCGAAGAACAAGGCTGGCAGCGCCGAACAATCCGCCATGCTAAACGCCTCTCCGGTTATCCAGTGCCTTCCATAAAGTTGGCCCTCGATCATGTCATAGGCGGTTTCCAGCGTCACGTGCGCTTCTGCAACCCCATGGGAGTCGGTGGCGCCTTCGGGCCGGATGCGGTCACCGACGATCTTTTGCATCGGCACGCTGACATAGAGGTCAAAAAAGCGGTCCCACAGACGAACCTCCAGTTGCTGCTCTGCCTCGCTCGGGATTAGTCGGACCGGTCCGGGCCAATGCTGTTGCAGATATTCGATGATGATGCTGGTCTCGGCGACCACCCTGTTGCCGACGCTGTCGTGCAACACCGGGATTTTGCCCACCGGCCACCGCTCAATATGGGCAGCAGCGGACCCGGCGTTTGAAAAGTCGACAATACTGGCCTCGAAGGACGTGCCGTTCTCATAAAGGCCGATCAGTACCTTGTGGCAGAACGAGGCGAGTGGGTGGAGGTAGAGCGTGAGTGCCATCAGCTGATCCAATAGTTTCCAGTTTCGGAAACTGATAGCGCATCTCTCCGGCAAGATCAAGAAAGTTTCCATATGAGGAAACTTTGGCTGGTCAAGTTCTGCCGTTCTGGGCGTCTGCTTTTCGAGGTCGATAGGCGAAAGCGGCCTTTCCGCTCCCCACCCCAAGTCAGCCCTAACGGCAAACGCAACGAATGGGCGGTCCAGAACAACAAAGGGCCCGGATCACTCCGGGCCTTCCGTTTCAGTTCTTATCGGCCGTCGCCTTGGGCTTTTTCGGCTTGGGCAGGGCTTTGGGCTTGGCCGGGCGCGGGGGGACCGCGATCAGCTCGAGCTTGGCTTCATTGCCTTCGCCGACCACGGCCACGGTGACCGTGCCGCCATTGACCAGTTCGCCGAAGAGGACCTGATCGGCCAGCGGCTTCTTGATGTATTCCTGGATCACGCGGCCCAGTGGGCGCGCGCCCATGCGTTCATCATAGCCCCGCTCGGCCAGCCAGTCGGCGGCTTCGGGCTGCAGCACGATGGTGACACCACGCTCGGCCAGTTGGCCTTCCAGCTGCAGCACGAACTTTTCGACCACGCGACGGACGACGTCCCGCGGCAGCGGCGCGAAGGAGATGATCGCGTCGAGCCGGTTGCGGAATTCCGGCGTGAACAGGCGGTTGATCGCCTCTTCGTCGTCGCCCTGCTCGCGCTTGCGGCCAAAGCCGATCGGCGCTTTCTGCAGGTCCATGGCCCCGGCATTGGAGGTCATGATCAGGATGACATTGCGGAAATCCACCGACTTGCCGTTGTGGTCGGTCAGCTTGCCATGGTCCATCACCTGCAACAGGATGTTGTAGAGATCGGGATGGGCCTTCTCGATTTCGTCGAGCAGCACCACGCAATGGGGATGCTGGTCCACGCCATCGGTCAAGAGACCACCCTGGTCAAACCCGACATAGCCCGGAGGCGCGCCGATCAGCCGGCTGACCGTGTGGCGCTCCATGTACTCCGACATATCGAAGCGC
The DNA here is from genome assembly GCF_036676215.1 of Devosia sp. GTDB lineage: Bacteria > Pseudomonadota > Alphaproteobacteria > Rhizobiales > Devosiaceae > Devosia. The sequence goes on along the minus strand of NZ_JAKFDJ010000222.1, from coordinate 1,683 downwards.
AAAAGCTCCACCCCAAGGGTGTCGGCGAGCTGTTTGGCCACTTCGGTCTTGCCGACGCCGGTCGGGCCGGTGAACAGGTAAGAGCCGATCGGCTTTTCCGGTTCACGCAGGCCGGCACGCGCCAGCTTGATCGCCGACGACAGCGCGGTAATGGCCAGGTCCTGGCCGAAGACCACCGTTTTCAGGCTCTGCTCGAGGCTGCCCAGCAGGTCGGCATCGGACTTGGAGACCGATTTGGGCGGAATGCGCGCAATGGTGGCGACGGTCGCCTCGATGTCCTCGACATCGATCACCTTCTTGCGCTTGTCCGGCGTCACCAGCATCTGGCTGGCGCCGGTTTCGTCGAGCACGTCGATCGCCTTGTCAGGCAACTTGCGGTCGTTGATATAACGCGCGCTCAGTTCCACCGCCGCCTTGAGGGCGTCGTCGGTATACTTGATCTTGTGGAACTCTTCGAAATACGGCCGCAGGCCCTTCACGATCTCAATGGCATCGGGCACGGAAGGCTCGTTGACATCGATCTTCTGGAACCGGCGCACCAGGGCCCGGTCCTTCTCGAAGAACTGGCGATACTCCTTATAGGTGGTCGAGCCGATGCAGCGGATCGCCCCCGAAGCGAGAGCGGGCTTGAGCAGGTTCGACGCATCGAGCGCCCCACCGGAGGTCGCGCCCGCACCGATCATGGTGTGGATCTCGTCGATGAACAGCACCGAATTCGGCAGCTTTTCCAGCTCCTTCATCACGGCCTTGAGGCGTTCCTCGAAGTCGCCGCGATAGCGCGTGCCGGCCAGCAGCGACCCCATGTCGAGCGCATAAATCACCGCTTCCTTGAGCACTTCGGGCACATCGCCCTCGATGATCTTGCGGGCCAGGCCCTCGGCAATAGCCGTCTTGCCCACGCCGGCATCGCCGACATAGAGCGGGTTGTTCTTGGACCGCCGGCACAGGATCTGGATGGTCCGGCGCAGTTCGGCATCGCGCCCGATCAGCGGGTCGATCTTGCCCTGCCGGGCCTTCTCGTTGAGGTTGATGCAGAAATCGGCCAGGGCCGAGCTCTTCTTGGCCTCGGCACCCCCTTCAGTATTGCCTTCTCCGTCCTCGGCACCGCGCACCTTGCGCTCCTCGCTGGGACCCGATTTGGTAATCCCGTGGCTGATGAAGTTGACTGCGTCCAGCCGGCTCATGTCCTGCTGTTCGAGGAAATAGGCGGCATGGCTTTCGCGCTCGGCAAAGATGGCGACGAGCACATTGGCCCCCGTAACCTCTTCGCGGCCCGATGACTGGACGTGGATCACCGCGCGCTGGATGACGCGCTGGAACGCGGCGGTCGGCCGCGCATCCTGGCCATTGGCCACGATGAGACTGTCCAGTTCTTCATTGATGAAATCTTCGAGGTCGCTCTTGAGCGCGTCGACATCGACGTCGCAGCCGGTCAGAACGGCGATCGTTTCACGGTCGTCGGTCAGGGCCAGCAGCAGGTGCTCGAGCGTAGCGAACTCATGGTTGCGCTCGCGCGCCAGGTTCATCGCCTGATGCAGAGCCTTTTCAAGTCCGCGGGAGAATGAGGGCATATGATGTTCCTATTGCTTTTCCATCACGCATTGCAGCGGATGCTGGTTCTTGCGTGCCGTATCCATGACCCGTGTGACCTTGGTCTCGGCCACTTCGTATGGATATACGCCG
>NZ_JAKFDJ010000221.1:0-1770 GCF_036676215.1 Devosia sp. | reverse complement strand
TCGAAATCACCGGCATCGCCGGTGGTGACAGCAAGTAAGGAGATAAGTCATGGCACATAAAAAGGGCGTAGGCTCCTCGCGCAACGGCCGCGACTCCAATCCGAAGATGCTGGGCGTCAAGATTTATGGCGGCCAGGCGATCGACGCCGGCAACATCATCGTGCGTCAGCGCGGCACCGAGTTCCATCCGGGCCCCGGCGTCGGCCTGGGCCGCGACCACACGCTGTTCGCGTTGGTCGACGGCAAGGTCGAGTTCTCGGTCAAGGGCGCCAAGAAGCGCCGCACCGTGAGCGTCGTCGCCGAGGCGTAAGCCTTCGCGGCAACGAGCGAATGGCCCCGCCGCGTGCGGGGCTTTTCGTTTCCATCGTCGTTTCCGCGTTGACGGAACGACCGACAAAAAGCGGTTACGCTTTTCCCATTCTCGATTCCCCATTCTCGATTCCAGGCCATGAAACTCGTAGACGAAGCAGAAATTGATGTCATAGCCGGCAATGGCGGCGATGGCTGCATCGGCTTCCGTCGCGAGAAGTTCATTCCGCTCGGCGGTCCCGATGGTGGCGACGGCGGTACCGGCGGCAGCGTGTGGATCGAGGCCGATGAGAACATCAGCACTCTGGTCGACTTCCGCCACCAGCGCATCTTCAAAGCCCAGCGCGGCGAGAATGGTATGGGTCAGCAGCGCTACGGCAAGGGCGGCGACGACCTGGTCATCAGCGTGCCGGTCGGTACTGCCATCACCAACGTCGGCACGGACGAACTGATCGGCGACCTGACCCAGCATGGCGATCGGCTGCTGGTGGCCAAAGGCGGCAAGGGCGGCCTGGGCAACATGCATTTCAAGAGTTCGGTGACGCGCTCGCCGCGCCGGGCCACGCCGGGCGACGAAGGCGAGGCGCGCACTCTGAAGATGGAGTTGAAGCTGTTGGCCGACGTTGGCCTGCTGGGCTTCCCCAATGCCGGCAAGAGCACCTTCATCCGTGCGGTGTCGGCTGCGACTCCGAAGGTCGCCGATTATCCCTTCACCACTCTTTATCCGAATCTGGGCGTGGTCAGCGTGGAAGCGCACCGCAGCTTCGTGATCGCCGATATTCCGGGCCTGATCCAGGGCGCGGCCGACGGCGCCGGGTTGGGGGCGCTGTTCCTGCGCCACCTGCAGCGCACCCGTTTGCTGCTGCACCTGGTGGACATGGCGCCGATGGAGGGCGGGGTGGAAATCTCGCCGGCCGAGCAGGTGCGTGCGATCGAACACGAACTGGAACGGCATGACCCCGAGCTGCTGCAGAAGCCGCGTTGGCTGGTGCTGAACAAGGCCGACCTGATGTTCGAGGACGAGGCCGCAACTCGCGCCGCCGAGGTGATCGCCGAGCTGGGCTGGACCCAGCCCTGGTACGTGACTTCGGCGGTGTCGCGTGAGGGCACCTGGCCGATCATGAAAGACGTTATGGCGTTCTTCGACCGCCTCAAAGAGGACGAGCAGGAAGCGCGCGATGCCGGCTGAGCCGGTCGCTGCCTTCCAGGCAACAAAAAACCCGGCGAATGCCGGGTTTTTTCGTGCTGCCGCCGGGCCGATGGCCCGGAGCAGGGGCACGGCATCAGGCGGCTTGCAGGGCCTTGATGCGGGCGGTCAGGCGGCTCTTGTGACGAGCGGCCTTGTTCTTGTGGATCAGGCCGCGCGAGCTGAAGCGGTCCAGGATCGGCTGAGCCACGGCGAAGGCAGCCTGGGCGCCTGCGGCGTCGTTGGCGTCCAGCGCCTTGAGCACTTTCTTGACG
>NZ_JAKFDJ010000220.1:0-1652 GCF_036676215.1 Devosia sp. | reverse complement strand
AGCTTGATCTCGACGTTGTCGGTGACGCCCCAGGTGGCGTCCAGGTCGATATAGTAGGTCGCCGGGACGTTGGAGGGGACGCCGGCCGTGCCGAGGAAGGTCTCGCCCTCGTACTGCCGGAACTGGCGGTTCTCCATGGCGTCGATGTAGCGGACCCGGGCGCCGAAGCTGAGATCCTCGGTGGTGTAGCCCATCATGCCGATCTGACCGAGGTCCCAACGGGCGTTGAAGGTGGCCTTCCACTCGGGGAAGCTCGTGCCCAGGCCGGCGCCGAAATAGGAGATGGTGCCGGTATAGTCGACCGGCGGCAGCCCGGTGCGGTCAGCCTGCTTGTACTCCAGCACGTGGGTCAGCAGCAGGTTGGCCTGGAACGAACCCATCCAGTCGGGAGCGCCGAACCATTCCCAGTCGAAGCCGTAGTCGATCTGGAAGTCGAGGCCGGAGGTCTTGATGATGCCGCCGTTCTCGAAGGGCCACGGGCTATTGCCGGGCAGCAGCGGGTTGCGGATCGTCGAGTTGGTGAGGTTGCCGCCCGTCCGCGCGATGCCGGCGCAGTAGAGGTTGGTGTTCGAGTAGCTCGGGTTGGCGCCGTTGTAGTTGAAGCAGGATGCGATCGCCGTGTTGGTGTCGAAGATGATGATCGGGTCCGAGATCTCGATATTGTAGTAGTCGACGCTGCCGCGCAGGCGGCTCGTCCACTGGCCCTCCCAAGGCGAGGAGAGCGCGATGCCGACGGTGTAGGTGTCGGCCTTCTCGGGATCGAGAGCGAGACTTCCCGACAGGTTGATATTGGCCTGCGAACCGGGCGCGGTGGTGGCGCCGGTAGCCGGCACGCCCTGAGCCGCGCAGAGGCCGCGCAGGGTGCCCGGGCCGGTTCCCGACGCCTTCCAGGCGTTGGTGAAGGCCGAGCAGGGGTCGAAGATCTGCGGCGCCGAGGCCGTACCCACGAACAGTTCGGCGAAGTTCGGCTCACGAACGGCGCGCTGGTACGAGGCGCGCAGCCGGGCCCAGTCGTTGGCCTTCCAGTTCAGCTCGGCCTTATAGGTGGCCGAGCCGCGGTTCTCGGTGCGCCGGCCGGTGAGCAGGTCTTCGAATTGCGCCCAGGAGTAACGGAAGCCCAGGCCGACCTCGAGGCTCTCGATATAGGGCATGTCCTTGACGATCGGGATGATCGTCTCGCCGAAGATGTCGTTGAAGGCGCTGCTGCCGGCCTCGGGCAGGCCGACGGTGAAGCCCGAGAACGGACCTGGGTTGGACAGGAAGCGCAGGTTGTACTCGATACCGCGATGTTCGGCGCCGAGCACGATGGGCACGGGGCCCGCCGGCAGTTCGAACAGATCGCCGCTGATGAAGAATTGGCCGATGGTCTGCTCGTACTGCTCGCGCCGGGTGACTGGCGATTCCAGGGCCGCACGGCAGGTGCTGGACAGCGGGCGATCACCGAAGAAGTTCTGCGTCGCGCAGGCGCCGTTGGAGCCAGCCGGATTCTGGGTCGGGTGAGCCAGGATGTCGGTGAGGAGTTGGGTGTTGATGTTGCCGAACTGGGTCCGGTCGATCTCGGTGCGGCCCTGGCTGATATAGGCCTCGCCCTTGAAGTTCTCGCCGATCGGGAACTTCACGCCGGCCATGTACTGGACGACGGTGTTCTGGAA
>NZ_JAKFDJ010000219.1:0-1796 GCF_036676215.1 Devosia sp. | reverse complement strand
GATGCCGACCGCCACCGCGATCAGGAGGCCGGCAGCCAGGTTCCCCAGACTGTAGGCGGCTCCCGAGGCGATCAAGACCGCCACCGTCAACGCCGCCGACCTCATCGGCCGCGCGGCGAGCATCGGCACCATCGAGCCCGGCAAGGACGCCGACATCATTGCGGTGGCCGGCGATCCCATCGCGGATGTGACGCGGCTGCAGCAGGTCGATTTCGTGATGCGCCGCGGCACGGTTCACAAGGCCGACGGCAAGCGGGTGATGGCGGAGTAAGGGCGGCCGTTCCACACCACCACCCAGCATCGTCATCCCCGCGAAGGCGCATAGGCGCTAACTTAAGTTCCATGCGGCTTCACTCCGTCTTTGTCGCGGGGGTTCGGCGAGTGCGTTGAGCCACCATGGCGGGTGGGTTTTGACGAGTTGGAGGGTGAGGCTGCCGAGGATGGCGTTGGTGACGGCGCGCAAGAGCATCTTGGTGAGCCTCCAGATGGAGAGGCGTCGCGGCTTGGCGGTTGGCACAGGGGGGAGGGTCCGGGAGTTCCCGGTCGAGGTCTTCGAGGATCAGCGCCATGAGCAGCTTGGACAAGAGCCATGCTCGCGCCAGATCGGGATCTTTGGCGGGCAGTCGGTTGAAGTCGAGCAGGCTTTTGAGCCGCTTGAAGGCGAGTTCGATCTGCCAGCGCAGGCGATAGAGCCCGGCGACCTCGGCCGCGGGGTAGGTCGCCCCATCGAGCGATGTCACCAGCATGATGTAGTCGGCGGCGCGCAACGTCGCCGGCTGGATGGCGGAGCCGGAGCGCTGGCTTTCCCGCCGCGCCCGTTTGCGGCCCGCTTGTGCGGCCTTTTCATCCTTCTTGATGAGGATCAGCCGCGCCGGGATCGGCGGGAGGCTTCGCTTGCGACCGTTGCGGATCTCGACCGCCATCTCGAACGGCGCCTCTGACGAGACCTCACCCAACTTGGCCGCCAGGTCCAGCCGGCCCCCTCCCGGGTCGCACAGGTACAAGGATTTCCAGCCGATCCGAAGGATGAAGTCACCGTCATCGGCGCGAAGCTGGCGCATGCCTTCGGGCCTGGCAAAGCAGCGATCACCGAGCCGGATCTCGCCCGCCTCGACCGGCGTTCGGTCCAGCTTCTCGGCTCCCTTGTGGTCGGTGAGCTCAAGGTGAGTGAAGCGATGCTCGACCAGATCATAGGCGGCATGCAGGCGGTACAAGGTGCCGCACGGCCCGCTCACCATCGAACCGTCAACGATGCGAACCGATCGTGCCGCTGCCGCCCGCGGCAAACGAGACGCCACCACCCGGCCAGCCAAATGGCTCAGCCAGTCCGCCGAACCGCGTATCCGATTGAGAATGGCGACATCCGACAGGGTCGCAACCCCCGTCATCGCGGCCCAGGCCGAAATCTCGCGCAGCGACAACCCGCAGCCATAGGCCAGACACAGGCGCAGCAGCGTTGCCGCATCACGAACTTCGCGGCGGCGCTCGAAGGCGCCAAAGGCTCGAGCCGAGCGCTCCAGCTCCTCGGGCGACCCCAGCCGCGCTACGATCCCGTCCCAGTCGGATGCAGAGAGTTCCTCGCCCATCCAAAGCTTGAATCAGAAAATCACCAACGTGGGAATCTTAAAGTTAGCGCCTATGGGCGAAAGCCGGGATGACGGGTTGTGATTGGCGCTACTCGCCGATCACCCGCGTCGGCGTCACCATCTGATCGAGCGCAACGTCCCACGGATCGGTCGGCACATGGTCGATGATCTGCACGTCCCAGGCGACGCCGATCGCCGGCGCGCCGCGCA
>NZ_JAKFDJ010000218.1:0-46219 GCF_036676215.1 Devosia sp. | reverse complement strand
GCCCGAGCCCGGCGTGGCCTTGAAGCCGCCCGTGCCCCAGCCGCAATTGACGAAGAGACCGGGCACCGGCGTCTTGCCGATGATTGGCGAGCGATCGGGCGTGACATCGACGATGCCGCCCCAATTGCGCAGCATGCGCAGGCGGCGGACGGCGGGGAACAGCTCGCAAATGGCTTCAAGCGTGTGGGTGGCGATGTGCAGGCCGCCCGTTTGTGAATAGGACGTATAGGCATCGGTGCCAGCGCCAATCACCAGTTCGCCTTTGTCGGACTGGGACATGTAGGCGTGGATGGTGTTGCTCATGACCACGCAGGGCATGATCGGTTTGATCGGCTCGGAGACCAGCGCCTGCAGCGGATAGCTCTCGAGCGGCATGGAGACGTCGGCCATCTGCATCAGGACGCTCGAATGGCCGGCCGCGACGACGCCGACGCGCTTGGTCGACACCGGACCGCGGGTGGTTTCGAGCCCGGTGACCGCGCCATCGGGGCCGCGGCGGATGCCCTTGACCTCGCAATTCTGGATGATGTCGACGCCCATGGCGGACGCGGCGCGGGCATAGCCCCAGGCCACCGCATCGTGCCGGGCCGTGCCGCCGCGGCGCTGCAGAGCGGCGCCGATGATCGGGTAGCGCACATTGGGATCGATATTGAGGATGGGGCAGAAGTCCTGCGCCTGCTCGGCGGTCAGCCATTCATTGTCGATGCCGGCCAGCCGGTTGGCATGGACGTGGCGCTTGAACACCTGCACGTCGTGGATGTTGTGCGCCAGCATCAGCACGCCGCGCGGCGAATACATGACGTTGTAGTTGAGCTCGAGACTGAGATTTTGCCACAGCTTCATGGCGTGCTCGTAGAGCGCCTCAGACTCTTCCCAGAGATAGTTGGAGCGGATGATGGTGGTGTTGCGACCGGTATTGCCGCCACCGAGCCAGCCCTTTTCCAGCACGGCAATGTTGGTCATGCCGTGTTCCTTGGCCATGTAGTAGGCCGTGGCCAGCCCATGCCCGCCGGCCCCGACGATGATGGCATCGTAGCTCTGCTTGAGCTCGGGCTGACGCCATTGCTCGGGCCAGCCGGTGTTGCCGGACAGCGCCTCTTTGAGCAGATTGGGGAAGGAAAAGCGCATCAGGGTCACCAGTCGATCAGTTTGTGGGTGCGGAGATAGCTCAGGATCGCCTGGGCCTTGTCGGCGGGAGAGCCGGTATTGATGACGGCGCCGCCCTTGGCCTCGGTCACGATGGCCGAGAGCATGCGGGCATGGCCGGCTTTTGACTCTTTGGCCTTGAATTTGACGGGGCGTTTGGTGGCAGGCTCGACGCGCCAGGCGGTGTCGAGCACGGGTGCCCCCACCGCGTCGTGCCGCACGATCTGCCCCGCCATGCGGCGGGCAAAGGCGTAGCGTGGCGTGACCGGGGCCTTGGAATGGATGGCGATCACGACGGGCAGGCGCACGCGGACGTGGCGGCGTTGACCCTTGGGCAGGGCTTGGGTGATCTCGGCATGGCCGTCGGCAGTTTTGACATCAAGCGCTTGGGCTACGATCGGCCAGCCGAGGCGCTCGGCGACGAGGTAGGGGACGAGGCCGGAACCCTCGCCGCCCTCGGAACGGGTGCCGGTAAGGATGAGATCGTAACCAGTCGCATGGTCGGCGAGGAGGCTGGCGATGTCCTGGTCCTGGGTGGCGGGGAGCACGTCGAGGGTGGCAGCACCATGGGCGAGGTAGTCGCTGAGGGCCGGGTCGTCGGGATTGCCGGCATGGAGGATGGATACGTCGCCGAGCTGGCGACCAAGTTCGAGCGCCAGCAAGTCGTCACGGTTGGGACGGGCAGCGCCGTTGATGGGGTTGCGGCCGAGGGCGGCGAGGACCAGGACGCGCACCTGTCTAACATTGGGGCCAACCGACCCCCACCCTTGATCCCTCCCCACAAGGGGGAGGGTGTCGACTGAGGAATTGGTGGCCACAAGAGCCGGAGGGCCGCGATCTGTACCTCCCCCTTGACGGGGGAGGCCAGGAGGGGGTGCGAGAGCCCCAATATTCGGGCCAGCCGCCCCCCACCCTTGATCCCTCCCCGCAAGGGGGAGGGTGTCGACTGGGAGGTCGGTGCCTTCAGTCTCGTCCCCCGCATAGTTTCGCCCGCGCGTCGCTTCGAGCAGTTCCCCCATCACGAGCTGTGCATCATCGACCACCGTAAGATCCGCCCGGCCGGCTATCGGCGCGCTGGCATCGGTGTTGATGGCGATGACGTGGCGGACGGCCTTGATGCCCTGCAGATGCTGCACGGCGCCGGAAATGCCGATGGCCATGTAAACATTGGCGCTGACCGTCTTGCCGGTAGCGCCCACCTGCTTGTCGCGGGTGAACTTGCCATCATCGACGGCAACGCGACTGGCGCCGACGGCGGCGTCGAAGGTTTTTGCCAGCGCCAGAACCCTGGACACATCGGAGACGCCATTGCCGGCTGCAACGATGAAGTCGGCTTCTTCGAGGCCAAGTTGGGCGGCGTCGATGGGCGGCGTGCCGAGATCGGCGTAGGCGCTGTCGGCGAAGGCTGGCGTTTCCAGCGTGGTGAGGTCACCAGCGCCACGGAAGGGCAGTGTCGTGTCGGTGGTTTCCGCGTCGAGCAACATGAGGCGCGGCAGATCGCGGCGGGCCATCTGCGCGCCGCCCTGCCGGTAGGTGGCGACGGCGTCGGGGCGGAGCTCGACTACATGGGTGGCCATTGGAGTGCCGAGACGCGCGGCGAGGCGGCGGCCGAGATCGCCGTCGCCGATGGCGTTGTCCGGCAGCAAGATGTGGCGCGGATCGAGACGGGCGATAAGGTCGCTGGCGACAGCATGTTCGCGGTCGGGATCGAACAGGACCTTGTCGCAGTCGGCGGCGACGAACACTTGGTCGGCACCGAGCGGCGACAGGTCTTCGGTCAATTCGCCGAGGACGAGGACGGCGATGGCGGTGGTCGCGTCGGCCAGCAGGGCCGCGGCGGCGATGGCCTGGTGGGCATGGGCATCTAGGGCGCCGCGATCGCTGTGGGCGATGACGAGGAAGTGGCCCGTGGCGGCACCGGCGAGTCGCAGCGGCCTGGGAGCCGTTTCACGATGGGCGGCGACATGGACAGCGCCGCCCTGCCCTGCCTCGCCGAGCACGATGCGTTTCAGTCCCTCCGGCGTGACAAGGAAGGGTCGGCGCGGATTGATGCGTTTGATGGTGTCGCTCATGCCGGCACCGGGAGGCTTTGGGCGACGAGTTCGGCGATGTCGAGAACTTCGGGGCGGTCGCCGACAACGCCTTCGAGCATGGCTGTACATTGCGGGCAGGCGACTGCGACGATGCTGGCACCGGTCGCCTTGGCATCGTTCATGCGGATATCGGGGATGCGCTGCTTGCCGGGAATATCAGTCAGTGGCGCGCCACCGCCACCGCCGCAGCAGCGGCCGCGCAGGCCCGAGCGTTCCATTTCCTGGACTTCGATGCCGATGCCCTTGAGCAAAGCGCGCGGCGCGTCGATCTCGCCATTGTAGCGGCCGAGATAGCAGGGGTCGTGATAGGTCACGGCGCGCTGGTCGGGGGTGGGGCCGAGCTGGAGCTGGCCGGATTTGGCAAGCTGGGCCAGGAACGTCGAGTGGTGCAGCACGGTGAAGTGGCCGCCGATCGCCGGATAGTCGTTCTTGAGGCTGTTGAGCACATGCGGATCGGGCGTCACGATGCGCTGGAAGTCGAAGCGGGCGAAATTGGCGATATTGCGCCGGGCGAGAGACTGGAAGGTGGCTTCATCGCCGAGCCGCCTGGCGGTGTCGCCGGTGTCGAATTCGCTGTCGCCCAGCACGGCGAAGTCGATCTTGGCGGCGCGGAGGGATTTGACCAGGGCGCGCAGGGTGCGCTGGTAGCGCATGTCGAAGGCGCCTTCGCCAGCGACCAACAGCACGTCCACCAGTTTGCCGGGCTGGGCGTGGGCGACGTCTAGATCGATGGCCCAATGCTGGCGGGTGGCGACATCATGGCCGCCGGTGGTGGCGGTTTCGCGCAGATTGGCGAGGGTTTCGGGAGCCGTGCCGGGAAGCTCGCCAGTGGTGAGAGTGATATTGCGGCGCAGATCGACGATGGCGTCGACATGCTCGATCAGCATCGGGCATTCCTCGACGCAGGCGCGGCAGGTGGTGCAGGACCAGAGCGTTTCGGGCTCGATGAGGAACGGGACAATGGCCTTGTCGGGGGCGCCGGAATGCTCGCCAAGGGGCAGACCCGGATAGGGACTGCCGGCGAAGTTCGCGTCGCTGCCCGAGGCGAGGCCGACCACCATGTCCTGGATCAGCTTCTTGGGATTGAGCGGCTGGCCGGCGGCGAAGGCCGGGCATGCGGCTTCGCACTTGCCGCATTGCACGCAGGCATCGAAGGAGAGCAGCTGGTTCCAGCGGAAGTCCTCGGGCTTGGCGACGCCGAATTCGGCGGCGTCGAGATCGAGAGGTCGCAGGCCGACCGAGCGCTCGGTGAAGCGCTCCTTGCGGGGATGAAAACCGAGATGGAGGAGGCCGGCAACGGCATGTTTCATCGGGCCACCGGTGCCGATGCCGAGGGCGAGTTCAGCGGAGCCAGCCAGCAGCAGGAGCAGCAGCGGCAGGGCGAAAGCGGCGGTCATGGCCGAGGCCGGGACGATGGCGGCAAGCGTCAGGCCGATGAGCGCGACGGCGAAGGCGCCGAGGGTGTAGGGCAGACGGGACCACGGGCCCTTCGACAGGCGCGTCGGCGGATTGCGCCGGCGGGCCCACACGAAGTAGCTGCCACCCAGCATCACGGCGGCGGCCGAGAGCGTCAGCCAATCGAGCCAGGGTTGATAGAGTGCGAGGCCATAGTTGAGCGCCACCAGCGCCAGCGCGGCGATAGCGCCGCCGGCGACGGCCATATGGGTGTTGGCGATGTAGCCGTCCTTCGCCACGACGTGGTGGATGTCCACCAGATAGCGCTTGGGGATGGCGAGGAGCCCGGCCCAATCCACCGGCGCCGGGCGGCCATTGCGCCAGAGGCCGATGCGGCGGATGAGGCCGACAGCCAGGGTCGCGACCGCCAGCCAGAACACGAAGGTGATGGCGATCTGAACCCAGAGCATGGCTCAGAAATCCTTGCAGAGGCGCAGCGCGTCGTAGATGGCGCCGTGGATATTGTGCTGGGAGATGCAATCGCCGACGCGATAGAGCAGGAAGCGGTCGCCCGAGAGGTCTTCGGAGAGGGACGGCTGCGGCTCGGACGCAAAGAGGGTCGCATTGTCGGTCTGGCCGAAATTGACCGACTTTTCCTTGAGGTCCCAGTAGAGGGCATCATTGGGCAGGATGCCGTTTTCGACCACGACCTGGTCGACGGCACGCTCCTCGAGCGCCTCGGTATATTCGTTGCGGATGACGGCGATGAGCTTGTCGTCCTCGCGATAGACGCGATCGAGCCAGTAGTTTGGCGTCATCACCACGTCCATGGCGTAGAGCCGGCGATAGAAGATCGGGAAGGTGGTGCCGCCAACATCGTCGGCCACTTTCACGTCCGGGGTGACGATTTCGACCGTGCTGCCGCGGGTGGCGAGGAAATCGGCGGTGCCGGAACCGGTATGGGCGCTCATCACGTCGTAGACGAGCACGTTCTGCCCGGGGGCAACCTTGCCGGAGAGGATATCCCAGGAACTGACCGCAAGCCCGTCCTCGATGCCCCAGCCGGGGACCTGCCAGATATTGGAACTGCCGCCTGTCGCCAGCACGACGATGTCGGGATTTTCGTCGAGGATCATGTCCGGCGTGGCTTCGGTGCCCATGCGGCGATCGACGCCGAGGCGTTTGGTTTCCATGTCGAACCAGCGGACGATGCCGGCCATCTGCTCGCGCTGCGGGGCCTTGGCGGCGAGGTTGATCTGGCCGCCGACGGCATCGCCCTTTTCGAACAGCACCACGTCGTGGCCGCGGCTGCGCGCCACGCGGGCGGCTTCGAGACCGCCGGGGCCGCCACCGACCACCACGACCTTGCGCTTGGGACCGGTCGATCTGGTGATGATATGCGGCATGGTGGCTTCGCGCGAAGTGGCGGCGTTCTGCACGCAGAGCACGTCGAGGCCGTTATATTGGCGGTCGATGCAATAGTTGGCGCCGACGCATTGCTTGATCTCATCCTCGCGGCCGTCGCGGATCTTTTCGACCATATGCGGATCGGCGATCTGGGCGCGGGTCATGCCGACGAGGTCGATCATGCCGGCGGCCAAGAGGCGCTCAGCCTGCCCGGCGTCGCGGATCGACTGCGCATGCATCACGGGGATATCGAGCACCGATTTGATGCCGGCGGCCAGATGCACGAAGGGCTCGGGCGGCAGCGCCATGGGCGGCATGCAATTGGCCAAAGTATTGTGCGTATCGGCGCCCGAACCGACGACGCTGATATAGTCGATCAATCCGGTCTCGCCCATGGCTTGGGCAATTTCCTTTAGCGTCTCGTGGTCGAGCCCATCCTCGTGGAATTCATCGCCGCACATGCGCAGGCCGACGACGAAATCCGGACCGACGGCTTCGCGCACTTCGTTCAGCACTTCGCGGCCGAAGCGCATGCGGTTTTCCAGGCTCCCGCCCCATTCGTCGGTGCGGAAATTGGAGCGCGGACTCCAGAATTGGTCGATCAGGTGCTGGTGCGCGGCCGAGACCTCAATGCCATCCATGCCCGCGGCCTTGACCCGCTTAGCGGCCACGCCGAAGTCCTTGATGATGCGCCGAATTTCCTGGATCTCGATGATCTTGGCATTGCCGCGATGCACCGGCTCGCGAATGCCCGACGGCGTCATCAGATGCGGCCAGTTTTCGCCGTGAAAGGCGTTGCGGCGGCCCATATGGGTCGCCTGGATCATGATCTTGGCGCCATGCTTGTGCATGGTCTCGGCCAGCCGGGCCAGCGGATCGATGACCTTGTCGGTGGAGAGGTTCACCGATTTCCACCAGCCCTGCGGGCTGTCGATGGAGACGGGGCTGGAGCCACCGCAGATGGCGAGGCCGAGGCCGCCCTTAGCCTTTTCCTCGTAGTAGCGGATGTAGCGATCGCCCGGCAGGCCGCCCGCTTCTGCATAGACTTCCGCATGCGCCGTCGAGACGACGCGGTTGCGCAGCGTCAGCTTGTTGAGCGTGAACGGCGACATCAGCGTTGGGTAAGAGGCCATGGCGGAAGTCCTGGAGCCTGTCAGGCCGGTTGGGGGGTCACGCTGAAGATGCAGTGGTCGTGGCCTTCGGCGGCGCACTGGGTTTCGCGGCTCACGGTGGCGTAGCTGTGCCCGGTATCCTTGCCGACCCAATCCATGGCGCCGGCAAACCAGCCCTCGAACATGTAGCAGAGCTTGCCGGAGGCACCGGACTGCTGCAACACGAAGCTCGAGTGCTTGAGCATGATCTGCGTATTGCCGGTTTCGATATCGGCCGAGACGAAGCTGAACAGGCCCCAGCCGCGCTGCGACAGGCGCTTGAGATAGTGCTCGAACACGGCGAGGCCTTTGAGGCCATGCGTCGCCGCTTCCTTCTCGCACCAGAACCAGGCCGACTTGTAGCCGGCCGGGTAGAGGATTTCCGAGTACGTGTCGCGGCCAAGCGCGGCTTCCACCGCGATGTGGTTGTTGGTGAAGAAATGGCGTGGGACATAGAGCATCGGCAGACCATCGGTGGTCCACACACCGGTCTCGTCATTGACCTCGATGGGCAGTTGCGGCTGCATCTATGCGCCCCACACGGTCTTGAAGGTGCGCAGCCAGTTGCCGCCAATGGTCTTCTGGATTTTCTCGGTGCTCCAGCCGGCCGCTTCCATGGCGGCGGTGAGGTTCGGCCAATCGCCGATCATCCGCATGCCTTCGGGATTCTGCACGGTACCGAAATCGGTGAGGCGGCGGTGGCGGCCCTTGTCGTGAGTGATCCAGTCGAAGAAGGGTCGATCATAGCCCTGGGTAAAATCGGTGCCGACGCCGACATTGTCCCAGCCGACGATGTCGCCGATATAGTCCAGCGCCTCGACATAATCGACCACGGTGGCGTCGGTGCCGCGCCTGAGGAAGGGCGGGAACATTGTGACGCCGACAAAACCGCCATGGTCAGCGATGAACTTCAGCTGTTCGTCGGTCTTGTTGCGCGGATGTTCCTTGAGGCCCATCGGCAGGCAGTGCGAATAGGTCACCGGCTTCTTGGACGCCAGGATTGTCTCTTCCGAAGTCTTGGGACCGACATGGCTGAGATCGACCAGGATGCCAACGCGGTTCATCTCGGCGACCACTTCATGGCCATAGCCGGAAAGCCCGCCATCGCGCTCGTAGCAACCGGTGCCGATCAGGTTCTGCGTGTTGTAGCAGAGCTGGACCACGCGCACGCCCATATCGGCGAAGGCTTCGATATAGCCAAGGTTGTCTTCGAAGGCGGCGGCGTTCTGGAAGCCCAGGATGATGCCGGTCTTGTTGTCCTTCTTGGCCTGGATGATGTCGTCACTAGTGCGGATCAGCGTCAGGATATCGCTGTTGTCGCGGATCGCCTGCTTCATGGTGGCGATATTGTCGACCGTGGCCTGGAAGCCCTCCCACACCGAGACCGTGCAATTGGCGGCCGAGATGCCGCCCTTACGCATATCCTCGAAGACCGAGCGGTCCCACTTGGAGATGATCAGGCCGTCGATGACCAGGCTTTGACTGTGAAGTGCGCTCAACAGATATCCCCGTTCGTAAGCAGACAATTAGCGTTCGATCACCAGGTCGCTGGTGGGTTTGGAGCAGCACAGCAGCATCATGCCGGCGTCGATCTCGCGCTGGCGGATGCCGCCCTGGTGGGTCATGTTGACCGAGCCCGAGACCTTTTTCGACTTGCAAGTGCCGCACATGCCCTGCGTGCAGGACGAGGGCAGGCGCATGCCGGCGCGCTTGGCGGCTTCGAGCACGGTCATGTTCTCGGGCACGTCGATGGAGCGGCGCGTCTTGGTGAATTCCACCTTGAAGCTCTTAACGGATTCCGGCGCATCGAGCGCAATCTCGCCTTCGATCGCCTCGGCCCGTTCGCCCGCCGACAGCGTCTCGAAGTTGAAGCTTTCCTCGTGATAATGGGCCATGTCGAAACCGGCCGCAGCCAGCATGGCGCGCACGGCGGCCATATAGGGCGCCGGGCCGCAGACGAAGATTTCGCGGGTCAGAAAGTCCGGCGCGATGACCTTGAGGTTGTCCGGCGACAGGCGCCCGGTCAGCCCGCTATAGGGGGCCAGCGGATTGGCAGCTTCGCAGATCGGAGCGAACTTGAAGCTCGGATTGAGCCGCGCCATCAGCTCCAGCTCTTGGTGGAAGATGATGTCGGTTACGGTGCGCGCCGAGTGGACAAAGACGATGTCCTTGGGATCGGCCAGGTCGTGAAAGGTCCGCGCCATCGACATCAGCGGCGTGATGCCGCTGCCGCCGGAGAGGAACAGGTAGCGCGTCGCCGGATGGGCGAAGCAGGTAAAGCTCCCCATCGGCCCCAGCGCCTTCACTGTCACGCCGGGCTTGAGATTGTCATGCAGCCAGTTCGATACCGGCCCATTGGGCACGCGCTTGACCGTGAGCGAAATAGCATTGGGCCGCGTTGGCGCCGACGAGATGGTGTAGCAGCGATGGATGGTCTCGCCGCCGATCTCGAAGGCATAAGTCATGAACTGGCCGGGCTGGTAGTGAAACCGCCCCGGCGTCTGCGGCGTCAGCACGAAGGTCTTGACGTCATGGGTCTCCTGCCGCACGGCGCGGCAGACCAGAACGTCGTCCTCCTCGCTGTCCCAGGCATTGGACGCGAGTTGCAACCGGTTGGCGTCGCCCAGGGACGAGGTCATGAGGTTCATGCGCCGATATGCTCGGCCATGCGGCCGATGTACCAGCGGATGAATTTCTCGACGAGCATCTCGGTATTGGGCGAATAGGGACCCGGCTCATAGGCCGGATTGTTGGCGCCCTGCTGGCACATGCCGACCAGCGCCGAATCCTGCGCATTGGTGGCGGTCCACACCTCGATGAGGTTGGCGAGGTCGTAGTCGACGCCTTCCACCGCATCCTTGTTGACCAGCCATTTGGTGCGCACCAGCGTGCGGCCGGCATCGAGCGGGAGCGCCGAGAAGGTGACAATGTGGTCGCCGAGGAAATGGTGCCAGGAATTGGGCTGGGTCCAGAAGCTGAGGCCGCCCAGCTTGGCATTGGTGAAGGCGCCCAGCGGCAGCCGGCAGGCGGCGCGGGTATCCATGGTGTGGGATTCCCCGTTCCCATCGAGCGGCAGGCGCTCGGTGCGGAAGCCGGTGACGCGGCTGTCGAGTTCCTCGATTTCGCGCGACGGCAGGCCCATGGCCTCCCATTCGGCATGGCTGACCTTGCGCAACGCCTCGTAGCGCTGGGCATTTTCCAGGTCGAGCGGCTCCATCTCCTCGGGCGCAAAACCGAAGCCATAGGCAAAGAGCGGTACGGTCAGCTCGGGATGGTTGGCCTCGCAGTGATAGCACTCGCGATTGTTCTCGATCGTCAGCTTCCAGTTGCCCGGCTCGATCAGGTCGCTCTGGTAGGCAATCTTGGTGTCGCGCACCTTGTGGGGGGCAATATAGGGCGCCATGCGGGCGGCCATGTCGTCGAAATCTTCCGGCGGATTGTCGGAAAGGCAGATGAACAGCAGGCCTTCGAGCGAACGCAGATTGACGGGCTTCAGGCCCTTGCAGGAGGCGTCGAAGTCGGCACCCATATGCGGCGCATGCACGAGGTTGCCCTCGAGATTGTAGGTCCATGAATGGTAGCGGCAGACCAGGTTGCCGACCGTGGTCTTTTCCTCGTCGATCAACCGGGCGCCGCGGTGGCGGCACACATTGTGGAAGGCCTTGACCGCGTTGTCGTCGTTGCGGACGATGAGGATCGAGTTCTTGCCGATATCGATGGTCATGGCGTCGCCGGGTTCCGGCACGTCGGGCTCGACGCCGACATAGATCCAGTGCTGGCCGAAAATGGCTTCCATGTCGGCCTCGAAAATCTCGGGCGACGTATAGAAGGGGGCGTCGAGGCTGTGGCCCGGCTTGCGGCCATGCACGAGACGCGCCAGGAGCGGGGCTTGGTCGAGCATACTGCGTCTCTCCTCAACAGAGACACGAGGCGGAGGTCGTCCTCGATCGGGAGACAGAATTGCTCCTTTTTCGCCCGGTGTCTTGATGTGGCGCGACAGCGGCTTTAGGTTTTCCGACATAGTGAATGCGCCGGACGCAGGACAGGACCGAAATCGGCATGGACCACCCCAAACCACCCCAGATGATCGGCTTCATGCTGACCGAGCAGTTTTCGATGATCGCGTTTACGGCTGCCATCGAACCGCTGCGGCTGGCCAACCGGGTGAGCGGCAGGACGCTCTATCAATGGCAGCTTTATTCTGCCGACGGAATGACGGCAGAGGCATCCAATGGGGTCGAGGTGAAGGTCGACAGGGCGTTCCGGGACGCCAAGGCGATGGATGCCGTCGTGGTGTGTTCGGGGGTGGAGGTGCAGAACACCGATCACCGCGCCTTGGTGGCCGTGCTGCGACGGCTGAGCAAGTTCGGCGCGGCGGCGGGAGCGGTCTGCACCGGCGCCTATGTGCTGGCAAAGGCCGGGCTGCTGGATGGCTACCGTTCGACTATCCACTGGGAGAACCGGCCGGGCATGCAGGCCGATTTCCCTGATCTGGAGATTGGTGGGGACCTGTTCGAGATCGATCGGGACCGCTTCACCTGCGCCGGGGGTGTCGCGGCGGCGGACATGATGCTGAGCCTGATCAAGCGCGACCACGGCGAACAAGTCTCGAAGGCCGTGACCGACCAGCTCATCCACCACCGCATCCGCGAGGCCAGCGAGCGTCAGCGCATTGACCTGCGCACGCGGTTGGGGGTGGCCCACCCCAAGCTGCTGCGCGTGGTGACGCTGATGGAGCAGACCCTCGACCGGCCGCTGACCATGAGCCAGTTCGCTGCCAGCGTGGCGCTATCCAACCGGCAGTTGGAGCGGCTGTTCTGGAAACATCTGGGCTATCCGCCCAGCCGGCATTATCTCAAGCTGCGGCTGGAGCATGCCTGCCAGCTCCTGCGGCAGACGGCGATGCCGATCCTGGAGGTGGGCATGGCCAGCGGGTTTAATTCCGCGTCGTATTTTTCACAGAGCTACACGGAATATTTCGGGCATAGCCCGAGCGCGGAGCGACGGACGACGAAGGTGGCGGTTTAGCGATCACCCTGCATTTACCCATACTCGATCGTCACGCTCGGGCTTGACCCGAGGGTGATGCGCAGTGGGTGGACGAGTTCGTGAACCTACCGGTCCGACGTCTCCCACCGCGGATTGATCCACGGCACCCCATTGTCCGGCGGCAATGGCGTCTTCCCCAGAATATGATCCGAGGCCTTCTCCCCCACCATGATCGAGGGGCCATTCAAATTGCCGTTGGTGATACGCGGGAAGATGGAACTATCCGCCACCCGCAATCCGTCGACGCCGATGACGCGCAGTTCCGGATCGACCACGGCCATCGGATCATCGGCCCGCCCCATCTTGCACGTCCCGCACGGATGGTACGCACTCTCGGCGTGGCGGCGGATGTGGTCGTCGAGTTCGTCGTCGGTCTGGTATTTTTCCCCCGGCAGGATTTCCTTGCCGCGATAGGGGTCGAAGGCCGCTTGGCCAAAAATCTCGCGGGTGATGCGGATGCAGTGGCGGAAATCGGCCCAGTCCTGGGGATCCGACATGTAGTTGAACTGGATGCGCGGCGCCGCCTTGGGGTCGGATGAGCGCAAAGTCACGGCGCCGCGCGAGGCCGAGCGCATGGGGCCGACATGGGCCTGGAAGCCATGGCCTTCGGCTGCTGCCTGGCCATCATAGCGGACCGCGATGGGGATGAAGTGGAACTGGATATCGGGGTATTTCACCCCGGCTTTGGAGCGGATGAAGGCAGCGCTTTCGAACTGGTTGGAGGCGCCCAGCCCGTTCTTGAAGAACAGCCATTGCGCGCCAATCAGCCCCTTGCCGAAGAGGTTCCAGTATTTGTAGAGCGTGATCGGCAGGATGGAGGCCTGCTGGATATAGAGCTCCATGTGGTCTTGCAGATTCTGCCCGACGCCGGGACGATCGGCGACTAGGGGTATGCCATGCTCGGCCAGTTGCGCGGCTGGGCCGATGCCTGAGAGCATCAGGATCTTGGGCGAGTTGATCGAGGACGCGGCGACGATGACTTCTTTTCGCGCCTGGACGATCTCGACCCTGCCGCCGCGTTCGATCTCGACGCCGGTGGCGCGGCCGCTCTCGATGACCACCTTGCGGGCGTAGCATTTGACCAGCGTCAGGTTGGGGCGTTTCAGCGCGGGCCTGAGATAGGCATTGGCGACGGACCAGCGGCGGCCTTTCCAGACCGTCTGCTCCATGGGGCCGAAGCCCTCCTGCTTTTCGCCATTGTAGTCGTCGGTAAGTTCAAACCCGGCCTGCTTGCCGGCCTCGACGAAGGTCTTGAACAGCGGATTGTCGCGCTGGCCGCGGGTGACGTGGAGCGGGCCGGAATTGCCGCGGCGGTCGGGATCGCCGCCATGGGTGCCCGGATGCCAGTTCTCCATGCGCTTGAAATAGGGGACGACGTCGGCATAGCCCCAGCCGGCGGCGCCGGATTCGGCCCAGTGGTCATAATCGCCGGCATGGCCGCGCACATAGACCATGCCGTTGATCGAAGATGAGCCGCCGATGACCTTGCCGCGCGGCACGCCGAGCGTGCGGCCGCCCAGATGCGGCTCGGGCTCGCTGCGGAAGCCCCAGTCGTAGCGCGGCATGTTCATCGGATAGCTCAAGGCCGCCGGCATCTGGATCAGCGGGCCGAAATCGGTACCGCCGAATTCGAGCACGATGACGGAATGCTTGCCGTCCTCGCTGAGGCGGGAGGCCATGGCGCCGCCGGCGGAGCCCGAACCGATGATGACAAAATCAGCTTCCATGACGGAAAATCCTAGTAGGCGGCGGCGACGGGGCCGGTGGCAACGTAAACGGACTTGATCTGGCTGTAGTGATCGAGCGCGGCGCGGGAATTTTCGCGGCCGACGCCGGACTGCTTGACGCCGCCAAAGGGCGCTTCGACCGGGGTGATATTGTAGGTGTTGATCCAGCAGGTGCCGGCTTCGAGCTGGCCGATCACACGATGGGCACGGGCGAGGTCGGCCGTGAACACGCCAGCGGCGAGGCCGAATTCGGTGGCATTGGCGCGGGCGATGACATCGGCTTCGTCGGAAAAGCCGAGCACAGCCATGACGGGGCCGAAGATTTCCTCGCGGGCGATGGTCATGTCGTCGGTGACGTCGGCAAAGACTGTCGGCTCGATATAGAAGCCGGCATTCTGGCTGGGCGGCACCCTGCCCCCGATCAGCAATTTGGCGCCCTCGGCCTTGCCGGTTTCGATATAGCCAAGCACCTTGTTGCGCTGGGCTTCCGAGACCAGCGGGCCGACCTGCGTCGCCTCATCGAGCGGGTCGCCGATGATGGCATTGGCGGTGCGGGAGACGAGACGGTCGAGGAAGGTCGGGCGGATCGCGTCGTGGACGAAGACGCGGGTGCCGTTGGAGCAGACCTGGCCGGAGGAATAGAAATTGGCGTTGATGGCGGCGCTGATGGCGCTGTCGATATCGGCGTCGTCGAAGATGATCAGCGGCGACTTGCCACCCAGTTCCATGGTGACATGGCGCATGCCGGCGGCGGCGGCGGCATAGACCTTTTTGCCGGTGCCGACCGAGCCAGTGAGCGACACCTTGGCCACGCGCGGATCGGTGATCAGCGCAGCGCCGACATCGCCGTAACCCTGCACCACATTGAACAGGCCCGCAGGAGCGCCCGCTTCGATCAGGATTTCAGCGAGCTTGAGGGCGCCGAGCGGGGTGATCTCGGAGGGTTTGAAAATCATCGCATTGCCGGCGGCCAAAGCCGGGGCGGCCTTCCAGCAGGCGATCTGGGTGGGATAGTTCCAGGCGCCGATGCCGACGCAGACGCCGAGCGGCTCTCGGATGGTATAGACGAAGTCGCCGCCGAGCGGGATGGTCTCGCCAGTCATGGTCGCGGCAAGGCCCGCGAAGTATTCGAGCGAGTCAGCGCCGGAGGCGGCGTCGGCTATAAGGGTTTCCTGGATCGGCTTGCCGGTATCGAGAGTTTCGATCTCGGACAATTCCTGGTTGCGCTCCCGGATGATGTCGGCCGCCTTGCGCAAAACTCGGCCGCGAACAACTGGCTTGAGCGCGCCCCATTCCTTCTGGGCGCGCGTCGCAGAGGCGAGGGCCTGTTCGACAATGGCGGGCGTTGCCGAGTGCAGCCGCGCGACGACCTCGCCACTGGCCGGATAGATGCTTTCAATCAACCGCCCAGCGGTGTCTTCGACATAGCGGCCGTCGATGAAATGGCTGGCCGGTGGTTGCACGTCGCGCATCATTCGCCCCTCGGGAAACGCTTGCTCTCTTCGAGCACATTGAGATCCATGTGGTTGCGCATGTAGCGCTCCGAAGCCTGCTGCAAGGGCTGGAAATCCCACGGGTAATAGGCGCCGTTGCGTAGCGCCGCATAGACGACATGCCGCCTCGCCTGGCTGGCGCGGATTTCGGCGTCGAAGCCCGGCAGATCCCAGTATCGCGCGACCATGGCGGCGAAGCGGATGCGGGTTTCGGCATAAGCCGGGTCACTCGCAAGATTGACCAATTCGTGCGGATCGCTCGATAGATCAAACAGTTGGGCGGGATCGGCCATGCAGGCGATATACTTGAACTTGCCGTCGCGCAGGCAGACCAGCGGCGCCACCGAGCCCTCGGCGGCATATTCGATGCGGACCGGGCTGGTGCGTTTGGCGCCATTGGCAAGCGGCACAAGCGTCTCGCCATCGGTCCACTTGGCGATGGCTTCAAGCGAAATGCCCGCGAGGTCGCACAGCGTTGGGGTCAGGTCCATGGTGCTGACCGGTGCATCGATCCGCCCGGCCGGCAGGCCTGGCGCGGCGATCATCAGCGGCACCCGCGCCGAGCCCTCGAAGGCGTTCATCTTGAACCACAGACCGCGCTCCCCCAGCATGTCGCCATGGTCGGAAACAAGGGCGATGATGGTGTTGTCTGCCTGCCGCGTTCCGCGCAATGCCTCCAGAATTTCGCCAATCTTTTCATCGACATAGGAGATATTGGCAAAATAGGCGCGGCGCGAGCGGCGGACGTCGTCCTCGGTGATATCGAGGGTGCGGAAGTCACAGGCATCCATCAGGCGTTTTGAATGGGCGTCCTGATCCTCGTAGGCGATCGGCGCGATCTCGGGCGAAAGATGCGCGCAATCCTCGTAGAGGTCCCAATACTTTTTCCGCGCCACATAGGGGTCGTGCGGATGGGTGAAGCTCACCGTCAGCATCCAGGGCCGCGGCTCCAGCCGGCGGCCGAGGTCATAGACCTTGCGCACGGCGTTGAAGGCGACTTCGTCGTCATATTCGAGCTGGTTGGTGATCTCGGCCACCCCGGCGCCCTTGACCGAGCCGAGATTGTGATACCACCAGTCGATCCGCTCGCCGGGCCTGTCATAGTCAGGGGTCCAGCCGAAATCGGCGGGGTAGATGTCGGTGGTCAGCCGCTCCTCGAAGCCGTGCAACTGGTCGGGCCCAACGAAATGCATCTTGCCCGAAAGCGTCGTGGCATAGCCCGCCGCCCGCAGATGGTGCGCATAGGTGGGAATGTCCGAGGCGAATTCGGCGGCGTTGTCGTAGACGCGGGTGCGGCGCGGCAATTGCCCCGACATGAAGCTGGCGCGGCCGGGGGCGCAGAGCGGCGAGGCGGTATAGGCATTGGCGAAGCGGGTGGACCGCGCGGCCAGTGCCTTGAGATTGGGAGCGTGCAGCCACGCCGCCGGCCCGTCGGGGAACAGCGCGCCGTTGAGCTGATCGACCATGAAGATCAGGATATTGGGCCGCTCAGACATGGGTTGCTTTCTGCCGGATACAGAGGTCGAGATAGTCCATCGCCAGGGCCAGCACTTCTGGCTGGGCGGGCGCAAAATCCTGCAGCGCGTGGCGGATGTAGAAGCCGTCAATCAGGGCCGCGAGGCCCTGCGCCACCGACTGGGCGGTTTCGGCGTCAAAAATCTGGCGCAGGTTGAACACCAGATTGGAATGCAGCCGTCGCGCATAGACCTGCAGCAGGCGGCTGGCTTGCTCGGACTGTAGCGCACGGACATAGAAGGTCAGCCAGGCCGCGACGATTTCGCGATCGAACTGTTCCGGCGCGAAACTGGCGTCGATAATGGCATGCAGGCGCGCCAGCGGCGTGGGTGCGCTGGCCAGGCGCAGGCGGACGCTTTCGCCGAAGCGCTTGAGGATGTGCCGCATGGCGGCGAGGAACATCTGGTCCTTGCTGCCGAAATAGTGGTGGGCCAGCGCGGGGGACATGCCGGCGCGGCGGGCAATCTGGCTGACGGTGACGTCGAGGCTGCCGGCCACGCCGATCTCGACGATGGCGGCTTCCACCATCGCCTTTCGCCGGACTGCTTCTGCACCGATTTTCGGCATTTTGGCCGCCTGCACATATTTTGGAGTTTACATTTCTGATTGTCTCGTTTTTGATTGAGCCGTCAATCAAGAAAAAAGACTCTCGCACAGAACCCCGCAATCAGGAGACGACAGACTATGAGAAAGACCACCCTCACTCTGACCAGCGCCCTGGCGCTGTCGCTGCTGGCGGGAACCGCTTTTGCAGCCGAATGCGACACCGTGATTTTTTCCGATGTGGGCTGGACCGACATCACCACCACGACCTCGGCGACCAAGCATGTCCTGGAAGCGCTGGGCTATGAGGTCGATGTGAAGGTGCTATCGGTGCCGGTAACCTATGCCTCGCTCGAAAGCGACGATGTCGACGTGTTCCTCGGCACCTGGCTGCCGGCGCAGCAGGGTGTCATCGGGCCATATCTCGACAGCGGCGAAGTCGAGAAGGTTGCGACCAACCTCACCGGCACCAAATATACGCTGGCTGTGCCGACCTATACGTTCGACAAGGGCCTGACCGACTATTCCAAGATCGCCGAATTCGCCGAATCGCTCGACAACACCATCTATGGCATCGAGCCC
This sequence comes from Devosia sp., assembly GCF_036676215.1. Classification (GTDB taxonomy): domain Bacteria; phylum Pseudomonadota; class Alphaproteobacteria; order Rhizobiales; family Devosiaceae; genus Devosia. The sequence goes on along the minus strand of NZ_JAKFDJ010000218.1, from coordinate 28,118 downwards.
GGCAATGAGGGCAATGGCTATCTGATCAGCCTCGTCGACGCCAATACGCATGGCCTGGGCGAGTTCAAGGTGGTGGAAAGCTCCGAGCAGGGCATGCTGGCCGAAGTCGACCGCGCCGTGAAGGACAACAAGGACGTGGTGTTCCTCGGCTGGGAACCGCACCCGATGAATGCCGCCTTCCCGCTCAAATACCTGCCGGGCGGCGAGGACTTCTTCGGAGGCGAAGGCGTCGTCGACACCGTGACCCGCAAAGGCTACGCTGCCGAATGCCCGAATGTGGGCAAGCTCCTGGCCAACCTCGAGTTCTCCCTGCCGATGGAAAACCAAATCATGGGCCAGATCCTCAATGATGGCGCCGATCCGGACGAGGCGACCCTGGCCTGGCTCAAAGCCAATCCCGACGTGGCGCTGAGCTGGGTCGATGGCGTGACGACGCTTGACGGTGGTGATGGCGCAGCGGCGGTTACCGCGGCGCTCGCGAACTAAGAACACCAACAGCCCGGTCCGCAACGACCGGGCTGTTCTGCTTTGCGGGAGACGTGATTGTGGAATGGCTGACGGACTACAAGATCCCGGTCGGAAAATGGGCGAGCGACTTCTTCAACTGGCTGCGGGATAACTTTTCCACCGCCTTTGACGCCCTGGCCGACGGCGCCGAGGCGCTGATCGACGCCCTGCTCTGGGCGTTTCAGACGCCGCACCCGCTGATCATCGTCGCCGTGTTCGTCGCGCTCACCTGGTGGCTGCAGCGCAATGTGTGGACCTGCCTGCTGGTCCTTGCCGGGTTCCTGTTCATCCTCAACCAGGGCTATTGGGAGCAGACCACCGAGAGTCTGACGCTGGTCATCTCATCCTGCGTGGTCTGCATGGCCATCGGCGTACCGATCGGCATCACCACGGCGCATCGACCGAGGCTCTATCGGTTCCTGCAGCCGATCCTCGACCTGATGCAGACGCTGCCGACCTTCGTCTATCTGATCCCGGCGATCGTGTTCTTCGGCATCGGCATGGTGCCGGGCCTGATTGCGACCGTCATCTTCGTGCTGCCGGCGCCCATACGCATGACGCATCTTGGCATTTCCTCGACGCCTCCTGCTTTGCTCGAAGCGGTGGAGGCCTTCGGCGGCACGGCGACGCAGAAGCTGTGGAAGGTGGAGCTGCCCTATTCCATGCCGCAGATCATGGCAGGGCTGAACCAGACCATCATGCTGTCGCTGTCCATGGTGGTGGTGGCGGCGCTGGTGGGCGCGGACGGGCTCGGGGTTCCCGTGGTCCGGGCGCTCAATTCGGTCAATACCGCACTCGGCTTCGAGAGCGGCCTTATCATCGTGGTTGTGGCCATCGTGCTCGACCGCATGCTGCGCATCAGGCAGGAGTAGGCTCATGGAAGACGCTGTCATCTTCGATCGGGTCAACATCGTCTTCGGCGCCAATCCGCAGCTGGCGCTGCCGATGATGGACGCGGGCAAGACGCGCCAGGAAATCCAGCAGGCGACCAAGCAGATCCTGGGCGTGCACGACTGCTCGCTGAGCGTGCGGAGCGGGGAAATCCTGGTGCTGATGGGGCTTTCGGGCTCCGGCAAATCGACGCTGCTGCGGGCGGTCAACGGGCTCAACCCGGTGGTGCGCGGCTCGGTGACGGTCAATGACGGGGGGCGGTCGGTCAATCCGGCGGCCTGTACGCGGGAAGAACTGCTGCGGCTGCGGCGGAAGTCGGTGGCCATGGTGTTCCAGCAGTTTGGGCTGCTGCCGTGGCGCACGGTGCTCGACAATGTCGGGCTGGGGCTGGAGCTTGGTGGCATGTCAAAGTTGCAGCGCGACGCCAAGGTGCGGGCGCAGCTCGATCTCGTCGGCCTCACCGACTGGGCCGACCGCAATGTGGGGCAGCTTTCGGGCGGCATGCAGCAGCGCGTCGGGCTGGCGCGAGCCTTTGCCACCGAGGCGCCGATCCTGCTTATGGACGAGCCGTTTTCGGCGCTCGACCCGCTGATCCGCTCGCGGCTGCAGGACGAATTGCTGGAACTGCAGGCCAAGCTCAAGCGCACCATCATCTTTGTCAGCCATGACCTGGACGAGGCGTTCAAGCTGGGCGATCGCATCGCGCTGATGGAGGGCGGGCGCATCGTGCAATGCGGCACGCCGCAGGAAATCATTGCCAACCCGGTGGACGACTATGTCGAGGATTTCGTGGCACATATGAACCCGCTGCTGGTGCTGCGCGCCATGGACATCATGTCGCCGCAGATCGGCAGCGGCGTGAATGCGGTGGACGCCGCCAGTTCCCTCGCCGGGGTCATCGAGCAATTATCGGCGGGCGCACCCTCGGTGTGCGTCAGGGGCCCGGATGGGCAACTTGTCGGGAGTATTTTCAACCAGAACGTTGTTGCCGCCCTGCGCCGCAAGCCAGCGCGCCCATCTGCGGGCGTCCACTAGGATAGAACTGCCCATGACCGATCCACGCGCCGCGCTTGCCGAATTGTTCACGACGCTCGGCATCACCCCCATCGCCATCGAGCATCCGCCAGTTCATACCGTGGACGAAGCCCTGCAATATTGGGCCGGCCTCGAGGGCGTGCACACCAAGAATTTGATGCTCAAGGGCGCCAAGGGTGGGCTCTGGCTGGTCTGCGTGCCGACAGATCGGCGCCTCGACCTCAAGGCGCTGGCGGCGCATCTGGGCGCCAAGAAGTTCTCCTTTGCCAGCGCCGAAACGCTCGATGCGGCGCTGGGCGTAGCGCAGGGCTCGGTGAGCCCTCTGGCGCTGATCAACGACACAAATAACGCCGTGCAGCTGGTGCTCGCAGCCGACATGCTGCGACAGCCGCGTATCACCTTCCATCCGCTGACCAATACCGCAACGGTGTCGCTGACCAGCCCTGAATTCCTGCAAGTGCTTGAAGCTTTGGGACAACAGCCGGAAATCGTCGATTTCGATGCTCTGACCCCATTGGAGGGGTGATCTTCGATCCGCATACATGTCCGCTTCCGGCCAATCCGAGGCTTCGTCCCAACGGATCGAACGTCGCTTTCCTTCCTTGCACGCTGAAAATCGCTCAATCGGCCGGCAAGGTCCGACAAAGGCGTCGGGTGCGTCCAAAAGGGTGACGCTCGATCTTGGTGCCGTCTTTGAGGACAGAAGATACCTGCGCTATGCGCCCGCTCACCGCCAGTCCGGTCACCTCCATCAAGCTAAATGGACAGTGGTCCGGTCAGCAGGGGATTCCACGCCAGGTGTTTGCCGCCCGGCAGTTGCGCGGCTGCCAGCGCGGCATCGCCTTCGGCCCTGCTCACGTCCCTACCCTTGAGGCATCCCATGATCACCTCGAAGATGACGGGATGAAGGTCGAGCACGCCGCCCACGAACCGTAACGGGCGATCACCGGCGCGCGACAGCAAGGCTATCGCCAATTGGGCGAGACGCATCGGGGGCAAGGTCTCGCCAGCCAGATGCTCGCGGAGGCCGAAGCGGAAGCACGACAGCGCGGCTGTCGCGGCGCCTATATCGACACCTTCAACCCGAGGCACTGCACGTCTATCAAAAGGCCGGCTACACGGTTTTCGGCACGCTTGGTCGATTTTCCGCGCGGCCGCACCCGCAGCTTTCTATCAAAAGCACTGATCTAGCGCCTCCTCGCAGCGGTTCTGATCTGTTAACGGCTATTGCACAAAAATGAGACGCATGTATCATATTGATATGGTCGTCTCACATCAGCGAAATCCAGCCACAACAACGCAGGGACTTGGTGCCGAGCGTGGTGCCAGAGCCAGGACCCGCCGGCTCATGCTTGATGCCGCAATCGCGCTGATGCAGTCGGGCCTGTCTCCATCGGTTACAGGTGTTGCCGAGATTGCGGGCGTTTCACGGGCGACGGCGTATCGTTATTTTCCTAGCGAGGCTGCGCTGGTTCACGCCGTGGTCGATGAGGCTCTGGGGCCAATCCTGGAATGGACGCCGAGCCATGGTGGCGCCGGGGAGCGTGTTGCCGACCTTCTGGCGACGGCAATCCCGCGTGTCGAGGAGTTTGAAGCGACGTTCAAGGCGTCGCTTCGCCTGTCATTGGACCAGTGGGCGCAACGGCGGGCGGGCACGCTTGGCAGCGAGCCCCTCTTCACGCGAGGCCATCGCGTCGATTTGCTCATGAATGCAACGGCGCCGCTGGCGGGCAAGCTGACACACGGCCAGCATTTGCGGGTGGCGCAGGCGCTGTCGATGGTGTTCGGCATTGAGGTGCTGAATGTGCTCAAGGACATATGGGGGCTGACCCTGGAGGAGGCGCAGGGCGTTGCCCAGTGGGCCGCTGCGGCGCTGATAAATGCTGCTGAAGCGGAAACAATCAATGGCCAGTCGGCCAAGAACAACACCGCCACTGAACGCACGCAAGATGCGTCTGTGGCACCCACCCGCGAGGTGGGCGACTAATTTGTGCTGACATCGGCGTCCCCGCCGCAGTGGTGTGGCGGCCTGCCGGTCCTGAGCGCAGATAGTGGGGAGAGGCGTGTGCCCGATACAGATCGGCACGGTTTGCGAACCACGGAGGAGGGATGAAGGTCGGAGGAGCGGACCCCTTGAGGGTTTGCTCGATCAGCATCCGGTGAGGCACGGCGTCACTTGCTGGGCTCACTAGGCGAGAGATGTGCATGTGAGGGAGACGATACAATGCGCAAAACTATGGTTAGCCTACTAGCCGGAGCAAGCTTCGTGGCCATGAGCAGCCTTGCTGTTCAGGCCCAGGAGCTCACAATTCTCTGGGCAGAATGGGACCCTGCGAACTACCTGCAGGAGCTGGTGAACGAATACCAGGCGGAGACCGGCGTTGCCGTCACCGTGGAGACGGTGCCGTGGCCTGACTTCCAGACCAAGGCGTTCACTGAGTTCAACGCTCAGGGTTCGGCCTATGATCTCGTCGTTGGCGACAGCCAGTGGCTGGGTGCCGGCTCAACCGGCGGTCACTACGTTGACCTCACCGGCTTCATCAATGAGAACAACCTGACCACGACGATGGCCCCGGCCACGATGCAGTATTACTCAGAGTATCCAGGTGGTTCGGGCACGTACTGGTCGGTCCCACTTGAAGGCGACGCACTTGGCTGGGCGTACCGCAAGGACTGGTTCGAGGATCCGGTCGAGATGGAAGCCTTCAAGGCCAAGTACGGCTACGATCTTGCTGTACCGAAGACCTTCAAGGAGCTCATCGACATTGCCGAGTTCTTCCACCGCCCCGACGAGAACCGCTATGGCGCGGCGATCTATTCGCAAAACGCCGGCGATGCGATCGTCATGGGCGTCGAGAACTCCGTCTTCGCTTATGGCGGTTCCTTCGGCAACTATGAGACGTATGAAGTTACGGGCCTGCTCAACTCGCCAGAGTCGATCGAGGCGCTGGAAGACTATCGCAAGCTCTTCACCTTTGGCCCTCCGGGCTGGGGCAATGCGTTCTTTGCCGAGGTGAACACGGCGATTGCGCAGGGCCAGGTGGCCATGGGCATGAACTTCTTCGCGTTCTTCCCCTCGCTGGTGAATGAAGCCACCAACCCGCACGCTGCCAATATGGGCTTCTTCGCGAACCCACCCGGCCCGAGTGGCGACGACTTTGCAGCACTCGGCGGCCAGGGCATCTCGCTGATTTCCTATGGCCAGAACCAGGAAGAGGCGATGAAGTTCCTCGAGTGGTTCATCAAGGAAGACACACAGAAGCGCTGGGCTGAGCTCGGTGGCTATACTGCGCATGCCGCGACCCTTGAATCGGAAGAGTTCCGCAACGCCACGCCGTTCAACGAGGCGTTCTTCCAGACCATGTTCAAGGTCCGCGACTTCTGGGCATTGCCGGAATATGCCGAACTCCTCACCGAGGCTGCCGACACCTTCTACCCCTATGTCGTCAATGGGGAGGGCACGGCCAAGGAAACGCTCGATAAACTTGCCGCAACGTGGGTCGATACGCTGACGTCGGCTGGCTACGCGGCAAAGTAAGTACGCAAACGTACCCGGAGGGGAGGGAACCTCCTCTCCGGCTCTGTCCAATCGGGGGGCTACGCCTTGACCAACCTCATCACGACGCTTGATCCCGCGTCGCGCGCCGCGTCGCGCGGGTGGAGCGACACCACGATCCGGAATGTGTTCGTCATTCCGACGGTGGCATTCCTCATCATCTTCAACGTGTTTCCGCTGCTTTACTCGCTCGGTTTTTCCTTCACCGACTTTCGCGCGTCCAGCAAGGCATCGGTGAATTTCGTCGGCTTCAAAAATTACGTCGATGTGCTCGCGGACCCGGTTATCTGGCGCACGTTTACAACGACCCTGTGGTACGTGATCGTTTCGGTCACCGGGCAGTTCATGGTCGGTTTCGGGCTGGCACTGCTGCTCAACCGCCCCCTGCCCTTCAAGGGCCTGCTCACCACACTGCTCATGCTGCCGATGATGCTGTCGCCGGTGGTGGTGGGGCTATTCTGGAAGCTGATCTATGATCCCTCCTGGGGCATCCTCAACCATGCCCTCGGGCTCGGACGGGTTGCCTGGCTCAGCGATGCAAATCTGGCACTTTATGCAGTGGCCATCACCGACATCTGGATGTGGTCACCTTTCGTGATGCTGCTGTCGCTGGCCGGCCTGTCGGCCGTGCCCAAGCATCTCTACGAGGCCGCATCGATCGACCGGGCCGGCAAGCTCTATACCTTTTTCCGCATCACCCTGCCGCTGGTCGCGCCGATCCTGCTAATTGCGGTGATCTTCCGTACCATGGAGGCGTTCAAGACCTTCGACATCGCCTTCGTCATGACGGGCCAACCCGCCGCCGAACTCATTTCGTCGCGGCTCTACAAGATGGCCTTCCAGCAGTGGCAGACGGGTCCGTCCTCGGCCCTCGCCTACATCATTCTGATCATGGTGCTGTGCATCACGAACATCTACGTCAAGTACCTGAACAAGGCAAAGGAGCGCTGAGATGGCTGTCGTTTCAACGCGCGCAGGACGGCTCGGCAACCGCATTGCGATTGCAGCGGTCATCGTCGTGACCCTGATCTTCCTGTCGCCGATCTACTGGATCACCTCGACGGCCTTCAAGCCGCTGGTGCTGGCGACCTCCGTGCCGCCCACTGTGTCGTTCGAACCCTCGATCACGCCCTTCGTCAAGCTCTTCACCAAGCGGGCCCAGCTCACGACGCCGGTTGATCCTGCTGTCTATGAAGCCGCTCCCTGGTGGGAAAAGCTGGTCCTTGATGGCGGCGAGCGCCTGTCGCGTGATGGCCTTGGGCAGGTGGTGTTTTCGGCCTATCCAGAGCGCTTCCTGAACTCGGTGATCATCGCGGTGACCTCTACCCTGCTCGCCGTGACGCTGGGGACGATCACCGCCTATGGCTTCTCCCGGTTCAGGGTGAAGGGGGAGGCGGATCTTTTGTTCTTCATCCTCTCTACGCGAATGCTGCCGCCCATCGTGGTCGCCATTCCCATGTTCCTGATGTACCGGGCGGTGGGTCTCAACGACACCCATTTCGGCCTCATCATTCTCTATACCGCGTTCAACGTCTCGTTTGCGGTCTGGCTGATGAAGGGCTTCATCGACGAGATCCCAAAGGAGTACGAGGAAGCCGCCCTGGTTGACGGCTATACCCGCATGCAGGCCTTCTTCAAGATCGTGCTGCCTGAAGCAGCCACCGGCATCGCCGCCACCGCCGTCTTCTGCTTCATCACGGCCTGGAACGAGTATGCCTTCGCGCTGATCCTGACCAACCGCCGGGCCCAGACTGCTCCACCGTTTATCCCAAGCCAGGTCGGTACGGGCCTGCAAGACTGGACCGTGATCGCGGCCGGAACCGTGCTGTTCCTGTTGCCGGTCGCCATCTTCACCTTCCTGCTCCGCAACCATCTGCTGCGCGGCATGAGCTTTGGTGCAATTCGCAAATGATCAGTCGAGAATTCAATCAGAAGTACTTTGGCCCCGGCTCCATTGCGCTGATGGTCGCCGGCATCCTGTTTCTGTGTCAGCCGTGGGTTGGGCTTCTGCATGCCTGGAGCGTCCTGGTCATGTTGATCGGCCTGATCGGGTTCAACATATCGGTGCATATTCCCGCGCCCGAAGAAGCGATAGACGAGGACGATACTGGCCCGGTGTCGGTCTCCGAAACCGTGACGATGGGTGGCCGACATGACTGAGATTCAGCTGCGCAATATCGACAAGCACTTCGGTCCGGTCCATGTCATCCGGGACATCAACCTGACAGTGAAGGATCAGGAGTTCGTGGTCCTGCTGGGTCCCTCGGGCTGCGGCAAGACCACCACACTGCGGGCCATTGCCGGCCTCGAGGACATCGATTCCGGTGAGATCCTGATCGACGGCAAGGCGGTGCAGGATGTCCATGCGTCGGAGCGCGATGTTGCCTTCGTGTTCCAGAACTATGCGCTCTATCCGCATTTGACGGTCTACGAGAACATGGCGTTCCCGCTGAGGGCGGTGCGCCAGAGCCGGGCCGAGGTCGATCGCATGGTGCAGTCGGTGGCGGCATCCTTGGGCATCTCCGGACTGCTCAACCGCCGTCCGTCGGCCCTTTCGGGCGGTGACATGCAGCGCGTCGCCATTGGCCGCTCTCTGGTGCGCCGCCCCAAGGCAATCCTGCTTGACGAGCCCATCGGTTCGCTCGATGCCAAACTCCGTGAAAGCATGCGGGTAGAGCTCAAGCGCCTCCATATCGAGAACGGGTCCACCTCGATCTATGTGACGCACGACCAGGTCGAGGCCATGTCGCTGGCTGACCGCATCGTCGTCATGCATGAAGGTCTGCTGCAGCAGGTGGGCAGCCCTGACGAGGTCTATCGCTATCCCGTCAACATGTTCGTCGCCCAGTTCGTCGGCAGTCCGATCATGAATCTGGCCGACGTCGATATCAGCGAAAGCGCATCCGGCGTCGGCGTCAACCTGGGTGGTACAAGCTTTGCTTTCCCGCCTGCTTTGTCCGGCAAGCTCAAGGAGGCCGGAGCTCAGCCGGGCAAACTCAAGCTCGGGGTCCGTCCCGAGGGTGTCCTGGTTTCTCGCGACGCGCAGGATGGGTACGTCGAGGTTACGGTCGGCATCATCGAACCGCTCGGCTCGCACGATATCGTCGATCTCAAGGTTGGCGACGCGGTGCTGCGCGCCCGCACCAAGAGCGCCTTCGTCCCTGGCCCCGGCGCCACGGTCTGGGCCCGGATCGACCCGGCCCAGGCGCATTTTTTCGACACCACAACCGGCAGTTCTTTGGGAATCAGGCTCTGATGGCGCATATTCAACTCAAGGGGATTTCCAAGACCTTCGGAAATCACGTCGCCCTGAAGGATCTCGACCTCGAAATCGCCGATGGTGAGTTCTTCGTGCTGCTCGGACAGACGGGCGCCGGCAAAACCACGACGCTCCGGCTGGTGGCGGGCCTGGAAAAGCCCACGTCCGGCCAGATTTTCATCGATGGCCAAGACGTGGGGGACTGGGGCGCGGCTGAGCGCGACGTGGCGCTGGTACTGCAGCAATATTCGCTCTATCCGCGCTATACGGTGCGGGAGAATCTCGCATTCCCGCTCAAGTCCCCTATCCGCAAGACCAGCCCGGCCGAGATCGAGGCGCAGGTGGATCGCGTCGCCAAGACGTTGCGCATCGAGCATCTGATGGACCGCAAGGTCGATCGGCTCTCGGGCGGGGAGATGCAGCGCGTCTCCATCGGCCGCGCCATCGTGCGTCAGCCGCGGGTCTTCCTGATGGACGAACCGCTCTCGGCGCTCGATGCAAAGCTGCGCGAGGCATTGCGGACTGAGCTCAAGAACCTGCAGGTCAATCTGGGCGCGACCTTTCTGTTCGTCACCCATGACCAGATCGAGGCCATGGCGATGGGCGACAAGATCGGCGTTCTCAACAACGGGCAGTTGGTGCAGACCGGCACGCCGCACGAGATCTATGCCAATCCGATCAATACCTTCGTGGCTCGCGCCGTGGGCTCACCGCCGATGAACCTGATCGATGGGCAACTCGAAAAGGGCGCAGCCGTCACCGCAGCAGGCCAGCGCCTGCCCTTTGACGGGCACGGCGCAGCCGCCGGTCGCGACCTTACTTTCGGCATCCGTCCGGAAGACCTCTATCTCGAGGGTGGAGCCCCCGTGTCAGCGCGCGTCCATGACGTCGAGAACCATGGCGTGGCCAAGATCGTCACGCTGCGCATGGATGGCCACCTGCTCCAGGCCACCGTGCCGAGCCAGACCAGTCTCAAGATCGACGAGGAAGTCCGGTTCTCCTGGAACCCCGAGAAAGTCGTGCTCTTTGACGGCAAGAGCGGGATCAACCTGCGGCACGCAGGATAGCGAAAGGCGCCCCGATATCACAATCGGGGCGCCTGACGTCTATTGTCGGGATCAGGCGTGCCTGATTTCAGTCCCGAGCACCTTGAGGCAGTCGCGCATGAAGGCGGCCAGCGCTGTCCAGCCCTTGGCCGAGACCATGTTGCCGTCAATCAGCGAGTCGGTGGGCGAGAGATCGACATAAGTTCCGCCGGCCAGGGTCACTTCCGGCTCGCAGGCGGCCAGCGCGCCGACACGTTTGCCGCGCACCACACCATCCACCGCGATCAGGATCTGCACGCCATGGCAGATGGTGAAGATGGGCTTTTTGGCATCATGGAAGTGCTTGACCATGGCCTGGATGCGCTTGTCGGTGCGGATATATTCCGGACCGCGGCCGCCAGCGCAGTAAACCGCATCATACTGGTCGAGTTGCGCCAGGGCTTCCGAGAAGGTCTTATTGATATCGGCGTAGTGGCCCATTTTTTCGGTATAGGTCTGGTCGCCCTCGAAATCGTGCAGCGAGGTCTTGATGCGGTCGCCCGCATTCTTGTCCGGGCAGACGACGTGGACCGTGTGCCCTACTGCCTGCATCCCCTGCTGATAGACGAAGATCTCGTACTCTTCGGTGAATTCGCCCGTGAGCATCAAGATTTTCTTACCGGCCATTCTGTTCCTCCTTGTTTCAAATCATTCGGCAGTTCCGGCGCAAGCGCCGGCATTCCGTCAGGCTGACATCGGCGCAAGGACATCAGACAAAAGCCGGCAGCAGCCTCGTGCGTGAATTCTGGATATGCACAACCATCGCTTCCCGTGCCATTTGCGGGTTCCTGCGCCGGAAAGCCTCGAGCAGTGCCTCATGCTCGTCCAAGGCCTCGACGGTGACGCGTCGATGGAACATCAAGCGAAAGATGTGGAAGTGCGTGTGCTGCATCCGCAGGACATCGCGTATCAGTCCGTTGCCGGCAATCTCCAGAATCTTGTCGTGAAATTCGGCGTCCTGACGGGCGAAGTCGGAGTAGCGCAACTGCTCGTCCTGGCCATGGTCGGCGGCCATCACGCCGGCCAGTTGCTGCAATGTGGCAAGGCCTGCTTCGTCGATGCGCGCGGCGGCCTTGGCCGCAGCTTCCGGCTCCAGCAGCATGCGCAGTTCGTAGAGTTCGTCAAAGCGGTCGCGGCTGACCTGCGGCGCGGCGCGGTAGCCCACGAGATGCGCGCGCAACACCAGCCCCTCCCCCTCCAGTCGCCCGAGCGCTTCGCGGATCGGGGTATGCGACACGTTGAGCTCGCGGACCAGATTGTCGACGGTGATGCGGGCGCCGGGGGGTATCTGCAGCGACATGAGCTGCGCGAAAATAGCGTCATAGACATCGCCGGCCAGGCTGTTGGGGCGGGCAATGCCGCCAGCAGTATCGCCGCCCGGACGGTTGATGACAGTCGATTTCATTCACGCCTGCTCGCCACTCTTGACATGGCCAACCATCTAGCATGATGGTGGCTCGCCGACAATACTATATCCTATACGATCCTATATCGGCGGATGTAGTTTGGCATGCGACGTGGGGAGAGAGTGGCTATGTCCTTGTTTGGGGCGCTGAGACTGCCGCGCGAAATCCTGTTCGGCAGCGGGCAGCGCCGGGCGCTTGGTGCCGTCGCCGCCAAGGCAGGTCGGCGCGCACTGGTCTGCACCGACGAGCGCTTTGCCGCAACGTCGAGTTTTGCCGAAATGATGGACGACCTGCGGGCCTCGGGCCTTGAGGTCTCGATCTATGATCGCGTGCTGCCCGATGTGCCGAGCGACACCGTGGGCACCTGCGTCGACGCGGCGCGGGCCTTCGCCCCCGATCTGGTGATCGGCATTGGCGGCGGGTCCTGCCTCGACATGGCCAAATGTGCGGCCCTACTGCTGAGCCATGGCGGCGTACTCAGCGACTACTATGGTGAGTTCAAGGTGCCGGGCCCTGTTTTGCCTGTCATCGCCGTGCCGACCACGGCAGGCACGGGTTCGGAAGTGACCCCCGTCGCGGTGATCTCCGACCCGGTGCGTACGCTCAAGGTAGGCATTTCGAGCCCGCACCTGATTGCCACGGCCGCCATCTGCGATCCCGACCTGACGATGACCTGCCCCGCAGGTCTCACGGCGATTGCCGGAGCCGATGCGCTAACCCATGCCATCGAGGCGTTCACCGCCGTCCGCCGTGACGGCGATGCCGCCCTTTCCCAGAAACATGTGTTCATTGGCAAGAGCGCGCTGACCGATCATTTTGCGCTGATGGCGATCTTCCTGCTCGGCCAAAGTCTCGAGACCGCGGTCAGGGACGGGGGCAACGCGGCTGCACGCGCCGATGTCATGCTGGCCGCGATGGCTGCCGGCTGCGCCTTCGGCACCGCGGGCACCGGTGCCGCGCATGCCATTCAATATCCGGTCGGCGCGATCACCCACACCGCCCATGGACTAGGGGTTGCCTGCGTGCTGCCCTATGTGATGACCTACAACCGTGCCGCCTGTCTGTCGGAGATGGCCGAGGTTGGCACGGCGCTGGGCGTCGCCGGCCGCGACACCGAAATGCTGGCGCAAGGCGCCATCGACAAGGTGGCCGGGGTGTTTGGCGCCATTGGCATCGCCCCGACCCTTGCCGCTCTTGGCCTGGCCGAGAACCGGCTCGACTGGACTGCAGAGCAGGCGCTTGGCATCGACCGCCTGATCAAGAACAATCCCCGGCCATTCGACCTGCCGGGCATGAAACGCCTCGTCCGCGCCGCCTATGATGGCGACATGGCGAGCGCAGCAGCATGACGGGACCTTCATCCATGACGACAAGCCCTGACCTCCAGGCCGCTTCGCGAGGGCTCTATATTGGCGGCGAATGGCGGGCGGCGGCGGGTGGCGGCATGATCGACGTGGTCGATCCCTCCACCGAAGCCGTATTGGCCAATGTGCCCGATGCCACGCTGACCGATGCGGCTGCGGCAGTGGACGCGGCCGCCAAGGCCGCGCCGGGCTGGCGCGATACACCGCCGCGCAAGCGGTCGGAGATCCTGCGGCGATGCTTTGAGCTGATGGTTGAGCGCGCCGACATGTTGGCAACCCTGATCTCGCTGGAGAACGGTAAGGCGCTGCGCGATGCCAAGGGCGAAGTGGCCTATGCCGCCGAGTTTTTCCGCTGGAATGCCGAAGAAGCCGTGCGTATCACCGGCGAGTTCGGCATGGCCCCGGCTGGCACCAACCGCATCGTGGTTGACTACCAGCCCATCGGCATCTGCCTCATGATCACGCCGTGGAATTTCCCTGCGGCCATGGCGACCCGCAAGATCGCGCCTGCTTTGGCTGCCGGCTGCACTGTCATCCTCAAGCCGGCCTCGGAGACTCCTCTGACGGCCTATGCGCTGGCCGCGATCTATGAAGAGGCTGGCGTACCGCCTGGCGTTGTCAATGTCCTGACAACGACCGCTCCCGGCCCCGTGACGGCTGTCATCCTGGCCGATCCGCGCGTGCGCAAGCTCTCCTTCACCGGCTCGACCGGCGTGGGACGGGCCCTGCTTGCGGAGGCGGCAAAACATGTCATTTCCTGCGCGATGGAACTGGGGGGCAATGCGCCTTTCATCGTGTTCGACGATGCGGACCTCGACGCGGCGCTCGATGGGGCCATGATCGCCAAGATGCGCAATGCGGGCGAGGCCTGCACCGCTGCCAACCGCCTGTATGTGCAGTCGGGCATCCACGACGCCTTCACTGCCGGCCTGGTGGAGCGCATGGAGGCACTGCGCCTCGGACCAGGGGCCGAGCCCGAAACCGAATGCGGCCCGATGATTACCAGGAAGGCCGTTGAGAAAATCGAGCGGCTCGTCGACGACGCCATTGCCAAGGGTGCCAAGGTGGTTACCGGCGCTGCACGCCCCAATCGGCCGGGCTTTTTCTATCCCCCCACCGTGCTGACCAACGCCTCGGATGGCGCCAAGATGGCCGCCGAGGAAATCTTCGGGCCGGTGGCGCCCATCTACCGGTTCGAGGATGAAGCCGAAGTGGTGGCTCGCGCCAATAACACCGAGTACGGACTCGCCGCCTACATTTACACACGCGACATTTCCAAAGGTCTGCGCGTGGCGGGAGCGGTGGAAGCGGGCATGATCGGGCTCAATCGCGGCCTCGTGTCGGACCCCGCCGCTCCGTTTGGCGGCGTGAAGCAGAGCGGACTTGGGCGTGAGGGCGGCCAGCACCATGGCATAGCCGAGTTCATGGAGGCGAAATACATCGCCACCAGTTTCTAGAGAGCAAGAGCCATGGAAACCGACGCATTTCGAATACGTGGGCATGTTGCAGATTTCGACGGCATCGTTTCCGATATCGTCGCGCGCAGTGCCGCCACGCGCGCCACCGTGCGGATGCTGGCGGACATCGCCTACGGCGATGCCCCTTCCGAAACCGTAGACCTGTTTTTCCCGGCCGAAACCGCGACGCCTTGCCCGGTGCACATGTTCATCCATGGTGGCTACTGGCGCGCATTTTCCAAGAGCGACTACTCTCTGGTGGCCGATACCGTTGTTGCAGTGGGGGCGATTGCCGTCATTGTCGACTATGCCCTGATGCCTGCGGTACGCATGGCCACGCTGGTGGATCAGGTTGGTCGCGCCAAACAATGGGTGCTTGATAACATTGCCCAGCATGGTGGCGACCCCGCCCGGCTGACTATCAGCGGCCATTCTGCCGGCGCCCATCTGGCAACCATGCTGTTTCAGCACGAGCGGACACCGAGCCGCGTGCAGTCTGCCCTGCTGCTGGGCGGCCTCTATGACCTCAAGCCCCTGCAGAAGTCATTCCTCAAGGATGAGATCGCGCTCACCGACGACGAGGTGGCGGCCTTCACGCCGATGAAAAAACAGTATGACGCCAGTACCAGCGTCATGGTGCTTGTTGGTGCCAGGGAGACTCCGCCCTTCCATCAGCAAGCCAATAACTTTGCCAGCAAACTTCACGGCCAGGGAATGAAGGTGTCGCAGCGCGTCGTGGTCAATCGCAACCACATGGACAGCGTGCGGGACCTGGGTGTGCCGCATTCACTGACCGGCCGCTACCTGACCGAACTCATTGTCAGTGCCCGCTAGTCCTGTGAACGGCGGATTGAACCGCACCTCCATCAGCGTTTGCCGAAATCGGGAACCTTCACGATCTCGCCGCCCTTGAGCGCCGACTGGTGCGCGCAGATGCCCACGGCAGTCCAGTTGGCCGACTGCTCGACATTGGGGAACGGATCCCGGTTTTCCAGTAAGGCGTTGACCATCTCGTTGACCATATGCGGATGCGAACCGCCATGCCCGCCGCCTTGGATGAACGACAAGTGGTCCTCATCGACAATGGCGCGGGTGAACTTCTGAATCTCGTTGGGCAGTAGGCGAGCGTAGTCGGGAACTTCCACCCGCTCGGCAATCTCTGGCTCCGGCCGCTTAGCTGTATGCAGCACCGGTTGTTCGCCGGTCATCAATTCCCACTCGAATGACTTTTTCGAGCCATAGACGTCGATGCTCTCACGATATTGCCGCGCGGTGTCCCAGAGAAAGCGCCAGACATGGGCCGCGACGTCGGAATCCTTGATCTTGATGTGACAGGACTCCACGGCAAAGGCCGAGCCTGACCGGCGGGCGATCTCGTCATTGACCGCACCCGAGCCGAAGCAGCTGACATAGTCGGCCATGCCATCGACCAGCGCCATCAGCGGGCTGACCACATGGGTCGCATAGTGCATCGGCACCATGTTCTTCCAATAGTCGGGCCAGCCTTCCATGTCCTGCGGGTGTGAGGCCTGCAGGTACTGGATGCGGCCCAGTTCACCCTTGTTGTACAGTTCCTTGATGAACAGGTATTCGCGGCTATAGACCACCGTCTCGGCCATCATGTATTTGAGCCCGGTTTCGCGAACCAGGCCGACGATTTCCTTGGCCTCCTCCAGCGTGGTCGCCATGGGAACCGTGCACATCACATGCTTGCCGGCCTTGAGCGCGGCGATGCTCTGGGGGGCATGGTCGGGGATCGGGCTGTTGATGTGAACGAAATCCACATTGGGGTCGGTCAGTACGTCGCGAAAATCGGTGTAGCGCGCCTCGACGCCGAACCTGTTGCCGATTTCATCGAGTTTTGCCTGCGACCGCTGGCAGATCGCGGTGACCTCCGCCTTCGGATGAGCCTGGTAAATCGGGATGAACTCCGCCCCGAACCCGAGCCCGATCAGCCCCACGCGCACTTTTTCCATGATCCCCTCCACGTCCTTGGCGGCAAGTATTGCCGACGTACCGGGCATGGCCATGAGCATTCACGCGAAACTTCTGAGATATTTGCCGATGGCTATTGCCGGGGCGCCCAGTCAGCCGTCTTCAGCAGGGACCGGTCGCGCACCTGGTCGCGATATTCCCGTGGCGTCAGGCCGGTTTCCTTCTTGAAGAAGACGCTCAGATATTCCGGATGCTCGATGCCGAGCGCCGCGCTGATCTCCGATAGCGGCATGTCGGTCTCGAGCAGCAGTTCGCGCACCGCATTGGTCCGGACGCGCAGGATTTCCTGGTGTGGCGTACGGTTGAGCGCCTTGCGAAACCGCGCCTCCAGCACCCGGCGCGACAGCGGCACCGAGCCGAGCAGGTCCTCAACCCGGATATTCTTGTGCGCATTCCGGCGGATGAAGGCCACCGCTTCCGCCACGTGCCGGTCGCCCACCGCCAGCACGTCGGTGGATACCCGCTTGCGCACACCCAGCGGCTCGATCGAGTGCTTGCGGCCAGACAGCTTTTCGCCCCGCAACAGGCGATCGAGGATTTCAGCGGCCTGCACGCCTGTGCGGAAGGCATTGGGGACAATGCTGGACATGCTGGGCGTGGTGATCTCGCACAGAAGCTCGTCATTATCGACGCCCACGACCGCTACGTCATTGGGCACCTTGATGTCGTAGTAGCGGCAAATCTCCAGCAATTGCTGGCCGCAGGCGTCGTAGCAGGCAAAGATGCCGACCGGCTTGGGCAGGCTGTCCAGCCAGGCGCGGATGGCCTCGCGCTGCGTCCACCAGCGCACCCGCGGCTCCTCGCGCGCAGGCAGGTTGAATATGGCCGACTTCACGCTTTCGGAAGGCCCAAGAATGCGCTCGAAGGCATGCTGCCGCCAGATCGACCAATTGTAGAACGGGTCGCCGAAAAAGGCGAAATTCTGCAGCCCGCAATCGCGCAGATGCTCCAGCGCTAAGCCCGTGATCGCCTCGTCATCCGTCTCGACCCAAGGGATGCCCTCGACCAGCCGGGCCGCGCTCACATCGACGGTGGGCACATCCATTGCGGTGATGATCCGCGCCATCCGATCGGTCTCGATCCGCGCGATGATGCCGTCAAACTTCCAGTCGCCGGCGAAGGACTCGTCGATCTCGTGCCGGCCATGCTCGGTCAGATATAAGGTCCAACGGCGCGTTTTGGCATAGTCGTGGATGCCTCGCAGGATACCGCGGGCATAGCTGTTCGACGTCTCGACAATGACCGCTACACTAAGCTCGCTGACCACCCCCTGCTCCCATGCCGGCCTGACGCAGGACATGGGCGGGACGCGCCCATGGCCGCGTTCACTATACGCAAGTTCGGGCCATTGCCTATCTATTGGGCTGGCTTCTAGCCGAGCAATTCGCGCAGGAAACGCGCGCCCTGACGGGCCAGTTCGTCCTGCGACGGCGCCAGGGGCCGCCAGATTGCCGCCGCCTTGGCAATTTCTACGGCGCCGGGGGTGAAGGATTCAATGACGACCGGGCCGTCGTAGCCTATGTCGCGCAGCGCATCGCGGACGCCGACCCAGTCGATATGCCCGGTGCCGGGAATGCCACGATCATTCTCGCAGGCATGGAAATGTCCCAGCAAGCTGCCCGCCATGCGGATCGCCGCGGGAATGCTCTTTTCTTCGATATTGGCGTGAAAGGTATCGATGTGAACCTTGTAGGCTGGGTGGCCGACCTCATGGATCAGCGTTATCGCCTGCTCCACCAGGTTGATCATGTCGGTCTCAAAGCGATTGAGCGGCTCGATCCCGATCGTCACGCCGGCATCGCTTGCGACCTTTCCCACCGCCCGGAGATTTTCGACGCACCAGGCCCGTTCACGGGCCTTCTGACCGGCCGACACCAGCCGCGTCTTGCCCACGGCCGCATAGACTGGCCCCGCAACCAGAGTGCTTCCCACCGCCTGCGCAAGCCGGATGCACTCCGAAATATAATCGACGCCGTTCCGCCGGATGGCCGGATCGTCGCTCGAAATATCGCGCGTCGGGCCGAAGGCCCCACAGATGGTAATGGAAAGCGCGTGCTCCTGCGCCATCTTGTTTAAGAGGGCCACATCGATGAGCGATGGGTCATCCACCGCTACCTCGATGATATCGAACCCCATGGACTTGATCTTGGGGATGAGGCCGAAGTCCTTCGTACCGAATGGCGAGGTCCACACCCAGGTGTTCACACCGATCTTCATTTCGCTCTCCCCTGATGCGTATCGCCTGGACGGCGTCACACCTATTTTGCCTACTGACAATTTCGGTCGGCCGCGGCTCTGGGTAAATGAGTATTCACGCTAGAAAGATGAGGTTTCTCACCGAGTGGGTCGCAGACACACACCGCTCGCGTGCCCGCTCTGCAGGTTGCCCGAAAGACGTGCCATGAGGGGTCACGCTTCTTTCGTGGTCAGCCTCCCAGTGCGAGCTGGGCGGTAGAGATGACCGCGTGTTGATTTTGTCGCTATATTCATATTGTAATACTTTTTGGTCTATGCTCATTTACGCACGGCGGGGAGAGGCCGTATGGCATTGGGTGAGGCAAGGGAGGGGACGAGCGGCGATCTTATCGCCTCGATCGCGGGGCGCGCGCCGCTACGCAATCTGCACTCGCAGGTTCAATGGCAGCTCGGCGTTTCCATTGTCGGCGGCACCTATCCCGAGGGCAGCATTCTGCCCTCTGATTCAGAATTGTTGCAGCGCTTCGATGTCTCGCGAACGGTCCTTCGCGAGGCACTCAAGACTCTTGCAGCCAAAGGCATGATAGAGGCGCGCGCCCGTATCGGCGCGCATGTCCGAGTCGACCAGTCCCGAGGAGTTTGCACGAGCCGATCTGGCATTTCACCGGACTGTTGCCGACGCATCGGGCAATCCGTTCATGGCTTCAACTAGCGCCTTGGTCGAGCTCGCCCTGACGGCGGCCTTCACCATCAGTTCGCCCGTGGAGGACGCAGTCGCAATGGCAGGAACGGTCGAGGCGCACGGCCGCATCGCGGCAGCCATAAGGCGACGGGAGCCGGAAGCTGCCCGCGAGGCGATGAAAGCGGTGATCCGAGAGGGCTTCGACCGCGCTGCTGGTCGAATGGCCACTATGAGGCAAAAAACGCCTTAGAAACAAACCGCCCCAAAGAGGGCACAGAAGACCTGGCCGCGTGGCGTATCGCCCCAAGCGGCGCAACCGACAACTGGAGGAGTTCGGTGGCACTACTCGAAATCAACAAGGTGACCAAGGAGTTCGGAGCAATCCGCGCACTGTCGGACGTCAGCTTTTCGATCGAACCCGGCGAAGTCGTGGGTTTGATGGGGGACAATGGCGCCGGCAAGTCGACGCTGGTCAAGATAATGTCGGGGATATACCAACCGACTTCAGGCTCGCTCAATTTCGATGGTGCGCATGCACAGATCAGCAGCCCAGGCGAAGCCCGCAGCCTGGGCATTGAGACTGTGTATCAGGACCTCGCGCTGGCCGACAATCTAACGGCCGCGGAGAACATTTTCCTCGGTCGTGAACTCAAGCGTCAGGTTGGCCCGTTCCGCTTTCTACGCCACGCGGCGATGAATGCCCGCGCCGCCGAGCTCTTCGCCGAGCTGAAATCGGAGACGCGCGCCGGTGACTACGTCAAGCAGATGTCCGGCGGCCAGCGCCAGGCAGTCGCCATTGCCCGGACGAGGCTGGCCGATGCAAAGCTGATCCTGATGGACGAGCCCACCGCAGCCATTTCGGTGCGCCAGGTTGCCGAGGTGCTCAACCTGATCCATCGCCTCAAGGATGCAGGCATCGCCGTCATCCTGATTTCCCACCGCATGCCGGACGTCTTTGCGGTCTGCGAGCGCGTCATCGTCATGCGCCGCGGGACCAAGGTTGCCGACAAGCCCATAGCCAATTCTTCCCCCGAAGAAGTGACGGCATTGATTACCGGGGCCAGGGAGGCTGCATGATGGCTGGGGCAAATATTCAGACTTTTTCCAATGTGGGCCACACCCGCTTCTGGCAGCGTGGCTTCCTCGCCAGCCAATCGGCCTATGTGCTGGCGGCCCTCGTGGTGCTCGTCGTCATCATGAGCCTGCTGTCGCCCAATTTTCTGACCGGCGGCAATATCTCCAATATCACGCGCAACTTCTCTTTCATCGCCATTGCTACTCTGGGCATGACCCTGGTGATCATCACTGGCGGAATTGACCTGTCCGTAGGCTCGACGATCGCGCTATCCGCCACGGTCACCTCGCTTGTCATGGGAGCCCTGGCGACGTCAGGCTTCTACCCCTTCGCGGGCAGCCATCTGGTCTTGTCCATTCTGGCAGGGCTGGCAGCGGCAGCGGCCGTCGGGTTGTTCAACGGTTTAGCAATCGCCAAGCTCAAGCTCAGTCCCTTCGTGACCACGCTGGGGACGTTGTCCATGGTCCGCGGCCTCGTCTATGTCGCTACTCAGGGACGCGGAACCTTCCCTGCCGGGCCCGACAAGGACATGTTCCTGCTGGTCACTGCTGGCAAGCTTTTCGATGCCGTGCCGATCGCGTTCATCTACCTGCTGGTCTGTGCGTTCATCATGTGGGTCGCGCTCAATCACACCGCCTGGGGCAAGCACGTCTTCGCCATCGGCAGCAACGAAAACGCCGGCCGTTTGACGGGCGTCAACGTCGATCGGGTCAAGATTCAGGTCTACATGCTCTGCGCCATGGCCGCCGGCGTGAACGGCATCATTATCTCGGGCTGGCTAGGGTCGGCTCCGGCCAACCTGGCAACCGCCTACGAACTCACCATCATCGCGGCGGCCGTTATCGGTGGCGCCAATCTGGCTGGTGGGGTTGGCGGTGCGATGGGCGCCATCATCGGCTGCATTCTCATCGAGGTCATCCGCAACGGCCTAGTGCTGGCGCGGGTGGACCCCTACTGGCAGCAGACTCTGGTGGGCGCAATTATCGTTGCGGCCGTTCTGGTCGACCGGTTGCGGTCGACGCGAAACGGTTGACGACACGAAATCGCCATCCGGCCGAAGAGCCGGGCGGTGAAGGGAGGCCGGCACCACCGCCGGTAAAAGGAGCCCGGGCATTTTGCCCGGAGGTTAGAGGAGACTACAATGAACAAGACTGCAATCGTGCTCGGCACGATCGCCACCATGTTCCTCGGCGGCACTGCTATCGCCCAGGATAACTACACCTTCGCCGTCGTGCCGAAGGCCATGAACAACCCGTTCTTCGATCTGACTCGCGACGGTTGCGAGGCCCGGGCCAAGGAATTGGGCAACGTGACCTGCATGTATATCGGTCCGGTGGAGCACGAAGCCACCACCCAGGCTCAGATCATCGAAGATCTGATCACCCAGGGCGTTGATGGCCTGGCTATCTCGGTGTCCGACATCGCGGCTGCCACAACCGTGATCGACCGTGCTACCGCAGCCGGTATTGCCGTCATCACGTTCGACTCCGATGCTCCCGACAGCACTCGCACCGCCTATGTCGGCACCGACAACAAGCTGTTCGGTGTCGATCTTGGCAAGCTGCTGCTGCAGATGGCACCCGAGGGCGGCACCTATGGCATGATTTCGGGTGGCGCTGCTGCTCCGAACCTGGCCTTGCGCGTCGACGGCGTTCGCGAAGCTCTGGCCGGCTCCAACTGGACCGAAGTTCCCGGATCGCCCACGTTCTCGAACGACGACATCGCGCTCGCTGTGCAGCAGATGGGTGACC
The DNA here is from genome assembly GCF_036676215.1 of Devosia sp. Taxonomy (GTDB): domain Bacteria; phylum Pseudomonadota; class Alphaproteobacteria; order Rhizobiales; family Devosiaceae; genus Devosia. Next base: position 5,859 of record NZ_JAKFDJ010000218.1, on the reverse strand, counting down.
TCAAGACCGCCAATCCCGACATCGACGCCATCGTCCCGGTTGGCGGCTGGCCGATGTTCGCGCCCGATGGCTGGAAGAACTTCGTCGACCAGTACAAGGCGGACGTTGACAGCGGTGCCCTGGCGCTCGTCGTGGCCGATACGCTTCCCCAGCAGCTCCAGTTGCTGAGCGAAGGCTATGCGCACGGCCTCGTTGGCCAGCGTCCCTATGAAATGGGACAGAAGGCCATGGACACCCTGCTCGCCATCAAGAACGGCGAGACCGTTGATGATATCATCTACACCGGCAACGACGTGGTCACCGCTGACAATGTTGCCGATTTCCTGAAGTAACGGCCGTCATGTCGACCAGCGCCACCGGAGCCATCCGGTGGCGTTTCCTATGGCGGCGCGCCGATACTTGCTGGCCGCTGACCCTAGTGCGCTAACCACGGCGTCGGTGAACAGCGTGCACAAGTCGAAGTCGATGGTTGTGCCATTGAGCCATTGCATGGAGTGTCCGCGGGCGGCGGACCTGGGAGGATTCTCCCACTCCGGGGTCGGCGATCTCGCCGCCGGCGCCGCCGGTTGGCGAGAGTAAGCCGGGTAAGTCGGTGGGGCCTTCGGCTCCGCCGCTCCGATTACGTTCCTGGCCGTCTGGTCCCGGCACAGCCTCGTGAAACCGAACGGGGGTTTATCGCGCAGTGATTTCCTAGGCTGACTGACTGCTTTCGGCCCCCCCTGCGCGCCGGGAGGTAGCCAGCAGGTTAGTTGGTCGGACCAGAGCCGATATCAGGAAGCTGGTTCGCGCGGCCAAGGCTTCAAAATGGCCCGAAGCGGACCCTTGCTTTGGCGTCCTGGTCGCGCATCGGAACGGTAGCGGCGGCCGGATAAACAAATGTCTCGGCCGCACTGGAGGCATTCCACCCCCGTTACCTCGCATTAACCAAGACCAGTTAAGTCCCACTGAGGAATATAATACGTCGATCAATTTGCGAAAGAACTTCGTTGCTTCGGTATCGATGGGGTCACTGGTTGAGGTACGTCACGCATTGTCTGTTGAGGCGGTTTTACCGTGCAAACAACGGCGGTGTTGCGATTGAATTTGCGCTCCTCGTCCTTCCCTTCCTCCTGGTCATCATTGCAACCGTCGAACTGGGTGCAAAATCGCTTATCCAAGCCGACCTGGATCGCGTTTTGACCGAGGTCACGTCCAACCTCTCGTATCGTACCAATGATGCAGACGATGGGCGCGCGTACATCGAAGAAGTCGTCTGCAACATCGGCGGCCCGTTGCTGGACTGCAGCGAGATCGATGTCGGGGCCACGGTGGTTTCGGGCAGGCTGTTTGATTATCGCGATCGATCTCTAGCCGGGCTATGGAGTCTGGGGTGCGGTGGAGACACTGTCCTTATCGAGATGACCTATGCTTACCAGGACTTCATCGTACCCTTTGCCGTTGCTGATGTGGTCGAAGGCGTTAGTGGGAAACGGTACCGAGCCAGAGCGGTAATCCGTCGCGAACCAATTCTGACCGGGAGCGGCGTATGCGCTCGTTGATTTTCAGAATTGTTTTCGATCGGAGAGGCGTTGCTGCCACCGAATTTGCGCTGATTGTCCCACTTTTGCTTGTCGTGTTTGGGGGCGTGGTAGAGCTTTCCAATTTTACTATGCAAAGCCGAAGGGCCCATCAAGCCGCGACATTAGCTGCGGAATTCCTGAGCCGTGACGGGGACGGCATGCTGCGTGTGGACGAGCGGCACATCGTCGAGGATATCTGGATGATCGCGAACCCCACGGCCCATCTGGCGACCACGCCCAGGGACGGCGCCTGGGCAAACGGATATAGCCGTGCGATGGCCTCGGTAAGCTTTGCCAAGGACCCGGCCTGCAGAGCGGCCGAGTGTCCGCTTCTGCCGGATGTCCATTGGAGCTTCCTATATCCGGACATCATCACCAGGCCTGTCTATACCCATTGCGACCTCGACATTGTGGAGAACACCGATCCGCTTGATGGCATGTCCATTAGGCGAGGTGTGGTCGGCGATGCCCCCGTTGTCGTCGTTGATTTTACCTATCCGTACATACCCCTGCTTCAGGGATGGTTGTTTTCAGCCTTGGAATTGCATGTCAGCGCGGTGCGGAAGACGCGCAATGGCGTCTTGCTCGATCATGATCCTGATCAACTGGTGCAGCGATGCTAGGACTGCTTCGACAATTTGGCCGCGATACGTCGGGCAATTTTGCCATAATGACGGGTCTGCTTCTTCCCTTGATGCTGGTCGCGACGGGTGCTGCCGTTGACTTTGGGATCGCGTTGACGTCCAGCCAGAGATTGAGTGCAGCCGCCAACGGAGCGGTGCTGGCCGCTTTGAGTGAAGTACAAGTCCGAACCGAGCGCGGTGAAGAAATCACCGAGGAGGCTATCGCCGAGGCCGTCGAAGGCTTCTTCCTGTCCAACGCTTCGAACCTTCCCCTTACGACGCTGTCGTCAGTAACACCCCGCGCCGAGATTGCTCGAAACGAGATAACAGCGACTCTCAGTTTCCAGGCGAATTATCAAACTACACTGATGATGCTATTCGGACGAGATACTGTTCCAATTTCAAACCAGGCACAGGCTACCGTCACGTTGCGCTCCTATATCAATATAAATATTTTGATCGATACGTCGCAGTCGATGGGCATCGGCGCGACAGACAGGGACCAGCAACTCGTTGCGCAAGCCACTAACCCCAGCTGCGCCTTCGCATGTCACATCAACAAGGCGAGGGGCAGTTCATCTTATGACGCTGCCCGTCGGAACGGCGCCACCATGCGTATTGACGTGGCGAGGAGCGCCGTCGCGGCCGCGGTGGATACAATCGTGGCGACCGAGGAGTTTCCCGGCCAGGTGACTGTTGGCCTCTATCGGTTCAGCAACGAACTCACTGAAATCCTGTCACCGACCGATGCGCGCGCAGCGGACCCCGCCTACGTCAAGTCCCTGGCGCAGAGCCAGATCAATCTCGACATGACATATGGCGGCACCAATATCGAGGAAGCACTTCGCCAGATCGCAACCCGAATGCCGGCAAGTGGCAATGGCGGCTCGCCGGGTGACCGTATCCAGTATGTCGTCGTCGTGAGCGACGGCGTTGAAAGTGGCCAGGCCTGGCTACCAAATTACTGGTTTCTGCATGCCAAGAGTTCTCCCAACGACCCGAAAAAGGCCTACGCCCCGCATGAGGTGAACTATGCGCTGAATCCGAGTGCGTGCGATGGCCTTCGACGGTCTGAAATCGACCTTTATTTCATCTATACCGAGTATCTGGAGCCGAAATACGGTACGATTAACTCCGGCGACCGGCAGCGTTTTGACTTCATAAGTAAAAGCCTTTTCCCTATTATTCCTGCGCGTATGGCGACGTGTGCGGGTAGTACCGACCACGTTCTGCAGGCCAGTTCCCCAGCGCAAATCCATGCCGCGTTTGAGGCCATCGCCCACAAATTGTCCTCGCCACTTCGCCTCTACTAGCCAGGGTCCGGGGCGGGGTCGGTTTTGGCGCATGTCCGTGGCATCAACGCGCTACCGCGAAACGATTCCGCGGCTGGCCCATCACGCCGGAGCCACTTCCTCGGGATCCTCGAATGCCGTGATGCCCACCTGAAGGTGCGACTGCAATGCATACTGGTAGCGAATTCGATCCCTGAGCGCCAAGGCATCCACGACAGCTGCGTGCTGCTCATAGGTATCAACCGTAAAGTCCCGCAGTTCCTTGGCCCGCTCCATAATGCGGATGATGACCGGCTTCATGATGCGATAGACGTCGCACACAGCCCGGTTGTCCAGGACCAATACAAGCCGAAGGTGGAAGCGGAAATCCATCTCGGATGCCTCTGCGATGGAGCCTGCAGCGCGTAACTGAGCATTGATACTTCGCATCTCTGCAATGTCGTCGGGCCGTATCTGGTCAAAAATGGCATCGACCGACCCAACCTCGATCAGCTTGCGGAAGCCTTGGATGTCGTTGAACGTGCGTCGCGAAATATCCAGAGTATTGAATGAAAACAGGTCAAGCGCCCGCTCCATCCGGTCGTCGACGATTATGGCCCCCACCTTCGGGCGCACCGACACTATCCCGTAGGCCTTCATGATGCGCATGGCTTCGCGCACGGTGTTCCGGCTGGCCTGGAAACGTTCGCACAGTTCCCGCTCAGTGGGGAGGCTGTCTCCCACGCCTAGCCCTCCATCGGAGATGAGGCCACGAATGTTGAGCACCATGGCGTCGACGGCAGATGGAATTGAGTTGCGCACGATGGAGGCGTTCAGCGCGCTGCCGGCTCCCCCCATCCGAGACGGATCATTCATCCCTTGACTGCCCCGACGGTCAGCCCCTCGGAAAGGAAGCGCTGGGCGTAGACATAGAGAACGGCCACCGGGATGGCGGTCAGAAGCGATGCGGCCATCAACTTGCCCCAGGGCAGGATGTCTCCGACCACCATCGATTGCAGCCCGATCGGCAGGGTGCGCAGTGACTCACTGGTGATGAAGACGAAGGCGAACAGGAATTCGTTCCACGCATTGGTAAAGGCAAAAAGCGTCACCGACAGGATCGCGGGAGCCGCAAGAGGCAGGGTGATGCGCCAAAAGATGTAGAGCCGGCTTGCGCCGTCGATCCGTGCAGCTTCTTCGAGTTCGATTGGGATGGATCTGAAATAGCCCATTAGCACCCAGGTTGCGAAGGGCAACAGAAATGTTGGGTAGGTAATGATCAGCGCTGTGTGGGTGTTGATCACCCCCAGCGTCGTCAGCGTCTGATAAAGGGGAATGAACAGCAGCGTGCCGGGCAGCAGATAGGTGATGAGCAGGAGCGTAGTCAGCAGGCCCGCGCCACGAAACCGCAGCCGTGACAGCGCGTATGCCGCCAGCGAAGCCAGAGCCACCGAAACAAGCGTGCTGACAGCGGCGACGAAGACCGAGTTCATGAGCCAGGTCAAAAAGGGCGTGTCGCGGAGCAGGGAGGTATATTGTTCGGTGGTGGCAGGCTCCGGCCAGAAGATCGACCGACGTTCGCTGATCTGCGACGTCGTCTTGAGGGAAGTGGTGACGATCCAGTAAAAGGGGAAAAGCACGAAGACCAGAAGCGGGGTCAGTACCAGCAGGCGAGCAATCGGGCCCGCATTGGAGCGCGCCGATTGCCGGAAGATTGGTTGCACCGCTGACCGGCCAGTGGCCCGACGAACCCTGCGCACGGCCCATTCGATACCCGCGAATACCAGTTGGATCGGCAAGAAGACCAGGTCAATGATGACATTGACCAGCCAGGTGCCGCCCGCCAGCAGCCGGTCCGCAATCCCCGGTCCTTTTTCGGACGCGCCGTCGCGCTTGTCATCGTGGCGCATGAAGCGCGCCAGCAGCCAGATCAGGATGGCCATCAAGGGCGCAACGCTGAAGGCGATGGCGATGCCCGGGCCATATTGCAGCGAGCCGAGGGCCTTCTCATAGGCCAGGATCGAATAGAGCTTTGTCGCCCCGCTCGGTCCGCCGCCGGTCATCAGAAAGGGCAAGCCGAATTGATTGAAGGTGGAGATGAACGATAGCAGCAGGGTAACAACGATCACATACCGCAGTCCGGGCAGGGTGACGTTGCGGAATCGCTGGACGGCGTTGGCTCCGTCGACCTGCGCGGCCTCGATCTGTTCGCGGTCGATAGCCTTGAGGCCAGCCAACAGCAGCAGGACAAAGAAGGGAATGCCTTTCCAGACATTGACCGAAATGATGCTGCCCATGGCCATGTTGGGATCGGACAGCCAGCCGAGCGGACGATCGATGATGCCGACGCCCTGCAGAATGGGATTGAGGCCACCGAACATCGGATCGTAGATGCTTTTCCAGGCC
>NZ_JAKFDJ010000217.1:0-11578 GCF_036676215.1 Devosia sp. | reverse complement strand
AGCAGGTAGGCGCCCACCCAACCCAGCGCGAGCACCACCAAAGCGACGACGCCCCAGGGCCAAGCGAAGGCCGTGCGATCCACGGGCAATTGCTGGCCCGTTTTCTGGACGACCGGCTCGTCTGGCCCGTCTTTCCTCATGTCTTTCCTCCCAAAAGGCTTCTGCCTCGGTGCAAATGCACCCGCACTGTTGACCGAAAGCTTAACGCGAGGTCACAGATGGAATGCAGTTTCAACCTTCTGCCCGAACCGAATAGGCCATTCGAGCGCGGCCACGGACATTCATGTCGCCAGGCGCTTGGCCGGAGCTCAAGTGTCCACAATACGCCAAGACTGCCTGCCTCACCGTCAATACAGTGTCCACCGCGGTGGCACAATGCATAGGCTATCACAGTTTTTTGCGGGTCATGCCGGATCGGACAGAACTCAAGAAAATCTGATGCCATATACTTTGGCACAAAAGGCCATAACGCGGGCTATCAAGTGAAATTCATATAGGAACAGATCAATATAGATGGCCCCCGCCGGCCAAAAATGGGGCGAGTTTGTGTCTCCTCATCAGTTTGAATCAGAATCTAAACTACCCATCCAGCGCATCGTAGCCATGCGCGCCAAACGGAGATTTTCGTTGGACTTGCCTATGTGATCCGTGGTGCCCTTTTGCTGTTTCTTATGCTCAATCAGGAGTTTGCCGTGGTTAAGCGCGTCAGAACAGCGGTCTTTCCAGTTGCGGGGCTTGGAACCCGGTTCCTTCCGGCGACCAAAGCCTTGCCGAAGGAAATGCTGACGGTCGTTGACCGTCCCCTCATCCAATATGCCGTAGACGAGGCCCGCGAGGCCGGTATCGATCACTTTGTCTTTGTCACCGGCCGCAACAAGGGGGTCATCGAGGACCATTTCGACCGCCAGTTCGAACTGGAGACAACCCTGGAAGTTCGCGGCAAGATCGCGGCCCTTTCCGAACTGCGCAAGGACCTGCCCTCGGCCGGCCGCACCAGCTTTACCCGGCAGCAGGAGCCGCTGGGACTGGGTCACGCCGTGTGGTGCGCCCGCGAGATCGTGGGCAATGAACCATTTGCGCTGCTGCTGCCCGACATGCTGTTCAGGGGCAAGCGCGGCGTGCTCAAACAGATGATGGAGACCTATGAGGAAACCGGCGGCAACGTGATTGCCGTCGAGCCGGTTCCTGCGGCCGACGTATCCTCCTACGGTGTCGTTGCCCGCGGCGAGGGCCCCGATTCAGGGTTCCGGGTCACCGGCATGGTGGAAAAGCCCAAACGTGAAGAGGCGCCGTCCAACCTCATCATCTCTGGCCGCTACATCCTGCAGCCCGACATCTTCACTCTGTTGGCCGATCAGCCGCGCGGCGCGGGGGGCGAAATCCAGCTCACCGATGCCATGCAGACCCTGATGCAACAGCAGCCTTTTGTCGGCGTGCAGTATGAGGGGCAGAGCTTCGACTGCGGCTCCAAGATCGGTTTTCTCACCGCCAATGTCGCATACGCGCTCGGCCGCGACGATATCGCCAGCGATTTCCTCGCGGCACTGGCCAAGCTAGGGCTCGACTCAGCGCTCTCGGAAGGCATTCGCGACGCCGCAGAATAACCGGGCGTCCAATGCACAAACGGCGCGCCCTGTGATGGGCGCGCCGTTGTTTTTTGGGCTGCGTGACGCTTAGCGGGTGGTCGGTTCGACCACGGTCTCGACCTGGTAGTAGCGCTGGTAGACGTCGACGAAGCGCTCAACACCGCCCACTTCGCTGTAGCGGGGCAACTTCTTGAAATCGACCTTGTTGAGCACCACGCCGAGCACTTCGCCCGATAGCCCCGGCTCGCGCTCGATGAGCGTGCGCACCAGCCGACGGGGGGTCTTGCCCCATTCGGCGATGAGAATGAAGCCGTCCGTCCAGGGGAGGACAGACATGGCGTCCACCACCGGGCCCAGCGGCGGCAGATCGATCACCACATAGTCGAATTCGCGGCGGCTTTCGGCGAGAAATGTCTGCATGGCCGTCGAAGAGAGGAAGTCGTTGGTCCGCCCGACGACGCCAGAGGTATTGGCCGGAACGGTCACAAGTCCGGTCTGCTCATCGGTCAGGGCGATCTCGCGCCAGTTCTTGCCTTCGGCCAGATCCATCAGGCCGAACTCAGCGGCGCTGCCGATCAGCCGGCTGGCGCCGGGCTGGCGCAGGTCGGCATCGACGAGCAATACCTTGCTGCCGCTCCCCACCAGCATTTCGGCGAAGGACACCGCGAAGGTGGATTTTCCTTCACCCGGCAGGACGGAGACGATGCCCACGACGCCGCCGCCACCCTTGCGGGACGACCGTAATGCGAGCTTGGCCGACTTGAGTGTTTCGAGGAATGGCGTAGACGGCATATTGCCACCGCGTCCGGCGACCTGATTGCGGAGGAAGCGGTGGATGAGACCGGCGCGCTGCTTGCTGTCGCGCGTGGCCTTGCCCAGATCAAGCGCCGGCAGATAGCCCAGGAACCGCAGCCCCAGTTCCTTGCTGACCTGCGCGCCGGTGCGAAAGGCCCTCTCGCGCATCTCGTTGAGGGCGCCAAAGGCCAGCCCCATGAACAGGCCGGCAAGCAGCGCGCCGGCCAACACGATCATGGTGCGTGGGCTGGACGGGCTGTCGGGCAAGAGCGCTTCGGTGATTACCCTGAGAGCAGGGATCGGGAAGGACTGCTGCTGGACGGCCTGCTCGTAGCGCCCCAGAAAGGAGTTGTAGAGAATGCCCAGCGCGGTCGAGCGCTGCTGCAGTTCGCTCAGCTCAACCTGGGCCTGGCTGATATCGCCGACGGCCTGGCCTTCATTGGTGATGTCCCGGCGCAGGCCGATTTCCTGCTGCTGGGCAATCTCGAGCTGGGTGAGGTATTGTTCGTTGAGGCCCTGGAGTTGCGCGAAGATCTGGTTGTTCAACGCGGCCAGTTCCGCATTGAGCGCGACCAGCTGGGGGTGGTCGGGCCCAAAGGCGCTGGTGACCTGGGCGATGCGGCTGACCAGATTGGCGTATTGGGTTCGGATGGTCGAACTCTCGGTGCTCGCCTCTTCCGACTGCGCCAGGAGCGCGACACTATTGGCTGCCGCCTCGGGACCGGCGGCGATGACCGCCTGCAACTGGCTGGACTGGGCGCGGATGCGGGCTGTCTCGGCCTGCGCCTCGGCCAACTGATCGGACAGGGCCTCGATGCGCTGGTTGCTCAGTGCCCGGTCCTGGTCGACTGAAAGGCCGCTCTCCTCGCGGAACTGCTGGATGGCCAGATTGGCCTCGCGCTGGCTGGCGCCGATCTCGGCCAACCGCTGCTGCAGCCAATCCGCCGACGCCTTGGTTGCATCGAGATCGGCATTGAGCTGATCCTGCACGACGGCATCGGCATAGGCCTGCGCTATGCGCTGGGCGAGCTCGGGCGAGGAGGCTTCATAGCCGACCCGGAGGATCGAGCTGCGGCCCATGCGGTCGACCTGCACATCGGCCCGCAACATGCCGGCGACCTCCTCAACGCTCGCCTGCGGCGCGGCACTGGCTGCTGCGTCGCCACCGAGGATGGGCGAGAGCAAACCGCCAACAAGACCGCGCAGCCGCCCGGTAAAGGAGGGCGGCGGGCTGAGAAATTCCGCATCGGTGGTGAGATTCTCGGCCTCGGCCACGGCCATGGCAATCCGGCTCGAGCGCAGCACCTCGACCTGGTTAAGCACCTGCGATTCCAGCTCGACCGCGCTGACCGACACCGCAGCGTCGTCCACAACCTGCTCGAGGTTCTTGTCGATCAGGATCTGTCCGGCGGAGACGTAGCTCCGCGGTGCCAGAACCAGATAGAGGACAGCCAGCGCCAGGGTGATGGCGACGCACAGGCCGATGACCTTGGCCTGCCGACGCAGCAGGGCAAACAGGCGGTCAAGGTCGATGAACTTCAGGTCCGTCGGCTGTGGCGCCATCGATTCGGGATTGTAGCCTCGTTCAAGCATGGTTCGCCTCCGCGGCGTCAATCAGGGTGAGTTGGGCGCCTGGCGCGAAGCGCCATCGCCATAGTGGACGGCCTGGCGGACGCCCATGATGCCGCCGACCACCCCCATATGGAGCACGGCGCGCAGCAGGTTCTTGCGCCGGCCAATGGGCGAAAATGCGGTCATGCCGGTCATTGCGACGCAATAGCCTGCTTTTGCCACGGCGATAGCTGCCGCCGGCAGCCGCGCGCCACGCACCAGCATGCCATGGGTCTGCCCCATGCGCAGCCGCCGCCGGATCAACCAGGCCATGGCGGCCCGCTCTGCGGGCACCGGCTCATAGACCAGCGCATCAGGTGCCTCAGCAATCGTGCCCCCCAGCGCCGTCAGGCGGTAAAAATAGTCCGTATCCTCGCCGCCCGACCGGCCCAAAGCCAGATCGAAGCGCAGGGCGGCAAAGGGCGCGACACGCCGGATCAGCACATTGCAGGTATAACCGGTGCGGATGGCGCCGTTGACGACGACGGGCAGGGTCGAATGGAAATCGCCCTCGACCATCCACTCGGGTGTTCTGGCGTCATAGACGGCGTGAACGGGTCCCAGAACGGCATCGGCGCGAGTCAGGCGTGCCGTATCCAGCAATTCGACAAGCCATTGCGGAGACACCGTTTCGTCATCGTCGATGAAGGCCACATAGTCGGCGGAAGCTACATCGAGGCACGCATTGCGGGCGATGCAGATATTGGCCGCCGGGGCGTGCACATAGGTGATGGGCCAGGGGAAATCCCGCTCCACCGCGGCGACCAGGTCGCGCGCCGAGGCCGAGGCGTCATTATCGGCGATGATGACGCGCACGGCGACGTCCTCGATAGCCAAGGCCGCGACCGAGCGCAGCGTCTCGGCGAGGAACGGGCGACGGAAAGTGCAGATGCAGATATCGACTGAAATCATGATGCCCTCCCCTACGCCGCGCTGTGCCGAGAGGTGGCGGTGCGTGCCAGATGCAGCCAGAAGCCCGCGGACCAGGCGAAATGCATGATCATGGCCGCCACACCGACCAGCGGCGCCAGCGCGATGGGCAGGCCGTATTCGGCAAAATGCTTGCGCGCCGCCACGGCGCCGAGCGCAAAGCAGGCCAGTCCCCAGGCCACCATCGGCACGAGGAAACCCCAGTGGACGATGGAAAGCGCGGCGAGCAGCACGGCGGGCAGTATGACCAGCGGCAACATCTGTCGCGCACGCGGCCGCATCCTGTGCTTGAGAATGTTGCGCGCCCGACCACCGCCATAACCGAAATACTGCCTGAACAGGCTGGAGGCGGTGGCGCGGGGGAAATAGGTCATCGACGTCGCGTCCGTCAGCCAGACGGAAAAGCCCGCCTGGCCGAGGCGGTAGTCGAGTTCAGCATCCTCATTGAAGCGGAAGGTCTCGTCATAGCCGCCAACGGCGCGATAGGCCTCTATGCGCATCAAGGCGTGGTGGCCGTGGTCGACCTGCTGCGCCGATTTGCCGGTGCGGTGTGCCGAACCGCCCGTGCCGACAAGAGAATTCTGCGCGGTCGCCACGGCCCGCTGGAATGTGCTCCGACCCACCGTCGTCATGGGCACGACGATGCTGTCGGCGCCAAGCAATTCCGCCTGCGCCACCAGCACCCGGCAATAGTCGGGCGGATATTTGCCATGCGCGTCGATGCGGATGACGTATTTTGCGCCGTCGCCATGCTCGGCCACGGCCAGGTTCATGGCTGCGCTCTGGATGCGCCGGGGATTATGCAGCAGGGTCACCCGGCGGTGGCGCGCGGCTACGTCGGCGGCGATGGACTGGGTGCCATCGGAGCTGCCACCATCGGCAACCACGATCCTGGCATCCATCGCCTCGGCCTCGACCAGCAGATCTTCGAGCAGGCCACCGATATGGCGGGCCTCATTGAGGGTGGGCACGACGATAAGACAGGTCATGTCATGCGGCCTCCGTCAGCAGCGGCCTGGCGGCGTTGAGGCCGGCCAGTTTGTCGACGAGGGTCCGGCAATCGCTTGCCGTCACGGCAAAGTCGTTTGGCCGCAGCGCCGCGACCGCGCTGGCCAGCGTGGCGAGCCGATCCGGGCTGAGTTCGCCCAGCATTGTCCGCAACGTCGCCGGCGCAATGTCGGGCAGGACGATGCCAATGCCGTGGCGTTCGATGAAGGCGGCGGTTTCGGTGCCGGCCAGCGCTATGGGAATGGCGCCATGCAGACATCCCTCATAGATGCGGTTGGGCAGCAGCCATTGCGAGTTCTGCCCGGCCTCGAAGAAGTCGATTGCCCAGGCGAGGTGCACGTCCGAATAAATGGCGGGCAGGTCGTCCGGGTTGCGATAGGCGCCTTCGAAGCGCAGATGCGGGCGATCCGCGACCGCGCCGGGAAAGTCGTCAAACTCATTGAGCGCCGGCCGGCCGCGCAGCACGATCTCGACCTTGCCGTTCATGGCTGTGGCGAACCCGTCGAGCGCCGCAAGCGAGCGCGCGCAGCGCAGGGCCCCGAACCAGCCGATGCGCAGAGGGGCAGCATTGGATGCGGCAAACACTGGATTGACGCCCCGCTTGCCGCCATCCCACACCACCTTGTTTTCGACGATCTTCGCCGGCGGGGCGCCGTAGATGTCGAAATAATTGCGCAGGAAGGCCGGTGAGCTGGTGATGAGGAGCGAGGCCTTTTTGCTCCAATGCTGCTCGGCGGCACGCATGGCCCGACCAACGGCATCCTGGCGCAGCATCAGCCGGTGAATATCGAGGCATTCGTAGACCAGGGCCGGGCGGGTAGCCCAGTGCTCCTGGAGGCGACTGGCCAGGGCCAGCATTTCCAGGTTGCGCGCGATGATCAGATCGGGCTGCGGCAGCCGGCTTGCCCAGCGGCGCATTCCCGCAGAGGCGCGGACAGTCGCAGCCAGCCGCTGCATGAATTGCGCGTCGAATGTCTCATCGAGTTCGAGATAAGTCCCCACATCGAGACGCGGCACAGCTGTGCCGGCCCGGCGAAAGCCGACGACGTCAATAGCGGCGCCACCAAGGCGCAACATGTCGATCCGCCGTGCGACAGCGGAGTCCGCCAGATTGGGGACGAGATAAAGCACTTTCAGCAACGACGCGTCTCCTGTCGCAAGCGGTGGCCCGGCTTGTGGCGGTGTGTAGCGGGTTGCTCGCAATTGCTCGCGAACAGGGCACAGCCAAATGGCTGTTTGGTGTTGCGGCGCCCTGCCTCCAGGGTCACTCACATATCGTCGGCGCAAGTAGGAACCGTGGGCGCCGTACCGTCAATGACGGTGGGCGGGCAACTGAACTGCGGTCAGCGCATGCCTGAAAAATGGCTCAATTGTCAGATTGCCGATCCTACCACGGCCTAGAGGAGCAGGTGTTGATGGCCGCTCGCAGGCGGCAGGTGGATCGATGTGCAGGCTGCGGCATTTGCTAGACCAGCGCCCGCTCAGCGTGGAGCCTGGCGCCTTTCGGTCTCAGCACACCATACCGCTGGGGAGCAAAGCCGAGCGAAATCAGCCGATTTCGTATGGCGGGAGACAGCACAGGCCAAACCGCAAGTTTTTCCCGCTCGCTGAGGCACCCAAACTCCTGCTTGTGAGCAGTGCTGCGGATTTGAACCTCGAATATGCGAGCGTCTGCGTCGAGCTTTGAGTTGGATAACGCCTGAAGGAGCGTAGCGGCGCGGCCGGGCGAGAGCTGCATATTGCGGTCGAAATAGACTGCGACCTCTTGCAGGGCCGGATCATCGCTACGTGCGAGGAGGTTTCGCAGCACCTCGCGGCATGTCCGATGCATCAGCCGGACGGAGAGCTCGCCGAGACAGTCGCGTCGTTCCTGGCCGGCGAGGGCACGGCCCTCATGCTCGATACGGACCGGCCCGCGGCCGAGGCAGGCTTGGCAAATCTGGCAAGTGCCGTCGGCGGTGACATGGCGCACGTCAAACGTGATGCGCAGGTCCTGTTTTTCACACCATGCGCATTTTTCGTCAAACCTGCCGCGGTCCCGCATCTCGCCGGTGAACACCCATCGATCTGCATCGGCCTGAGCCGCTCGATAGCCTTGCCGGCCGCAAAAGTGATCCATCCAAAAAACCTCGCGCCCGCCTCAGTGCGTAGACACTACGCGACTCGGGGTGATGGGATCGTGATGCGGACTGTCAGCATCCTGTAAGGAAGTTCCGGCCTTGCTCCCCGCCTGGCGGCGACACTTGCTTACAAACAGCTGACCGCCAGCATCAGCCGCATCCCATGTCTCGTCCCGTAGACCTGAGTCGCGGCGGCCACGTCCCGGTCGCCTCCCAACCATGTTTTGGAGCTAAAGAATGAAACCGACTTTGAAGAAGTCCGTATTGCTGGGCCTTGGCTTCGCGCTCCTCGCCGGCGGAGCAGGGGCCCTGGCGCAAGAGGGCAAGCCCGAAAAGAGCTATGTGCTCGAGGACGGCACTGTTCACGAGACGCCGGGCGCCATGTTTCAGTATCTGCGCACACGCGACAATGGCCTCGCCGCCGGCAATCCCAAGGCCGTAATGGAGGCCTATCCCGACGAGTTTGAAAATGTGGGTGACCTGATCGAGCAGAAGCGCGTGACCGAATAGGCGCACAGGCTTCCACATTGTGATTTCCAAAAGGCGAGTGCCACAACCTGGGGCTCGCCTTCTGGCGTATGGTGGCACTGAAAGCGACCGATGTTCGGCCGACACCAGGCTACGGGGGGCGATGGTGCCCGGTGTCGGCCGATCCAATAGACCAATGATCGAGTATGGCATGGGACACCCGATCACTGGTCCAGAAGATGTACAACATCGTGGTTGAGCGGCGCCTGAGAGCTAATGTCAGCGTTTTGTAAGCTGCGCTGGGCTATGAATAGAGCATGAAAGCCAAAATTCTCATTGCCGCATTCCTCGTGGTGCTTGCCGCGACGGTGCCAGCCATCGCCCAGGGAAACGGGGATGGTGGCAATGCCGGCCAAGCTGACGATGGCAACCACGGCAATGGGAACGGCGCCCGGACGAACAGTTCCGACGGAGATGGAAACTCCGTCAATGCTGGGAGGGGCAGCGATCCCAGGGGCGGTAATGGCGATGGTAACGGGGCCGGGGCAAGCAACAAGCCGCCAACGCCCCCCGACGTGAGCGTCGTGCCGGAAAAGGACCTTCTGGCAATAGTCAATGCAGGCCATGCGGTTTCGCTGGCTTCTCTGCTGCCAAACGTACAGGAGCGCACCGGTGGTGAGATCATCGATGCGCAACTCGTGCGCACGGAACGCGCTCTGATCTACGCGGTCAAGGTACTGACGCCAGATGGTCGGGTCGGCGTCGAATATTACAATGCCCGCTCGGGTACACATATCGAGGTGCGATGACGCGGATACTGGTCGTTGAGGATGATGACCGGATCGCGGAGACATTGTCCGCCGGTCTCGGCCGTTCCGGATTCCTGGTGGAGCGCGAAAGGGACGGGGAGTCAGGTTGGTATCGCGGCGATACCGAGGAGTTCGACGCCATCGTGCTGGACCTTGGCCTGCCCCAGATCGATGGATTGACGGTTCTCAAGCGCTGGCGCCGGGCCGGGCGGATGACCCCAGTATTGATCCTGACTGCCCGTGTGCAATGGGAGGAACGCGTGGAGGGTATCGAAGCCGGCGCTGACGATTATGTGGTCAAGCCCTTCCATGTCATGGAAATTGCGGCGCGGCTACGAGCATTGGTGCGGCGCGTCAACGGCCACGCAACATCCCTGATTTCCTTTGGACCCTATCAGCTCAACCTACGCACCATGGCAGTAACCAGCGATGGCTTGCCAATCGATCTGTCACCGCAGGAGTTCAAGCTCGTCTCCTACCTCGTCCAAAATCGGGGCAAGGTTCTGTCACAACTGCAGATTACAGAGCATATCTACAATCAGGATTTCGAACGCGACTCCAATGTGGTCGAAGTGCTAGTCGCCAGGGTTCGCAAACGCCTGACAGCGGATATCATCAAGACCAGGCGCGGCTTCGGCTACATGCTTGGTGATGGGTATTGAACATTCGTTCGCTTCGGCTGCGCCTCATGGCCCTGGCATTGGTCTGGGTCGTTGTCTCACTGGTCGGCGCCGCGCTGATCCTTCAATACCTGTTCACGATCAATGTTGAACGCAGCGCCCGTGACAACATGGGGGCTGCCGTTGCTCGCCTTGCCGCATCGATCGTGCCAGGGGCAAATCCCCCCGCCATTGCCGAACCTATGCCGGACCCACGTTATTCGACGCCCTTTGGAGGTCGATACTGGCAGATCGAGGCCGTCGATACGGGCGCCGTAACCCACTCCCGGTCGATGTGGGATCAGAGCATTGACGTCCCAGCCAATTATGAGGGCGTGTTCTACCAGACCGGACCCGACAACCGTCAGCTCATACTACTGACACGGCAATTGCGGGTCGAAGGCGCAGCCGGGCCGCAAGCCTTCAGGGTCACGGTTGGGGAGGATTACGAACCAATACACCGGGCGACGCAGGCCTTCGTACAGGATGCGGGCCAGCTGCTCGCCCTGCTCGGCGCCGCCATCCTGGTTGCCGCCTATCTGCTGTTGCGGCTCGGACTTGGGCCTGTTTCCCGCGTCCGCCAGGCAATCGAGGCAGTCCGCCACGGCGATACGTCCCGCCTTGAGGGGAAATTCCCGAGCGAGCTCGACTCGATGGTCGACGAAATCAACGGCCTACTCCAGGTGCGGGAGGTCATGCGTGATCGGGCCCGCGCTCGTGCGGCCGATTTGGCCCACGGCCTGAAAACACCCCTGGCCGCCATGCACGGTATCGCGGACCGCCTACGCGAGAATGGCAATGAGCACGATGCAGACTTGCTGCAAGACCTGTCTTTCGAAATGTCCGAACGCGTCGACTACCAGCTCAGGCTGTCAGTCCTGCGTCCTCGGACTGGTTCGGACAATGCCAGCTCATCATTGAACACGGCGGTGTTGCGAACGGTGGCCGTTCTCAAAAAGACCAGTCGCGGCGAGGATTTGCACTGGGTGGCGCAACTGGGGACCGACTGCGCTGTCGACATTCACCGCCAGGATTTGATGGAATTGGTTGGGGTGCTCATGGAGAACGCTACCAAATGGGCCTCCAGCCGGGTTGTCGTCCAGAGCAGGCTCGAAGAGGACAGCGCGATACTCGAAATCTGCGACGATGGCCCGGGAATTCCCGATGACCATTCATCCCAGCTCGGCGAGCGGGGGCACCGCCTCGACGAAAGCCTGCCCGGGACCGGCCTGGGGCTTTCGATCGCTCGGGAAATTCTAGCGCTGAACGGCGGTACCATTGCCTTTGGCCGGGCAGATCTTGGCGGGCTCATGGTAAGCCTCTGCTTGCCGCTATCGCGGCTCGACCCGCGAGAAGTCGGATAAGCTATGCGTGAGGCAAGGAACAAACGCAGCCGTCGCGGTGACGGGATGCTGTGACAGAAGCCGTCTGATTCGGGCTCTACACTAGCAATATCAATCACTTGGAAATGGCGGAGAGAAAGGGATTCGAACCCTTGAGACGGTTCCCCGCCTACACACTTTCCAGGCGTGCGCCTTCGACCACTCGGCCATCTCTCCGCATCGCCTTATCCCCGGGCTGGAAGGGCCGGA
>NZ_JAKFDJ010000216.1:0-69450 GCF_036676215.1 Devosia sp. | reverse complement strand
GGCGCGGGCCTAGTCGCGATCCCGATTTCGACTTTCGCCCTGCGCCTCAAGGGCGGGGAATTCGCCATCGCCATGTGGGTGATCGCCGAGGTGCTGCGCATCGTGGTGATGTTCGATCCGCTGGTGCAGGGGGAAACCGGCACGTCGCTGCTGGCGCTCAATGCCCTTGATCCCGAGCTGCGCCGCAACCTCACCTACTGGCTGGGGCTGGGCAGTCTCGCGCTTATCCTCACCGCCACCTTCTGGCTGCTGCGCAGCCGCATCGGCGCCGCGGCGCAGGCGATCCGCGACGATGAGGAGGCCGCCGCCTCCATCGGCATCGACGTGATGCGGATCAAGCAGATCATCTTCGTGCTGGCCGCCTTCGGCTGCGCCCTGGCCGGCACGGTCTGGCTGGCCAGCGCCATCACCTTCCTGCCGCGCACCAATTTCGGCGTGCAGTGGACCGTGTTCATGCTGTTCATGGTGCTGGTGGGTGGCCTCAAGACTTTCGAGGGGCCGATCATCGGGGCCGTCATCTTCTTCCTCTTGCAGGAAATCTTTGGCGATCTCGGCGTCTGGTACCTTACTGGCCTCGGCGTCATCGCGGTGGGCTTTGCGCTCTACCTGCCCGATGGCCTGTGGGGCACCTGGCGGCGGCGCACCGGCATTGATCTGCTGTCCGGTGGCGTCATGCTCAAGCAGCCGGCCAAGGCACCGCCGGCCTGACACCCAACACCAACGTCTTCGACCATGGTCGAAGACGCTTGCTCTTGAAAAATGTATACAACTGGTATTTTATGATACGCGAGATTGATCGCAGGGAGAGGAGCCCGGTGATGAGCACCCAGACATTTCCGATGAACGCCTGGTATGCGGCCGCTTGGGATACCGAGATCAAGCGCGCGCTGTTGCCGCGCAAGATCTGCGGAAAGCCTGTGGTTATGTATCGAAAGCAGGATGGAACGCCGGTGGCCCTGGCCGATGCCTGCTGGCATAGGCTGCTGCCGCTCTCCATGGGGGAGCTCTATGGCGACAATGTCATCTGCGGCTATCATGGCCTCGAATTCGACGATACCGGCCGTTGTGTATACATGCCGTCGCAGGACACCATCAATCCGTCGGCTTGCGTCGTGTCCTATCCGCTGGTCGAAAGGCATCGCTTCATCTGGCTGTGGATGGGCGATCCGGCGCTGGCCGATCCGGCCAAGATCCCCGACCTGCACTGGAACGACGATCCGGCATGGGCGGCGGATGGCAAGCTGATCCATGCCAAATGCGACTACCGGCTGGTGATCGACAACCTGATGGACCTGACGCACGAGACCTATGTGCATGGTTCGTCCATCGGCAATCGCGCGGTGGCGGAAGCCCCGTTCACCGCCACCCATTCGGACAAGACCGCGACCATCACCCGCTGGATGAAGGACATCGACGCGCCGCCATTCTGGCGCGGGCAATTGGGCAAGCCGGGCAATGTCGATCGCTGGCAGATCATCAATTTCGAAGCGCCGGCCACCATCGCCATCGATGTGGGTGTGGCGGTAGCGGGGACGGGCGCGCCCGAGGGTGACCGCAGCCAGGGCGTCAACGGCTTCGTGCTCAATACCATCACGCCCGAAACCGACAAGACCTGCCACTATTTCTGGGCCTTCGCGCGCAACTACAAGACCTCCGAGCAGCGTCGTACGCATGAGCTGCGCGAAGGCGTGGCAGGAATCTTCCGCGAGGATGAACGGATCCTCGAGGCGCAGCAGATCGCCATCGATAACAATCCGGACCACGTCATCTACAATCTCAATATCGATGCCGGCTCGATGTGGGCGCGCAAGCTGATCGACGCGATGATCGCGGGCGAGCAGCAGCAAACCATGGCGGCGGAATAGGCCATGGCCGCTTCACCCCAGACCCGGCAGCAGCCGCAATCGCTCAAGGCGCTGATGGGCGTGCGCGACCTGATCCTGGGCGGTAGTGTCCGTCCGGGTGAGCGCCTCTCGGAAGTGGCGATTGCCGAGAAGCTGGGCATTTCGCGCACCCCGATCCGCGCCGCGCTGGCGCGGCTGGAGCAAGAGGGGCTGCTTGAGCTCATTCCTTCGGGTGGCTACGCGGTGCGCGGCTTTGCCCGCGAGGAGGTGATCGATGCCATCGAACTGCGCGGGGTGCTGGAAGGCACCGCGGCGCGGCTGGCAGCGGAGCGCGGCGTGCCGCCGGGCCGTATGCGTGCCATCAAGGAACTGGTACGCGCGCTCGACGAGACCGTGCGCGACCGGCCTGAGGACATGGCGTTCGAGCGCTATGTCGAGCTCAACGCCGCCTTCCACGAGGCGCTGGCGGGGCTTTCGGGCAGCGAGACCATCAGGCGCGAGATCGAGCGGGTGACACGGCTCCCCTTTGCCTCACCCAGCGCCTTTCTCGACAAGCAGGCGGATGTGCCCGCATTCCGGCAGTCGCTGCTGGTGGGACAGGCGCAGCACAAGGCCATCGTCAATGCCATCGAGATGCGCGAGGGCGGTCGGGCCGAGGCGCTGGCGCGCGAGCATGCGCGGCTGGCGCGGCAGAATCTCGAATATGTCATCGAAGAGGATCGGAGCCTGTTGCGCCGCATGCCGGCGCTGGCTTTGGTCGGCGAATAGGAGGAGCGTCATGCGCAACAGGCAAGAATGGCGCCAGGGCATCGTCACCCGTGCCGAACAGATCGCTGCTGACGTCAAGCTGCTCGAATTTGCCGTCGAAGGTGTGCTGCCGCGCTTCGATCCGGGCTCGCACAGCAATTTCAAGGTGAGCCTTGGCGAGGGCCAGGCCATCCGCACCTATAGCTGCCTGCCGGCGCCGGCAGGCCATCTCAGCGTGGCCGTCAAGCATCACGATCATAGCCGGGGTGGCTCCCGCTTCATGTGGGGTCTCGAAACCGGGACAGCGATCGAGCTTAGCGTGCCGGAAAACCGGTTCGAGCTGGCCTGGCGCGCGCCCTATTACCTGCTGATGGCCGGTGGCATCGGTATCACGCCGATCTACGGCATGGCGCTGGCGCTGCAGCGGCGCGGCATACCGTTCCGCCTGGTCTATGGCGGCCGCAGTCGCTCGGTCATGGCCTTCGCCGAAGCGCTGGAAGCCGAACTCGGCGACCGCGTTGTCGTGCATGCCGGCGATGCCGGTGGGCGCATCGATGTGGCGGCCGAGATTGCCGCGCTTCCCGCCAATGGCGAACTCTATGTCTGCGGCCCCATCGACATGCTCAATGCGGTCAAGGCCGCATGGGCCGCCGCCGGGCGTCCCATGGGCCGGCTGCGCTATGAAGTGTTCGGTGATAGCGGGCTTTTCGCCGAAGGCCCGTTCAGCGTCGAAGTGCAGGGGCTTGGCCGCTCGGTCGCCGTGCGGCCCGACCAGACCCTGCTCGAGGCGCTGCTCGGTGCTGGTGTCGACATGATCTACGATTGCCAGCGGGGCGAATGCGGGCTCTGCGCTGTCGACATCATCGAGCATGACGGCCCCATCGACCACCGCGACGTGTTCTTCAGCGCCGAGGAGAAGCATGAGGGGACACGGATGTGTGCCTGCGTGTCCCGCCTGGCCAGCGGCCGGGCGGTGATCGATGTCGGCTATCGTACCTGACTGCTGACAAAAAGAAGGGCGCCGCGGCGCCCTTCAAGTCTTCGGGAGATTGGATCGGCTACTGGGCCGACTCGGCCGCTACCATCGACACGGCCTGCTCGTAGAGAGCCTTGCCGTCGACGCCCAGTGCTTCCATGTCGGTGAACCACTGGTCGATAGTGGGCTGCGCAGCGGCCTTCCAGCGGGCGGTTTCGGCTTCGTCCAGCGTGATGATGTTGTTGCCCAGGCCCACGGCGATGGACGCGCCGCCAGCATCGCCCTTGTCCATGGCACGACCGAAGAAGCGGGCCACTTCGACGCCGGAATTGGCATCGATCACGGCCTTGAGGTCGTCGGGCAGGGCGTCGTAGCTCGCCTGGTTCATCACGAAGGCAAAGGTCTGGGTATAGAGGCCGTTGGCTCCGGTGAAGCCGGTGTGGTTCTTGACCAGTTCGGCCACCTTGAGCGAAGGCGTGACTTCCCAGGGGATGGTCGTGCCGTTGATGACGCCCTTGGACAGAGCCTCGGTCACCTGCGGCACCGGCATTCCGATGGGTTCGGCGCCGAGACGACCGAGCATGTCCGAAATCACGCGGGAGCCGCCACGGATCTTCATCCCAGCCAGGTCTTCCAGCTTGGTTACCGGGTTCTGCGTGTGGAACAGGCCAGGGCCATGGGTATGCACGGCGATCAGGTGAACACCCTCGAACTCATCCATGGCGTTGGCTTCGACATATTTCTGGAACGCCACCGAGGTCGCCTCGGCAGAGGTGACCAGGAATGGCATTTCGAAGACTTCCGACTTGGGGAAGCGGCCCGGCGTGTAGCCGAGCACGGTCCAGATGATGTCGACCACGCCATCCTTGGCCTGATCGAACAGCGCCGGCGGGGCGCCGCCCAGCTGCATGGCCGGGTAGAGCTCGAACTTGATGCGGCCACCCGATTGTTCTTCGACCGCTTTGGCCCAGGGCGCGATTGCCGAGGCCGGGATGGTTGCCTGTGCCGGCAGCATCTGGTGGATGCGCATGGTCACTTCCTGGGCCAGCGCGCTGCCGCAAAGCAATGTTGCGGCGAGGGCGCCAGCCAAGATGGTATTGAGCTTATTCATAGTTTTCTCACTCCCTAGGTTGCGCGTTTGGGTGCGCGTTGCAGTTATCCTCGATACGACGTCCGCCCCTGTCTCCTCGAGGCGCGGGCGGGTGGTTTCAGTAGAGCAGCCTCACCAGGAACAGCGTGATGACCGGGAAAGCGGTCAGGATGACGGTGCGGATAAGATCGCTCGCGACGAAGGGCAGGACGCCCTTGTAGGTCTGGCCAAGCGAGGTGCCCCTGGCCATGGAATTGATGACGAAGAGGTTCATGCCAACCGGCGGGGTGATTAGGCCCACTTCCACCACAATGAGGATGAGAATGCCGAACCAGATGGCGAATTCCTCAGGCGGCAGGCCGAAATCGAGCGCGGTCACCATTGGGAAGATGATCGGCACGGTGAGCAGGATCATCGACAGCGAGTCCATGACGCAGCCCAGTATCAGGTAGAGAATGAGGATCGCCACCAGCACGACCCATGGATTGAAGCCCTGCGTGGTGACCCATTCGGCCGAGACCTGGGGCAATTGCGACATGGCGAGGAAGCCATTGAGTGCCGCGGCGCCCAGCACGATCAGGAAGATCATAGCGGTGGATGATGCCGTGGCGAGGATGGCCTCGATGAAGTTCTTGCCATTGAGGCTGCGGTTGAACAACGAGATGATCGCCGTGCCAGCCGCGCCGATGGCCGCCGCTTCGGTGGGGGTGAACAGGCCGCTATAGATGCCGCCGATGACGACGATGAAGACGACCAGCACCGGCCAGACCCCACCCAGCGCCGCGAAGCGCTCACGATAGGGCACCCGCTCGGCAGAACCGGCGGCTTCGGGATTGACCCGCACATAGATGGCGATGGTGATCATGTAGCCGATGGCGGCCAGGATGCCCGGCACGAAGGCCGCCATGAAGAGCTTGGAAATGTTCTGCTCGGTCAGGATGGCATAGATGACCAGGATGACCGATGGCGGGATGAGAATGCCCAGCGTGCCGCCCGCAGCCAGCGTGCCGGTCGCCAGGGCGCCGGAATAGCCGTATTTCCTGAGCTCGGGCAAGGCGACCTGGCCCATCGTGGCGGCCGTGGCCAATGAGGAGCCGCAAATGGCGCCGAACCCGGCGCAGGCGCCGATGGCGGCCATGGCGACGCCGCCCTTGCGATGGCCGAGCCAGGTTGCGGCGGCCTTGAACAAGGCAGCCGACATGCCGCCGAGCGTCGCGAACTGGCCCATCAGCAGGAAAAGCGGCACGACCGACAGCGAATAGCTGGAAAACGTGCTGTGCGTCAGGCTCTTGAACTGGGCCATGACGGGATTGAAGGAGCCCGTCACCAGATAGGAGCCGCCGATACCCACGGCCAGCATGGCCAGGCCGATGGGAATACGCAGGAAGATCAGCAGCAGGATGACCGGAAACGACCAGAGCCCGAGTTCAACATTGCTCAATGAGCCGCTCCCTGACTTGCGGTTGGCGCCTTGCCGGCCACGGCATCGGCCAGGCTGCGGGCGAAGAGGTAGATGGCCACGATGATCAGGACACCGGCGCCGATCAGGCCGGCCGCATAGGACCACCAGAGTGGCATGCGCAGCAGCAGGGTGGTTTCGCCATAATTGAATTTGTCGATAGTGCCGAGCGCGTGGCGCCAGGTGATCAAGGTAGCCAGGACCAGCATCAGCGCGTCACACACGACCAGCAGCCAGGCGTTGAAGCGCGGGCCGGCGAGGTCGGTGAAGATCGCCACGACGGCGTGTCCGCGGGTGAAGTGGGCCCAGGGCAAGAAGGCAAAGATGGCAAAGCCAACGCCCGCCTCAACCAGCTCGTAATCGCCCAGGACCGGGCCCAGGCCCGCCCAGATGAGGGCGCGTCCGATGACGCTGACCACGATCAGCGCGACAAGCACGGTTAGCACCAGGCCGCCGGCGATCGCCGTCAGTCGCGCGAGCCCGGCCACACCGCGACCGATGAAAGTTTCGTCCATTTCCAAAGGCTCCTCCCTTCGTCAATGATTGCCGTCATCTTGCGTGCGGCAAAGCGATTTTCTGCGTAGTTTGTATAACCCCGAAATTATATCCCGTCTGCGTGGGCGTCCTGGTCAGGCGAAGTTGGGTTTGCGCTTCTCGAGAAAGGCGCGCAGGCCCTCGTCCGCGTCGGCACCAGTCTGGCTCAGCGCAGCGGCGAGGCTTTCCGCATAGAGGCCGTCTTCCGCCGACATCTTGGCAATGCGCGCAATCGACTGAATGATCAGATAGTTGATCGTAGCCGAGTTCTGGGCGATTTGTCCGGCCAGTTCCTTCGCCTTGGCGAGTCCGCCACCAGCCGGCGCCAGATAGTGGGCCAGCCCAATGCGTTCACCCTCTTCGGCCGAATAGGTGCGGCCGGTGAGCATCATTTCGGTCAGTCGGTCGGCGCCGATGATGGCGCCAAGCCGCACGGTGGCGCCGCCGCCGACGAAAATGCCGCGCTGGCCTTCGGGCATGCGGAACATGGTGCCCGGTTCGGCGACGCGAACGTGACAGGCGGCCGCGATCTCCAGACCCCCGCCCATGACCGCCCCCGACATTGCGGCAACCACCGGCACGCCACTGAACTGCAGGAGGCCCATCACCGCGTGCCAGTTGCGCGAATGCCGCATCACTTCCTGGGGATCACGCTTGACCTGTTCGCTGAGGTCCAGCCCGGCCGAAAAGTGCCCGCCCGCGCCCGACAGCACGACGGCACGTACGCCCTTGGGGATGGCGCCGAAGAACGCCTGCAGTTCCGCGATGGTCTGATCGTTTACCGCATTGCGCTTGGCCGGGCGGTTGAACTGCAGATGGGCAATGGTGCCCTCGATCCGCACGTCCACAACGGACTTTTCTTCGATCATGCTCGACCCCGATGTGACGCTGCATGGCTCCGGCTTGTCCGGTATAACAGCGTTGATAATTGTTCTACTATATAACAATCTGGAGTACCAGTAGGTGATGGGTCGTGGCGGTGATTTTTGGCTGCGCTCTTGCCCGAAACCGTCGCCTTGCCGATAAGGAGCAGGCGCCAAGCCGCCAATGGGGATACTGATGGACGAGCAACACCCTGCGCCGCGATCAAAGCCGGCGCGCCGCCGCTTCCATACCGATGTCGTGACCGACATTGTCGGTTATCGGCTGCGCCGGGCGCAGATCCATGTGTTCCAGCAGTTCATCGCCCGGTTCGCAGCGCATGACCTGCGGCCGGCCGATTATTCGGCGCTGGCGCTGATCGATGCCAATCCGGGCAGCAAGCAGATCGAAATCGCCAAGGCGCTCGGCATCAAGCGTGCGAACTTCGTGGCCCTGATCAATGGGCTGGAAGGGCGGGGGCTGGTCGAACGGCGCCTGCCAGCCAATGACCGCCGCTCGCAGGCGCTCTACCTCACGCCGCATGGGCTCGAGCAGATCGCGGTGTTCAACAAGGTGCAGGCGGATTTCGAGACCTATTGCGTTGATAGGCTGGGAGGACCGGCCGCGCGGGACCAGTTGATGGACCTGCTGGGGCGGTTACTCGACGCCGAGTAGCCATCTAGCGCGATAGCGCCTCGACCACTTCGGGCGGCAGCGCCCGCGACTTGATGCGATCGGGGTGGTCAGGGTCCTTGCCGGCCCATACCCGTATCTCATGGGCTTCGATGGCGAGGTCCCCGCCATTGTAGAGCTTGTGACCGATCACAAAGCTGGAGCGCCGCAATTCGGTGACCGTGGTTTCGATGCTGACGACGTCGCCAAAGGCCGAGGGCCGGATGAATTTGGCGCCCGTATCGACCATGGGGATGCCGACAATGCCGAAATGGCGGATCCAGGCGATCTTCTTCATGCCCAGCGCCGCTTCGAAGAGGTAGGCCGTCGAGGCATCGAACATGCGGAAATAGTTGGGGTAGTAGACGATGCCGGCGGGGTCGCAATCGCCGAACTCGATCTCCACGCTGCGGGTGTTGACGAGCATGAGCGGCTCCTATTTGGGCTGCATGCGGAGCGCGCCGTCGAGCCGCACGATCTCGCCGTTGAGATAGTCGTTCTCCACCATGGCGGTGACGAGCTGCGCGAATTCGGATGGTTCGCCGAGCCGGGCCGGATAGGGGATCGCGGCGCCCAACGCGTCCTGGGCTTCCTGCGGCAGTTCGGCGAGCAGCGGCGTCTTGAACAGCCCCGGTGCGATGGTCAGCACCCGAATGCCGAAGCGGGCCAGCTCGCGCGCCACCGGCAATGTCAGCGCCGCGATGCCGCCCTTGGAGGCCGCATAGGCCGCCTGGCCGATCTGGCCCTCGAAGGCTGCGACCGAGGCGGTCGAGATGATGACGCCGCGCGACCCTTCTATCGGATCGGCCACGGACATTTCGGCAGCGGCCAGCCGCATCATGTTGAAGGTGCCGATGAGGTTGACGCGGATGATGCGCTCGAAGGCGTCGAGTGGCAGCGGGCCGTCCCGGCCCACCACGCGTCCTGCCCCGCCGATGCCGGCGCAGTTGACGAGAATACGCGGCACACCAAGCGCGGCCCGGCTGGCCGCCAAGGCTGCGGTCGCGTTTTCGGCATCGGCCACATCGCAGGGGGCAAAGAATCCGCCAATCTCGGCCGCCACGGCCGAACCAGCCTCGGCATTGCGGTCAAGGATGGTGACCCGCGCGCCTTTCGCCGCCAGCGCCCGTGCCGTGGCCGCACCAAGCCCGGAACTACCGCCGGTGACGAGCGCCGTTACCCCCTCGATCTTCACGATGCGGCCTCCGTATTTTCGATCAGCAGCGCAATGCCCTGGCCACCACCAATACAGGCCGAGGCGATGCCGTAGCGCAAGCCGCTGCGCTTGAGTTCGCGCGCCAGCGTCAGGGTGATGCGCACGCCGGTGGCGCCGAGCGGGTGGCCGATGGCGATGGCGCCGCCATTGACGTTGACCTTGTCCTGGTCGAGTCCGATCTCGGCAATGCAGGCCAGGATCTGGGCGCCGAAGGCCTCGTTGATCTCGATGCGGTCGATCTGGTCGAGGCTGAGGCCGGCGGCATCGAGGACCGAACGGATCGCCGGGGCGGGACCGATGCCCATGATATGGGGTGGCACACCGACCGCGGCGCTGGCAAGGATGCGGGCCAGCGGCTTGAGGCCCTTGCTCTGCACATAGCCGGCCGAACCGACCAGCGCGGCGGCCGCGCCATCGACGATGGCCGAGGAATTGCCCCCGGTCTGCACGCCGCCAAAGGCTGGCCGCAGGCGGGATAGCACCTCATAGGGTGAGGGGCGGATATGGCTGTCCACTCCGACGCTCTCGACGCCCTTGGCGAGTTTGATGCCGCGGGTTTGCAGGCCCTCGATGGCGAAATCCTCGGAAACAACCGGTACGATTTCCCCTGCGAGGAACCCACTGTCCCGCGCCGCGATGGCCCGCTCAAAGCTGCGGACTGCAAAGCGGTCTACGGCTTCGCGGTCGATGCCATATTGCTTGGCAAGGTTCTCCGCCGTGTCGCCCATATTGCACAGCACGGCCGGGTCCATCAGCGCTTCCCACAGGAAGTCCTTGAACTCAACCTGGCCCATAGTGAAGCCATTGCGGTGGGTATAGGCAGCAATCGGGTTGCGGCTCATGGATTCGGTGCCAACACCCAGCGCCAGCTCGACGCGACCGAGCGAGACGGCATCGGCCGCCTGGCTCAATGCCTCGATGCCGGTGCCGCAGATGCGCTGCACCAGATGGGCCGGGCGCTCGACTGGGACGCCGGCATAAAGCCCGATATGGCGTGGCGTCACATAGGCGTCGAACGAGGCCTGTGCCATCGAGCCGGCAATGGTGGTGCCGATATCGGCCGGGTCCACGCCCGCCTTGGCGATGGCCGCCCGGGCGGCCTTGATGCCCAGGTCGATGGGAGAAATGGCCGAAAGGGCGCCGCGATAGTCGACGAATGGGGTGCGCATGCCGTCGATCAGATAGGCATCGGCGAAAGTGGCCGCGAGGCCGGCTGGCTTGCTCATTTCATTATGCCTTTCGGGCGAAGGTCAGCACATGGCCGGGGGCAGGCTCGGCGTAGAGATCGGCGAAGGCCCGCGCCCGCGCCGCGATCACCGCCCGCTGGTTGATCGAACCCTTGTCGGTTATCTCCCCGGCATCGACGGAAGGTGGGGTCGCCAGCAGGATGGCGCGGGCAATGTGGCTGGCGCTGCCGGTCGCCTTCGCCGCGAGGGCATCGAAGCGCGCCTGGAAGGCGGCGCGCACTGCGGGGTGGGCGACGATCTCCTCATTGGTGGCTGACCGCTCGAGCCCGGTCAGTTGGCGGCAGGCCTCGAGATCGGGGAAGATCAGTGCTGCGATAAAGTTGCGGTCGAGCCCGGTCAGCGCCAGGTCGCGCAGCAGTGGCGCACCGGCCGCGATGGCGCTCAGGCGCACCCCGCCCATATTCACCCAGGTGCCGGTGGCCAGCTTGAAATCCTCGGTGACGCGGCCATCGAAGGCGAAGCCTTTGCTCAGGTCGGCCGCGTCGGCGAATTTCAGGGCGTCGCCAATCTTGTAGTAGCCCTCCTCGTCAAAGGCTTCCGCGGTCTTTTCGGGCTGTTTCCAGTAGCCGGGCGTCACATTGGGGCCGCGCAGGCGCAGCTCGAGCTTTGCCTCGTTTGGCACCAGCTTGATTTCCATGCCCGCAGCCGGCAGCCCAACAAGGCCGGCGCTTTCGACCGTCCAGGTAGTGGTGAAGGCAAAGGGCGCCGTTTCGGTCGAACCATAGCCGGTGATGATGCGGATGCGCTGGCCGGTGGCGGTGTATGCCGCAGTGTCGAGGCCGTCCCACACATGCTGGGCGAGGCTGGCGCCGGCATATTGCATGACGAGCAGGTGCCGGAAGAAGCCGTCGCGCAGGGCCGCGTCGACGGCCAGATGCTCGACCAGGAATTCGTAGCCCTTGGGCACGTTGAAGTAGAGTGTCGGCGAGATATCGGTGAGGTTTCGCACCGTCCGCTTCATGCCCTCGGGCGTGGCGGAGCCGTCGTCGACATAGAAACTGCCGCCATTGTAGAGCGCGATGCCAAGATTGTGGCTGCCACCGGCAACGTGGTTCCAGGGCATCCAGTCCACCAGCACCGGCGGCTCATCCGCGAGAAAGGCGAGGGCGGTGCGGATCATCTCCTGGTTGCAGGTCAGCATGCGCTGGGTGGTGATCACCGCCTTGGGCATGCCCGTCGAGCCCGAGGTGAACAGCAGCTTGGCCACCGTGTCGGGCGTCACCTGGTCCGCGGCCTCGGCGACTGCCGGCGTGACCGGCGTTTTCGCCAAATCGGCCCATATCTGGGTCGGGCGTCCCGGCATCGGGTTGGTGCGCACCACCACCGGAACTGCTGCATCGAGCGTAGCGGCGATGGCCGGCGCGAAGCGCTCTCCATCGCTGGCATAGACCATGCCCGGCTGGATCAGCCCGACAATATGCTTGAGCTTGGCAAAGTCCTTGGACACCAGCGAGTAGGCTGGTGACAGCGGCGCATGCGGTACGCCGGCGAGCATGGCGGCATAGCCCAGCAAGGCGTGCTCGATCTCGTTGCCCGACAGGATCAGCAGCGGCCTTTCGGCATCAAGGCCGGCATCCAGCAGCGCCTGGGCGAGCGATTGCACGGTCTGCCAGGCCTGGGCGTAAGTCACTTTCCGCCAGTCACCATCCGGTCCCCGGTCGGCGAGAAATACCAGGTCAGGCCGTTCCGTGGCCCAGCGGGCCAGCATGTCGGTCATGGCCCGCGGATAGGGGCCAAGCGTTTCGCTGGACCGGACATAGAGTACCCCGTCCGTACCTTCAGTCAGTGTGGCGCGCATCTCTCCCATGCGCACCGGTCGATACACAGCCTCGCTTTGCATGACTGAGCCTCTCTCCCTAATTGTTATGTTACATAACAATATTGTCGCGGAGGTTTCAAGTGGCTCCTGTCAGGCAATTCGCAATGCTCAGCCTGAAGCCCGTCCGATCGGCCGCGAGCGAAAAGAATTTCATAAATCAGCGCCAGTAGTCGACCATTGCCAATGGAAATTTGCGTTTTTGGAATGACTCTGTAATGAAAGAGTTTCACAAAACGCGAGGCGCGCGGCCAGCGCGACGGAGATTATGGGCCCTTTTCCCGCCATTGATGTGCTGCTGCTCGAACTGAACAAACGCATTTTTACGCCGTCCGGTGTGACGGTGCCACTGCGGTTTCGCCCGGCACACCATAATGACCGTGCCCAGGTCGTGGCGGAGAATCGGGCCGGATGGACGCCCGTCGACCGCGATCTGATCTGGGGCGAGCCTGATGGCTATTTCTGGTTTGCGGGTGATGTGACCATTCCCGAGGCGCTTGATGGAGCCGCCGTCCATCTCAGGATCGAGGCCCAGTTCGGCAGCGTCATGGGGCGATCCGATCCCCAGTGTCTGGTGCGGGTCAATGGCCGGATTGCGCAGGGCGTCGATGGCAACCACCGGATGGTGCTGCTGACGGAAAAGGCGCGTGCCGGCGAGCGGTTCGAAATCCTGTTCGAGGTCGGGACCATTGAGGATCGCCGGCAGTTGGGCTTTGCCTGCGAGCTTGTCGTGCATGATGGGCTGGCCGAGAAGATCTACTATGACCTTCGGGTCCCGGGCGAGGTGGCGCGGCTCTTGCCCGAGGATGACGGGCGGCGCCACGCCATT
Organism: Devosia sp.; assembly: GCF_036676215.1. Classification (GTDB taxonomy): domain Bacteria; phylum Pseudomonadota; class Alphaproteobacteria; order Rhizobiales; family Devosiaceae; genus Devosia. Next base: position 56,159 of record NZ_JAKFDJ010000216.1, on the reverse strand, counting down.
GTCGGCCATATCGAAGCGGCGCTCGCCGTGCTCGACCTGCGGCCGGGCCATCCGGAGCGTTTTCGCCAGAGCCTCGTTGCCGCCGAACGTCATGCCGACGCGATCTATGCGCTGGCGGATGCCGCCTCCATGCCCAGGATCGTGGCCACCGGACACACCCATATCGACGTGGCCTGGCTGTGGCGGGTGCGCGAGACGCGCCAGAAGATGGCCCGCTCGATGGCGACGGCGCTGGCGCTGATGGAGGCCTATCCCGACTATCGCTTCATGTACAATCAGTGCGTGCTGCTCGATTATCTGGAACAGGACTATCCCGAACTGTTCGAGCGCATCGGGCAAAAGGTCGATAGCGGCCAGTTCGAGATCGAAGGGGCGTTGTGGCTCGAGCCGGACGTCAATGTCTCGAGCGGGGAGTCGCTGGTCCGCCATATCCTGCATGGTGTGCGCTACCACGAAAGAACCTATGGCGTGCGTCCGCGCATGATGTGGCTGCCCGATACGTTCGGCTATTCGGCCGCCCTGCCGCAGTTGATGGAGCGATCGGGGCTCGATACCTTCGTCACCCACAAGCTGAGCTGGAACGACACCAACCGCATGCCTTACGAGACCTTCCGCTGGCAGGGGATCGACGGCACTAAGGTCGCGGCCTATTTCCTCACCACTCAGCCTTATACGTCCACCAGTATCGGCACGACCTACTGTCCCGACCTCAAGCCCACCCATGTGATGGGGGCCTGGAAACGCTATGGGCAGAAGCCGGTCAATGACGAGCTGTTCCTGGTCTATGGCCATGGCGATGGGGGCGGGGGGCCGACGCGGGAGATGCTGGAGAATGTGCGGCGCATGGAGCGTGGCATTCCCGGCTGCCCTAAGGTCAGCCATGAGCCGATGCGGCCGTTTTTCGAGCGCCTGCTGGACAAGATGGCGGCGGAGCCGGAGCGCTTCCCGACCTGGGTGGGCGAGCTTTACCTCGAATTCCACCGCGGCACGCTGACGTCTGTTGCCAAGAACAAGGCCAATAATCGCAAGGCTGAGAATGCTTTACGGGAGATCGAGGCGCTGGCTGTCATGGCTTCGATTGCCGGCCATCCCTATCCGCGCGCAGAGCTGTGGGAGCTCTGGCAGATCGTCATGCTCAACCAGTTTCACGATATTCTGCCGGGCTCTTCGATCGGTGCGGTGTTCGATGATAGCGATGCGGATTATGCGCGGTTCTTTGCCCAAGCCGAGGCGCTCAAGAGCCAGCTTGCCGGCGTTTTGCTGCCAGCAAGCTTGCGCTTTGCCTGCAATGTGCTGGGGCGAAGCCGGGGTGGGCTGGTCGAGACCGAGCACGTCGATGGCCAGGCCATCGAACGCGCCGATGGACGCCGGACCTCAGTCGTCAAGGTCGACGCGGTGCCGGCGCTCGGCGCGGTCGCAATAGAGGCGTCGCCTCCCAGCGGGACGCTGTCGGTGTCGACCGAGCACCTGGCCAATGAGCGGATCGAGGTGCGCTTTGATGCCGTGGGGCGGATGACGTCGATCCTCGACCGCATTACCGGACGTCAGGTGCTGATGGATGGCGCGCTGGGCAACCGGTTGCAGGCCTATCGCGACCGGCCGGCGCAATATGATGCCTGGGACATCGATCGCTCCTTCGAGGACCAGGTCTGGGAGATCGACGCATTGGACTCGGTGCGGGTGACCGAGACCGGGCCGCTGCGGGCTGCCATCCGCTTCGAATGGCGCTATGAGAGCTCGCGCATCGTGCAGATTGTGTCACTGGAAGCCGACGCCAGGCAGGTGGAGGTCGAAACCTTCATCGACTGGCACGAGCACAATACCTTGCTCAAGGCGGCCTTCCCCATCGCGGTCAATGCCAGCGCGGTGCGGGCCGAAATCCAGTTCGGCCATGTGCAACGGGCGACCCATGCCAATACGAGCTGGGACGAGGCGCGATACGAATGCTCGATGCAGCGCTGGGTCGATGTTTCGGAACCCGATTTCGGCGTCGTCCTGCTCAATGACTGCAAATATGGCTACGACGCCAGGGGCACGACGATCCGGCTGACCCTGCTGCGCTCGCCCACCTATCCCTGGCCCGAGGCCGATCAGGGCGAGCACCGGATGCGCTATTCATTGATGGTTCATAGTGGTGACATTTCTGTGGTCACCGAGGCCGCCGAAGACTTCAACATGCCCCTCTTGCTGCTCGAAGGCGGCAGCGCCACGGCCGCCCCAATGGCCGGCCTGCTGGGGCTGGACGGCAAGGGCATCGCCCTTGAAGCGCTCAAGCTGGCCGAGGACAGCGACGATCTCATCCTGCGTCTGTGGGAGACCCGCGGCGTGCGACAGACCGCCCGCCTGACAGTGCCGGTGGGCTTTGGCGAGGCGGCGGAAACCGACCTGCTCGAGCGCCAGCCGGAGGCATTGTCGACCGTGGATGGCGTGGTGGAGCTCGCCTTCAAACCCTTTGAAATCAAGGCCATACGCCTGGGAAGAGCACCATGAGCAGCCACCAGATATCAGCCACCATTACGGAATTTCCGGGTGGCGAAAAGTCCTTCGTCGAAGTGCCGTTCAGGGCCGGTCCCAATACCGAACGCATCGAAGTGAGCTACCTGTTTCCGGCGGGAAGCGGGGGCAGCGTCATCGATCTGGGCGTGGCCCATGAAGGCCGCATGCGCGGCTGGAGCGGCGCCGAGCGTGCCCACATCACCATCGAGGCCGATCGCGCCACGCCCAGCTATGATGCCGGCCCCCTGGCCGGCAACTGGACCGTGGTGCTGGGCATCGTCACCATCGGCCCCAACTGCCGCGTCGACGTCAGCATTCGCGTGGCGGAAAAGCAGGCGCGCTGGCTGGTGGGCGACATCCACAGCCATACCGAACACTCGGATGGCGGAGTGACGGTGGTCGATGCAATCCATCGCGCCCGCGCCTCGCGGCTCGATTTCGTGGCCCTGACCGACCACAACACCATCTCGCAGAATTTCATACGGCCGGACGATCCCGGCATCCTGGTCATGCCCGGCATGGAGCTGACCAGCTATTATGGACACACCAATTTCCTGGGCGTGCACAAGCCGGTTGAGGACTGGCGCTGCACCAGTCCGGGCGACGTGGCCGACAAGATGGCGGAAGCGCGGGCCAATGGCGCCACCATTGTCATCAACCATCCCTTCCAGCGCTCGGCGGGTGGCAAGTGGCAGTCCGGCTACGAGGTTGCCTTCGACGCCATGGAAATCTGGAACGGCAACTGGTCGCCCCTCAACCAGGATGCATTGGCCTTCTGGCAGGAGCGGCTGGTCGCGGGGCAGGTCGCCCCGGTGACGGGCGGCAGCGACTTCCACCTCAAGAACCGGCGCCGCCACGGGCGCCCGTCCAATCGCGTCTATGCCGAGGGCAGTTCGATCGCCGATATTCTGGCGGCCATAAGGGCCGGGAGGAATGTCGTGTGCTTTTCACCGGAGGACACAATGGCCCGCCCGGTTGACGGCGCGCCCATGTTCGGAGACACGATTGTGGCGGGGTCTGCGATCGAGGTCGAGTTCACGTCGCTGCTGGCAGGGGACGAGCTGCGGGTAGTCGATGAAACCGGCACCAGCCAGGTCATTGCTGCCGATGGCGCGCGCCTGGTCTGGGGTGGCAGGCTGGATAGCCGCTTCAAGCGGTTCGAGGTCTGGCACGGAGACGAGCCACGGCTTTTCACCAATCCCTTCTACGCCGGCTAGCGGGGCGCGGGGCGATGGTGACGGGCAAGCTGCAAAGAATACGGGGGTTGGGCATGGTCAAGGACACCGCCGGGGACAAGCGCGATCGCAAGGTCGGCATCAAGGACGTCTCGCGCGAGGCCGAAGTTTCGATCTCGACCGTATCGCATGTGCTCAATGGCACCGCCTCGATCTCGCCGGCTGTTCGCTCTCGCGTGCTCGACGCGGCGCGGCGCCTTGGCTATCTGGCCCACAGGCAGGCCAAGGCGACCATCTCGGCACTTGAAACCGTGTTGCTGGCCGTGCCGCCCGATACGCTCACCCAGAGCAATATCAACCTGGTGTCGTGGACCGTGCTGGGCTCGCTCGGACGGGAATGTGAGCGCAGGGGTATCAAGCTCGTGCCGCTGCGGCTTGAAGGCGACACCAATTCGGCGCGCGCCATTGTCGACAATGCCCGTTCCGCTGGTGCCGACGGCATCCTGCTGCTCAATGTGGACCGGCCCGAGCTGATCCAGGGGATCGCCGCATCGGGCCTGGCGGCGGTGCTGATCAATGGCGAAGACAGCTCGATGCGCCTCGACAGCGTTACGCCTGGCAACCGGTTCGCATCGGCGCTGGCCACCAACTGGCTGATCAGCCAGGGTCACCGCAATATCCTGCATGTCACCTGGAAGGGGCGGGCGACGATCCGGCGCCGGCGCGACGGTTTTCTCGACGCCTTCGCCGAAAACAACCTGCCAGCAGACGGCGCCCGCTTCTGCTTTGCCGAGGGCTGGGAGCCCCATTTCGGCGAGAAGGCCATAGGAGAATGGCTGACGCAACACGACGGTCTGGGTGGCGTTACAGCGATCTTCTGTGCGGCAGACAATCTGGCGCTGGGGGTCATGCGGGGTCTCGAGGCCAGGGGCCTGCGGATACCCCAGGACATATCGGTGATGGGCTTCGACGGCGTGGCTCCCGGCGAGTTCACCTCGCCAAGCCTGACGACCATCAACGTTCCGCTCGACCAGATGGGGCCAGACGCACTCCACCTGCTTGAACAACGCGTCTCCAGCGATCAGCCCGTGCGCGCATCGCACCGGCTCGAATTGGGCTGCCAGCTCATCATCCGCGATAGCGTCGCACCGCTGGCCGCTTCCAAACGCTTCACCTGACCGCCAAGTCGTCGCCTTCGAATATTTTTTCGCGGCCCTGAACCCTTGTCCGGGTGGCTGAGCTAAGGCGCTGCAAACATTCCATTTTAGCCGCGCTTCGGCACGTTCATTCCAATGCGCTATGTAACCGTTTGGTGAAAAAGCGCATCGTGAAATAATTTTCTGGTTGATCTGGCGGCGTTTTGACGCAATTGTTCAGACGCGACGACCGGAATAGGCGACTAAAATAGGCGTTTATTCGCAAGTACGGACCCGTGCGGATCGATGAGAATGTAACAGAGTCATGAAAATTATTTCATGGCATTTAGCCAGATGGTTGCTCATGTCCAAGCGTTCGGAATGGGCGGATCACGGAACCGGGGAGGGTTCAAAACCATGCTCAGCAATCGCCTACTCACGTCTATTGCGGCAGGCCTTGTCGCATCCACCTGCCTAGCCACGGCAGCATGGGCATTTCAGGAGTCGCCGATTCTGGCCGAACAGGTTGCCGCCGGCGCCCTACCGCCGGTCGAGGAGCGGCTGCCGGTCAACCCTACCGTCATCAACGCGGTCGAAGTCGGCCAATATGGCGGCACCTGGCAGCGCGCCTACAAGGGGCCCGGTGATCGCTGGGGTCCCACCAAGCTGATGGAAGAGCGCGTGCTGAAATGGACGCCGACCGAAGACGGCGGCATGCAATTGACGCCCGGCTATATTGAATCCTACAGCGTCAACGAGACTTCGACCGAGTTCACTTTCACCCTGCTCGATGGCCTCAAGTGGTCGGACGGCCATCCGGCGACCACCGAGGACGTCAAGTTCTGGTACGATGATGTGTTCCTCAACACCGACATCGTGCCGGTCATCGACCCGACCTTCTCGCCCGGCGGCAAGCCGCTAACCCTCGAAGTGGTCGACGAGCGCACCTTCATCATCAAGTTCGCGGAACCCTACGTCTACTTCCTGACAATCCTGGCCAAGGATTCGACAGGCGAACCGAGCCTGGACCGCCCGAGCTTCCTGTTCCCCAAACATTACCTGTCCCAGTTCAACAACCACTATGTCTCCGAAGAGGAGCTCAACGCGGCCGCGCAGAAGTACAGCGTCGAGAAGTGGACGGACCTGTGGGGTTCCAAGGGTATCGTGACGGCATGGTGGAGCAATCCAGACCTGCCGGTCATCACGGCATGGAAGATCGAAACGCCGGCGCCGGCCGACGTCGTTACCATGGTGCGCAACCCCTACTATTATGCCGTCGACCAGGAGGGCAATCAGCTTCCCTATATCGACCGCATCGAGCACAAGCTCTTCGAGCAGCAGGAAACCTTCAACCTGATGGTCGTGCAGGGGCAGATCGATATGCAGGGGCGCTATGTCCAACTGCAGGACTACACGTTCTACAAGGAGAACGAGGAACGCGGGAACTACCACACCGCTGACTGGGTCAGCGCCGATACCTGGTCGCTGGCACCCAACCTGACCACCAAGGACGAGGTCCTGGCCGGGCTCTATGCCAACGTCGATTTCCGTCAGGCGCTCAGCATCGCCATCGACCGCGAACTCATCAACGAGGTGGCCTTTTCCGGTCTCGCGGAAGCCCGCCAGGCGGCCCCGATCAGCGGCTCGCCCTATTTCAACGCCGAGCTCGAACAGCACTGGACAGAGTACGATCCCGACAAGGCCAACGAACTGCTCGACGGGGCTGGACTGACCGAACGCGATGGCGACGGCTACCGCCTGCGGTCTGACGGCCAGCGCCTGACCCTTGTGGTCGAGGCCAGCGACGCGGTCTGGGGCAATGCCCTCGAACTGCTCGCCGACAACTTCGCGGACGTCGGCATCGAGCTCTTGCCGCGCATCATCGACCGCACGCAGTGGGACTCGAACCGCGACAACAATGACTACCAGATGCAGTGGGTCCCGTTCGACCGTCTGTCGGTGGTGCCGGCCGACCCGCGCAACATGATGGGCAGCGACAGCTACGGCAACCAGTACTTCGTCTGGTACTCGACTGACGGCGCCTCGGGCATCGAACCGCCCGCCGACCACCCGATCCGCACCCTCTGGGCAGACTGGGACAAGGCCTCGACCTCCGGCTCGCTCGAGGAAGCCGACGCAGCCGTCAACCACATGATCGAAACCTTCGTCACCAACGGTTGGGTGATCGGCGTGGTGGGCGAGGCGACGGTGCCCAATATCGTTGGCAACAACTTCCACAACGTGCGTGCGGGGCTCGTCTCCGATGACGTGTCGCGCGGCATCGGTCTTGGCCAGACCCAGCAGATGTGGCTCGATCAGTAAACTTGCCATCAAGGTGGGGCGGACCCACAGTCCGCCCCGTCACCTTGCCGTACCTGTCTCGGGCAAGGTGGGGCCTGCGACAGACAAGGAGATATCATGATCGGCTTTATCCTGCGGAGGGCCCTATGGGCGGTTCCTACGCTGATCTTTGTATCGATGATATCATTCTTCATCATCCAGCTTCCGCCGGGTGACTACGTCACGGCCTATGCCGCGCAGTTGCGCCACGGCGGCGAATATCTCACCGACTTCCAGGAGCAGGCCCTGCGTCAGCAGATGGGGCTCAATGACCCCATTCTCGTCCAATACTGGCGCTGGATCTCCGACATAGTGCTTCGCGGCGATTTCGGCCATTCGCTGGAGTGGAACGCCCCGGTCGGCACGTTGATCTGGGACCGTCTCGGCCTGACCCTCGCCATTTCGTCGCTCAGCATGCTCTTCACCTGGATCATCGCGATCCCCGTCGGCGTCTATTCGGCGACGCGGCAATATTCGTTCTTTGACTACATCTTCACCGTCTTCGGCTTTCTCGGCAAAGGCATCCCGGACTTCCTGCTCGCTCTCGTGCTGATGTGGCTGAGCTTCGTCTACCTCAACCTCGACGTTGGTGGCCTGTTTTCGCTGCAATACCAAACGGCACCATGGAGCGTCGACAAGGTCATCAACCTGCTCTCCCATCTCTGGATACCCATCGTCGTGCTGGCCACGGGCGGCGCCGCCGGGCTGATCCGCGTCATGCGCGCCAATATGCTCGACGAGCTGGGCAAGCCCTATGTCGAGACGGCCTATGCGCAGGGGCTGAGCGAGCGGCAGGTGGTTTGGAACTACCCCGTGCGCGTGGCGCTCAACCCGTTCATCTCGACGGTCGGCTGGGCCCTGCCGGCGCTGTTTTCCGGCGACGTCATCACCGCGGTGGTGCTCAATCTGCCCACCACCGGCCCGCTTCTGCTCAAGGCGCTGCAGATGCAGGACATGTATCTGGCCGGCAGCTTCATCCTCATCCTGAGCGTGTTCACCGTCATCGGCACGCTGGTCTCCGACGTGCTGCTGGCATGGTCGGACCCCCGCATCCGTTACGCCTAGGAGGGACCCCACCATGACCGATCAGGCACTCGACGCCCCCACAACCGCCGCTCCGGCAGCCAAGGAAAATCTCTACACCGCCAAGCCGTGGACACTGATCTGGTGGCGCTTCCGCAAGCATGTGCTGGCCATGGTCTCGCTGTGGTTCCTGGCAATCATGGCCGTCATGGCGTTGTTTGCCGAAATCGTGGCGCCCTATGACCCATTCGGCATCGAACGACTGCTGACCTTTTCGCCGCCGACGGCCGTGCGCATCGTCCATGACGGGCAGTTGCAGTGGCCTTTCGTCTATGGCCTCGCCCGCGAACGCGATCCCCTGACGGCGCGGGTGAGCTATGTCGACGATTACGACAAGCCGCTACCTCTCCAGTTCTTCACGTCCGGCGACGAGTATTCGTTCTTCGGCCTGTTCAAGACCGACATCCACCTGTTCGGCGTCGACAGTCGCCGCGACAAGATCAACCTCTTGGGCACCGACTCGCTGGGGCGCGACGTGTTCTCGCGGCTGGTGCATGGCGCGAGGGTAACGCTCTCGGCCGGCCTGATCGGCGTCGCCTTCGCCTTCGTGCTGGGGCTGACCCTGGGCTCGATTTCGGGCTATTTCGGCGGTTGGATCGATGCTTCGATCCAGCGGTTGATGGAGTTCATCCGCTCGGTGCCGACCATCCCGCTCTGGATGGGCCTCGCCGCCGCGCTGCCCATCGCCTGGGACCCGATCTTTGTCTATGTGCTGATCACGCTCATCCTGGCTTTGATCGGCTGGACCCATCTGGCGCGCGTGGTGCGCGGGCAGTTCTTTGCCATCCGCAACGAGGATTTCGTGCTGGCCGCACGGCTGGCGGGGGCCTCCGAATTCCGCATCATCACCAAGCATATGCTGCCCTCGATGACCTCCTATATCATCGCGGCGCTGACCCTGGCGGTGCCCGAGATGATCCTCGGTGAAACCGCGCTGAGCTTCCTCGGTCTCGGGCTGCGGCCGCCGGTGGTCAGTTGGGGCGTGCTGCTGCAGGATGCGCAGAACCTGCGTTCCATCTCGCTGGCGCCGTGGCTGCTGTCGCCGGGCCTGGCGGTGGTGTTCACCGTGCTGGCCTTCAACTTTCTCGGCGACGGTCTGCGCGATGCCGCCGACCCCTACGGACAGTGACCATGCTCAAGATGAACCCACAGCTGTCCATGCCGGCTGAACGCCTGCTCGAGCTCGATGACGTCAAGGTGCATTTCCCCACCCGGGAAGGCCTGGTCAAGGCGGTCAATGGCGTGTCCTATCACGTCGACCGCGGCGAGGTGCTCGGCATTGTCGGCGAAAGCGGTTCGGGCAAGTCCATCACCGCCCGCGCCATCATGCGCCTTTTGCCGCGCAATGCGCGGGAGGAGGGGGGCAGCATCCGGTTCCGGCCACGGACCGGCGAGTTGCATGACCTCTCCGCGCTTGGCCGCGACAGCCGTGCCGTGCGCCAGATCCGGGGCCAGCATATCGGCATGATCTTCCAGGAACCGATGACGGCGCTGTCGCCGGTGCACTCCATCGGCGACCAGATCATCCGCACCATCCAGCTGCACATGAAGCTCGACCGGCATGCCGCCCGCAAGCGGGCCTCGGAGCTGCTGAGCAAGGTGGGTATGCCGCGGCCCGAGCAGATGCTGGACAATTATCCGCATCAATTGTCAGGCGGCATGCGCCAGCGCGCCATGATCGCGCTGGCCATCTCCTGCGATCCGAGCCTCCTGATCGCCGATGAGCCCACCACGGCGCTGGACGTAACCACCGAGGCGCAGATTCTCGAGCTGCTCAAGCATTTGCAGGCCGAGCTGGGCATGGCGATCGTGTTCATCACCCACAATTTCGGCGTGGTGGCCGATATCGCCGACCGCGTGGCGGTGATGTATCTGGGGCGGATCGTAGAGACCGCCTCGGTTGATGACATCTTCTATGCACCCAAGCACCCCTATACAAGGGCGCTGCTCAATTCGATCCCGCGGCTGGGCGTCGACCAGGGGCGCCGCCTGCCCACCATTCCGGGCATGGTGCCCGACCCCTATAGCGTGCCCAATGGCTGCTCGTTCCATCCGCGATGCGGCTACAGCGTTGCCGGCACCTGCGATGCGACGGCGCCGGAGCAGCACCGCTTCCCCAATGGCCAGGCAGCCCGCTGCCACTTCGCCGAACAGCTCGCGGAGGCTGATGCCCATGTCTGACCTGCAAGCCACCGCCGCCATGCCTGACGACGTGCTGATCTCGGTTCGCAACCTCAAGAAATACTTCCCCATCACCGCCGGCTGGTTGCGCAAGGAGATCGGGACCGTCAAGGCCATCGACGATGTGTCGCTCGATATCCGCAAGGGTGAGACTTTCGGGCTTGTGGGCGAAAGTGGCTCGGGCAAATCGACCGTCGCCCGGCTCATGCTGCGCGCCTACACGCTGACTGATGGCTCGATCCTGTTCCGTCGGGACAGCGGCGATGTAGTCGACATCTCCAGCCTTAACGAGCGCCAGATGCGCGAGATGCGGCGCGAAATGCAGATGATCTTTCAGGATCCCTATTCCTCGCTCAATCCGCGCATGAACCTGCTCGAACTGGTGGGCGAACCGCTGGTAATCCATGGCGTCGGCAGCCAGAGCGAGATCCGCGACCGGGTGGCCGAACTGCTCAAGGTCGTTGGGTTGCGGCCCGAATTCCTGCTGCGCTATCCGCATGCCTTTTCGGGCGGCCAGCGGCAGCGCATCGGCATCGCCCGCGCGCTGGCCCTCAACCCCAGCTTCATTGCTGCCGACGAGGCCGTCTCGGCACTCGACGTGTCGGTGGCGGCGCAGAACATCAACCTGCTGCAGGACCTGCAGGAGCAGTTCGGGTTGACCTATCTGTTCATCACCCATGACCTCGGCATGGTCGAACATATCGCCGACCGCATCGGGGTGATGTATCTCGGCAGGCTGATGGAAATCGCCGATACCGACGATCTGTTCGCCCGCCCGCTCCATCCTTACACCGAAGCCTTGATGGCCTCGGTGCCGCAGCCCGATCCACGGGGCAACCGTACCCGCAAGCGCGTGCCGCTCAAGGGCGAGATTGCCAATCCGGCCAATCCGCCCACCGGCTGCACTTTCCACCCGCGCTGCCCCTATGCGCAGGAGCGCTGCCGCACCGACGTGCCGGCCTTGCGCGAGGTCGCGGCCGGCAGGCAGGTGCGCTGCCACTTTGCCGGGGAGCTCGATTTGGCTGGAGTCGCGGCGTGACCAATCCTGCGCTGTCCGATCGGGACATGGCGGAGCGCCACCGACCGATCCTGCGGTTCGACGGGCGCGAACCCTATCTGCCTGTGCGGATCGGCTATACGGTGTTCCGCGAGCCGGGCCAGTCGCTGTCGAGCAAATTCGCCATCGAACCGCGGGGCGGCGCGACGATCGAATATGCAATCTACTACGATTGGGACATCGGGCACCTCTACGACCTGGAACATGTCTGGGTGCACCTGGACGCGCATGGCGCGGTGGCGGTCGTCGAGGCCTCGGCGCATGGCCGGCGCGAGCCGATGATGCGCAAGGCCGGGCTCCCGCTGATGGAAGGGGTGCGTCCGGTCCTTTTCGTCGAACCGGGCAAGCACGCGCATTGGGCCGACCCCGAGGCCATGCGCGCGGAGGCGCACGAGCGGCTGGTGGCTTGTTGCGATGGTCTAGCCGGGCACGAAGCCGTGCATCGCGGCAATCTGTTCCACGAGGCCGGCGCCTATTCCGTACTGCCGCACCAGGACAGGCTGGCGCGGCTCAAGATGCAGGGTGACCGGTTCGAACCGAGTTTCGACTTCTCGACGCCCAAAACCGCCGATGCCCCTCTCGTGCCTTGGAACGATCTCGCACAGTTTGTGCCGCAGCGGGTTGCGTCCGTCATGGCGGCCCTTGAGTACGACATCGCCCATCTCAAGGCGATCTTCCTCGACTGTGGCGATACGCTGGTCGACGAAGGAACCGAGATCAAACGCCCCGGTACTGACGTGGTCGTGACGGCCGAACTCATCGAGGGTGCGAGCGCAACACTGGCCGCGCTGCGTGCTGCCGGTCACAAGCTGATCCTGGTGGCGGATGGTCCGCGCGAGACGTTCAGCAATATCCTGGGCCAGCATGGGCTGTGGGATCAGTTCGACGCCCATGTCATTTCCGAGGATGTCGGCGCGCTCAAGCCCTCGGCAAGGATGTTCGACACGGCATTGCTGCAGGCGGGGCTGACGCGGGCCGATGTGCGCCACGTCGTCATGGTCGGCAACAATCTCGAGCGCGACATTGCCGGTGCCAATGGCGTGGGCATAGCATCGGTCTTCTTTTCGTGGTCGGATCGGCGCAGTCGCGTTCCGGCTGCGCCGCTGCAAACCCCCGACTATGTGATTACCGCGCTGGCGCAACTGCCGGGCCTGCTCGAGAGCATCGAGCTCGCCATGCCGTTCCGGGCACCGGCCTATATCGACCAAGCCCAGCAAGAGGCATGATGACACAGGATTCCCCGGTGCAGGACGGCGCCGTGTTCGTGGTTGCCCGCGGCGATAGCGTTACGGCCTGGGCTCTGTCACCGGTCGGCGAGCAATATTATCCCGGCGAGCCATCATTGGCCGAGGATCGGGTGAACTATCGCTTCGTCAACGGTTTCGTCGATGTCGGTACGCTGCCGTGCCGGGTGGCGCTGTTCCGCGAACTGGCCGAGCGTCGGCCTGTGCTCGTGAGCAACTGGCCGGTCGAAAGCCTGCATCTGCCCGGCGCCAACCGGCGCGTCGAATTCAGCCGGTTCCGGCATCGGCCGACGCGCCTCGCCCGCTGGTGCCGCACGATCCTGGTGCCGGCGACCGATGGCGACTACCGCTTCGATATCGTCACCTGCGGCGGTGTGCATATCTGGGTCGACGGGCAATTGCTGGCCGCGTTCGAGCCCTATACGCGCAACAAGGAACAGCGCCGCGAGATATCGCTGCCGCTCCGGGCCGCGGGGAGTGAAGTCACTATCCTGACCGAGGAAATGGCTGAACGGGACACCAATTGGTATTTCGAGCTGAGCCTGGTGAGCGACGTCACGCTGGCGATAAGGCTGCCGGGCGCCGTGGCGCCTGCCGATAGTGCTGCCCTCAAGTCGCTGGCCGACAGCGTTCGCCCGAGCGGCGAAGTCGTCGGGGCAAGTGGGCTCAAACTGGTCTTTGACACGCCCGTCGCCGAACGCGTGGCGGTCAGCGTCACGATCCAGCCGACCTCCCATGCCGAGGGTGCCATCCTCGAATGCGAGCTGGAATTGCAGGCGGGCGCGACGGAACTGCAAGTCTGCGCGGGCGGCGTCCTGCCTGACGGCTATCATCTGGTCGAACTGGTGTTTTCCGCAGGCGCCGCCCGGGTCACGCGCAAGATCGGTTGTGCGGTGCTGGCCGTGACCAGCCCCACATTGCTCGGCGCCGCGCTGGACCAGCGCAAGCGGCTGGCGCTCGACTATGTCGCCAGCCATGGCGAGGTCCGCATGGGCACGGCGCTGGCTCTGCTGGCCGCGGGGCGGCAGGACGACGCGCGGCTGCGGCCGATCATCGAGACGACCCTTGAAGCCATCGAGGAACGCCGGGACTGCTCGGACTTCGTCATGGTGCCGCTGCTCTGGGCGCTTATGCAGTATGGTGAGCGTATCCCCGCGGACCTTGCCGCGCGCGCGCGTCGCGCCGTGCTCGACTATCGCTACTGGGTCGATGAGCCCGGCAATGATGTCATGTGGTTCTGGAGCGAGAATCATGTGCTGTGTTTCCATGTCTCGCAACTTCTGGCGGGGCAGTGGCTGGGCGGGGAGCGCTTCTCGACCTCGGGGCGCCTGGGTATCGAGCAGGCGGAATTGGGCCGCATCCGCCTGGGTAAATGGTTCGACGCGGTCGACCACGATGGCCTCGCTGAATGGAACTCGGCCGCCTATTACCCGATCGATTTCATCGGGCTGCTCGCCCTCGCCGAGCTGACCGATGGCGCCGTGGCGGAGCGCGCCCGCTCCCTGCTCGACCGGCTCTTCACCATGATTGCCCTGCATACGCTCGGCGGCGTGCCGGCGGGCAGCATGGGGCGGGCCTATGACAAGGAATTGCGGGCCGGTTCGCTGACCGAGCTGGCGCCGTTTGCCGCCGTGGCCTTTGGCAGGGGATGGCTCAATGCCGGCGTTGCCGCGCTGCCCCAGTTCCTGCTGGCGCAATATGCGCCGCCCGCCGATCTCGTCCGATATGCAGAGCCGGGCGCCGACGAGGCTTTCGAGGCCCACTATGTGCAGGGTCATGACGAAGCGGCGCGGCTGGCGCTCTACAAGACGGCCAATGTGCAGCTTTCGTCGACCGTGGACGGCCGGCCCGGTGCCGGCGGGCACCAGCAGCACATCATGGATGTGCGTTTTGCCGCCCATCCCTTTGCCCGGGCCTGGATCAATCATCCCGGCGAAGACGACCCCTGGGGGCAGAACCGGCCATCCTATTGGGCCGGCAACGGCGTGCTGCCGCGGGTCGCGCAATCTACAAACGTGACGCTCATGCTCTACGATCTGGGCGAAAAGGTCCGGATCGGGTTTACCCATGCCTATCTCTCCAGCGAAGGCATTGACCAGAGACTGGTCGATGGAAACTGGCTGATCGCCCGGTCGGGCGATGGACTGGTTGGCTTTGGCGCGTCGGGGCCGATTTCGGCCGTGGCGCAGGGACCGGGGGCCGGGCGCGAATATCGGGTCACCGGAACGCGGGCCGGATGGGTGGCGATCGTGGCGGACGGTTCGGGGCCCGATGCCTTCGACGCGTTCAGGCGCTATCTGGCGGGTGTCGAGCTCAGCTTCGATGCCGAGGCGATGGTGCTGACGCTCCAGCGTCCAGACCAGCCGACGCTGTCGCTGGACTGGCACAGTGGCCTTGCGGTGGATGGCGTTGTGGAAGAGTTTCCCAACAGGACGGTGGTGCCCAAGGTGGTTGGAACAAAGCCGTTCCGCATCTGAGACTGCCGGTGCCTAGTCGTCGAGGACAATCCAGGCCGGCGCGTGATCGCTGGCGCCCTCCTGGCCGCGCACGTCCCTGTCCACACCAGCTGTGTTCAGCGCGCTTGCCAGCTCACCGCTGAGCAACAGGTGATCGAGCCGCAGCCCGGCATTGCGTGGCCAGCGGCTCCGCATGTAGTCCCAGAATGTATAGACCGTTTCCGCCGGATAGAGGGTGCGGATGGCGTCGGTCCAACCCTGTTCCAGCAATTGCGCGAAGAGCGCCCGGCTGGCCGGCTGCACCAGCGCGTTGTCGCGATAGGACGTGGTTTCATAGATGTCGCGCGGCTCGGGCACGATGTTGTAGTCGCCCGCCAGCACCACTGGCAGTCCGGTCTCGAACAGCTCGGCGGCATGGGCGATCAGCCGCTCGGTCCAGGCCAGCTTATAGGCGAATTTCGGCCCCGGCTGGGGATTGCCGTTTGGCGCGTAGAGCGAGGCGATCAGCACGCCATTGACCGCCGCTTCGATATAACGCGCCTGCTTGTCGGCGCTGTCGCCCGGCAGGGTGCTGCGCGTCAGCACGGGCTCGGTGCCCCGCGCCAGGATGGCCACGCCGTTCCAGCTCGATTCGCCCTGCCATACGGCGCCATAGCCGGCATCGGCCAAGGCGGTGGCGGGAAACTGCCTTTGCGTGGCTTTCAGTTCCTGCAGGCACACCACGTCGGGTGCAGCATCGGCGAGCCAGTCCATCAGGTTGGGCAGCCGCCGATTGATGCCGTTGATATTGTAGGTGGCAATCTTCACGGCGCGATGCGCTTGACCCAGGCATCGATGCTGCTGCCCACGGTCTTGAGGTGGTCGGCCGTGGAAAAGCCCGAGATCGATTTGCGCGGCTTGAGGTCGTGGTCGCCATCTTCGAGCCACAGCACCTCAATGGCATCGGAAAGCCCGAACTCGCCAACCTCGTAGCGGTCGCCAAACTCGTCGCGCGTGCCCTGGCAGATCAGCGTTGGCGTCTTGAGGTTGATGAGATGGGCCGTGCGCAATTGCTGCGGCCGTCCCGGCGGATGAAACGGATAGCCGAGGCAGACGAGCCCGGCGATCCGACCGGCATCGAACAGCGTGTCGGCCACCATGCTGGCGACGCGCCCGCCCATTGACTTGCCGCCGATCAACAGCGGGCCATTGGTTGGCCCCAGATCGTCGATGGCGGCGAGATATTCCGGCATTACAGTCTCGGCCTTGGGCGGCGGCTTCTTGCCGGCGGCAGTGCGTCGGCTGGCCATGTAGCCGAACTCGAAGCGCGCGACGCGGAAACCCTGTTCGGCCAGCGCCTTGGTGACGGCGTTCATCGAAGCCGAATCCATCGGCGCGCCGGCGCCATGCGCCAAGAGGATGGTGACGCGTGCGTCTTCGGGGCCGTCAAAGAGGAAATTGGTGGCCATTATCCCGCCGTCCTGTGAATGACCCGGTTGGCCAGCCCGATGCCGGCGCGCGCCCGTCGCGCCCAATCGGAACTGTCATCGAGCACGAGATATTTCCGCCACCAGTCCCGCGCGCTGGCGAGGTCGCCCGCGTCATATTCGAGCGCGCCCAGATTGTAGATGGCGTCGGCATAAGCCGGGTCGAGTTCTGCCGCTCGCGCCAGGTGCTGCCGCGCCGCGTCGATCCGGCCCATGTCGCGCAGCACGCCGCCATAGTTGAACCAGGCTTCGATGAAGAGCGGATCGCGTTTGAGCGCCGTGACATAGGCCAGAGCCGCGCCGCTGAGGTCATCGAGCTTGCGCAGGCAATTGCCCAGGTTGAAGGGTGCTGTGGCGTCGCTGCTGTCGATCGACGAGCAATGCTCGTAAAGCGTCGCCGCTTCGGCGAACAGCTCGGCGGCTTCGGCATTCTCGGCCAGCCCGAAATAGTCCTCGGCTTCGTCCGCGATCTCGGGCAGAGCCAACAGGCGTTGCCCGTCGAGCTCGGCCAGCGAATGGGTGTCGCGCGCCAGAATCTTGTCCGCCCCGGTCTGCAGCGTCAGCGCCGTGAGCGAGCCCACCGGACCGATCTGGTGCACCGACCGAGCAATGGCGCCCCAACTTGCTCCGGTAGCGACGAGCCCCGCATATTTCTTGGCGAGGATCACGTCGCGAAAGGAGAAGGGTTCGGCATGGTGCTCGAACGCGTCGAACAGCGCCAACAGGTCCAGCGCGTCGCCATCGAGCCTCGATTGCTCAAGCAGCGCCTGCCGGCTGATATTGGCCGGCGCGGTATTGGGCAGGCTGCCCAGGGCCCGCAGGAAGCCGTTCTCGCTGAGGAGAATGGCCTGGCTGTCCCGCGCCACCTCAACCCGATGCTCGATCTCGCCTTCGCTCAGGCGCGACAGCAGCGTGCGGCCGAAGACGACTGTGGTGGTGCCGCGGGTGATGCTGCGGTGCAGGCGTCCGCCGAGCGCGGCGACCCGTTTGGCCGCGAGGCGGAGCGGGAAGGCCTTGAGCGCCCCGACGACGCCATAGCTTTGCCCGCTTGCTGGCATGTCCGATCAGGCCTTCTTCTTGGTCGCCGCTTTTGGTGCTGACGCCTTGCTGGCTTCCAGGGCCGCCTTGAGCGAGACCTTGGTCGCGGATTCCTTGGCCGGAGCAGGGGCCGCCTTGGCCTTGCTCTTGGCGGCCGGCTTGGCTTCGCCGAGGCTGGCCTTGAGCGCATCCATCAGGTTGATGACATTGCCGCGTTCGGGGGCCGCCGCGATGATCGGATTGTGGCCCTTGAGCTTCTCGCGGATCATTGCCATCAGCGCCTGCTCGTAGCGATCCTCGTAATTCTTGGGATTGAAGGTGGTCACCTTCTGTTCGATCAGCTTCTGGGCCAGGTCCAGCATTTCCTGCTCCGGCTTGCCCACCGGGATGTTGTCAAAATATTCGGCCGTGCCGCGCACTTCGTTGGGATTGCGCAGGGTGGTGACGAACATGCCGTTCTCGCGTGCGCCGATGGTGACCACCCGCTCCCGATTGGTCAGTACAAGGCGGGCAATGGCGACCTTGCCGCTCTTGCGCAGCGCTTCGCGCAGCACGACAAAAGTCTCTTCGGCCATGGCGCCATCGGGCGCCAGGTAATAGGGCGCGTCCTGATAGAGCACATCCACTTCGCTGGCATCGACAAAGGCTTCGATATTCATCGTGTGGTTGGATTCGATGCGTACCGCTTCGATATCGGCATCATCGATGATGACATATTGCTTGGGCTCGTATTCGTAGCCGCGCACCAGATCGCTGCGCTCGACCAGCCCCAGTTCGGGGTCCACCGCCTTCATGTTGATGCGGTTATGGGTGTCCTTGTGCAACTGGTTGAAGCTGATGCGTTCCGAGGCGCTGGTCGCCGGGAACAGTTTGACCCCACAACTGACGAGGCTCAGCCTCAGTTGTCCCTTCCAGCTTGCTCTTGGAGCCATCGTCGCCTCCTACGCGTACTCAGTTGACCACAAGAAATCATGGCGCCAAATCCCGTGCGGACTCGTTAATGTCGGCCCAGGGGTCGCCTGATGTGGTTAATAAACCCGGAAGCGAAGAGTAATTCAGGTCCGCCGGAGAGTCGATGGACTCGAGGTCTCGCCAATCGATTGGCGTTGAGGCCGGAAGGTGCGGGCGGGCCCGCAGCGAATAGGCCGCCACTGCTGTCGCACTGCGGGCATTGCGGTGGTAGTCGATGAAGATGCGGCCCTTGCGGTTCTGTTCGCCCATGGTGGTGGTGAAGGTGTCCCGCCCGGTCGCGGCCAGCTTTGTCGCGATACTCGCGCAGGCGGCATGCGCCTGTTTCCAGGCCAGCTTCTGCGTTGTCGGCACCACGATGTGAACACCCTTGCCGCCCGAGGTCTTGACGAAGGGCACCAGCCCCATTGTTTCAAGCTCGCCGCGCAGATGCACAGCCGCATTGACCACGTCGCGCCACTCGACGCCCGCGCCCGGATCGAGGTCGAAGATCACCCGGTCCGGTTTGTCGAGATGGCTCTGATGCGTGCCCCAGGCGTGGAATTCGACCACGCCAAACTGCGCCAGCGCCAGATACGCCTTGGCGTCCTCGACCGCGATATAGGTCTGCTTCTCGCCATCCGAATTCTCGGTGGCGAAGCTTTTGATCGTGCCCGGCATGCCGGTGAACGGGTGGCGCTGGAAGAAGCAATCCTGCGGCTTGCCGGTGGGGCAGCGGAACAGCGAGACAGGGCGGTCAAACAGATGGGGCAGCATGTAGTCGCCCACCGCCGCGTAATAGACGGCGATCTCAAGCTTGGTCGGGCCGGACTTGCCGAACAGGCGCCGGGTCGGATTGGTCACCCAGATGCCAGCCAGGTCGGCATCCGAAATGATGCGCTTGCGCGGCGCCGTCACTGCGGTGGTCAATTCGGCCTCGCGCAGGCCCTTGAACACGGCGTGGCGCAGCATGCCGTCGCCGGTGATTGTCCCGTACTGCACCCGCGCCTTGAGCGTCGGCCTCACCGGGACGATCTCCTTGGGCGCGCCTTCCAGCTTCTCATCGATACGCAGCGCTTCAAGCCGGCGCACCAGGTCGCGCATCGTCGCTGCATCAAAGCCCGTGCCCACCTTGCCGCGATAGACCAGGTCCTCGCCGACCCATTCGGCCATGGCCAGCGCGCCGACGCCGCCATTGGCCTCGCTGACGCTATAGCCGCCAATGACGAAGTCGCCGGTCTTGAGCGCCTTGATCTTGAGCCAGCTCGAGGAACGCCCGCCGATATGCTTGCCGTCGGAGCGCTTGCAGACGATGCCTTCGAGGCCCAGTTCCGAGGCGTGGTCGTAGAGCGGCCTTCCATCGCCCTCGACATGGTCGCTGAACTGGATGGCCGAGCGTCCGCTCACATGCCCGGCCAGCAGTTGCGCCAGCAGCCCCTTGCGCTTGATCAGCGGCACGCCTTGCAAGTCCCAACCATCGAGATGCAGCAGGTCGAAGGCGTAGAATACCAATCTGTTGCCGGCGCCACTCGACAGCGCATCCTGCAGCTTGCCGAAACGGCTGATGCCCTTGTCGTCGAGCACGACGATCTCGCCATCGATCACCGCCTCGCGGCAATTGAGCGCCGCGAAGGCTGAGGGCAAGTCGCCATAGCGCTTGGTCCAGTCGAGCCCGCCGCGGGTGATGAGGCGAACATCGCTGCCTTCGACAAAAGCCAGAGTGCGGTACCCGTCGAACTTGATCTCGTGTAGCCACGGCCCCTCCTTGGGCGGCGCGGCAGCGGGGCTTGCCAATTGCATATCGAGCGTTGCCGGCATCGCCGCTTTCACCGCCCCGGCCACCTTGCCTGGCTGCGGCTTGGTGCGTTTGACCGGGGCAGGGGAGGGCGCCACCAGCTCTTCGATCCGCCTGCCGGATTTGACGCTCTCCGGCCGCTCGACGAGAATATCGATCTCGGTGCTCATGGCTGGATCGCGTTCCTTGAACAGCAGCCAGCCTTCATTGCCCTTGTCCTCCGGCTTGCCCTTGAGCCGGGTCAGCATCCAGCCGCCCCGCAGCTTCTGGCCGACGAGGCGGAACTTGAAGGCGCCCTTTGCGAGATCGGCGACAGGGTCGCCCATCGGCGCCCAGGTTCCGGTGTCCCAGACGATCATCGGCCCGCCGCCATATTCGCCTGCCGGAATGACCCCCTCGAAATCGAGATACTCGATGGGGTGGTCTTCGGTCGCCGCCGCGAAGCGCTTGTCGGCAGGGTTGAGCGACGGCCCCTTGGGCACGGCCCAGCTCTTGAGCACGCCGCCCAGTTCGAGCCGCAAGTCATAGTGGTCGGCGGTCGCCGAATGCTTGTGTATGACAAAGCGGCTCTCGCCGTCGGCGACCGTCCCGGCGGGCTCCGTCGTCCTGGCGAAGTTGCGCTTGCCGCGATAGCTTTCGAGCTTGTTGTCGACCATGGACGAAATCTACATGGGATTTGCTCAAGGGCCAGTGGCGAATGCGGCCGGCGTGTCAAATCACCGGGTGATGGCGCTGTCCTGCGAGATCAGCCGCATGGCAGCCGAGCCCAGCATTGCCATGCGGGCAATGTCATCGAAGATGTGTGCCAGTTCGGCGAAGACTGTACGATCGCCTTCTTGCCAGCTCACATCCTCCAGCTCCCCGAGCAATTCCACCAATGCGGCGATCGAGGCCCGCTGCTGGCGGGCATCCATCAGGCAGCGCCGGTCATGGCGGCATTGCTCCTGGCTGACGAAGCGCTGCAGGGCATCATTGACGCGTTGCCGGCAGTCGCAATCGAGCGCGACAGTGCTGATCAGGTTGCGGATGCGCTGGGTCAACTGCCCGGCACTTTCCTCCATCGTGACGGTCACAGGCGGGTGGCGATCGATCATGCTGGGACCTGCTGGGCCGCGAGGGCGGGCGGAACCCAGTCCGCCCCGACGGTGCCGTGGTGGAAGCCGTTGGAGAAGGGCACGTCCGGATAGATTGACCGCAGACGAGCCTCGCCTTCGGCAGGGTCAATCCGGCCATCCCTGACATCGGCGAACACTTCGGCCACGGCTGCCATGTCGCAATGCTGCGGCGAGAGGCGGATATGGGTCACCCCGGCGCCGCGCAAAGCCGGCAGTTCGGCGAGCAGCACCTGGCAGGTATGGGACATGGTCTGCACGCCATTGAGCGTCAGGAAGGACTGGCCGTCCAATGTATCCACCGCCAGCCCATCGGGATCGTCCTGACAGACAAATTGGCAATTGTCCTTGCTATGCCCCTTGGCGCGGGCATGGGCGCAGCGGGCCGAGATGGCCAGTGGCAGGCGGCCGAAGGCGAAGACCTCGAAGTCCATGCCCGGCGCGTCGCGGATGATTTCGGCAACGGAAGAAAGGGGCAGTTCAGGCCCCAGGCAGATCCGCGTGGCGCCGCGAGCGGCCAGGATGCGGGCGGTAGCGCCGTTATAG
This sequence comes from Devosia sp., assembly GCF_036676215.1. GTDB lineage: Bacteria > Pseudomonadota > Alphaproteobacteria > Rhizobiales > Devosiaceae > Devosia. The sequence continues at coordinate 34,086 of NZ_JAKFDJ010000216.1, read as the reverse complement.
ACATTGACGAAGGGGCCGACCAGATGCGGCTTGCCGGCCAAGCGGCCCAGCGCCGACAGGTCATTGGCCTCGACCGGCCAGGCGCTCGCCTCGACCAGCCGGCGCGTGAGCAGGGCCTCGCGCTCCAGCGTCACCATGGCAATGGAGGCCAGCGCCACCGCCTTGCCCGCCCCGACGAGCCGCGCCGTGACGCTATCGATAAAAGGCTGGGTGAAGTGGATGCGCTTGGAGCACACCACTTCACCCAGGGTGACCGCATCGATCCATGCGCAGTCGGCGATGCGGAAATAGAAGTCGCGCCATGCCGCGCCGTCCCAGAGATAGGGGACCGGGCCGAGGGTGATCTTCAGCTTGGTCGTGTCCATCGGGTCACCGCCATTTCTTTTCATAGGCGCCCGCCGTGGTGCGCTGGCCTTCGCTCAGGAGACGCAGATGTGCCAGCAGAGCGGGGCGCTGCTCGGGTGGCGCCGCAAGCGCCTGGCGCAGGCGCGACACCACCTCGGCGACATAGGCCTTGCCGCGTTGCCTCCCCTCGATCTTGAGGGCGGTGACCCCTGCGTCGCGCAAGGCGTCGAGATGATCCATGACATCGAGGCTCACCGGATCTTCGAAGGCATAGCCGTCGTCGTCGGCAATATGAAACCGCCCCTTGCACAGGGTGGGATAGCCCGCGGGCTCGTCGGCGCCGAAACGGTTGATGGTATAGCCGCCCAGCTCCGACACCATCTCGGCCCCTTCCTCGCGATAGCGCACATGGCTGGCCGGCGAGCAGACGCCCTGCATATTGGGGGATTGTCCGGTGGCATAGGAGGAGAGCGAGCAGCGGCCTTCGGCCATGACGCAGAGGCCGCCAAAGGCGAAGACTTCCAGCTCGCAGGCGACCTTTGGCGCCAGCGCGGCGATATCGGCCACGGTCAATACGCGGGGCAATACGAGCCGTTTGGCGCCGAAGGTCTGGACCAGGAAGTTGATCGCATCGGCATTGGAGGCGGAGGCCTGCACCGAGACATGCAGGCGCTGCTGGGGATGGTGCTCGGCGATATAGGCCATCAGGGCAAGGTCCGCGACGATCAGCGCATCCGCCCCCAGCCGCACGGCGTCGTCGGCAGCGCCATACCAGAGCGCCTCCGATCCGGCCCGCATGAAGGTATTGAGCGCCACATAGGTGTGGACGCCGCGCGCCTTGCCATAGGCGATGGAGCTGGCGAGTTCCTCGCGCGTGAAATTGAGGCCGGGAAAATTGCGGGCATTGGTCTCGTCGCGGAAGCCGCAATAGACCGCGTCGGCTCCGGCATCGACGGCTTCACGGAAGGCGGACGGGGTGCCGGCTGGGCAGATCAGTTCCATTGCTAGACCTGCCCCACCAGAGCCCGCCGCCGGACCGCTTCGGCCAGGTGGGTAACGAGAGGCGCGAAGGGGCCGGCTGCCTGCCCCAGATCGCGCGGCAGGTCGAAGCCGCTGTCATCCAATGCATTGCGCAGGGCCAGCATCGCCTCCATGTCGCCGGCGATGGAAAGGCTGCGGGCAAAGAACATGGCGTCGCCATCGATCTGCCCTTCCAGCAGCGCCAGCAGCGTCAGCAGGGGGCCGCCCGCCGATGCATCGGCGGCCATGTCGGCCGACTTGCGCGAGACGGTGATGCTGCGCTCGGCCGGCACGATCAGAAAGGACAGGTCGAGATCGGTCGGCGTGAAGCGGAAGCTCTTGCTGGCATGGGTGCCGAGCCGGTCGAACAGATTGGGGTGCTGGCGCAGCATCTGGTTGAAGACCAGCCGCGTGGCCTGCTGCAGCAGCGGCAGCGGCATGTGGTTGATCGGATGGGAGACGGCTTTGGGCAGGATCATCCAGGGCACCGGGCGAGTTGAACTGGTCCGTTGATACGCCGGTACGAGTCACGGCGCTTTGCGCTAGCGCAAGGACAAGACGGGCCGTCTGCCCAATGTGCCGGCATGACCAGCAATGCCCTTCCCGACACGACCTTCCCTCTGACGCAGGATCTGCGCGGCTTTATCGATGCCTTGGAAAGCCGGGGGCGTCTGCACCGGATCAGCAGACCCGTCAGCCTCGTGCATGAGCTGACCGAAATTCACCGACGGGTGCTGCTGGCGGATGGTCCGGCGCTGTTGATCGAGCATCCGGTGGATGCCGAGGGGCGGACAAGCGATATCCCAATGCTGGTCAATCTGTTCGGCACGTCCGAGCGGATCGCCTGGGGGCTGGGCATTGCGCCCGAGGCCATGACGGACCTGGGCGAGGCGCTGGCCGATCTGCGCGATCCGCGGGCGCCGCGCGGATTGAAGCAGACCTGGGAGAAGCGCTCGCTGCTGGCCGCCGCGCTCAACATGCGGGTGCGGCGGGTGGAGCGGGCGCCCAGCCAGGCTCGGGTCGTAACGGGCGATGCGATGGATCTGCGCAAGCTGCCCATCCAGTGGTGCTGGCCGGGCGAGCCCGCGCCGCTCATCACCTGGCCGCTGGTGATCACCTGCGCGCCCGATGATCCCGACGACATCAATGTGGGCATCTACCGCATGCAGGTCTTGGGACCGAACCGGGTCATCATGCGCTGGCTGGCGCATCGCGGCGGGGCGCGGCACCATCGCATGTGGCAGAAGCTGGGGCGCGACATGCCGGTGGCCGTGGCCATCGGCGCCGACCCGGCCACCATATTGGCCGCGGTCATGCCGCTGCCCGAGGGCATGAACGAGCTGGCCTTTGCCGGAATGCTGCGCCGGCGTCGCACCGAGGTGGCGACGGGAAAAACCGTGCCGCTGCCGGTGCCGGCCCATGCGGAAATCGTGCTCGAAGGCCATGTCTCGGCCAGCCAGACGGCGCCTGAAGGTCCCTATGGCGACCATACCGGCTACTATAACAGCGTCGAGCCCTTCCCGGTGATGACGCTGAGCGCGATCACCATGCGGGATAGGCCGATCTATCTGTCGACCTATACCGGCCGGCCGCCGGACGAGCCGTCGCGGCTGGGCGAGGCGATGACGCCGCTGTTTGCGCCGCTGGCCAGGCGGCAGTTTCCGGAAATCCTCGATCTGTGGCTGCCGCCCGAGGCCTGTTCCTATCGCGCCATGGTGGTTGCCATCGACAAGCGCTATCCGGGCCAGGCGCGGCGGCTGATGCTGGGGCTGTGGGCCATGCTGCCGCAGTTCAGCTATACCAAGCTCATCATCGTGGTGGATGGCGACATCGACGTGCGCAACTGGAGCGACGTGATGTGGGCATTGGCGACCCGGTTCGATGCGCCGCGCGACCTGGTCGTCGTGCCCGATACGCCCATCGACTATCTCGACTTTGCTTCGGCCAAGGCCGGGTTGGGTGGCAAGCTGGGACTGGACGCGACCAACAAGATGGGCCCCGAAACCAGCCGCGAATGGGGCCGGGTGCTGGCCATGACGCCGGAGGTCACGGCGCGGGTGGACGCCATCTGGGACGATCTGGGCCTGCCGGGGGCCGGGGCATGACGCGGGTGGTCGTGGCGATGACGGGCGCCTCGGGCGCGGCGATCGGCGTGCGGGTGCTGGAGCTGCTGCGTACGCTGCCGGGCATTGAAACCCATCTCGTGCTCTCGGCGGCGGCCGAGCGGACACTGGCGCATGAAGTGGGTGTGGGGGCAGCCGAGACGGCGCGTAAGCTGGCGCATGTTGCCCACGCCATTGACGATATCGGCGCCAGCATTGCCAGCGGCTCGTTTGCCTCGGCGGGCATGCTGGTGGTGCCCTGTTCCATGCACACGCTTGGCGCTATCGCTGGTGGCATTGCGGACAATCTCATCGTGCGCGCCGCCGATGTGCATCTCAAGGAGCGGCGGCGGCTGGTGCTGATGGCGCGGGAAACGCCGCTGCATCTTGGGCACTTACGCAACATGGTGGCGGTCACCGAGATGGGAGCCATCGTCATGCCGCCAGTGCCGGCCTTCTACCACCTGCCTCGGAGCGTCGAGGAAATCGTCGATCAGCTCGCGGCGCGGGCTATCGACCTACTGGGCCTGCCCGGCGGGCCGCTGGCGCGGGAATGGCGCGGCTAGACGGCAAGCGAATGGCGCGCCGTACTGGTGGCAAGATAGATATCGAACTTGGCAGCGATGGCGCGCACGAAGGGGCGGCCGCGCTCGGTGACGCTGAAGCATTTCGCATCGGCATGCATCATGCCGTCAGGGTCCGCCGCGGCAATGATGCAGGCGGCGTCGAACAACGCCTTGCCGGCGGCGCCGAAGTGGGCCAGTTCATCGCGGCGCAGCGCGAAGCGGCAAAGCAGAGCCTCGATGGCAAAGCCATGCAGCCGGTCCGTCGCGGACAAGGCAAAGCCACGCGTCGTGGCGCCGCCACCGGCCAATACGGATTTCTGATAGTCGCCGGTGGGCGTGATGTTCTGCACATAGCCTTGCGGCAATTGCCCGATGGCCGAGGCGCCCAGCCCGATCAGCACATCGGCGCGATCGTCGGTATAGCCCTGGAAATTGCGGCGCAAACGGCCGGCTGCCGCAGTAAGCGCCAGGCTGTCGGTCGGTCGGGCAAAGTGGTCGAAGCCGATCGATTGCAGGCCGCCGGCATTGAGCAGGCTCGCCGCCAGCTGGGATTGCGCGAAGCGGGCCTGGATATCGGGCAGGGCAGCATCGGGGATCATCTGCTGGTGCTTTTTCATCCAGGGCACATGGGCATAGCCGAACAGCGCCATGCGGTCGGGCGCCAGTGACAGGACCTGGGCAATGGTGGCCGCGATGCTGGCCAGTGTCTGATAGGGCAGGCCATAGAGCACATCGACATTGACCGAATGGACGCCGCGCGTCCGGACGGAATCGATGACGTGCCGGGTCTGCTCGAAGCTCTGCAGGCGGTTGATGGCGCGCTGCACACGCTCGTCGAAATCCTGCACGCCGACGCTGGCGCGGGTCAGCCCGAAGGCCGCCATGGCGTCGAAGCGGTCCTCGCCCAGATCGTTGGGGTCGATCTCGATGCTGATCTCTGCATTGGGGGCGAGGGTGAAGCGCGCGGCGAGCCGGGCCTTGAGGCTCGCCATGTCCTCCGCGGTCAGCATTGTGGGCGAGCCGCCGCCGAGATGGATCGCGGTCACCAGGCCCTTGCCGTCCAGCTTGTCGGCCACCCAGTCAATCTCGGCATAGAGCGCTTCGAGATAGTGGGTGATGGGTTCGTAGCGCAGCGTGTGCTTGGTGTGGCAGCCGCAGAACCAACAGAGGCGATCGCAATATGGGATGTGCAGGTAAAGCGAGATCGTCGCGTCGTCGGCCACGTCGCTGAGCCAGTGGGCATAGGTCTGGGGCGTGATGCCGGCGTGGAAATGGGGCGCAGTCGGGTAGCTGGTATAGCGCGGCACCGGCGCCGAATAGCGTTCGATCAGGTCGGGATGCATGGGCAACTCCATCTAGGCGGCCACCAGAGCCAGCGGGTCGGCGCCGAACAGCACGGCATGCCCGCCCAGCAGCAGCCAGGCGGTGAGGGCGGCGCTAGCGAGGACGCCGATGACGAGCGGCCCATCCATGCGCAGCCGGGTGTTGCCCGCCAGCGCGGCGGCAAATGGCAAGAGGGACGTGCTGTCGGCGATAGCGGGCCAGTGCTCGCCCAGCCGACGCCGCGCGCGGCGGTCGGTCATGACCATGCCCAAGAGCGCAAAGGCCAGGAGCGAGCCGAACAACAGCAGGCTGCGCATGTCGCCATTGGGCACGAGGTGGCTGCCGGCCCAGAGGGCAAAGCCCCACAGCACCGGATGGCGCGTGACGGTGGTGATGGCGCCGGGCGCCAGGTCCGGCCGGCGCAGGGTGATCGAGGCGGGGTTGGGGCTCAGCAATCCCGCCACCAGGAAAACCAGCCCGATGGGTGTCAGTACCAGGGGAAGCCAGGCCTGCCAGGCCGCCGCATCCCATAGCGGCACGAAATCGAGGCGCATGGTGGCGTGAAACAGCCAGGCCAGCGCCAGCAGCGACACCAGCGAATAGGCAATCAGGTAGGTGCGGCGGCCCACGGCCGCGACCAGCCCGGCGCGGAGCGGGGGAATGGCCGGAACCATATGCAAGGCGAGAAAGACCAGCAGTGCCGCGAAGAACTGGGTCAATTGATCGTCCTGCCGTCCCGATCAGGCAGAAACAGCTCGATCAGTTCCAGCTCGCCATAGACGTGGCGGCGCATGCTGTCGAAGAAGGAGCGCAGCAGATAGCCCACCGCATCGGGGGATAGGGGCGAGCTGCTGCTGGCCACGGCGCGCAGGGCGTCGCTGACTTCGCCGGCCGTCGCCATGTCCGAGAGGTGCTCGCGCCGCAGCCGCGCCACGGTCTGGTTCAATTCAGGACGGCTGGATGCCGCTAAAATCGGGAAAAGCACCTCTTCCTCCAGCACATGCGTCAGCTCGACCAGCGGTTCGAGGGCATCGGCGGTGGTGATGCAGAGGCCCGCGTCCGGATGCGGCAGGCTGTCGGCGATGGCCTCGAGCACGTCGCAGAGATCGAGCAGCTGCTGATAGCTTCGTTCAAGCGGTCCCGTCCGGCTATTTGGCAACATGGTCGAGCACTCCCCGGGAGGCCCCGTTGTGGCTTGCACCATAGCAAGGGCAAAGTGCCGGGCGTTTGACCGGGATCAACCTCGGGGCCATTTGGTCGGACTAGATTGCGCGCGTCACTGACCGCAGGTTTTGCATGCCATTCCCACCCTTTGCCCCGTCGGCATTTTTCGACGAGGCGGATATCGATGCGCTGGCAACCGAATTCAGCGAGCGCGTACGGCGCAGCCCGTTGCTGCGCCCGGCCATGGACGGGCTGATCGGCAATCGTTGGGAAGACGCCGAGGCGGCCATGGGGGGCTTCCTGCGCGCCACGCTGTTCCTCGAGCAACGTCCCGAGGTCGATGGCGACTGGCTTGCCCGGTCCGTCCGCCTGCTGGATGGCGAGGCGATCGATCAACTGGCCGATATCCTGCTCGATTGCGCGCTGGTGGCATTGCCGCTGCATAGTGCGGCGGTGGTCGCCGAGATCAGCGAACAACTGGCGCGCCTGCTCAAAGGCGTTGTCTCCGAGGATGGAGTGGCGCAGCAGCGCCTGCTGCTCAGGGCACGGACGCGGCTCATGGCCGGGGCGTTGATGAACCGGTTCTAGTCCGGATCGGGGCGCGGCTTGTCGTCCTCGTAGAGGATGCGCTGGGAGGCGCCGTCGAGGTCATCATACTGTCCGTCCCGCAGCGTCCAGAGAAAGATCATCAGCCCTGCTGCCCCCAGGATGACCGAGATCGGGATCAGATAGAAAAACTCGCTCATGGCCGCACCGGCGTGATCCGGGGTGTGGCAGGCATCGGCCAGCGATAGCTACGATAGCCGCCCCAGCCCAGCCGCAACGCGTTCAGCACCACGACGAGCGAGGACAGCGACATGGCAATGGCGGCGATGAAGGGATTGACGTAGCCGGCAATGGCGATGGGCAGCGCAATGGCATTGTAGAGCACCGAGAGCGCAAAATTCTGCCGCACCAGCCTGACGGCATCGCGCGCCACTGCGAGTGCCAACGGCACGGCCGCCAGATCGTCGTGCAGGAACACGAAATCGGCGGCGCTGCGGCCCACATCAGCGGCGCTGGATGGCGCCATGGAGACATGCGCGGCCATCAGCGCGGGCGCATCGTTGAGCCCGTCGCCAACCATGAGTGTCTTGTGACCGGCAGCGCGCAGCGTGGCAATCCGGTCGGCCTTGCCACCGGGTAGAACGCCCCCCGAACGGACCGCGATCTGCAGGTCGTCGGCAATCGTGGCGACGGCGTCGCTGGTATCGCCCGAGACCATCTCGACGTCCATTCCCGCATCCTCCAGAGCTGTCACAGCGCCATGGGCGCCGGGCCGCAGCCTGTCATGGAAGGCAAAGCGTAGCAGTTCGGTACCGTTGCGGCTCAATACTGTGCCGCTGGCAACGTCGGTGGCAGACAGCGCCCAGTCGGCGCGGCCAAGCCGGTAGCGGTCGCCATCCAGCATGGCTTCTACGCCAAAGCCGGGCAGTTCGCTGGCGGTGGTGAAGCTCGGCGCATCGGGCAGGCCGGCACCGGCCTTGGTAATGGCCCGCGAATAGGGGTGCCGTGAATAGGCGGCGAGGGTGGCGGCCAGCGCCAGCAGCCTGGGTTCGGTGTGGCCCAGGTCGAGCAATCGCGGCGTGCCCAGCGTCAACGTGCCGGTCTTGTCGAAAACCACGGTGTCGATCTCGGCCAGCCGTTCCAGCGCTGAGCCGTCCTTGACCATGATACCGGCGTCGAACAGGCGTCGCGCGGCGACCACCTGTACCATGGGCACGGCGAGGCCCAGTGCGCAGGGGCAGGTGATGATGAGAACGGCAATGGCCACGGTGACGGCATTGTGCAGGTCGCCATTGACGGCCATCCAGCCGATGAAGGCGGCAAAGGCGGCCAGATGCACCACTGGCGAATAGAGTTCGGCGGCGCGGTCGGCAATGCGCCGGTAGCGGTTGCGTCCGCTTTCGGCCACTTCCATCAGCCGCACCATTTGGGCCAGGGTGGAATCCTGTTCACCCGCTTCGGCACGAATGGTCAGCGGACCCGTGAGGTTGAGCGTGCCCGCCTCCAGCCGGGTGCCCGGTCCCGCCGTTATCGGCATGCTTTCGCCGCTGATGAGGCTGCGGTCGAGGTCCGATGCGCCGGTCAGCACCATCGCGTCCACCGGCACGCGTTCGCCGGCGACCAGCAGGATGGCCATGCCCGGCACGATCTCGCGCAGAGGCAAATATTCCGGGCTGCCATCAGCATGCATGACCAGCGCGCCGCGCGGCGCCAGCCTGGCCAGACTCCTGACGGCGGTGCGGGCCCGCTCGCGCATCACATGGTCGAGCGTGCGCCCGATCAGCAGGAAGAAGATCAGCGAGACGGTCGCATCGTAGTAGACCTGCTCTCCCGAATGGATGGTGTCGTAAAAGCTCAGCGCGAAGGCGAGAGCAATGCCGATGGTGATCGGCACATCCATATTGGTGCGGCGGTGGCGGATGGCGTTCCAGGCCGAGAGGTAGAAGACCCGGCCCGAATAGAGCAAAGCCGGCAGGGTCAGACCGGCGCAGATCCAATGCAGGATGTCGCGGGTCGCCCCATCGGCGCCGGACCAGACCGAGCCCGACAACATCATGATGTTCATCGAGGCAAAGGCTGCCACGGCAAGCGCGCGGATCAGCGCGGGAAGCGTCTTGTCCTGCTGGCTGTCCTCCGTCTCATAGAGGTGGGGCTCATAGCCAAGCCCGGTCAGGGTCTCGACCATGGCGGGCGGGGCGCCATTGTCGAGCCAGCGCACGGCGACACGTTTGGTCGAGAGGTTCACCCGCGCCGATTGCACGCCCTGGAGCGCGCCCAATGCCTTTTCGATGGTCTGGATGCAGCCACCGCAATGAATGGCGGGGACAGACAGATCGGTCTGCCGAACGCCATTGCCGATATCGCGGCTGGCCAGCCGGATTTCATCGGCAGCCGGGCCTCGCTGGATGGGGCCGGCGACGGCCTCGGCAAATTCAGGCGGGGGCAGGCAGCAGCTCATGGTCTATGGCCGCACGGTAGCATAGGCGTGCCAGGTGGCGTGCCCGAGCAGCGGGAAAATCAGGATCAGCCCGACCAGCGCGGTGCCGAGGCTGAACACAGTCAAAGCCAGCACGATAGCGCCCCAGAGCAGGGCGGCGGGCAGGTTGTTCCACACCAGCGACATGGACAGGCCCATGGCCGAGAAGGCATCGAGCCGCCGGTCGAGCATCATCGGGATGGAGAAGGCGCTGATGGCAAAGGCAAAGGCGGCAAACAGCCCGCCTACGGCGGTGCCCACCGCCAGCATGAGCAAGCCCGTGGGGGTGGTGAACAGCATGTTGACCACTGAATCGAAGCCGGGAAAGGGCCGCCAGCCGAGGAAGAGCGCATAGAGCAGCACGGCGGCGCGCATCCAGACCAGCATCAGCGTCAGCAATACGGCGCCGACGAAGAACAGGTGGGCTCCGCCGCCGCGGCGGGGAAAGATCATGTGCCAGAGGGTGACGGGTTCACCCGCCTCCAGCCGCCGGCTCTTTTCGTAAAGTCCGGTCGCCAGCAGCGGCCCGACTACCAGGAAGCCGGCCAGCGCCGGAAACAGGATCTGTGCCCAGCCGAAATTGACCATGGCGACAATGACCAGCAGGGACAGCAGGGCCACGCCCAGCCCATAAAGCAGGCTCGGCATCGGCCGAACCCAGAGGTCGCGCCAACCCAAAGCCAGCCATGTGAGGGCAGCGGTGGCCGGCAAGTGCCGGTTGTGGTCGACCGCCTTGGGCAAAGCGGGGACGGTATCGGGAATGATGTCGACGGGGTGCAGCGTCTTGGCCATGGGGCGATCCGTTGGGTTGGTGGTCAGCAGGCCGATTTGGCGGCGCGGAACGTGCCGGGCTCGCCCTCGCCCTTGAGGTGGGTGACGCAATCAGGCTGGGAGGAGAAGGCGACGTAGACGAGGTGGGCATTGGCGGCCAGCAGCACGCCGACGATCACCACGGCAGCAATCAGCAGCAGCCGGCGCGTGCCGTGCCGCCGGGCGTCGCTGTCATGGGTGACCGAGGGGGTGCTCATTGCTGGGCGGCCCGCAGGTCGAGGACATAGAGCGTCAGCAGCTTGATCTCGGTCGGCGACAGCCGCCCTTCCCAGGAGGGCATGGTGCCGGTGCGCCCGTTATAGACCGAGTGGCGGATGCTGGCGTGGTCCCCACCATAGGTCCAGTAGCCGTCGGTCAGGTTCGGTGCGCCGGTATCGGTCATGCCTTGGGCATTTTCACCGTGGCAACCGGCGCAGTTGGTCGCGAAGAGCTCAGCGCCTCTCGCCAGCACTGCCGGATCGGTGGTCGCAACCAGGTCAGGCTTGGACAAGGTTTCGACATAGGCCACCACCGCGTCGATATCGGCACGCTCCAGCATCTGGTCGCGGCCAAAGGCCAGCATCTGCGCAAAGCGCGTTTCCGCGCTGGTGGCATTGATGCCGACGCGAATGGTCTCGGCCACGATTTCGGGATCGTCGCCCCACATGATCGGCGCGGCGGCGAGATTGGGGAAGCCCGGCCCGCCCTGGGCCCTGGCGCCATGGCAGCCGGCGCAATTGTCGCCAAACAGAGCCGCGCCGGTCTGGCGCACAATGGTCATCAACTCCTCGTCGGCCTGGATGGCGGCGAAGTCTTCGCTGTCGATGCGGCTGGTCCAGCTGGCGCGCTCAAGCTGTGCTGCCTCGACGCTCTGGATGACAGCGGCCTGCTGGTCGGCGCCCAGCAGGCCGCGGAAATAGCCGTTGATCCCCGGCCAGCTCGGCATCAGCACGGTCCACAGAATGGCAAAGCCACCCATGGTGATGAGGAAGAAGTAGACCGGGCGCGGAACGGGCGTGTTGAGTTCTTTGATGCCGTTCCACTCATGCCCGGTGGTCATCTGCCCCGAGATCTTGTCGCGTTCGCCTACCGCCATGGCCGGTCCTCCTCTTCGCGCACGGGGAGCCTGGCGGCCTCGTCAAAGCCCTTCTTGTTGGAGGGCCAATAGGTCCAGGCCAGCGCGATGACGCTGAGGGTGACGAGGTAGAACAGGCCGAACGACTTGGAGAAGCCGACGACGGTATCGTGGTCGAAGGGCATCTATTCCGCCTCCGGCTGATTGGGTTGATGGGCGGCATCGGTCAGGTTGCCAAGCACCTGCAGGTAGGCGACCAGCGCGTCCATATCGGTCAGGCGGGTCGAGACCCCGTCGAACATGCGGATATTGGTTTCGCTGCCATAGCGTTCCGCCACACCATCGGCGGCCGCGGTCTCGGGGTTGGCCTGGCCATAGGCGTCGAGCGAGGCACTGGCGACCTGCTCGTCGGTATAGGGCACGCCAACCGCCCGCAGCGCCGCCAGGTGATTGCCCAGATCGTCGGTGCGCAACGGGTCACGGAGCAGCCAGCGATAGGCCGGCATCTTGGACTCGGGCACCACGTCACGCGGATTAAAGAGATGCAGGGTATGCCAGTCGTCGGAATATTTGTTGCCCAGCCGGGCCAGGTCCGGCCCGGTGCGCTTGGAGCCCCAGAGCTGGGGATGGTCGTAGCTGCTTTCCACCGCCAGCGAATAGGGGCCATAGCGCTCCACTTCGTCGCGCAAAGTGCGGATCATCTGGCTGTGGCAGGCATAGCAGCCTTCGCGGATGTAGATGTTGCGCCCGGCCACTTCGAGCGGCGTATAGACGCGCATGTCGGCCGCCTGCTCCACGGTTTCGTCGATGGTGAAGAGCGGCGCGATCTCGATCAGGCCGCCGATCGAAGCGACCAGCACGATGAACGTGACGAGGCCGATCGCGCTGCGTTCGATTTTGTAGTGTAGGCCGAACATGGGTCTATTCTCCGGCTTGCAGGGCGGGCTGGACGGGGATGTCGATCGCGACATCGTCCGTCGCCGGGGCGGGCACGCGGATGGTCATGACGACGTTGTAGAGAGCGACCAGCGCGCCAAGGAGGAACAGCAGGCCACCAAAGGCGCGGGCGATGTAGTAGGGATGCATGGCCACGAGGCTGTCGATGAACGAGTAGCTGAGGGTGCCGCTCTCGGTATAGGTGCGCCACATCAGGCCCTGGATGACGCCCGAATTCCACATGGCGAAGACGTAGACGACAGTCCCCGACAGGGCGAGCCAGAAGTGGACTTCCACCAGCTTGGCCGAATAGAGGCCCGGACGTTTCCACATCGACGGTACTATCGAATAGAGCGACCCGAAGGTGATCATGGCCACCCAGCCCAGGGCGCCGGCATGGACGTGCCCGATGGTCCAGTCGGTATAGTGGCTGAGCGAGTTCACGGCGCGAATGGCCATGAACGAGCCTTCAAAAGTGGTGATGCCGTAAAAGATCGCGGCCAGCGCCATGAAGCGCAATACTGCGTCGTCGCGCACCTTGTGCCAGGCGCCGTTCAGCGTCAGCAGGGCATTGCCCGCCGAGGCCCAGCTGGGCACCAGCAGCACCACCGAAAAGGCCATGCCCAGCGTCTGCACCCAATGGGGCAGGGCGGTGTAATGCAGGTGGTGCGAACCGGCCCACATATACATGAAGGTGATGCCCCAGAAGCTGATGATCGACATCCGGTAGGAGAAGATCGGCCGGCCGGCGCGCTTGGGCAGGTAATAGTACATCATGCCGAGGAACCCGGCGGTGAGGAAGAAGGCCACGGCGTTGTGGCCATACCACCATTGGGTCATGGCATCCTGGACGCCCGAGAACAGCGAATAGGATTTGGCGCTGCCGAAGGACACCGGCACGGCCAGGTTGTTGACGATATGCAGGATCGCCACGACCAGGATGAAGGCCATGTAATACCAGTTGGCCACGTAGATATGCGGCTCTTTGCGGCGGGCCAGGGTGCGCATGTAGATGGCGAAATAGACCACCCAGACTACGACCAGCCAGATATCGGCGTACCATTCGGGCTCGGCGTATTCCTTGGATTGGGTCAGGCCCATCAGATAGCCGCTGGCGGCGATGACGCAGAACAGGTTGTAGCCCAGCAGCACGAACCAGGGGCTGATCTGGTCGGGCAGGCGGGCGCGCGTCGTGCGCTGCAGCACATGGAATGAGGTGGCGATCAGCGCATTGCCGCCAAAGCCGAAGATGACGCCGCTGGTGTGGACCGGGCGCAGGCGGCCAAAGCTGGCCCAGGCAGCATCGAATGTCAGTTCCGGCCAGGCCAGCAGCGAGGCGACCCAGAGGCCGGCGGCCATGCCGACCACGCCCCAGAGCAGGGTGAGGATGATGCCAAGCCGGGTGGGCGCATCGTAATATTCGTTGAGCCGGTCATCGCTGGGCTCGGGCGCATCCTTGCCGCGCATGAACACGACAAAACCGCCAAGCCCGGCCGCGAGCACGATCCAGCCGTGAATGCCCAGCAGGTCGTTGCGTCCGGCAACCGCCATGGCCAGCCCGACAATTCCCAGTACGCCCAGGATCATCATGGCCCATTGCCGTTCGGCCCGCGTCAGATCTGCAATCATGTTGGTGGTCCCGTTCCAGCCCGCGGGTGCAAGCCCGCTTTCCCCGTGAGCCGTAGCGGAAAAACCTCCTCGGTCTTTGATCCAGCGCAAAGACCTGCCGCTATGCTGATCGCCTGTGTGCGAGTTGCCGCGCCACGCGTGGTTTTGTTTGTCCGGCGACAAAGTGGCGTGGGTGCCCATGGCCTAAGGCATGGTTCAGCCGGGGTTTTGGCCGCCGCCCGGCACCTTCCTTCCTGCGGCCAGCGGAGAACCGACCAACATGTCCGAAACCGAGACGCCCCCGTCCTTCATCGACGTCCGCATCGTGCCGCCCGGCCAGCGTCATCCGCGCATTTTCGCCATGGCCAATGCGCTTGGAGTGGGCGAGGCCTTCACCATCATCAACGATCACGACCCCAAGCCACTGCACTACCAGCTGCAAGCCGAGTATCCCGGGCAGTTTTCGTGGACCTATCTCGAGAGCGGTCCGGAGGTCTGGCGGGTGAATCTGGGCCGGCAGGCGGCGGCCTGATCTGTGCGGCGCAGCCTGGCTGCGCCGCCCCTGGAGACGATTGCCATGCCCGGAGCGAGCCTGTCCCGCTGGACACTGACCTACTTCACCTGTGCCCTTGTCTGCCTACTGGCGGCCGAGAGCCTGATGGTGATCGGTTTCGGCTATCCGGGCGCGGCAATCGATGCGCCTGAAACCCTGATCCTGGTCCATCTCGTCGCCATTGGCTGGCTGAGCCTGTTGATGTGTGGCGCACTGTTCCAGTTCGTCCCCGTGCTGGTCGCGCGGCCCCTGCTGGGGGAGGCGCTGCCGCCCGTCGCGCTGGCGGCGATCCTGCTTGGGCTGTTCGCGCTGTTGGCCGGATTTGCGGGCGTGGCGGAGATCCTTTCCGTTCCGACCGAAGTGCTGCCGCTGGGCGGGCTGTTGCTCGTTGCCGGCTTTGGCGCGGTGATGCTGTCGCTGGGTCGCACGCTGTGGGCTGCGCGCCCGCTGGCCCTGCCCGCCCGCTTCGTCGTGGTGGGGCTGGCCGCCCTTTTGGGCACGGTGCTGCTCGGCGAGACTTTTGCGCTGGTCCTGTCGGGGCTATTGGGCGGTGACATGGCGCTGTCGCTGCTGCTCAATGGCGTGCCGCTGCATGCGCTGCTGGGCCTGGGCGGCTGGATGACCTTTGCGGCCATGGGCGTCAGCTACCGCCTCCTGGCCATGTTCATGCTGGCACCCGAAACCGAGCGGTTCTCGACCCGTCTCGTGCTCGCAACCGGCACTCTGGCGCTGGTGCTGGTCGCGGCGGCGATCCCCTTCGCCATGGCTGCCGAGGCGGGTCTTACAGGCCTGTTGCTCGCGGCAGCAGCGACCGGCCTCCTCGCGCTGGGCGTCTATGCCAGCGATGTGGTCGCGCTCTACCGGCAGCGCAAACGGCGGAACATCGAGCTCAACGCCGTGGCCGCCATCGGCGCCTTCGCCGCGCTTCTCGGCTCTGCCATGCTGCTTTTGGTACTACTCGCCACAGGGCAATTGCAGGCCCGTATCGGTGCCCTGACCTACCTGTTCGCCTTCGGCTGGCTCGGCGGTCTGGGTCTGGCCAAGCTCTACAAGATCATTGCGTTTCTGACCTGGCTCGAGTGTTTCGCGCCGGTATTGGGCAAGCGACAGACGCCCCGGGTGCAGGACCTGGTCGACGAGCCGCGCGCCGCGCCATGGTTCGGCGCCTATTATGCGGCCGTGGGCTTTGCGACGCTCTGCCTGCTGGTCGATTTGCCCACGGCGTTCCGTCTGTTCGTCGGCGTGCAGCTTTTCGCGACGCTGGCCATTGCCCGCCATTTCTACCGCTCGCGCGAGCTGTTGAACGTGCCGCTCGAGCTGCGGCGCGGCTTTGCGCGACCCCACCCCTTCTTGCCACCTGCGAGGAAAGTGCCATGAACGATCTCGAACTCGATGTCCGCCCGATCCTGCGCCATGGCGGCGAGCCCTTTGGCGCCATCATGGGGGCGGTGGGCCGGTTGGCCAAAGGCCAGCGCCTCAAGCTCTATGCCACCTTCAAGCCCGAGCCGCTATTTCACGTCATGGCCAGCCAGGGTTTTGCCAGCGAAGCCAGCGCGCTCGAGGATGGCGAATGGATGGTCATCTTCACCCCGACTGACCGCGATCACGTCGACGCGGTCGAGCCGAATGTCGATGCCCCCGAGACCTGGCCCGATCCGGCGCATTACCTCGATTGCACCGAGCTCGATCCGCCCGAGCCCATGGTGCGCATTCTCGCCAGGCTCGAAACCATGGTGGACGGGGAGGTGCTGTTCGCGCTGCTGGGCCGCGAGCCGATTTTCCTTTTCCCCGAACTGCAGGCGCGCGGCCATGCCTGGGTGGGCGATCTAGATGAGGACGGGCAGGCCTACCGCCTGATGATAAGAGCTGGAGGCCGATCGTGAGCCGGGACGAGGATCTTGCCGGGCAGGTGCAAGAGGCGCTCAAGCTGGTGATCGATCCCGAGCTGGGGCAGAACGTGGTCGATCTGGGCATGATCTACGATGTGTCGGTCACTGACGGGTGCGTCGCCACTATCAGCATGACCACGACGACGCGCGGCTGCCCCGCCACCGGCTTCATCCGCCAGGCCGTGGAAGACCGCGCCTGGGCGGTGGAGGGCATAGAATTCGTCGATGTTCGGCTGACCTATGACCCGCCCTGGTCCCCGGCACGCATCGCGCCGGAGATCGCCGGACTGCTCGGGCGCTAGGTAGGCCTATTCGCCCCGCTCGCGGCGGCGCTGGACCAGCACCGGGCCATATTCGATCACATAGAGCGCGAAGGCGATGATCCAGCAGAGGCCCGTTGCCGATAGCAGCTCGGTGGCATAGTCCGGCCAGACGCTGGCCAGCGGGCGCAGCAGGGCGGCGGCGATCAATGCGGCATAGCTCGCTGTCGTCATGCGGGACGCCACCAGCGGCAGGCCGGTATGGCCGCGGGTGGCCCGGCTCATGATCGCCAGGGTCATAACCCCGATCGTGCCGACCGTGAAGACATGCAAAGCCGCCGTCGCTTCGACCAAGCCCAGCTGCGCTAGGGCCACTGCCAGAAGGCCAGCCGGCACGAAGGCGTAGCCAAGGTGCAGCACCAGCACCAGTTTCTCGTCCCAAGTCTGCCAGCCGCGCCAGCGCCAGAGCCGCACCAGATGCAGGCAAGCCGCCAGGAGGCAGGCCAGCGCCGTCCAGACTGTGCCCGGCAGGGTGACCCAGAGGAGCAGTGCCGCAAGCCCGGTCAGCAGTGCAACGGTGTCGAAGCGGTCATAGGGCGCCGGCAGATCGATGCTGTGGCGCTTGACCAGCCAGTTCCGGGTGAAACTGGGCACAACGCGCCCACCCATAATGGTGACCAGCATGACGAAGGCGCCCACGCCAAGCCGATTGGCCAGCCCGGCATCCCCGCCCCAGGCGACCAGTAGATGGAAGCAGAGATTGGCCAGCGCCAGCGCCAGGATTCCGCCCAGGATCTTGAGGTCCTTCCATTTGCGACCGGCGATGATCTCCCGGGCGCAGATGGCCAGCAGTAGCGGCAGGAAGGCCGCGTCGATGGCGATGGACAGGGGCAGGCCCAGGCCCAGCATGTCGGGGGCCAGCAAAGCCAGCCGTCCTGCGCACCAGATTGCAAAGAGCACAATCAACGGCGTGCCTGATACCGGCAGGCGCCCGGTCCAGTTCGGCACGGCGGTCAAAAGGAACCCGGCCAGCGCGGCAGAACTGTAGCCGAACAGCATTTCGTGGGCGTGCCAATAGGCGCCCCCATAGCTGCCGCCGATCTCCCAGCCCGCTGTCAGGGCCCCGATCCATAGTGCCATTGCGGCAATCGCCCACAGGCCGGCGGCCAGAAAAAACGGGCGGAAGCCATAGGAAAAGATCACGGGCCCGCTGCGCGCTATGCCGCGCGGAACGGGCTGGCGCTTGGCGATTGCAGGTGGGACTTGGGTCATGGGGGCTCCAGCCGAGCAGCTTGGCTCAGCGGGCGGTCTAACCCCGGATGTGGCCAGGGTCTTTGTCCTGGCGCAACGAGTGCGGCAGTCTAGTCGGCCTCGCCCTCTGCCAGGATCCTGAGGCCTGCGGCGTCGCGCACCAGCAGCTTCTGCCGCCCGCCCTCCACCAGTCCCTTGGCCTCCCAGGCGCTCAGGATGCGCGAGACCGTGTGCAGCGTCGTTCCCGTCATCTCGGCAATGTCCTGCCGGGAGATCTGGAAGTCGATGCGGATACCGGCGCTTTCGGTCTTGCCCGCCTGCTCGATCAATCGCAGCACGGCATGGGCCACGCGGCGCTCGACCTCTTCAGTGGCCATTTCGCGAATGCGGGTATGGGCCTCCTGCAGGCGCTGGCCGATCGTCTGCATGGCGTTGACGGCGAGATGGGGGTTCTGCTCCACGAACAGGCCCCACACTTCGGTGGGCCAGCAGATCACCACGCTTTCGGCGGAGGCGGTGGGCGTGCCCGGGTAGTCGTCGCGCTGCAGCGCCTTGGCAAAGCCGAAAATATCACCGGGATGCACCATACGAACGATGATCTGCTGGCCGTCGGCGGTGACCTGGGTGACCTTGAGCCGCCCATGCAGCAGCAGGAAGAACCGGTCGGCCTTCTGCCCCTGCTCGAACACCGCTTCGCCCATTGCAACCCGCCGCATCGTGGCGCGGGCGAGCAGACGATCCAGCTCGGCGTCGCTCAGTTTATTGAACAGCGGCAATGCGCGCACGAGGCTGCGGTCAATTCCTGCCAAAATAGCTGTCCCATCGTGTTGTCGGCTCTGACTTACACGATAGTCGCCCATTCCGGTATTCGGCAATCAGCCGCAGTGGTCAGGCACCGAACAGTCCCAGCAAGCGTTCATGCCAGGCTGGCTGCCGCACCAGGCGGAAGCCGAGATTGTCGGGTGGGATGCCAACCGAGCATCCGCCGCTCTTGGCGTCGCGGATGAAAAAGCTCATCGGCGTGCGGTGCTGCCCGTTGAGCACCTTGATGGTGCAGGCCGGCGTTTCGCTGAGCACGGTGCCAGCCGCATCGACATGCACCCGGCGGTGACAGGTCTGCGTCCACTCCCACACATTGCCGCCCATGTCGGCAATGCCGTTTTCATTGCTGCCGAAACTGCCCAGGGGCAGTGGAACGCGGCCGGCATTGCTCTCGCGCGCTGCCTCTTTCTCATAATTGGCGAGCCAGCGGGCGGCAGGGTTGGCATTGTCCTCGGCCAGTCCCAGGGCGTCGTCGGCAAAGCCCGATCCAGCGGCAAAGGCCCATTGCCGATCCGTCGGCAGGGTCCAGTCCTGGCCGGTGCTGAGCGATAGCCAGGCGGCATAGTCGGTGGCGTCGTTAAAGTTGACGCCCGTGACCGGCACGTCCCCCTGTCCGATATTGCGCGGCTCGGCGGGCGGACAGGCGCCCTGGGCGACGCAGGCGGCATAGTCGGCGGCGCTGACCTGATACTTCATGATCACCAGCGGTGCATCAAGTCGCGCCTGGAGCATGGGCGCGTCGACCGGATTGCCGTCGCGCAGGAAGTGGCCCTCGGCGCGATAGGTGAAATCGGCAGGCGCCAGCGTGACCGTCTCCGGCCCCGCGATGCGGGCCTGCCCCAGATCGATCCGCGGCACGCCCAGTTGCAGACCGATCAGCACCGTGCCGACGACCAGCAGGCTCGCCGGCAGGGCCAGCGAATTGAGGAGATCGTTGAGTGGACGGGCGAGGGCGGTCATCTGGCATCTCTGGTTGCGGTATGCGCGGCACCGCTGGCGCCGCGCATGGCTGCGTTAAGTGGCGCGTTCAGATCGGGCTGGGCGCCAGCACGCTGGTCATCAGGTCGTCGTTCCAGTCACCGGTCACTTTGAAGTGCCCCGCAGCTCCCAGCTCGAAACCCTCGATCAGGTTGTGATTGACATAGGCGTAGACGCCCGGCTGCAGGAAGGTGTAGAGCGCCGCGCCCGCGGCACCGCCGGGAATGAACCAGGTCTCGAGGTCGACCTCTGGCGCGTTGTGGAACTTGCCGCTCTGCCAGACATAGTCGCCATGCCCGCCGATCAGGTGCGGCCGCGTATCGCGGTTGGCCTGCGAGTGAACCACCAGCACGCGCTCGCCGACGGCCGCCGTGAGGGCATTCTCGCCGGTCAGGGCGCCCACCTTGCCGTTGAACACGACGTGGCTCGGGATCAGCGTGCGCATGACTTCAAGCGTGTCGGCATAGCCGTCGCCGATGCTCTCATAGGCAATGTAATTGCCCTCCTCGTCCCTGGGCACGTAGAAATCCTGCTCGCCGACATAGTAGATGCGGTCGTAGCCCAGCGCATTGCCCTTGCCGTCGGTCAGGCCTTCGCGTGGCAGCACCATGATGGCGCCGTTCATGCCGGCGGTGACGTGCCAGGGCACCATGCCCTCGGGCGCGCAGTGGTAGACGAATACGCCGGCCCTGGTGGCCTTGAAGCGCATGATCGCCTTTTCGCCCGGATTGACGATGGTGAGGCCCGCGCCGCCCAGCGCCCCGGTTGCCGAGTGCAAGTCGATATTATGCTGCATCAGATTGGTGTCGGGATTGACCAGCGTCAGTTCGACATAGTCGCCCTCATGCACCACCATTAGCGGGCCGGGGACCGAGCCGTTGAAGGTCATGGCCCAGACGGTCGTGCCCTCGGCGTCCACTTCATGCAGCTTTTCCTCGATCGTCAGCGTGAACTCGACAATCCTGGGAGCGCCGGTCGCCACCTGGTCGTGAGCATGCACGAATGGGGGCGGTAGGAGTTCGACCTTGACGCGTTCCAGCGTGCTGAGGTCGACCGGGGCCGTTGCAGCAGCTTCCTGCGCGGCGGCGGGCAATATTGCTGCCAACTGTACTGCTGCGCCAATTGCGGTGGCGCCAGCAAGCAATGCGCGGCGCGAAATTCCTGGAAGATTTGCCATCTCAGTATCCTGTTTGTGGGCTCGACTTCTTCTTGGCCCATATGATTTTGAGTATTGGCTCTGCGGTCCAGTTTCTTTGATTGAGCGCAAATAACCGCCGGATTTCCTGACTTTATAAATTCGAGCGAGTTTGACGCGGGTCAAAGAAGGTGAAGCGGGCAGTGCCTAGAGAAGGGGCGAACGGGCCCGCGACAGGACCCCACTTTAAGGAGATCCAAACATGCGCACCGCTCTCAAGACTGCGATCGCCGCAATTGCCCTTGCCGGGTTTGCCGTCGCCCCCGCGCTTGCCGTCGACTACGAGGTACACATGCTCAACAAGGGCGTGGCCGGCACCATGGTGTTCGAGCCGGCCTTCGTTCAGGCGCAGCCTGGCGACACGGTGACGTTCATTCCCACGGACAAGGGGCACAATGTCGAAGCGATCAAGGACATGCTGCCCGAAGGCGTCGAGATATTCAAAAGCAAGGTCAACGAGACTTTTGCGCTCACAGTCGATGTCCCCGGCGTCTATGGCGTCAAATGCACGCCGCACTTTGCCATGGGCATGGTTGGGCTGATCTTTGTCGGCGATGACACCACGAATCTGGAAGCCATAAAGGCCATCAAGGTTCCCAAGAAGGTCGGCGAGCGCTTTGAAGCGATCTACACCGAACTGGCGCTCTAAAGACCTCACCGAATCTTCTGAAAACCCCGCAGGCTCGCCTGCGGGGTTTTTGTTTGTGCCGGCCGTCGCGGCTCGCTACGACTCACCCTGCAACCAAGAGAGTGAGCGCCCGGTGTCGGACCCAAACGAACCCAATTCCTCCCTGCTGGGCCAGGCCCGCAAGTTGCAGGCGATACTGGAATCCGCCGTTGACGCCATCATCACCATCGATGGGCAGGGTGCCATTACCACCGTCAATCCGGCGGCGGCGCGCCTCTTTGGTTATGAACAATCGGAGTTTCTGGGGCGCAATGTGCATTTTCTCATGCCCGAGCCCTACCATTCCGAACATGACGGCTACATCCACAACTACCGCTCGACCGGACGGCGGAAAATCATCGGCATCGGGCGCGAGGTAACCGGCCGGCGGCGCGATGGCACGCTGTTCCCGATGCATCTGGCGGTCAGCGAATTCGAGATGGATGGCCGCGCTCACTTCACCGGCATCATTCACGACCTGTCCGACCGCAAGGCGACCGAAATGGCGCTGCGCCACGCCCAGAAAATGGAAGCCATGGGCCAGCTCACGGGTGGCATCGCGCATGATTTCAACAATCTGCTGACGGTTATCATCGGTAATCTGGAAATGCTGGAGAGCAAGCTCACGTCGCCCTCGCAGCGCGAGCTGACCACCGAGGCGCTGGAGGCCGCCGATCTTGGTGCGCGCCTGACCACCCGGCTGCTGGCATTTGCGCGCCGGTCTCATCTTGAGCCGGAAAGTGTCAATCTCAACAGCTTTGTCGTCGGCCTGACCGATATGCTGCATCGCACCCTGGGCGCCACCATCTATCTCTCCAATGCACTGACGCCCAATCTGTGGTCCGCCCGGGTCGACCCCTCCCAGGTGGAAAGCGCCATCGTCAATCTCGCCGTCAATGCGCGAGACGCCATGCCCGATGGCGGGCGTCTGCTGATCGAGACCGGCAATGCCGCGATCGATGCGGAGATGTCGGGCCGCCTGGATGGGCTGCCGCCCGGCGACTATGTCCGCCTGTCGGTGTCCGATACCGGCACGGGCATGAGCCATGCGGTGCGCGAGCGGGCGTTCGAGCCGTTTTTCACCACCAAGGGGCAGGGGCGCGGCACCGGTCTCGGCCTCTCCATGATCTATGGCTTTGCCAAGCAATCGGGCGGGCTCGCCATGATCGACAGCACCGGGGACAAGGGCACCACTGTCACCATCTACCTGCCCCGGTACCGTGTCGAACCCCCGCGCGCGGCGGAGGACGGCGATGCTGAAGTCACCGCACCGGGCGCAGGTCAGACCATTCTGGCCGTGGAAGATGATGACCGTTTGCGCAAGCTCACCGTCTCGCGCCTGACGCAGCTGGGCTATGTCGTGCTGTCTGCCGCCAGCGGGGCGGAAGCGCTGGAGCGGCTCGCGACCAGCCAGGGGGTCGATCTGCTGTTTACCGACGTGGTGATGCCTGGCGGCATGTCGGGCTATGAGCTGCGGCTGCAGGCGCGCGCGCTCTATCCGCATATGCCAGTCCTGCTGACATCGGGCTATGCCGAGGAACTGGCAGGAAATCGGACGGCCCATGAGGACCTCAAGGTCCTGCGCAAGCCCTACCGCCTGGCCGAGCTGGCGGCTGCCATCGCCGACGCCCTCAAGCTGTGAGCCTCAGGTCCGCAGGTCTTTCGGTGTGAAACTGTAGCCCGCGCCGCGCACGGTTTTGAGCAGTCTCGGCTGCTGGATATCGGCCTCGATGAGCTTGCGCAGCCGGGCAATCTGATTGTCGATGCTCCGATCATTGGGGGCCCAGTCGTGCCCCTTGAGCAGGTCCATGATCTGGTCGCGGCTCAACACGCGATGTGGATGCTGCGCGAACAATGCCAACAGATCAAATTCACCACTGGTGATGCGGATGTCCACGCCATCCGGCCCGCTCAGCTCGCGGCGGTCCAGGTCGAGCACGAAGCCGTCGAAACCGACTCGCGCTGTGGAAGGGGCGGCGGCAGGCTGGGTGCGCGGCCCGGCGCGGCGCAGCACCGAGCGGACGCGCGCCAGGACCTCGCGCAGGTGAAACGGCTTGGCGATATAGTCATCGGCACCGATTTCGAGCCCCACGATCCGGTCGATCATGTCGCCCTTGCCGGTGATCATGATGATGGGCAGGTCCCAGTTCTGCCGCACGGTCCGGGCGATGGCGAGCCCGTCGGTGCCGCCCAGATTGAGGTCGAGCGTGATGAGATCGATGCCCGTCGCCAATGCGGCATCCACCCCGGGCTGGTCGGCCGCTTCGCTGACGCGGTAGCCCTCGTCTTCAAAGCATCGCCGCAGCATGCGCCGCACCTGATCGTCGTCGTCCACGACCAGAATGTGATGCTGCCCCTCAACCATCAGCGTAATCCCGCTTCCGTTTTCGTGGGGCGCCGTCGCCCGATACATTGGGTTACAATCCAGTACGAAGCGCCAGAACGGCACTTACATAGCCCTGTCTATATGTCCCGGCGACGACAACACGTTGCTGGTCCCGAGGACATATCATGCAGCTATCCACTATCGCATCGACAGTTGATACTCAAACGCCCTGGATGGGCGGCGCGGTCGGCGCCAGCGGCGTCCGTCTGCTGGCCGCCTATGATGCGCTGTTCCGCGAAGGCGACGAAACCACGGGCTTCTATGAGATCCTGAGCGGCGCCGTTCGCGCCTACAAGATTTTCCCCGATGGACGTCGCCAGATCGTCGCCTTTGCCTTTGCCGGCGACATTGTCGGCTTCGGTCATGGCGATACCTACCGCTTCGATTGCGATTCGCTGACCATGACCCGTGTCCGGGCCATCCATAAATCCTCGCTGCTGCGCGCCATGCGCGAGCGCCCCGAACTGGCCGAAAAGCTGCTCAAGGTGGCCGGCGACGAAGTGGCCAGCATGCAGGATCTGTCGATCCTGCTGTGCCGCAAGACCGCGATCGAGCGCATCGCCAGCTTTCTGTTGTCGATGGCCGGCAGGACGACCAGCCCGATGGTTCCGCTGCCCATGTGCCGCGCCGACATCGCCGATTATCTCGGCCTCACCATCGAGACGGTCAGCCGCAACATGACCCGGATACGGGCCATGCGGGTGATCGACCTGCCCAACCGCGGCAACTTTTTCGTGCGTGACATGGACCGGCTTCGGCTGCTCGCGCAGTGCGACGGCAATATGCACTGAGTGGGTGGAGACAAGCCCATGGACCCGATCCGCCGGCGTATGGCCATCGGCATCTTCGCAACCGTTAAGGATGTCGAGACCACCATTGCGCGGCTTGATGCACTCGGTATCCACCGCCACGAGTGCTTTGCCCCGCCCGCGGACCAGGCGCCATCCGAGCTGGTCCCGCACGGCCTGGATCAGGCTCCCGTTGACCTCAGGGATTTGCAGCTGCCCGTGTCAGGGCACATCCTGCTCCGGGTTTATCTCGAGACAGTGCGGGACGAGCAGATCGTCGCCAGGGCATTGCTGGAAAGCGCTGCCGAGAGCGTCCAGCTGCACGACGTCAATCCACCGACAACTACGCCTGGCTGAACGCGCCGCTCAACACGCCACTACGTTTACCGCCAGGCCCGCCAGGCTCGTCTCCTTGTATTTCTCGCTCATGTCGAGCCCGGTCTGGCGCATCGTCTCGATGCAGGCATCGAGCGGCACGGCATGGGTGCCATCGCCCTTGAGAGCGAGGGACGCGGCGGTGACGGCCTTGACGGCGCCGAAGGCGTTGCGCTCGATACAGGGGATCTGCACCAGCCCTCCCACCGGATCGCAGGTCATGCCGAGATGGTGTTCCAGCGCGATTTCGGCGGCGTTCTCCACCTGTGCCGGGGTGCCGCCCATGATGGCGCAGAGGCCGGCAGCGGCCATGGCCGAGGCGGAGCCGACTTCGCCCTGGCAGCCCACTTCGGCGCCCGAGATCGAGGCATTGTGCTTGACGATGCCACCCACAGCGGCCGCGGTCAGCAGATAGTCGCGAACGTCCTGCGGACCCGCGGCGGCGTTGAATTTAAGGTAGTAGCGCATGACGGCCGGGATGACTCCAGCAGCGCCATTGGTGGGCGCGGTGACGACGCGGCCGCCGCCGGCATTCTCCTCATTGACGGCCATGGCATAAAGGCTCAGCCAGTCATTGGCCATCAGCGGGGTGAGCTCGTTGCGCTGCCATTGCGCATCGAGCTGGAGGAAGATGCCGCGCGCCCGGCGCTTGACGTTGAGCCCGCCGGGCATGATGCCGTCCTGGGCGATGCCGCGGTCAATGCAGGTGCTCATCACTGACCAGATTTCGTCGATGCCGCGGTCGAGCGCGATGCGGCTGCGGCTGGCTTCCTCATTGGCCCGCTTCATGCCGGCAATGGACAGGCCCGAGGCGGCAGCCATCTCCAGCATGTCCCGAGCGTTGGCAAAGGGATAGGGCACGTCGGCCTGGGCCGGTGACGCATGCTTGAGGGCGTCGAGCTCTTCGGCGCTGACCACGAAGCCGCCGCCGACCGAATAGTAGGCGCGCCGCAGCAGCAATTGGCCATCGGTGTCATAGGCGGCAAACTGCAGGCCATTGGGATGGCCGGGCAGGGGATTACGCTTGTCGAAGACTAGGTCGACGGCCGGACGGAAGCGATAGGCTGCGTGGCCCGGGGGATGCACGATCCCTTTCGCCTCGACGGCCGCGACCAGACCATCCATGGCGTCGGGATCGACTGTCCTCGGGTCTTCGCCGCAGAGGCCGAGAATGACGGCGCGGCCGCTGCCATGGCCAATGCCGGTAAAGGCCAGCGAACCGTGCAGGCTCGCTGTCAGCGCCGCAGGGCGGGCACTGGCCGCGCGC
Source organism: Devosia sp. (assembly GCF_036676215.1). Taxonomy (GTDB): domain Bacteria; phylum Pseudomonadota; class Alphaproteobacteria; order Rhizobiales; family Devosiaceae; genus Devosia. The sequence continues at coordinate 7,684 of NZ_JAKFDJ010000216.1, read as the reverse complement.
GGCCAGTCGCCGGTGGCCAGTTCGTCGAGAAAGCGCTTGGCAGCGGTCATCGGCCCCATCGTGTGGGAGCTGGATGGCCCGATGCCGATCTTGAAGACGTCGAAGATGGAAAGGAACATTGTCCCATTGTGCATGAAAGCGGTCGGCCAGCAATCGACAGCTGCGCGATTGTTCCGCAAATGACAACAGTGCGTGGCCGCCGGCGATGGTTGCTCCGCGGGGCGCGCCGGCCGATATATCGGTCAACATCAGTTCAGGAGACTGGCCAATGGCCGACTATCACTATCGCGAGGGCAAGGGCGCCGACGCCGCCGCGCCGCTGTTTGTGGTCTTTCACGGCACCGGGGGCGATGAGCACCAGTTCTTCGATCTGGCCAGCGAGTTGCTGCCCGGCGCACGCATTATCGCCCCGCGCGGCGATGTCAGCGAGGGCGGGGCCCTGCGCTATTTCCGGCGCACCGGCGAGGGCGTCTATGACATGGACGACCTGGCGATGCGCACCGCGCAGATGATCGCCTTTGTCGAGACGCGGCGGGCCGAGAGCACGCCGCGGCAGATTATCGGGCTGGGCTATTCGAACGGCGCCAATATCCTGGCATCGGTGCAGTTCGCGGCGCCGGCGCTGTTCGACGCCACGGTGCTGATGCATCCGCTGATTCCGTTCGCGCCCCCCAAGGCCGATTTCTCCGGCAAGCAGGTGCTGATCACCGCGGGCCAGCGTGATCCCATGGCGCCGGCCGCCATGACGCAGGGACTGAGCGACTACTTCGCCGGCAATGGCGCCAAGACGTCGCTGTTCTGGCATCAGGGTGGCCACGAATTGCGGCCCGAGGAACTGCGCGAGACGCAAGCCTTCCTCGGCGGCCTGGTTGCGCCACGCGGCTGAGCCCTCGCCTCCTAAACCAGGCCGTGTTCCCGCATGGCCTGGTCTTCGTCCGGCGTCACATAGGCAAAGATTTTGGGCGCGCCGTCGGCGATGGTGACGCAATAGAAATTGGTGAAGGTCACCTGGCCGCTCTTGCCGGCCTTGTTGACGTAGTCGAACTGCCAATCCACGTCGGCGACCGCGTGCAGGCGGTCGAGCTCGATGACCCTGATCCCCTTGATGGTCATGTGCTTGCCGCCGACCTGGCGGTAACGGGCAAAGCCGCTCGGGATCACCTGGCGGAACCTGTCGTCATTGGCGCCGCCGATCACCCCTCGGGGGCTTGATTCGACGAAGAAGGGCGCAAAAAACTTGATCACGCCCTCGACATCCTCCCGAGGCGGATCTTGCAGCGCGTCGTCGCTACGCTTGCCATAGGCGTCAAACAAAGCACGGACCTTGGTTTCGAGCGGGCTCATGGCGGTCTCCTCTGTTGCCACTAGCATAACACAGCGGATGGGCAGGGGGTTCAGGTGACTGCGGATGGTTGACGCGATGGCAGACGCCTGCCAGCGTCATGTGGCGGCCGGCAAGGCCGCCGCAGAGGACAGGGTGCGCGACGGCTTCCGATGCAGTTCAAGGTCACCTATGCACGCTATTGGCCGAGGCGGCGGCGGCTCGAATTCGCCGCTACCGGCGAGCGCGATGGCTGCGTCTTTACGGTGGTGACGGAGGTCACCTGCCTCAAGGAGCCGACTACGCCTGAGCATATCCATCTGGTTGCGCTGGCCCGGCTGACCGAGATCTTCCGGCAGCGCAGCGCTTCAGGCCACTAATTCAGGCGCGCAGGTCGGCCCATTCGGGGTGGCGGCGGAACTGGGCGACGACATAGGAGCAGATGGGCACGATCTTGAAGCCCTGCTCGCGCGCGTCGGCAATTGCCTTGTGGACCAGCCGGGCGGCTATGCCGCGGCCCTCATATTCGGGCGGCACGCCGGTATGGTCGATGGTGATGGTGCCGTTCTCGCCGATGCGGAAGGTCATTTCCGCCTCAAAGCCGGGCGCCAGATGGATGAGATAGCGGCCTCGGGTCGCGCCGTCTTCACGGAGCACGGTCAGGTCGGTGTCGGTCATGGACGTCTTTCGTTGCGATCGGACTGCATGTGGGGACAGCAGAGCCGGGCCGCAAGACGAGGTCAATGCGTCAGATGAATTTGATGCCTTCGAGTTCGGGAAACAGGGCCCGCTCGACGAGGAAAGGGTGGATGGCCAGCGCTGCAATGATGTCGTTGAGCGCCAGATCGTCCTTGCCCTGGTTCTTGTAGATCACCGCGCGCCCCACCAGCGCACCGAAGTGGCGGGGTTCGAATTCCAGCACCTTTGCGATATCGGCCAGGGACTGGTCGTAATTGCGCAACAGGTAATAGACCGTCGCCCGCTGGTTCCAGCCCTCCGCATAGGTGGGATAATCGGCAATGATGGCATCGAGCAGGGCAATGACGCCGGGAAAGTCGGCGCGCTGGCGGAGCCGCAGCACGTCTCGCATGCGTGCGGCAAGCGTCGGGTCGGAAGGGGTGAACCAATAGGTCCAGATCTGGTTGGTGATAGCTCGTGCCGCTGCTTCATCGGGTGCCGCACGGAGCTGGGCGAACAGCGCATCGAGTGCGGCGGTTTCGCGTTCGCTCTGGGCGGTGACCGGCGGAAGCGCCAGGGTAAAAACCATGAAGGGCCCGAAAAGGGCGGCGAGAACGAACCGGTTACGGGCGATCCAGCGACGCATGATGCCGAAACAGTGATCCGCTTCCGGTCACGTCGCAAGACAGCATTTCGTGATCAGTGCGCGGCGTCCTGCGCGCCCCAGCGGGCCTGGATGGAGCGGCCGATGCCGCCGAGCCAGGGGGCGAAAAACAGCAGGATGCGGCGATGGTAATGCAGCAGGATGAACAGCGTAGCCAGGATCAGTGTGCCAGCCACGATGACCAGCTCGAGCGACAGTCCGATCGACTTGAGCCAGGCGGTCAGCAGCATGCCGGGCAGGATATGGGCGGCCGCCCAGGCGAAGGCCGAAGTGACATTGATCAGGGTAAAATAGGCGTAATTCATGCCCATGATGCCGGCGACGCCGGGGATCACGGCTTTGACGCCGGGGATGAAGCGGCCGATGAACACGGCCTTGCCGCCATGCTTGGCAAAGAACACTTCGCCGCGGGCGATCATGGCGCGGTGATTGCGGAACGGCCACACTTCCTTGATCGAGTCCCTGAGAAAATGGCCGATGATGTAGGAAATGGCATCGCCGATGATGGCGCCGATCACGGCGGCGAAATAGACTTCCCAGAAGGGCAGCCGCCCCTCGGCAATGATGCCGCCGGCCATCAGCAGCACCGGGGTCGAGGGCACGAAGAGGCCGAGGATGAATACTGCCTCGCCGATGGCGACGGCAAAGATGAACCAGAAGGTCAGCCAGAAATTGCCGGAGATCGCATCGAGAAAGCTCTCGAGATAGGTCGACACGGTGTGGAAGATATCGAACATCGCTGAATCGGTCTCACGGTGTTGATGAGCGGTGCGCAACGCGCACGGGCCGTTGACTTATGGCTGTCCGAACGGTGAGGCTCAAGCACTATCGCATTGGAGTGTCAGCATGACCCAGCTTCTGCATCATATGATCGCCTCGGGTCCGCGTCCGGTGGCGCCGTTTTCCCATGCGGTGGAGGCCGATGGCTGGGTGTTCGTGACCGGCCAGATGCCCACCGATCCAGCGGCGCCCGACGCGCCACTGCCGGCCGGCATCGAGGCGCAGACCAGGCGGGTGATGGATAATCTCAAGCTGATACTCGGCGGGATCGGCCTGGGGCTGGAGCACGTCACCATGGCCCGCATCTATCTCGCCGCCTTCGAGCGCGACTATGATGGGCTCAATGTCATGTGGCCGAGCTTTTTCGAGGTGGGAAAATTGCCGGCGCGGACCACGATAGGCGTAACCGCACTGGCGGTGGGGGCATTGGTGGAGATCGATCTGGTGGCGCGGCGGCCGTAGCCCTCTCACCTCTCCCTTTGGGGGAGAGGTGAGAGGGCCTTTACTGGGTGCGGCGTTGGGGAAGGCCCCCTCACCCGACCCAAGAGGGTCGACCTCTCCCCGAAGGGAAAGGTGGTGAAGCTAAGCGCTATAAGCCTTCACATTCTGCTGCTGCTCGCCGAGGCCTTCTATGCCCAGGCGCATGACGTTGCCGGGCTTGAGCCAGACAGGATTTGGCTTGATGCCCATGCCGACACCCGGCGGGGTGCCGGTCGAGATGATGTCGCCCGGCTGCAGGCTCATGAACTGGCTGACATAGCTCACCACATGGGCGACGCCGAAGATCATCGTGCGGGTCGAGCCGTTCTGGTAGCGCTTGCCGTCGACCTCGAGCCACATGCCCAGCTGCTGGGGGTCTGCGACTTCGTCGCGCGTCGCCAGCCAGGGGCCGATGGGGCCGAAGGTGTCGCTGCCCTTGCCCTTGTCCCAGGTGCCGCCGCGCTCGGTCTGGAAGTGACGCTCGGAGACGTCGTTGATGACGCAATAGCCGGCGACATGCTCCATGGCGTCGGCCTCCTCGACATAGCGGGCCTCCTTGCCGATGACCACGCCCAGCTCGACTTCCCAGTCCGGCTTGATCGAATTTTTCGGGATGATCACATCGTCATTGGGGCCGATAATGGCGCTGGTGGCCTTCATGAAGATGATCGGCTCGGCCGGGATCGGGGCACCGGTCTCGGCGGCATGGTCGGCATAGTTGAGCCCGATGCAGATGAACTTGCCCACATTGGCGACGCAGGGGCCGATGCGCTGGCCGGCATCGAGCCGTGGCAGCACGCCGATATCGAGCGCACGGATCCTGGCCAGGCCCTCGGGCGTCAGCGTCTGGCCGCCAATGTCGCCGACAATGCCGGAGAGATCGCGGATGGAGCCGTCTTCGGCCAGGATTGCGGGCTTTTCCGCGCCCTTGGTGCCAATGCGGAGCAGTTTCATGGTTGAGTATCCCCGTTGCCGTTTGACTAGGCCTTAGCCGCTAACATGTTAGTCTGTCGAGGGCGACCTTGGCCCGATCGGTTCGGTCGCGGCATTTTCAGCCGTCGGGACGGACGATGCCCTTCTTGAGCACGATATTGCCATAGAGCCGGCGCTCGCCGGTCTGGACCACGGCGTAGCCGGTCTTGACCCGGTCATAGAAGGCAAAGCGTTCCAGCGAGGCCAGGTCCATCTTGGGCTCATGCCGGTGGAGGATGGTCTCGAAGGCGTCCATGATCGGCTCGCGCCGGTTGCCATCGCCCACCACCTGCATGCAGAAGGCGGCCTCCTCGACGAAGTCATCCAATGGCATCAGCGTCAGGATAGCGTCGAGCACGTCGGTGGCGCTGAGGCCGTCGAGCCGCACCAGCACAGGCCCGGCCGAGTCCGCCGGATAGTTGGCGTCGACGATGGCGATCTCATCGCCATGCCCCATCGATCGCAGGATGGCGAGCAGGTCAGGCCCCAAAATGGGTGGAATGTTCTTGAGCATTGGAAGTCCTTAGCCGAAGGGAAAACTGTCGCTGTCGGTGCCCAGGGTCTCGCCATCGGCAAAGAGGCCTGGATGTTCGCGGGCAAAGGCGAAGAGTTCGACCATCACCGCGTCGATATGGGCGCGGATGGCGCGGGTGGCCTGGGCGGCGTTTGCGGCCAGGATGCCGTCGAAGATGGCCTGGTGTTCGGCAATCGTCAGCGCCAGCCGGCGCGGCGTGATGATCAGCCGCCGGGCCCGGTCGAGATTGGCGCGGGCGGAATCGATGATGGTCTTGACCTTGGTGAGCCGCATCGAGCGATAGATGATGTCGTGGAACTCGACGTCGATCTGGTGGAAAGTCTCGGCGTCGTCGCGCTCGGCCGCTTCGCGCTGGGCGGCCATATTGGCATGCAGCGCGTCGATCAGGCTGGGGTCGTGGCTGCCGATCAGCACGCGCAATGCCTCCGATTCGAGGCCTTTGCGGATCAGCATGTATTCGCGGACATCGGCGATGCGCACCAGCGATACGGTGGAGCCGCGCTGCGGGGCGATATCGACCAGCCCCTCGATCTGCAGCCGTGCCAGCGCCTCGCTCACCGGAAAGCGGGAGACACCGAGTTCGGCGCAGATCAGCGACTTGTCGATGGCGCTGCCGGGCGGCAAAGCCAGGGTGACGATGGCCTGGCGGATCGCATGGGTGACGTCCGCGGTGACGCTGCCGCGCGCCAGCGTCGCCGGTCGAGTCAAAAATGAGTAGGAACTTGTATGGTTGTTCATGCTAACATGTTAGTCATTAGCAAGGCGCCTTACAATGCCCGCTGCCGCCGCTGCAATCTGGCGGCAAACCGGGCCGGCGTAAAGCGAAGTTGAGACCTGACCCCCACGAAAGTGCCCCGATGTCCGAAACGATGATCCGCCCCCAGTCCCGTACGCTGGTGCTCAATGCCGCCGACAATATCGCGGTGGCGCTGGCCAATCTCGATATTGGCGCGGAAACGCCGCAGGGCGTCAGCATTATCCGCCGCGTGCCGCGCGGGCACAAATTCGCCATCCGGCCGATCGGAGCGGGCGAAGCCATTCTCAAGTTCGGCCAGATCATCGGCTTTGCAAAGGAGGCCATCGTCCCGGGCGACTGGGTGCATGAGCACAATTGCGGCATGGGCGCGGGCGACGGTACGCTGACCCATGACTATGCCTTTTCCGAAGGCGTCGTAGCGCCCGACATGGTGCCCTTGGGCCAGCGCGCCACCTTCGAAGGCTATCGCCGCGCCAATGGCAAGGTGGGCACGCGCAACTATATCGGCATCCTCACCTCGGTGAACTGCTCGGCCACCGTGGCCAAATTCGTCGCCGAGGCGATCAACCGCTCCGGCCTGCTCGAGGATTATCCCGAAATCGACGGCATTGTGCCTTTCGTGCATGGCACGGGCTGCGGCATGGAGAGTCGGGGTGAAGGCTTCGATATCCTCAAGCGCACGCAGTGGGGCTATACGTCCAACCCCAATCTGGGCGCGGCGCTGCTCGTCGGTCTCGGCTGCGAAGTGTTCCAGATTGGCCGCATGAAGGACATGTATGGCATCGAGGAGGGCGAGACCTTCCAGACCATGACCATCCAGGAGCGCGGCGGCACCAGGAAAATGATCGAGTGGGGCGTCGAGAAGGTCAAGGAGATGCTGCCCATCGCCGCCGCCGCCCGCCGCGAGACGGTGGATGCCTCGCACCTGACCCTGGCGCTGCAATGCGGTGGCTCGGACGGCTATTCGGGCATTACCGCCAACCCGGCGCTCGGCTATGCCGCCGATATCCTGGTGCGCAATGGCGGTACTGCCATCCTCAGCGAAACGCCCGAGATCTACGGCGCCGAACACCTGCTGACCCGCCGCGCCGTGACGCGCGAAGTGGGCGAAAAGTTGATCAGCCGGATCCACTGGTGGGAAGACTATACCCGTCGCAACCATGGCGAGATGAACAACAATCCCTCCCCCGGCAACAAGCTGGGCGGCCTCACCACCATTCTCGAAAAATCCCTCGGCGCCGCGGCTAAGGGCGGCACGACGCCGCTGACAGCGGTCTACGAATATGCCGAGCCGGTCACCGAGAAGGGCTTCGTTTTCATGGATACACCGGGCTTTGATCCGGTTTCGGCGACCGGTCAGGTGGCCGGCGGCGCCAATATCCTGGCCTTCACCACCGGGCGCGGCTCGGCCTATGGCTGCAAGCCGGTGCCTTCGATGAAGCTCGCCACCAATTCGGACATGTATGCCCGCATGACCGAGGACATGGACATCAATTG
>NZ_JAKFDJ010000215.1:0-41971 GCF_036676215.1 Devosia sp. | reverse complement strand
TGCGCAGCCCGCTGACCGAGCTCACCGCGAGCGAGCGCGAGACGCTGGCGCAGCTGATTGCGGCGCATAGCTAGAGCTTCCCTGGCACGGCCTCCCTGGTGCCAGAAAGCCCGGACCGCAAGGCCCGGGCTTTTGTTTGGGCGCCAGGAGCAGCGGCCGGTTACCGCCCATACGGATCCCAGCCGTTAGCCTGGAACAGGCCGATGATGTAGCCGAAGCTGAAGGCGAAGGCGGTTTCAAAGGGGGATTCGCCGTCGATATCGGGGCAGTGGTCGGGCATGATCATGCAGTCGACGCCGACCTGCTTATAGAGGCGGAGGGCGGCGGCCATGTCCATGTCGCCGGCATCGGGGAATTCCTCGGTAAAGGAATAGCGGCCGCCCTTGATGTTGCGGAAATGGACGTTGAAGATCTTCTTGCGCTCTCCGAACCAGCGGATGATGTCGCCGATCTCCTCGCGCGGATTTTCGAGGCTTTCGGCAATGGTGCCCTGGCAGAAATTGAGGCCGTGATAAGGGCTCTCGGCAATGGAGACGAAGTGCTTGAGGCCTTCGGCACTGCCCAATACGCGCTCCTCCATGCCGCGATAGCCCGGCGGGGTCAGTGGATCGTGGGGATGGCAGGCCAGGCGCAGCTTATTGGCCTCGGCCACCGGCACGACGCGCTCGAGGAAATAGGTGATGCGCTCCCACATCTGCCCGGTGCTGACCTGGCCGGCGGCGGTCAAGGTGTCGGCGTCAGTGAGCTGGTCCTGCCGGAAGGTCGAGAGCACGGCGCCACCGCGGCCGCGCTCGGACGGGGTGCGGGGAATGCCCAGAAGATTGAAATTATACTTGGCGGCGCCAATGCCCATGGCGCTGAGATCCTCGATCAGGCGGCAGATGCCGTCGATCTCGCGGTCGCGTTCGGGCCCCTGCCCCAGCACGATGCCCGGGGACTGATGGTTCTTTTCGATGCCGGAGGATGGCAGCGGCAATTGCACCATGTCGAGGACGAGGCCCGCCGCATCGACGCGGTCGATATGGCGCTTGAGCACGTCGCGCGTCCAGGAATAGGGATTGCCGGGCGGATCGATGCAGACATGGACGATGCCGAGCTGGGCCAGTTGCCGCAGGTAGCGATCGCCCAGCGTCTCAAGGTGGCTACCGCTGAGCTGGGTGCCCACATACATGGTCGTTTTCCTCGTGCTTTATGACTTCTCAAAAGTTGTATGAAAGATTTTGCCGTGGTACAAGCGGCCATGCGATGCGAGGCGACGAAATCGGCGCATTTTGCACCATCCGATGCTATCGCAGGATGACAAATCGGGCTATGTCTGAACGATAAATGAATGCATTCTGAACGGCCGAAACGACGCAAATGGCAGAACATGCAGCACCGCGACTGACTGACCGGGTGAAGGACGGCCTCAACCGGATGATCGTGGATGCCGGAATGCAGCCGGGCGACAAGCTGCCGCCGGCCGACCAGTTATGCGAGCAGTTTTCGGTGAGCCGCACCGTGGTGCGCGAGGCGATAGCGAGCCTCAAGGCCGAGGGGCTGCTGCGCTCGCTGCGCGGCAGCGGCGTCTATGTCAGCGAGCCGCCCAAGCCGGTCGGCGGATCGATGTTCATGGAGGCGCCGCAGGATATCGGCGAGGTGCTGGACTTCATCGAATTCCGCATGAGCGTAGAAATCGAGGCGGCAGGGCTGGCGGCGGAGCGGCGGACGGAAACCAACCTGCTGCGGATGGAGCAGGCCATGGGCCAGTTCGCGCGGCATCTGGAGGACAATACGCTGGCCACCGACGCCGATCGCAGCTTTCACCGCGCCATTGCCGACGCCACCAACAATTCGCGGTTCCGCCTGTTCGTCGACGAAGTGGGCGAGCGGCTGATCCCGCGCCGGGCGCTAGGCGCCAGCTTTGCCGACGAGAAGGACAAGGCGGAGTTCCTGGAGAATATCCAGAGTGAACATCGGCGCATCTTCGAGGCCATTACCGACCGCCGCGCCGACGATGCGCGGGCGGCGATGCGCCAGCACCTGGAAGGCGGGCGGCGGCGCTATCGCGAATGGAGCCTGGCGCATGACGGGGCGTCGTAGGGCCGGATGACGCAGCCGGAGATCAGCTTTGTGGTGCGCGAGCGCTTTGGCGTGGGCGAAAGCCCGGTCTGGGATGCCGAGCGGCAGCGGCTCTTATGGTGCGATATTCCCGCCGGGGTGATCCACGCGCTGGATGTGGCGAGCGGGGCGCGGCAGCGCTGGAGTTTTGATGAACCGGTGCCCAGCTTCGGGCTGGCGCAGGGCGGGCGGCTGGTGGTGGCGCTGCGCCGGGACGTGGTGCTGTTCGACCCTCAAAATGGGGCGCGCGAGCTGGTGGCCAGCGTCACCCATGCCAAGCCGGAGATGCGGCTCAATGACGGCAAGGTGGGGCCGGACGGCGCCTTCTGGGTGGGCAGCATGGATGCCGGCACGGACGGGGCGCCCGAAGCCAGGCTCTATCGCATCGGCGCGGATGGCACGGTGCGGGTGATTGCCGGGGGCTTGTCGATCTCCAACGGGCTGGCCTGGAATGCCGACGCGACGCGGATGTACCATTCGGATTCGCGTGGCGGCATGTGGGTGGATTGCTGGGATTTCGATGTGGCAACCGGCTCGGTGAGCAACCGGCGTCGCTTGCGCGACAATGACGAAGCCAATGGGCGGGCCGATGGCGGGGCCTGCGACCTAGCGGGCGTCTATTGGTCGGCGGGGCCCTCGGCGAGCCGGATCAACCGGTTTTCGGCGAATGGGGCGCTGCTCGGCTGGGTGGATGTGCCGCTACGGCTGCCGACCATGCCGTGTTTTGGCGGAGCGGATATGCGGACGGTCTATGTGACGAGTCTCGATTCCAAGGCGGAGGAAGAGGGGCTGGACGGGGTGGTGAGTTTTCGGGTGGAGGTGGCGGGCGTGCCGGTGGGAAGGTTTGGGCGGTGAGGCCCACCCTCGGTATATGTCGTGACTTATCCCGGGGTAGTTGGGCACTAGCGACTATTCGCGTTGACGCGAAAGAGGGCAACATGCGCAATAAGCTCACTCGGGGCAAATTAACGGCGGCGTTTTACTGCAATGTCTAGGCGCAATTGGGACGGCCGATCTGCGCCTGTAGTCACGGCGCTTGGAATAGTTATCGCCGTTTTGGTGATGTTGTTGGTATGGGACGCGGCCAGTTCTTACACCGAAAACCGAGTGAACGCCGAACGCGGCGCCGACAGCTATGGCGCCCAAGCCAAGGCAGAGATTCAAAGCTGCCCGACGCCGCTTACCGCCGAATGCCTGACCGATGTAATAGAGGCCAGCCGAGAGCAGCAACGCGCCGAGTACGACCTTGCCGCCCAAAGGGGACATGGCGAAATGGGCTATGGCGATGTTCATAGTATCCGCCATCGGAACGACGGTTGGGCTGGTGGGTATCGTCTTCGTTTTTCGGACGCTGAAGGCCACCAGAAAAGGCAACAAGATCAATCGCGAGATTGGGGAGGCCCAAACCAGAGCCTACCTGTCGCCGGGCGCCGGCACATTCAGGGTCACGCTCAACGGCGCCACTCTCAACGTCACGATCAGTAACTTCGGGCAGTCGCCTGCACAGCAGGTCGATCTTTGGGCGCGCCTCATGATGCCGAACATGGATAGTACGGGTAACCACGACCAACTGTTGTACAGCGAGTGGCGACGATCGGGGATCGTTGGCATAGGCGCTGGGCAGGATGGAGAGGCCATGTTCCTCTTCGCCTCTGGCTCCGCTCCGAAAGAGATTTTCCGCGGCCAGCACGCCAACAAATTCTACGTTAGCGCCCAATGCCGAATGGAGTGGGTTGACGTGTTCGGCAAGAGATGGCCAGCCGATTTTTTCGTCACCGAAGCTGTGAAGGAATCGGAGCCCATGAACGCCCTCGGTACGCCTCGCGCAGGCAAGTTGCGAAGCACCCAAACACCAACTGTAGATCAACGTAAAAGCTAGCCGCCACACGGCGTGCACGGCCCTACATCTCCACCTCCCGCCTACTCATCGCAGTTATTCGGCTCGGCGCGCTTGGATACATAAGGCCGTGTGTTTCGGCGGACCCGACCCGCGGATTGGTACTCGATGTCGCAGTCGACACCCTCCCCCTTGTGGGGAGGGATCAAGGGTGGGGGGCGTTTGGCCCGGATATCCGGGCTCCCAACACCCCCTCCCAGCCTTGCTCGCTCAAATCGCTCCGCTGGAGCGATTTGTCCCTGCGGGCCGCTTACAAGCCCATCAAGGGGGAGGTGCCGCGCGGTGTGTGGGTGAGATTGTGCCAGAAGCGAAATTCGGTCTCCCTCAACTCATGCGCGCGCCTCGTTCGCGGAGAGATACCCCCACCCTGCTCGATTACGGACTTAGCAAGGGCTAAGTCCTATCTCGCTTCCCTCCCCACAAGGGGGAGGGTGGCAGACTGAGGGTGCGCAGCAACGGAAGGCGCATGTATTTTTGTTGCGCGATTTCATCCCCCACCGGGCGGCACCTCCCCCTTGACGGGGGAGGCTGGGAGGGGGTGGCGGTTGGCCCACATATCCGGGCCAAACACCCCCCACCCTTGATCCCTCCCCGCAAGGGGGAGGGTGTCGACTGGGACATCGTGGACCAATCCACTTCCAGACCCGATGGCCGTGCCCGTCATCATGGCGAAGGAAGCTAGATGGCACCTCACCCCCAGGCCCGCCGGAGCAGGCCTATGGCAGATTCCCCAAACTAACATGTCAGTTCTGGCGCCCGCCGCCGATTTCCAGTATTGGCGCTGCATCCTGACCTGACGAGCGCCCCGCTATGCCCCTGCCCCGCCGTATCGCCGTCATCGACATCGGCAAGACCAATGCCAAGGTGGTGCTGATCGACAGCACGACGCGTCAGCAGGTGGCGGCGCGGGGCACGCCGAACACCGTCCTGCGCGAGGGGCTTTATCCGCATGCCGATGTGGAGCGGCTGTGGGGGTTCATTCTCGAGAGCCTTAAGGCGCTGCAGGCCGAGCACGGCGTCGACGGGATTTCCATCACCACGCATGGGGCGACGGCGGCGCTGATGGCGGGCGACGCGCTGGCCATGCCAGTGCTGGACTATGAGCATGCGGGGCCCGAGGCGAGCGCTGCCGAATATGGCGTGGCGCGGCCGGATTTTGCCGAGACATTGTCGCCGCTGCTGCCCAATGGGCTCAATCTGGGGGCGCAGATCTTCTGGCAGGCGCGGGCGCATGCGGCGGACTTTGCGCGGGTGACCGCCATCCTGACCTATCCGCAATATTGGGCCTGGCGGCTGACCGGGGTGATGGCGAGCGAAGTGACGTCGCTGGGCTGCCACACTGATCTGTGGGCGACAGGGCGGTCGGATTTTTCCAGCATGGTCAGGGCGCAGGGCTGGGTGGAGAAGTTTCCGCCGGTGCGGCCGGCGGCGTCGGTTTTGGGCAGCATCGTGCCGGCGGTGGCGGCGGCGACGGGGCTGAGGCCCGAGACGCCGGTGACCTGCGGCATTCATGATTCCAATGCGTCGCTGCTGCCGCATCTGGGGGCGCATGCGGCGCCGTTCAGCATCATTTCGACCGGCACCTGGACCATTGCCATGACGGTGGGCGGCGACACCGGGCGGCTCGACCCGGCGCGGGATAGCCTCGCCAATGTCGACGCCTATGGGCGGGCGGTGCCGACGGCGCGGTTCATGGGCGGGCGGGAATTCGATGCGCTGGTGCCCGAAATCCGCACGCCGAGCGCGGGTGACATTGCGCGGGTGATCGAGAGCGATATCCGCGTGCAGCCGAGCTTCACGCCCGGCGTTGGCCCCTTTCCGCAGGCGGCGGGGCGCTGGACGGCCGACCCAGCACAATTGACGGCCGAGGAACGGACGGCGGCCGCCTCGCTCTATCTGGCGCTGCTGACCCGGGCGTGCCTCGACCTCTGCGGGCTGGGCCGGGAGATCATCGTCGAGGGGCCGCTGGCGCGCAACGCGCTGTTTGGGCAGGCGCTGGCGCGGCTGGCGGGCGTCAAGGTCAGCGCTTCGGGCGATGCGACGGGGACGAGTCTCGGGGCCAGCATGCTGTTTGGGCATGGCGAGGGGGCGGCCGCAGCGGGCGTTGCGGTGGCGCCGCTCGATGTGCCGGGATTTGAGGCCTATGCGCGGCGCTGGCGCGAGCAAATCGCCTAGCTGCCTTGCAGACTGAGGCGATGCGGACGAGGCTCGTTGACCCCATATCTTGGGCAACAAGGAGTGTGGCATGGCTCGGCATCGGGTGGTTATCGTCGGCAGCGGCTTTGGCGGGCTGGCGGCGGCGCAGGCGCTGGCGGGGGCCGATGTCGCGGTGACGGTGATCGACCGGCGCAACCATCACCTGTTCCAGCCCCTGCTCTACCAGGTGGCCACCGCCTCGCTCGGCACGGCCGAAATCGCCTGGCCGATCCGCCATATCCTGCGCAAGCGCCAAGAGGTGACGACGCTGCTGGCGACGGTGACGGGGGTCGACGTGTCCGGCAAGGAAGTGGTGCTGGAGGATGGCAGCCGGGTTGGCTATGACAGCCTGATCCTCGCCACCGGGGCGCGGCATGCCTATTTCGGGCATGACGACTGGGAGACGTTCGCGCCCGGGCTCAAGACGCTGGAAGACGCGACGACGATCCGGCGCAAGCTGCTGCTGGCCTTCGAGGCGGCGGAGCGCGAGCCGGACCCGGAGAAGCGGCAGGCGCTGCTGACCTTTGTCATCATCGGGGCGGGACCGACCGGGGTGGAACTGGCCGGCGCCATTGTCGAGCTGGCGCGGGTGACGCTGACCGGGGAATTCCGCCACATCAAGCCAAGCGAGGCAAGGGTGGTGCTGATCGAGGGCGGGCAGCGCGTGCTGGCCAATTTCAAGCCGGAACTGTCGGACTATACGCTCAAGGCGCTGCGTGAGCTGGGGGTCATGGTGGAACTGGGCGAGGCGGTGAGCGCGGTGGATGCCCATGGCGTGGTCTATGGCGGCAAGCGGCTCGATGCCGAGACGATCATCTGGGCGGCGGGCGTGCAGGCGTCACCGGCGGCCAAATGGCTGGGGCTGGAGCCCGATCGCGCGGGACGGGTCAAGGTCGCGGCGGATCTGAGCGTGCCGGGGCATGGCGAGATTTTCGTGGTCGGCGATACGGCCAGCATCACCATGCCCGATAGCAAGCCGGTGCCCGGCGTGGGCGATGCGGCCAAGCAGGGTGGCAAGCATGCGGCAGGGGTGATCCGGGCGCGGCTGGCGGGGGACATGACGGCGATGCCGTTCCGCTACAAGCATGCGGGGGATCTGGCGACTATCGGCAAGCGGGCGGCGGTGATCGATTTCGGCTGGATCCAGCTCAAGGGAGGGATTGCCTGGTGGGCCTGGGGCATCGCGCATATCTACTTCCTGATCGACACCAAGAACCGGCTGTTCGTGGCGCTGAACTGGCTGTGGATCTATCTCAGCGGCCAGCGCAGCGCCCGGCTGATCACCCAGGGCGAGGCGGAGGCGAAGGCGCCGTCAAGGAAGTGACGGAGGCGTAACGGGGCGGGCCGTCAGCGTTCTTCGCCGATCGGGGTCACGGGCTTGGCGAGCGCGCGTTCGCGCAGCCAGATATAGAGGCCGCTGCCCATGACGATGGGGGCGCCGACATAGAGCCAGATGTCGGGCGGCTGATTGAACAGCAGCCAGCTGGCGCCAGCCATGAAGATGATCTGGAAATAGGAGAAGGGCGCAAGCACCGAAGCGGGGGCGAAGGCATGCGACACCGCGATGAGCTGGTGGCCGACGAAGCCGAACAGGCCCACGGTGAAGAATGCCACCCAGACCGACGGATCGGTGGGCCAGACCCAGAAGGGGATGGCGATGGGGGCCAGGATCACGCTGGCAAACAGACCGACATAGAATTGCTGGGTGGCCGCGGAATCCCGCCCGGCCATGCGGCGGGTCAGAAGAAAGTAGAAGGCCGAGAACACCGCTGCGGCCAGGCACAGCAAGGCCGCCGGATGGAAGGCCTCGGTGCCGGGGCGGACGATGACGAGTACGCCAAGAAAGCCCACCCCGATGGCGCTCCAGCGGCGCCAGCCGACCTGTTCGCCCAGCAGCGGCACCGAGAGGGCGCAGAGAAAGAGCGGCATGGTGAAGGCAATGGCGCCGGTGACGGTCAGCGGCAGATAGCGCACGGCGATGAAATTGCAGATGGTGGCGCCCAGCAGCATGGCGGCGCGCAGGGCCTGCAGCCTGAAGCTTGCGGTGCGCACCAGGGTGAAGCCAGTCTGCGGCACATGGATGCCGAGCACCAGGGCGAAGTGCACGACATAGCGCAGGAACACGACCTGCGCGGCGGGAATGCCGCCAAGGGCGAGCCATTTGGCAGAGCTGTCGATGCCGGTGAACATGAAATAGGCAACAAGCACGAGCCCGATGCCCAGCAGACGGCGCTCCTCGGGGGGAGCGAAGGGGGTCGACATGGCTGATCCGAATAGCTGCGCAGGAGGGACGCAGGAAGACCTAGCGATGGAAGATGGCGGCGGTCATGTCAATGAGGGGTTAGCAGATTCTTGTATGGAAGACGGGGCAAGGGAGTACCCCCACCCGGCCTCCCCCTGACAGGGGGAGGAGCAGGCTGGTGGACTGGGTGTGATCTTGCCTGCCCACCGCGCGGTTCCTCCCCCTGTCAGGGGGAGGCCAGGTGGGGGTACTCCCTAAAAGGTCTCACTGAGGTTGCGGACTTTCAGCGATGTGACCAGCTCGGAGGCCGAGGGCGTGGCGCCGTGGCGGGGAGTGAAGGTGAGTTCGGTCTGGCGGCCTGGCAGCAGGGTGACGGCGTTGTCTGAGAAATAGCCGGGAATATCGACCGTGGCCGTGACGAACAGAGCTGGCTGATCGCTGGTCAGGCTCAATACGAGCTGGTCATCGACATCGGACCAGGCGGCCCTGATCTTGGGCTGGACCAGTTCATAGGCCTTGTAGGGCTTGGGGAAATAGTCGTTTTCACCAAGCAGGACGCCCTTGGCGTCGCGCCAGGAGAAGAACAGGAACTCGTCAGCGGCCAGGTCATCGAAGGGAATGGAGGCGACAGTGATGGCCCCGTCCGGCCCGATGGCGGTATTGCCGGAGAAGACCACGCGATCGCCGCCGGCAATTTTCACGGCACGGATTTCGAGCGCGATGCTGACCGGACGGCCGGTGTCGTTGATGCCGCGGAAGGCAATGCTGGTGGGCGGTGCGTTTTCGACCGGGGTGCCACGTGAATTGGTGGACACCTCGTCATGCACCGGCACGGCGACGACGTTGACCGGCAGGAAGAAGCGCTTGGCCATGTATTGCAGCAGCTTCCACTGCCCACCGTAATCGAGGCTGGACCAGCTGGCGACCGGCCAGATGTCGTTGATCTGCCAGAACAAGGTTCCCATGCAGCGCGGCTTGGTGGAGCGCCAGTATTCGATGGCGGTCTTGATGGCGAGGCCCTGCTGGATCTGGCTGAGGAACACCATCTGGTCGAAATCGCGCGGGAAGCGGAAATAGCGCGTCATGGTTTCAAGGATGCGTGCATTGCCGCCGGCATTGCGCTGGTGGTTTTCCATCACCGGTGAGGACGGGTTGCGGTCTTTCTCCTCGGCGAAGGTCTCGATGACGTTCATCGAGGTGAAGGACTGGAAGCCGAATTCGGAAGCGAAGCGCGGGTTGACCGTGCGATAGGCCTCGAAGGGCTTGGCCGAGTGCCAGACGTCCCAATAGTGGGTGTCGCCGCGGGTATCGGCATGCCAGCCGTCGGAGAAATCGAGATAGCCCATGGAGGGCGAGGACGGCCAGAAGCGGCGGGCCGGATCTTCGTCTTCGACGATGTTGCCGAGCATGTTGTTGAGGCGGTCGTAATTGGCGACGTAGCGCTCGGGCGCGGCCTTGGTCTCGGGATACCAGCCGAGCGAGCCGATGACTTCGTTGTCGCCGCACCAGAGCGCGATCGAGGCATGGTGGCTGAGGCGCCGGACCTGCTGGGTGATCTCGGTACGAACGTTGTCGAGGAATGGCCGGTCGGACGGATAGCTCATGCAGGCGAACATGAAATCGTGCCAGAGCAGGATGCCGAGTTCGTCGCAGAGTTCGTAGAAGTAGTCCGGCTCGTACTGCCCGCCGCCCCAGATGCGCAGCATGTTCATATTGGCGGCCTTGGCGCTTTCGAGCAGGTCGCGGATGACGGCGGGGGTGATGCGCGACGGGATGGCGTCGGCGGGAATCCAGTTGGCGCCGAGCATGGAGATGTCGCGACCGTTGATGCGGCACTTGAAGGAATGGTCGATCTCGTCCTTTTCGACGATCCATTCGAGCCTGCGCAGGCCGATCTGGCGGGTGGTCGTTTCGCCCTCGAGATTGGTGGTCAGCTCATAGAGCGGCTGCTCGCCCTGCCCCGCCGGCCACCACAATTTTGGATTGTGAATGGTGACATTGTGGGTGAAGACGTTCTCGCCCTTGTTGACCACCAGCTTGTCGGCGATCACCTGACCATCGATGGTGTGCTCAAGTTCAACCTCACCGTGAGCGAAGGCGAAAACACGAGTCTTTAGAGTCAGTTCGACCGAATTGCTGCCATGGGCCTGATCGACCTGAACGCTCTCCTGGCGGGCCAGGCGCGACTTGCGCAGCGCCATGGTGCCATAGACGCCGATGGGCATGATGCAGATGCCCCAGTCCCAACCCGCATGGCACGCGGCCTTGCGGATGAAGTTCATGTGGATGCCCTTGAGACCGTTGGTCTGATAGTTCTTGGTGAAGGGGATCGGGAACGGGTGCGCGTCCGAGCGTGCCTTGGCAACGTCGGGGGCAATGCCGAATTCAATGCGCAGCGTGTTGTCGCCCTCGCGCACCTTGCCGGTGACGTCGATGTCGTTGCGGACGAAGCTGTTCTGCGTTTTGGCGATGACCTCGCCATTGAGCAGGATGGTGGCAATGCAATCGACCTCGGCCAGGGTCAGGGTCAGGTAGCCGTCGATATCGGTGGCGCTGGCGGAAAAGCTCCGCTCGACGGACCAGGCGGTCTCGTTGACCCACATCACCGTCTTTTCGTTCTCGCCGAAATAGGGATCGGGGATACGGTTGGCGGCCAGCAGCGCTGTGTGCACATCGCCGGGCAACTGGATGGGCGCGGTGATGTCGATGCTCGGAGAGGACAGGGCGAAAGTGCCCGCCAGATCGAGGGCGGAATAGGTGGCTGGCATGGCCATAGTCGTCTCCTGGAGGCATTCGGCGGCTATGCCGGCTTGCGTTTTGCTGCACCCGGATTGCCGAATGCAATCGATTGCGCCAGCCTTCTAGCCGGACTCGCAGCCCGTTCCAATGGGCAGCGTCGCAGTTTTTACAGCAATTGCATCGTTGCTATGGCCGATTTCCTGCAGATTTGTTGCAGGTCAAACGGTTCTGTTTACGTGTCTATTAGGGTTTGTGCGGATAGTTGGGCCCGTGCGAGGAGGCCAGAAGGCCAATGTCGGGTCTTGAGACCATAAAGCGGTTCTTTGCCGTTCCGGATGACCCCGATCTGGTGCAGGCGCAGGCGCGCGCCTTCAGCCGCCAGGTTCCGCTGATGTACGGCATATTGCTGGTCAACTCATTGGTGCTGGCGGCCACCCATTCCTATGCCCCGAACCTGCTGCGGCTATTTGTGCCGGGCGCGCTGGCGCTGGTCTGCGTGATCCGTATTGTCATGTGGTTACGCGCCCGCGATCGGCCGATTTCTCATGAGAAGGCCCGGCGCATCCTGGTCAGCGCGGTATTTGTCGCCGCCATTCTCGGCATCGGCTTTTCGAGTTGGGCGCTGAGCCTTTATCCCTATGGCAACGCCTATCAGCAATCCCACGTCGCCTTCTACATGGGCCTAACCGGTATCTGCTGCGTATTCTGCCTGATGCATCTCCGTGCCGCGGCCACAGTGGTGGCGCTGTGCGTCGTCATACCTTTCACCGGCGTTTTCGTGATCAGCGGCAATCCGGTCTTCGGGGCACTGGCGCTCAACTTCGTGCTGGTCGTCGCCGGTTTGATGTCGATCCTGTTCGGCAATTACCGCGACTTCGGAGCGCTGGTCGCCTCGCGTGCTGCGATGGAGCGCAAACAGGTCGAGACGCAACGGCTTTCGGACGAGAATAACCGGTTGGCCAACATGGATAGCCTGACTGGCCTGCCCAACCGCCGCTCGTTCGACCGGCAGCTGAACGAAACACTCGCGGCGGCACAGGCGGCAGGCAACACAATCGCCGTGGCCCGGCTCGACCTCGACAGCTTCAAGGCAATCAACGAGACCTTCGGCCAGATCACCGGGGACCGCGTGCTGGCGGAGGTGGCTAGGCGCCTCATGGCGCTGCGCAAGGCCGACACGTTCGTGGCACGGCTGGGCGCAGACAATTACGCGCTGATCATGCAGGGCGAGTTGCACGAGGCGAGCCTGCGCACGCGCGGGGAAGTGCTGAGCAATGCGATGCGCCTCAGCTTCGACCTGCCGAATGCCATCATTCACCTGTCGGCCTCGCTGGGCTTTGCCACCTCACGCCCCGGCGACACCGCCGAAATGCTCTATGACCGGGCCGACTACGCCACTTCCATCGCCAAGCACGAAGCACGCGGCACCGCCGTCATTTTCTCGGAGCGGCACGCCAAGGAGATCAGCAAGGTTCGCACACTCGAACACGCGCTGCGGACAGCCAACCTGGACGAGGAAATCCATATCCTGTTCCAGCCGCAGTTCGACATCGCGCTCAACCGGACGACGGGTTACGAGGTGCTGGCACGCTGGCGCAGCCCGACGCTGGGAAACGTTTCGCCCACCGAGTTCATTCCGATGGCCGAGCGCATTGGAATGATTTCCAAGATCACCCAGACCGTGCTGCGCAAGGCGCTGGCCGCATCGGTGCGGCTGCCCAAATCGCTGCGGCTTTCGGTCAACCTGTCCGCGCATGATCTGGCATCCATCACCGCCATCGGGGCTATCGTGGCCATGGTGACGCGCGCCGGCACGCCATGCCGGATCGACTTCGAAATCACCGAGACTGCGGTGATGCGTGACATGAACCAGGCCAATGAGGCCCTGCTCTCGCTGCTGGCGCTGGGCTCGCGCATTGCGCTGGACGACTTCGGCACCGGCCATTCGAGCCTGACCCATGTGCAGAAGCTGCCGCTGGACCGGATCAAGGTGGACCGCAGCTTCGTGGCCGAAGTGACCACCGATCCGACCAGCCGGGCCATCATCAAGACCACGGTCGACCTGTGCCGGAACCTGGGGATTTCCTGCGTGTTCGAGGGCATCGAGACCGAGCAGCAGCTCGACGCTCTGCTCGGCCTGGGCGGCACGGTGATGCAGGGCTACCTGTTCGGCAAGCCGATGACCGAGGAGATGGTGATCGAGCAGCTTTCGGGCGAGCGCAAGGGCTGGCAGGCCCATCGCAACCAGATCTTCGGCGCCGCCAGCTAGCTGCCGACCGGTCGGGCTCCCCCGTTACGCGATCGTGGACCGGCCTTTGGCGCGGCAGTATGGTCACGGCGCACGCGTGCAGCCCCTTGGAGGTTGGTGGCGGTTCCACGCGATCCAGAGAACCGGAACAGGGAGACAAGGATATGCCGAAGTACATATTCGCCTATCACGGCGGCAGCATGCCCGAGACCGAGGAGGAAGGTGAGAAGGTCATGGCTGCGTGGACCGATTGGTATGCGGCCATCGGCAGCCAGCTGCTTGATGGCGGCGCGGCCGCGGGTCGCTCCATGACCGTCCATAGCGATGGCAGCGTCAGCAATGATGGTGGGGCGAACCCGTTCAGCGGCTATACCGTGGTCAGCGCCGATAGCCACGACGCGGCCAATGTCATTGCCAAGGGCTGCCCGATACTGGTTGCCGGCGGCAGCGTCGAAGTCTGCGAACTGATCGATATGTAGAGTGATGCGCCCGGCACGAGGCCGGGCGCAAACCTGTCATTCGGCGGCGGCTCCGCCATTCGGGCGTAGCCCTCATGGCCTTGTCGGCTCAAATCGCGCCACTCAGGCGCAGCCTTCGTGGCCTTCTCGTCTTCAAAGGCTCCATCGGAGCCTTTGATCTGCTCCGCCGACCGCCGTCGAAGTGGCGCGATTTGCCTTTCAGGACGCCTCCAAGTCGAGGAAGCCGCCGGACTGGCGTTCCCACAGGTGGGCGTAGTGCCCGCCCGAGGCCAGCAGCTGGGCGTGGGTGCCCTCCTCCACGATCCTGCCTTGCTCCAGCACCACCAGCCGATCCATGGCGGCGATGGTGGAGAGACGGTGGGCGATGGCGATCACCGTCTTGCCCTGCATCAGCGTGGTCAACTGTTCCTGGATCGCCGCCTCGACTTCGGAATCGAGCGCCGAGGTGGCTTCGTCGAGCACCAGGATCGGGGCGTTCTTGAGCAGCACGCGGGCAATGGCGACGCGCTGGCGCTGACCGCCCGAAAGCTTGACGCCGCGTTCGCCGACATGGGCGTCGTAGCCGCGATTGCCCTTGGGATCGGCCAGGCCCACGATGACATCGTGGATTCTGGCCTGTTCGGCGGCCCGCATCATTTCCTCGTCAGTGGCCGACTGGCGACCATATTTGAGGTTTTCGCGGACCGAGCGGTGCAGCAGGGACGTGTCCTGGCTGACAAGGCCAATGGCGGCGCGGACGCTTTCCTGCGTCACGTTCCGGACATCCTGTCCGTCGATGCGGATGGCGCCGTCCTGCACGTCGAACATGCGCAGGGCCAGGTTGACCAGCGTCGACTTGCCCGAGCCGGAGCGGCCGACGAGACCGATCTTCTCGCCCGGCGCGACGGTGAGGTTGAAGGCGTCGATGACCGAGCCCTCCTTGCCGCGCCAGTAGTTGAAGCTGACATTGTCGTAATGCAGCTCCCCCTTGGCCACCTCCAGCGCCTTGGCCTGCGGTGCGTCGAGCATGGTCAGCGGCTGGGCGATCGTATCCATCGAGTCGCGGATATTGCCGACCTGGCGGAAGATGCTGGAGCCGATTTCGAGGATCCAGCCGCTCATGTTCATGATCTGCAGCGCGAAGGGGATGGCGGTGGCTACGGCCGCCGCTGTCAGCACGCCCTGGTTCCAGCCGGTCAGCGCCAGCCAGGTGACCGAGACCACCAGGCCCGCATTGAGCAGGAACAGGGTGGACCACATATAGGTGAACACCCGCATCAGCTTGCGGAAGCTGACGGCGTGATCGCCGATGGAGTCGGCGACGTAGAGGTCCTCGTGCTCACCCGTGGAGAAGGTCTTGAGCGTCTGGATATTGGTGTAACTGTCGACGATGCGGCCGGTCATCACCGATTTGCTCTCCGAGAGTTCCTCGGAATAGCGGGCGATGAGCGGCATGGTGATGGAGAACAGCACCGCATAGAGCAGCAGCCAGACCCCGATGGGCACCAGCAGCACCGGATCGAGCTGGGCCAGCACGATGATGGCCACCACAACGAAGACCAGTGCATACCAGGCGGCATCGATGGTGAGGTTGACCCCGATCTCGATGGCTTCGCCGGCCTGGATGATCTTGTTGGCGACGCGACCGGCAAAGTCGTTCTGGAAGAAGGTCCAGCTCTGGCGGATGACATGCCAATGGCTCTGCCAGCGGACGAGATCGACCAGGTTGGGCACGATGGCGTGGTTGCGGATGAGCGTATCGAGCAGGAAGGTCAGCGGGCGCACCAGCACGACGACAACGATCATCCAGAGAAAGGTCTGGCCGTGAACGTCGAAGATGTCGCCGGGATTGGTGGTGGCCAGCATGCCGACGATGAGGCCGACAAAGACGGGCATCAGCGCATCGGCGATGGAGCCGATCGACACCAGCAGGATGCGGATGATGAAGGCGGCGCGGAACTGGCCGATGAAATAGCTGACGAAAGGCCGGAGGCCCATGGGCGGCTGCCGGTTTTCGGCGAGCACGGTGGGCGAATAAAGATGGTCGAAATAGCTAATGACGCGGTTGAACATTTTGAGCTCGTTATTTGAGCCGCGCCTGACGGAGGGTTCTGGTCTCGGGTCAGGTTCGGAATCGGTCCATGGGTTTGCGTTTGACAGCGCGGTGCGGATGGCTGGCGCTCGCGGTAATGGCCGTTTCGGTATTGTCACCCATCTGGGTTCTCCTTGGTTGGTTAGTCGCAAAAGCTTCGGTGGATCCTCCCCTCCCCCTTGAGGGGAGGGAGGGCATACTAGTTTGCTCCGGGCGCTACTGCGCCGCCTCTTCGGGCTGGTCGGCGTCGATGAAGCCGCCGGACTGGCGGTGCCAGAGCTGGCTGTAGATGCCGCCGCTGTCGACGAGCTGGGCATGGGGGCCGGTTTCGACGACCCGGCCTTTGTCCAGCACGACCAGCCGGTCCATCATGGCGATGGTGGAGAGGCGGTGAGCGATGGCGATCACGGTCTTGCCCTTCATCAGCAATTGCAGCTGGCTCTGGATGGCGGCTTCGACCTCGGAATCGAGGGCGGACGTGGCTTCGTCGAGCACCAGGATGGGCGCGTTCTTGAGCAGGACGCGGGCAATGGCGATGCGCTGGCGCTGGCCGCCCGACAGCTTGACGCCGCGTTCGCCGACATGGGCGTCGAAACCCTTGCGGCCCTTGGCGTCGCCGAGGCCGGCGATGAAGTCAGACGCCTCGGCCAGATCGGCGGCCTCGCGCATCATTTCCTCGGTCGCATCGGGGCGGCCATAGAGGATGTTGTCGCGCACCGAACGATGCAGCAGCGAGGTATCCTGCGTGACGACGCCGATATTGGCGCGCAGGCTGTCCTGCGTGACCTTGGCAATATCCTCTCCGTCGATCAGGATGCGGCCATCGGCGCGGTCATAAAAGCGCAGCAGCAGGTTGACGATGGTCGACTTGCCGGCGCCGGAGCGTCCGACCAGGCCGATCTTCTCGCCGGGGCGGATATGCAGGTTGAGATTGTCGATCACGCCGGCACTCTTGCCGTAGTGGAAGGACACATTCTCGAACTTGATGTCACCCTTGACCTCGGGCAGCGCCTTGGCATCAGGCGCGTCGGAGACGACGCGGGAGACCGATAGCGAGGAGATGCCATCGCGCACCGTGCCGATATTCTCGAACAGCGACGACATTTCCCACATGACCCACTGGCTCATGCCCTGGAAGCGCATGACCAGGCCGAGCGAGACCGCCAGCGCACCAGGCGTCATCAGGCCGTTGAGCCACAGCCAGATGCCGGTGGCGGCCACCGCGAACAGCAGCAGCGCATTGGACCACAGCACCGAGATGTTGAGGACGGTGAACAGGCGCATCTGCCGGTAGGCGGTGTCGAGGAACTGGTCCATCGCCTCCTTGGCGTATTTCTCCTCGCGATTGGAATGGGAGAAGAGCTTGACCGTGGCGATATTGGTATAGCTATCGACAATGCGGCCGGTCATCAGCGAGCGGGCATCGGCCTGAGCCTCGGAGATCTTGCCCATGCGCGGGATGAAATAGGCCATCATCGACACATAGGCGACGAGCCAGACAAGGAACGGAATGGCCAGGCGCCAGTCCGCCGCTGCCGCCAGGAACACCGCGCCGGTGAAATAGACGACGACATAGACCAGCATATCGAGCAGCTTCATCACCACTTCGCGCACGGCGAGCGAGGTCTGCATCAGCTTGGCGCCGATGCGGCCGGCAAACTCGTCCTGGAAGTAGCTCATCGACTGGCGGATGAGGTAGCGATGGCTCATCCAGCGGATGCGCTGGGGGAAGTTGCCCAGCAGCGTCTGGTGCATGGTGAGCGTGGAGAGTAGCGCGAAGGCGGGCACGACGAAGACGACCATGGCGCCCATCAGAGCCAGCTTCCAGCCATCGGTCGCCAGGAACGTCTCGCGGTCGGCATCAGCCAGCCAATTGACGACATCGCCGATGAAGCCGAACACGACGATTTCGCCGACGGCCACGGCCGCGGCGGCAAAAGCCATCAACGCCAGCCACTTCTTGGCGCCGTGGGAGTAATGCAGGCAGAAGGCCAGAAGCCCTTTGGGGGGCTCAACCGGATCGCCGGGCGGATAAGGATCAAGACGTCGTTCAAACCAACGCAGCATGGGAATACACCATAGAATCGGCCAGGAGCAGCTTCGCGCTTATGGCAGAAGGCCAGCGACAGAAGCTGGCAGCAGTGCCGACGCGATGCCGACCGGGAATACAGGATACCGCGCTCGATACGCCCGCAATTGGCGCAGAGGAGCAGCGTGCGCCACCGAAGAAAGCCCCCTCCCCAATGCCGTCCCAATTGGCGTAGAAGAGTGGACCGAAGCGGTCGCAGGCCGATCAGGATACACGAATGCGTCGCTTTTGCTGTTGCGGCGCCGCCACAATCGATTTCAGACCGACGATTATTTGACGGACAGGTTCATGCGCACCGAAACCGAGCACACCATCTACCTCAAGGACTATACAACGAGCCCATACCGGATCGTGTCGGTCGCACTCGACTTCCGCATTCTGGCCGAGCATACGCGGGTGCAGGCGCAACTGACGGTGGAGCCACGCGAGACGACCGCGCCGGGCACGCCGCTGGTGCTGGACGGGGATGAACTGACACTCACCTCGATCGCCATCGATGGCGCGCCGCTGGTGCTGTCGGCCTATGCGGCCGATGCCAATGGGCTGACCATCATCGAGCCGCCACTGCGCCGCTTCGTGCTGGAAACCGAGGTCATGCTGCAGCCCGAGGGCAATACCAAGCTGATGGGGCTCTATCGCTCCAGCGGCACCTGGTGCACGCAATGCGAGCCCGAAGGGTTCCGGCGCATCACCTATTATCTCGATCGGCCCGACAATCTGGCCGTGTTCAACGTGCGCATGACGGCGCCACAGGACCTGGCGCCGGTGCTGCTGGCCAATGGCAACCTGATCGAGCGAGGCGATGCCGGCGACGGCATGCACTATGCCGTATGGGAAGACCCCTTCCCCAAGCCGGCCTATCTCTTTGCACTGGTGGCGGGCGACCTCGGCTCGATCACCGACAGCTTCACCACCGCCTCCGGCCGCAAGGTGGACCTGGCCATCTATTGCACCCATGGCAAGGAAGAGCAGTGCCTGTGGGCCATGGACAGCCTCAAGCGCTCCATGGCGTGGGACGAGCGCCGCTTCGGCCGCGAATACGATCTCGACATCTTCAACATCGTCGCCGTGTCGGACTTCAACTTCGGCGCGATGGAGAACAAGGGCCTCAACATCTTCAACGACAAGCTGGTCTTTGCCAAGCCGGACACGGCGACTGACGGCGATTATGACGGCATCGAGCGCGTCATCGCGCATGAATATTTCCACAATTGGACCGGCAACAGAATCACTTGCCGGGACTGGTTCCAGCTCTGTCTCAAGGAAGGGCTGACGGTCTATCGCGACCAGGAATTCACCAGCGACGAGCGCTCGCGCGCCGTGAAACGCATCTCGGACGTGGCGACCCTGCGACGTGCACAATTCCCCGAGGATGGCGGCCCGCTGGCCCATCCGCCGCGGCCGGACCAGTATCGCGAGATCAACAACTTCTACACGACCACGGTCTACGAGAAGGGTGCCGAGATCGTGCGCATGCTGGCGACGCTTTTGGGCGAAGCCGGCTTCCGCAAGGGCATGGACCTCTATTTCGAGCGCCATGACGGCGAGGCCACTACGATCGAGGCGTTCCTCGCGTCGTTCGCCGATGCCAATGGCGTCAATCTCGACCAGTTCAAGACCTGGTATCTGCAGGCCGGCACGCCGCGTCTGAGCGTCGACGAGAGTTACGACGCGGCGGCGCAGACCTACACGCTCACGCTCAAGCAGGAGACGCTGCCGACGCCGGGCCAGCCGACCAAGGAGGCGCTGGTGGTGCCGATCAAGTTCGGGTTGCTCGGCCCCAATGGCAGCCCGATGGGCTGGAGCGGCGTCAGCGGCGCCGAGGTGCGCGACGACATGATCGTTCTGGACGGCCCTAGCGCCGAGGTGACCTTCACCGGCATCGCGAACCGGCCCGTGCCGTCGCTGCTGCGCGGCTTTTCGGCGCCGGTGATCATGGAGAGCAAGGCGAGCCAGGCGGACCAGCTGTTCCTGGCGCGGCATGACAGCGACCCGTTCAACCGCTGGCAGGCGCTGCAGGATGTCGGCATGGACCTGGCAGTGGCCGCTGTTGGTGGCACGGCGTGGAGCGACGAATCGATCAAGGCGTTGAGCCAGGCCATGGCCGACACGCTGGCCAGCGACACGCTCGACGATGCCTTCAAGGCGCTGGCGCTGTCGCTGCCCGACGAATCGCTGATTGCCCGAACCATCGGCAAGGATATCGACCCGTCGGCAATCCACGCGGTGCGGGACCAGTTGCTCAAGGCCGTGTTCGAGCCGCTGGGACGGCAATTTCTGGCCGCCTATGGCGCGCTTGCCAGCACGGCGCCCTATGCGCCCGACCCGGCCAGCACCGGGCGGCGCGCGCTGCGCAATCGCCTGCTCGGCCTGCTCGTGGCCAGCGAGGCGGCGGGGGCCTCGACACTAGCGGCGCAGCAATACGCACAAGCGAGCAACATGACCGACCGGCTGGCGGCACTGGCGGCATCGGCTTCGACCGGTACGCCCGAGGCACCGGCCATGCTGGCGGATTTCCGCACCCGATTCGGCGGCGATCCGCTGGTGCTGGACAAGTGGCTGACCGTGACTGCCGGGGCGCCCCGCGACGGGGTGATCGATGACATGACGGCGATCCTGGGCGACCCCAGTTTCCCCAAGACCAATCCCAACCGGCTACGCGCCCTGATGGGCACATTTGCCATGAGCAACCCGACGCAGTTCGCGCGGGCCGATGGTGCCGGCTTCCGCTTCGTCGCCGATTTCGTCGCCGAGGTGGACCGAATCAACCCGCAGGTCGCCGCCCGCGTACTGACCGGCTTCCGCATCTGGCCGATGCTGGAAAGCGGTCGCCGCGATGCCGCCAAGGCGGCGCTGACGGGCCTGCAGAACAGCGGCACGCTGAGCCGGAACACGGGCGATATCCTGTCGCGCATGCTGGCTGGATAGGTTTGGCCCCGAGCCATCTCCCTCTCCTCAGCGGGGAGGGAGATGGCGGATTCCGCGGCACCGGAGCCGCAACCCGGGACCAATGTTGGAAGAATTTTTCTTTGCCCGCTAAGTGATTCTGCCGACTCGCGATTTTGCCTAATTGGAGTTCAGGCCCGCATGTGGAGGGCTGGACACTGGAGTCCGGCTGATTCATTGTTCGTTAAGGGCAAATCGGGCGGGTCCAAAACCCACAAAATCGGGAGAATGTCATGCGGTCGGCGGAGGCATCCGGCGCCAGCGTTACCGGATTCGGCGCGGGCAAAGGCAAGGCAGATACGCGCCGGCAGTCGAGCAGCGGCATTGCGCCCGTCGCCCACCCGTCCCGCCCCGGATTTTCACCCATCACCGTCGCCGTGGCGCTGACCGCACTGCTGTCAGCCACGCTCTTTGTCATCTATGACGCGGCCCGCACCTTCGACGATGCCCGGCGCGAACTTGCCGTCATCGGCACGGCGCTGGCGTCCGAGATCGCCGAACTGACGCCGGAGGAAGCGAGCGCCGCGCTCGAAGCATCGAGCCGACGCTTCATAACAGTTGCCCGCGCCAGCCTGTTGACCGCCGAGGCCGCCCCTGTGGCGCCCATGCTGGCGGGGCTGATCGTTCCAGCCGAACCACATGGTGTGCTGGCGCTCGAAACCGAGCAGGGCCAGACCTGGACGGGCATATTGCAGCGGGGCGGGGCTGCCTTCGCACTGGCGGGCCTACTGACGCTGCTGGCTTCACGCCGCCGCACCGACATGCCGGACCTGATGCAGCGCCACAATTTCAGCACGCTGGCCTCGGCCATTCCATTGGGCGTGGCCTGTTGGACCAAGGCGGGCAAACTGATCGTCTGCAACGATCAATATCGCAGCCGGCTGCAACTGGGCGGCGGCGCCATGACCTATCAGGACGCGGTGAAACGGCTCAGCATGGGCGGCTATATGAAGTTGCTCAACGATGATGATGGCAGCCGCGTGCTGGAACTGCACCGCGAGGATGGCTCCTGCCTGCTGATCGAGGAACGCCCGCTGGGCCATGGCGCCTTCATGACGCTGGTCAGTGACGTCACCGAGGCGCGACGGGCCGATACCATGCTGCATGCCATCCGCCAGGAGCAGCGCCTGCTGGCCCGGCGCTACCACGAGGAAAAGCTCAAGGCGGAAGCCGCCAGCCGGTCCAAGACCAATTTCCTCGCCCATCTCAGCCATGACATCCGCACCCCGCTCAACCACATTATCGGCTTTGCCGAACTGATGCGGCACCAGACCTACGGCCCGCTGGGCGATGCGCGCTATGCCGACTATGTCCAGTCGATCAAGACCTCGGGCGAGCATCTGCTGGCGTCCTTCGCCACCATTCTCGACCTGGCGGAGCTGGAAAGCGGGCAGAAGGCGCTGCGCAGCGAGCCGGTGGCGGTAGACGAGGTGCTCGACAGCGTGCTGCAGCGCTTCCGGGCGCAGGCGACGCGGGCGGGGCTCAGATTTGTGCTGGACCAGCCCTGCGGCGCCGTGGTGCTGGGCGACCGGCTGGGGCTGGTGCGCATGGTGGGCAATATCGTGGAGAATGCCCTGCGCTTCACGCCGGGTGGCGGGCGCATCACGCTGGCAGCCTTCGCAGCGCGCGACGGGGTGGTAATCGAGATCACCGATACGGGCATCGGCATGAACGAGGAGCGGCTGGCCAGCCTGTCGCAACCCTTCGCGCTGGGCGACGCGACCTTTACCCGCGAGGGCGTCGGCCCGGGGCTGGGCATTTCCATCTCCCGCGCCATTGCCGAACTCAGCGGCGGGCATCTGGCCATCGATTCCAGCCCGACGCTGGGGACCACCGTGGCCATATCCCTGCCGCTCGGTGCGGAAAGCACCAGGGTCGCGGCGTAGCGCTTCCTTACCTCTCCCTCTGGGGGAGAGGTGAAGAGGCTCAAAGCTCCCTTGCCTTCTCGTACCATTTTGCTGCTGCGGCGCTGACTTCGCTGCGCATCTGGAGCAGGTCCAGTTCCAGCCGGCCGAAATCGGGATAGTGCGTCAGGCCCGCCAGCAGCTCCTTGAACGCATCGGTCCAGGCTTCGTCCTTGAATGGGCTGATCAGGGCCGAACTCATCACCTGCAGCACGGTGGAATAGGTTTCGTGGATTTCCGCCAGCCGAGCGCCTTCGGGCACGAGGCCGGTCTCCCCCAGCCGGGCAAGGACGCGGGTGGTGAGCGCCTGCGGCAGGCCGATGGTGGCGCCGGCGACAAGCTGGGCCGACTGGGCGATGAATTCGAGATCAACCAGGCCACCCTCGGCCAGCTTGAGATCGAAAGGGTGGCGGGCCGGACGCTCCCTGGCCATCAGGGTGCGCATGGAGACGACGTCGTCCACGGTCTTGGCAGCGTCGCGTGCGCGCGACATGACCTCGGCGATGGCCGCATCGACCTGGTAGCCGAAGCCGGCATCGGCGGCGATCACCCGGGCCCGGCTCAGCGCCAGATGTTCCCAGGTCCAGGCGTTGTCGCGATGATAGGCGCGGAAACCGGCAAGGCTGGTGGCGAGCGGGCCGGCATTGCCCGAGGGCCGCAGGCGCATATCGGCCTCATACAGCACGCCCTCGGCGGTGGGCGAGGTCACCGCGGCCACCAGGCGCTGGGTGAGGCGGGTATAGTAGTGGTTGGTGGTCAGCGGCTTGCCGCCATCGGACTCGGCGTCCGGGGCATCGTAGAGCAGGATGACATCGAGATCGGAGGTCGCGGTCATTTCGCGGCTGGCCATCTTGCCGAAGGCGAGCAACGCTACGCGGCCCCCTGCCAGTTTGCCATGGCGGCGCTCGAATTCGGCGCAGACGCTGTCGAGCAGGCGATGCACCAGCGTTTCGGCCAGCGCGGTGAACTGCTCGCCTGCGCCGGTGGCGCTGACCGTGCCCGAGAGCAGGCCGGCGGCGATGAGGAATTTCTGCTCCTGCCCGATGATGCGGGCACGGTCGATGATTTCCTCATAGGAGCGGGAATCGGCGAGGAAGGCATCCACCTTGGCAATGAGCACGTCGCGGTGGGTGATCTCATTGGCGAAGGCCGGATCGATGAGGCCATCCATGACATGGGCGCGGTGGATGACGGCTTCGGACATGCGCGGCGCCGAGGCCATGAGCTGGACCAGCAGCGTGCGCAGATTGGCGTGGCTGCGCAGCAGCGCGAAGAGCTGCACGCCAGTGGGCAGGCGCGACAGGAAATTGTCGAACTTGGCCAGGGCCTCGTCGGCATTGCCGGCCGCGCCCAGCGTGATCAGCAAAGCCGGCAGCAGCTC
This sequence comes from Devosia sp., assembly GCF_036676215.1. Classification (GTDB taxonomy): domain Bacteria; phylum Pseudomonadota; class Alphaproteobacteria; order Rhizobiales; family Devosiaceae; genus Devosia. Next base: position 17,679 of record NZ_JAKFDJ010000215.1, on the reverse strand, counting down.
GGTGAGGTGGGCGCGTGAGGCCGAGGCGCGGGTCGCCGGATAGCCGCCATAGTGCCATTTGCGCACCGTGGCGATGGCCGTGGATGGATCGGCAAAGCCCATGGCGCTCAGCGTCTCGACCGTGCCCGGATCGTCGTCGCTGCCGGTAAAGACCAGATTGCCCTCGCCGCTGCCGAGGGTTTCGCCCTCGGTGAAGAGTTCGGAATAATAGCTGACCACCCGCTCGAGCGCGGCACGATAGTCCGCCTCGAACTGGCGCAGGTCCGGCTCGCCCATCAGCCGGCCGACAATGGCGACCTCATCGGGCGAGGCGGGCATGACATGGGTCTGCTCGTCGCGCAGCATCTGCAGCCGGTTCTCGACGCCGCGCAGATACCAGTAGGTCTGGGTCAGCTCGGTTGCGGCCCTGGGGGTAATCCAGTTGGCATCGGCGAGGGCGGCCAAAGCGTGGGCGGTGGGCTTGACGCGCAGGGTCTTGTCGCGGCCACCGGCAATGAGCTGCTGGGTCTGGGTGAAAAACTCGATCTCGCGGATGCCGCCGCGGCCGAGCTTGACGTTGTGGCCCTCGACGCGGATGTCGCCGACATTCTTGGAAATGTTGATCTGGCGCTTCATCGCCTGGATATCGGCGATGGTGGCGAAGTCGAGATGCTTGCGCCAGACATAGGGCGCCAGCTCGCGCAGGAAGGCCTCGCCCACCTGCCGGTCGCCGGCGCAGGCCCGCGCCTTGATCCAGGCGGCACGCTCCCAATTCTGGCCGCGGACTTCATAATAGGCGAGCGCCGCCTCAAAGGAGAGCGCGACCGGAGTCGAGCCTGGATCGGGGCGCAGGCGCAGGTCGGTGCGGAACACATAGCCGTGGGCCTGCCGGTCTTCCATCAGGCCGACCAGCTTCTGCACCATGCGGGAATAGAATTTCGTCGCTTCGCCGGGGTCGGCGAGCACGCCCTTTTCGAGATCGTAGAAGGCGACGATGTCGATATCGGAGGAGTAATTGAGCTCCTGCCCGCCATGCTTGCCGAGCGCGAAGATGGCCAGGCCCGAATTGGCACCGGTGGCCTCGCTGGCCGGAATGGTGAGCTGGCCGCGCTCGGCGGCCTGGCGCATCAGCAGGTTGAGCGCAGCCTCGAGCGCAACGTCGGCCAGATCGGAGAGAGCCGCGGTCGCCTGCGCCGTGGTCCAGGTGCCGCCGGTTTCGGCCAAAGCCGCCAGCAGCGCCGTGCGCCCCTTGGCGATGCGCAGCACCGGGGCAAGGGCCTCCTCGCTGGTGGCCGTGCGGCCCAGCGTTTCGACGATGTCGATAATGTCAGTGAAGGCACCGTCGGCACTGTCGGCGAGGGTCGCCACCAGCCAGTCAGCATTGGCCTGGGCCAAAGCGAGCAGATAGGGCGCCGATTCCAGCAGCGGGCCCAGCGTCGGAGCCGCGGTGTTCAGGGCTGTTTGTTGTTGAGGCGGCAGCTCATCCAGCCAGGCATCAAAGCGCGGCGTCTCGATGGGCGGCAGGGCGTGGAGCTTGATGGCCATGAGCGAGGGATAGCGTGAGGGGGGAATTGGGGCAAGGCTTGCACCCCTTTCTCGATATGGCCCCTCAGGACATCACCGAGCCCCCTTCTCCCCTCCGTGGGAGAAGGTGCCCGAAGGGCGGATGAGGGGGCGCCGCTGCTTCCATGAGCATTTGGAGCATAGGATAGCGCAGCCCCCTCACCCGGTTCTTCCGCTGAACGCGGAAGAACCACCCTCTCCCACGAGGGGAGAGGGTTGGCACCACTCTCCTGGCTCGCACTGAGCGAGTAACTAAGCCCCCGGCAGATCGATCACGGCCCGCACCCCCGGCGCGTTGTCCTCGATCCGGAATGTGCCGCCATGCAGGCGCGTCACCGCGTCGACCAGCGACAGGCCAAGGCCCGAGCCGGGCTCGGAGCGGCTCATTTCGAGGCGGACGAAACGTTCGAGCACGCGCTTGCGGTCCTGCTCGGGAATGCCCGGACCGTTGTCGGCGACTTCGATCAGCACACGACCGGCCTCCTGGCGCAGGCCGACGGTGATGCGCCCCTGCCCTTCCCCTTCGGGCTTGGCATATTTGACGGCGTTTTCCAGCAGATTGACCATGGCCTGGCCGATCAGCTCGCGATTGGCGCGCAGGTGCACACCCTCGACAATGGCGGTCTCCACCACGATGCCCTCGTCCTCAGCGACGGGGCCATAGAGTTCGGCCACATCGGCGACTACGGCGCTGACATCAACATCGCTGAGGGCGCCGGAGGGGGCGCCGGCCTCGGCCCGGGCGATCATCAGCAGGGCATTGAAGGTCTGGATCAGCCGGTCGCTCTCGGCGATCGTGGTTTCGAGCGCCTGCCGGCGGGCGTCGTCGCTGGAGCCGTCGCGCAGGGCGGATTCGGCCTGGTTGCGCAGCCGGGTCAGCGGCGTCTTGAGGTCATGCGCCACATTGTCAGTGACCTGCTTCAGCCCCTGCAGCAATTGCTCGATGCGGTCGAGCATGGCGTTGAGGTTGGTGGCCAGGCCATCGAATTCGTCATTGCGCTTGGTGACCGGAACGCGCTCGGAGAGATTGCCCGACATGATCTTGGTCGAGGTATCGCGGATGGTGTCGATGCGCTTGAGCACGCGGCGCGCGGTGACGCCACCGGCAATGATGGAAAAAAGGATGATGCCGAGGACGCCGAACAGGAAGCTCTGCACGATGATGGCCGAAAAGCCGCGCCGTTCGACTACGTCGCGACCAACGACCAGGCGCATGCCATTGCTCAGTTCGACCGAGCGGACCACCGCAAAGCCGGACTTTTCCGGGTTGGGCCCTGCGCCCTCCTCGGGTGGATCGATGAAGGGGTTGGCGCGCTCGTAGTCGAAGCTGTGAATGCCCGGCTCGATCAGCACATTGGCCGGCACGTCGGTGACATTGCCGAGCAGATATTGCCCACTGGCATCACCGAGATAATAGACGCCCGGCCCCGGCGCGCGGGAAATGCGTTCCAGCGCGAAGGCCAGGGCCCGCACGCCCTGGTTGGCATCGATGCGCTGGAGCACCCGCACTTCGCGGTCGATATCATTGGCCTGCTGGCGCTGGATCTGCACGCTGGACTGCCAGGTGATGAAGGCCAGCAACAGGATGGCGAACAGCGAAAAGATCAGGATGAACGTTGCCGTCAGCCTGACCGTGGAGGTGCGCCAGATCTGGGCAAAAGGGTGCAAAGGATTACTCGCGGATCATGTAGCCGGCGCCGCGCACGGTATGCAGCAGCGGGGAAGCGTGGCCCTTGTCGATCTTGGAGCGCAGGCGCGACATGTGCACGTCGATGACATTGGTCTGGGGGTCGAAATGATAGTCCCAGACATTTTCGAGCAGCATGGTGCGGGTCACCACCTTGCCGGCATTCTTCATCAGATATTCGAGCAGGCGGAATTCGCGCGGCTGCAGCAGGATGGTTTCGCCTTCGCGCTCGACCTTGCGGGAGAGTCGATCGAGCGCCAGCCCGCCCACCTGGTAGCTGGTGGCCGCTTCCGAGGGGCTGGAGCGGCGAGCCAGCACTTCGACCCGGGCCAAAAGCTCGGTGAAGGCATAGGGCTTGGTGAGATAGTCATCGCCGCCGGCGCGGAGCCCGGTCACCCGGTCGTCGACTTCGCCCAGGGCGGAGAGGATGAGCACAGGGGTCTTGTCGTCTTCGGCGCGCAGGGATTCGACGATGGAGAGGCCATCGCGGCGCGGCAACATGCGGTCGACGATGAGCACGTCATAGTCCATGCCCGAGGCCATGGCATAGCCGGTTTCGCCATCGGCGGCGTGGTGGGTGATATGTCCGGCCTCATCGAGGGCCTGGATCAGGTAGCTCGCGGCCTCGCGATCATCTTCGATCAGCAAAATCTTCACCGCGACGCTCCATGCAGTTGCAGGCGGCCCCGGGGCAAACCCCGGGGCCTTTGAGTGCTACTCGCTCAGCGGCAGACCGATGAAGGTCTCGTTGCCGTCGCGGCTGGCCTTGACCAGGGCGGTATTGCGCCCCTGAGCCTTGACCGCGTCAAGTGCCGCCTCGAATTCCTCGAGGGAATTCACCGGCGTATTGTTGACTTCGAGGATCGCATCACCGACGGCGAGGCCCTTTTCGGCGGCGGCCGATTCAGGATCGACATTCTGGATCAGCAGACCCCCCGAACCGTCAGCGTTGGGAACCAGGGTCAGGCCGACGCTCGACTCTTCCGGCAGGGGAGCCTGCGGGACCGGCGGCTGGGCCGGATCGGCCTGGGCCGCGGCTTGTTCGCTCAGCGTACCGAGCTGGACCGACAGCGTGGTCTCGGCGCCATCGCGCCAGACGGTCAGCTCGACGGTCGAATCCGGGGACTTGCCGGCAATGGTGCGGCTGAGGTCGAGCGCGTCATCGATCGGGTCGCCGTCAACGGCGGTGATGATGTCGCCGGACTTGACGCCAGCCGGACCGGCCGGGCCGTCCTCGGCGACATTGCTGACGATGGCGCCCTTGGCTTCGGCAAGGCCGGCGCCGTCGGCGATGTCACGGTTCACGTCCTGGATGCCGACGCCGAGATAGCCACGGGTGACAGAGCCATCTTCGATGAGCTGCTGGACGATGCCCTTGACGGTGGCGGCGGGGATGGCAAAGGCGATGCCGACATTGCCGCCATTGGGCGAATAGATGGCGGTATTGACGCCGACCACTTCACCCTTGGTGTTGAAGGCCGGGCCGCCCGAATTGCCGGTATTCACGGCCGCGTCGATCTGCAGGAAATCGCCATAGTTGGAGCCGCCGATATTGCGGCCGGAACCGGAGATGACGCCAACGGTGACGGTGCCGCCAAGACCGAAGGGATTGCCCACGGCAACCACCCAGTCGCCAACGCGGCTGGATTCGGTCTCGAAGTTGACGAATGGCAGGTCGGTGCCTTCGATCTTGAGCACGGCCAGATCAGTGCGTTCGTCGGTGCCGATGATCTCGGCAACCTGCTCAGTGCCGTCGTCGAACGCGACGGTGACCTTGGTGGCGTTTTCAACGACGTGATTGTTGGTGACGACATAGCCATCAGCCGAAATCACGAAGCCGGAACCGGCTGCCATGAACTGGCGCGGCGCGCGCTCCTGGCCGCCACGGGGACCCTGTTCGCCGAACTGGTCACCGAACTGGTCAAAGAAATCCCGGAAGGGATGGCCTTCGGGCAGGTCGGGGAAATCGAAATTGAACTCGCGGCCGCCGCCGCGCTGCATGGAGCGCGGGCTTTCCTCAGCCTCGACGAGGATGGAGACTACGGCCGGCTTGACCGCTTCCACGAGGTCAGCAAAGCCGGCCTGCGGCTGGATGGCCTCCGGAACGACGATCTGGGCAGCGTTCTGCACCTGGGCAGTGGCCGTCTGGCCGGTCATGACGAAGGCGGTGGAGACACCGCCGATACCAACCAGCAGCGCCAGGGCAGAGGCCCCGAGCCAGCGGCTGGTACGCTTCAGAATGGTCGAGCGCATATAAAACTCCTTCGCAAGCCCTCAACAGCTTGTGGGACTAGATATGGAACGAGTCAGCTTTCTGAGAGGTTGCGCCAACATTAAACCTTGGCAATGTTGGCGGCGGGAATGGGGCAGAGATTGCGGCGGGCTTAGGCGGGCCGGCCGTCCGTCCCAATGCTCCTGAATGCATTCAGCAACTCGCCGGCGATTTGGCGCACCGCGATCATGCCGGGGTGGTCGATGAGCCCCTTCGGGCGACTGTACAAATCCAGCAGATCGAGCGCGGCCTCTAATTGCGCAAGCCCGTCAAGTACCTGGCTGGGCAGTTGGACCGCTCCTCCGTCAATGGCGTCCTTCAGATTGCTGTCGCCAAAGAGGCCCTCGTAAGCCTCTACCGCCGACCCCACAAACCCTGACGACCCGTCGGAAAGCCAGAGTCTTTCTTGCTCTTCCTTTGAGCTCCACTCCTCAAGACACTCTAGGATCAGCGGTATGTTGACAATCACTGGTGAGGACCGGGTGCGTGGCGAGGGGGGAGTTCTGGCGCCAACATCTCCGAACTAGCGCAACTCGTCCAGCGCCGCCTGCTCTTCGGCACTCAAGCCTGATTCGACCACCCGCCGGCGGCGCCCGACCACGAACAGCGTGCCCAGCCCCGCGATCAGCAGCATCGGCGCGGCGATCCACAGCAGGATGGTGTGGCCCGCCACCCTCGGATTGAGCAGCACATATTCGCCGTAGCGGTCGACAAGAAACTGGCGCACCGCCTCGTCGCTATCGCCGGCGACCAGCCGCTCGCGCACGAGGACGCGCAGGTCCTTGGCGAGATCGGCGTCGCTATCGTCGATCGACTGGTTCTGGCAGACGAGGCAGCGCAGGCCGGCCGAGATATCGCGGGCGCGCTGTTCCAGCACCGGATCGGGCAGGACTTCATCCGGGCTGAGGGCGGCAACCGGCGCGGCCAGCAGCAGAGCGAATAGCAGGGTGCGCAGCCAGTTCATTGGGCGGGCTCCGAAACAGGCCGGGCAGCGCGGCGGGGTGCGCCGACCCGCAGCTTACGGTCGGTCAGCGACAGGATGCCGGCCAGCGCCATCAGCAGCGCGCCCAGCCAGATCAGGGTAATATAGGGCTTGTGCCAGACGCGGATGACATGGGTGTCTTCCAGCGGCTCGCCGAGCTGCAGATAGAGCTGGGAGAAGCCATAGGTCTCGATGGCGGCCTCGGTGGTCGGCATGCCGCTGGCGACATAGCTGCGGCGGTCGGCCAGCAGCTGGCGCGTGCCGCCGTCGGGGGCGGTGACGGTGAAGCTGCCCTGATCGGAGATATAGTTGGGGCCTTGCACCTGCTGGAAGTCGTCAAAGGCGATGGTGTAGCCGGCAAGCGTGGCGCTTTCGCCCGGATTGAGCGTGGTCACCAGCTCGGTTTCCCAGGCCGTGGTGGCGACGATGCCCAAGACGGTCACGCCGACGCCGAAATGGGCGATGGCGGTCGACCAGGCCGAGCGCGGCAGGCCGACGAGACGACGACGGCTTTCGGCCAGTGGAATGCGGCCGAGCCGGCTGCGGTCCACCAGTTCGGCAATGGCGCCGAAGGCCACCCAGAAGCCGAGCAGCAGGCCCAGCGGCGCCAGCGAGATGGAGACCCCGCCCAGCGCCGAAATCAGGATGGTGACGAAGATGGCGAGCGCTGCCGCGCCGATCAGTCGCTGGGCGGCGCTGACGATATCGGCGCGCTTCCAGGCCAGCAGCGGCCCGAAAGGCAGCACCAGCAGCAGCGGCGCCATCAGCGCCCCGAAGGTGAGGTTGAAGAAGGGTGCGCCCACCGAAATGCTGGTGCCGGTCAAGGCATCGAGCAGGAGCGGATAGAGCGTGCCGACCAGAACTGCGCCGACGGCAGTAGCGAGGAACAGGTTGTTGAGGATCAACGCGCCCTCGCGGCTGACCGGCGCGAAGAGGCCGCCCTGACGCAACGTCGCGGCGCGCAGCGCGAAGAGGAAAAATGCGCCGCCGATGACCACGGCCAGCAGCGTCAGGATGACGAGGCCGCGGGTGGGATCGCTGGCAAAGGTATGGACCGAGGTCAAAATGCCCGAGCGCACCAGGAAAGTGCCGAGCAGCGACAGCGAAAAGGTGATGATGGACAGAAAGATCGTCCAGATCTTGAGCGCATTGCGCTTTTCCATCACCAAAGCCGAATGCAGCAGCGCCGTGCCGGCCAGCCAGGGCATGAAGCTGGCATTTTCCACCGGGTCCCAGAACCACCAGCCGCCCCAGCCAAGCTCGTAATAGGCCCAGTAGGAGCCCATGGCGATGCCCAGGGTCAGGAAGGTCCAGCTCAGCATGGCCCAGGGCCGCACCCAGCGCGCCCAGGCCTGGTCGATGCGACCCGAGATCAGCGCCGCAATGGCAAAGGAAAAGCAGATCGAAAAGCCGACATAGCCGGCATAGAGCAGCGGCGGATGGATAGCGAGGCCGATATCCTGCAGCACCGGATTGAGGTCATTGCCCTCGATGGGCGCCGGGATCAGGCGGGCGAAGGGATTGGAGGTAAAGAGCGTGAAGCCGGCAAAGGCGGCGGTCAGCAGGCTCTGGGTGGCCAGCACCAGCGCCAGCAGATCACCGGGCAGGCGGCGGCCGAAGGCGGCGACCATGGCGCCGAAGGCGACGAGGATGAATATCCACAGCACCATGGAGCCTTCATGATTGCCCCAGACGCCGGAGATCTTGAAGATCAAAGGCTTGAGCGAATGGGAATGGCTGGCAGCGAGCAGCAGGCTGAAATCGGAGGTGACGAAAGCCTGGATCAGCGCGGCAAAGGCCACGGCCACCAGCACAAATTGCAGTATGGCGCCCTGGCTCAGCACCAGCGCGATGCGCTGGCCGGAGCGCCAGAAGGTGTAGCCGCCCACGGTTGAGACCGCGGCAATGGCAAAGGCGAGGATGAGAGCGAAGTGGCCGAGTTCGATGCTCATGGGTGTTCTCCACCTCTCCCTTTGGGGGAGAGGTCGGCCCTCTTGGGCCGGGTGAGGGGGCCTTCCCCTGACACCTCACCCAGTAAAGGCCCCCTCACCCGGCGCGGTTGCGCCGACCTCTCCCCCAAAGGGAGAGGTGAAGGGGTGCCTTGCCCGCACAACCCCATCACTGCCCCGTCTCCGGCCGCCATTCGCCGCTGGCCTTGAGGGCGTCGACGACTTCCTTGGGGATGTAGTTTTCGTCGTGCTTGGCCAGCACATTGGTGGCGATGAACGAGCCATCGGGGCCAAGGCTGCCCTCGGCGACGACGCCCTGCCCTTCACGGAACAGGTCGGGCAGGATGCCGGTATATTGCGCCACGATATCGGCGGCGCCATCGGTGACGACGAAGCTGTTGTCCTGCCCGTCGCGGACCCAGGAGCCGTCCTTGACCAGCCCGCCCAGCCGTATCGGCTGGCCGGCGGCGACCTCGCGGGCGACCACGTCGGAGGGCGAATAGAAGAACACGATCTGGTCGCGCAGGGCGAGCAGTACCAGGGTCGTCGCCAGCGCCAGCACCAGAGCCAGGCCGGCAATAAGCGCCAGCCGCTTCTGCTTGCGCGACCAGCCCTTCTTGCGGACGGCATTTTGCATGCTCATGGCTGGACTCCATTCAGGGTGAGGCCGGCGCCGAGCGCCAGCGTATCGAGTTCGCCGCGGTCGAAGGCCTGGGGATAGGCGGCCACGGCATCGCCATAGGCGCCCTGGGCGCTGGCGACGTCGCCGAGCACCAGATAGGCGCGCACCAATTGCGTCCATTCCTCGACGCTGCCGCCCTCGGCCGCGAGGCGTTCGGCAAGGCCGGTGACCATCTGGCCGATCATCTCGGCCTCGGCATCATTGGCGGGGGCCACGCCCCCATTCTGCGCCACGGCAAGACCCTGCTGCGCCGCAGCCAGCCAGGGCTCATCGCCCTGCGACAGCGCCAAAGCGGCCTGCCAGGCGGCGGCAGCCTCGGGATACTGTTCGGCGCGGGTCAGCTCGGCGGCGATATAGAGCCGGGAGAGGACATGGCCTGGATCGGCGGCGGCCGCCTGGCGCAGCAGGTCCATGGCTTCGGCCGAACCGGCGCCGCCGGCATCGAGCATCAGCGCCTCGGCGAGGCTGGTCAGCAGGTCCGGCGTCGCCTCGCTCAGTTCGATGATGCGGCGATAGGCCCGCGCGGCATCGGCAAAGCGGCGCAGTTCGAGATAGGCGGGCGCGATGACGGTCCAGCCGCGCAGATCGTCGGGATTGGCGGTGAGCTGGGCTTCGATGCGGGCAATGGCCGCGTCGAGATCGATGGATTGCGCCGCGACGTCGGCCCGGCTCGCCAGCGGCTGGCCGGGCGTATTCGGGCTGCCGAGCAGGCCATAAAGGCCCAATGCCAGCACCGCGACGGCGCCCAGGCCCGCCAATAGCGCCGGGCGGCCGAAATTGAGGGAACGGCGAGCCACGCGTCCAGCCTCGGCCTTGAGCCGCAGGATTTCGCGCGCCAGCTCGCCGCGCGCGGCCTCCGCTTCGGCCTCGCCCAGCTTGCCGGCGGCCAGATCGGTGTCGATCCCAGCCAATACAAGGCGAAAATGACTGTTGGCATCGTCCAAATCAGGATCGCTTAAGTTGACCATGCGCCGGCCGGCTGCGTAGAAAAGTGCAGCGCAGGCAATGGCGGTAATGGCAGTGGCGATGAACCAGAAAAGCATGGGCCCTGGACGCTTGACGCCGGCACGCGGCAAGGAAGCGTCATCTATAAGCCCAATGCCGCGAAAAACCACCGAAACACGCATCGTTGAGGCGGACGCATTGCCACAGGCCCGCGCCGGGGCATGACCGAAGCCCCAATCGACTTTGCCATCATCGGCTCCACGCCCCTGGCCCGCCTCGTGGCGGGATTGCTGGCGTCGGTGCATGGCAAAAGCGTGGTGTTTTCTGGCGAAAGCCAATCGGGCTATCGCCTGCCGCGCGGCATCGACCTGTCGGTGGCGCCGCTGACCCGGCCCGAAACCTGGGCCCTGCTGAAGACTGGCCTGCCCGAGACGCTCAAGCTCATCTCGCGCATCGGCGGGCGGGGTGCGTGGTCGCGGGTCGATCCGGTATTCTTCGCCAGCACAGCGGCGGGCAAGGAAGCGCTCGTGCATGTCCGGTACATGGCCCTGGCCTTCGGACACGGCGCCGAGCCGGTGCCGGCCAGCCTTCTCGGGAGTGGACGCGAGGGCCTGCTGCTGCGGGACGCGGTGCTGCTGCATCGGCCGACGCTTGAACCGGGTCTCGACAGATGGCTCACCCAGCACAAGGTGCGCCGCCTCGGCGACGGTGAGCGGCTCGACGTCAGGGCCGATGGCAGCGCCCAGCTGGTATCGGGCGATGCGCGGATCGAGATCGGGCAGACTGTGCTGGCGGACCACGCGGCCATCATCGGCCATATGCCGGCCGCGCAGTGGCCTGCCCTGCTGACCCGCCAGGTGGCGAGTACCATCTTTACCGAACCGACCCAGGCCATCATCGCGCCGGTGGCCTGTCAGCTCGATAGCGGGCTCACTCTGGTGCAGCGACAGGATCGCGGCATTACCGCGATGGGGCCCGGCGCTATCGATCCATTTGCAGCCGCGCTGGGGGAACTTCTGGGACCCACCCACACATTTCGGCAGGCGGGCCAATCGAGCTATGCGATACTGACCACCAGCGATGCGGCGCCGGCCGTGGGGCGGATCAATGGCGGGGGGCCGGATGTGCTCGCCGGATTTGGGTCGACCGGGGCGTTCTTCGCGCCACTGATTGCGCGCTGGCTGTCGGGGATTGCTGCACCAGCGGAAAGCGCCTGGCTCGGTGCTCGGCTCGTCGATCGCGCGACGGCCCCCTCATCGGTTGCCGAGGTGGGCGCCAAGCCATGAGGAACAATCCCAACCGCCTTGGCGCGCAGAGCGACCATCCGTTGCAGGGCAGCGCCATAGACCGCGGGCGGCCGCTGCAGTTCCGGCTCGATGGGCGGCTGATATCCGGCTTCGTCGGCGACACGGTACTGAGCGCCGTGCTGGCATCGGGCATTGGCTCGGCCGGCAAACGCGGCGGCGTGCCCCTGGCGCTATCGGCCCGCCATGCGCCGGCCATCACCTTCGCGGCCCTGCTCCGCGATCCGCAGCGGACGCTGCCGATGGAGCGCACGCCAGCCACCGAGGGCGCCGAATACCTCACGCTCGGCCGCAGGCAGAAGAGCGGCGCCCTGGCGCGACTGTTGTGGCTTGGCAGTGAGTCGCTGGGGCTCGATCTCAACCAAGCCGATCCACTGCCCCGGCCATGGCTGGGCATGCAAGGCGAGCCCGGGCCGCAAATAGATCTGGTCGTGGTGGGTGGAGGCGTGGCGGGCATGGCAGCAGCGCTGGCGGCAGCCAGGCACGGCCTGCGCGTGGTGCTGATCGAAGCGACGCCCCGGCTGGGCGGCAATGCCCGGCTGTTCGGCACGCAGGAGGGCGAGGAGACGCCCGATCACAACATCGCCCGCCTGATCGAGTCGATCGGCAAGGCCGATGCGATCACCGTGCTCACCGGTGCCGAAGTGTTCGGGCTGCGACCCGGCGTGGTGCGTCTGCACCAGGTGGAGATGCGGGACGGCACGCCGGCCGGGCGGGTCATCGATATCAGGGCGCCCCGTATCGTATTGGCGACGGGTGCGCTGGAGCGGTTGCCGGTGTTTCCGGGCAATCGCCTGCCTGGCGTGGTGGGCACGCTGGAGGCGTTCGAGCTGGCGCATCATTATGGCGTCTGGGCCGGCCTCTCCGCGCTCTTTGCCACCAGCAGCAGTCCGGCCTATCGCCTCGCCATGCTGGCCGAAGATGCCGGCATCGCAGTGCCCCGCATCATCGACTCGCGGCCAAGGCCGCAATCGCGCTTCATCGAGTTTTCCAAGGCCTACGGCATTACGCTGGCGCCGGGAACCATTGCCGCATCCGCGGCTCCGGCGCCGAAGCGCCAGGGTCTCATGGCCCGGCCGCAGCTGGCTATGGACGGGTTTTCGCGGCCAGAACCGTCGCTCATGGTGGATCGGCTGATCACCTGCGGCGGCTGGCAGCCCGACCTGACACTCTGGCACATGGCGGGTGGAGAGAGCGGCTGGAACGCCACTTATGCCCGCCTCGAACCGCTGAGCGGCCCACCGGGCATCGCCCTGGCCGGCAGCGCCGCCGGCTGGTTCACCAGCCGCGCCTGCCTTGCCAGCGGGGATGATGCCGTCGATGCCCTGCTGGGCCGCGACCGCCATCCCGTCGATGACCTGCTGATCGATCCGCTCTACGAAACGCCGGACGGCGCCGCCCCCATCGGGGACCTGCCCGAGGATGGCGGACAACCCGCCTTTCTCGATTCCGGTCGGCACTATCTCGAAAGGCCCCGTCCCGTCCGGTCGCGCTGGCCGGGCTGGCTGCCCTTTGCGCCAAGGCCCACCGGCTGGTCACTGGCCGATACGCCGCAGCCGCTCGCCATCGCCGATATCGCCGCCGGCGTTCAACTCGGCGCTATCCCTGCGGCGAGCGCCGGCATCGTGGCGCAGGAGCGCGTCGCCATGGTTGGTATCGCGGGCGAGAATAACGGCGAACCCAGACGTTCAACCACGCCCCTGCCCCTGCCGCCGCCCTATCTAGTCGGTCGTTACCAAGGGGCCGAGCTATGGGTGGTGGTGCCTGATGAAAAACGGGTGCTGGAGCCCGGCACGCTGATCCATGCCAATCCCGACGCGACCGATCCGCTCCGCGCCATCGGCGTGGTGGTCCGCAGCATCAACGGTACCGCTGTCGCCCTGGTGACAGGCACAACAGGGCAAACCGTCAGCGCGCGGGAACCGGGGCGTGCCACCGGCATCCGGTTGCTTGCGCCCTATCGCGATGGAATGGACCTAGCTGCGGCGCTCGGCGGCGGCGCGGGCGCGCCTTAGCGTCTCGGCATATTCCGGATTGAAGCGGACTTCGGCCATCTTGATGCCGGCGTCGAGCCGCACACTGGTCGGCGCGTCATCCGGGTTTTGCCGGATCAGGTCGAGATTGCGCTGCAGATGGACTTCCAGCGCCTGGCCGGACTGACTCCAGGCCTGGTCGAACAGCGCGTTGAGCGCCAGTGAATCGCGGCACTCGCGGACGGTGGCCAGCAGGTAGACGCCATTGATGGCGGCCAGCATGCGGTCCTCGTCGATCCGGTCGCTGCCCTCACGGCCGCGGCGCATGGCCTGGTTGAGGTCGGACACCACATCGCGCAGACGCGGCTCGATGCGGTCCGACACCTGCTTGGTGACGGCGGCCAGCACCATGGCCCAGCGGCTGCCGCGGGCAAATTCGATATAGCCGGTGAGCGAGCGGACCAGGCGATGAAACCGGTCGAGACTCCGGCAGATCAGGTCGATATCGGCGAAGGGTCCCGAGGGCTGCAGCACGAATAGCTGATTCTGCGCATGCGCCAGGATCGCGTCGATCACCGGACTGAAACCCATGCGGATCACCGCAGCTTCGGTGGCATTGCCAGAGATTCTGATGATGGTGGTGACAAGCCGGCTGGGATTGGCGACCTGCCCCATGGCGACATGAAACAGCAAGGCGGCCAATGCCTGGTCCTTCAGCGGCATGGACTGCAGCGCCGTGCCCAGAGCGGCATCTTCGGTGATGGCATTGAGCGCCTTGCCGAACGCGGTGGCCTTGACCAGCAGAGCGCGGCTGCGCAACGCCATCATGATGGCCGGCAGCGCATCGCGGGCATCGGTGCTGCCCAAAGTGGCGCGCAGGCGCCGATCCTTGTCCGGATCGGCCGCAGCGGCGGCGATGCCATCTTTCATGCGCAGCAGAATCTGCGGCATGACGGCTTCCACATCGGCGGCCGAGAATGTGCCGTCGGCGATGCGATCAGCAGCAATCAGATCGGCGCAGAGATCCCGATGAACCCAGGTCCAGGCGGCATCGGCATGGCCGCGCGAGATCGAACCGGCGAACGGAAACTGCACCGGGTCCTGGACGACAACCATGTCGACAATCCCCGCGAAAGGACGGCCGGCGGTGCGGCTGGCCCGGCGGGTTGTGGCAGAGGCCGGCGTGTCGGAATGATTGGCAGCTTGAGACATCGACGCAGGGGGGTTCGGATACTTACCGTCAAACCCTATAGGCCGTTGGTAAACAATCCATATCCGCCGCGACTAAGGTTTGGAGTCAGGCTGCGCCCTGCACCACGGCCCAGTTGCCGTTCTGCTCGCGGCAGGCCGTGCCTTTTTTCACATAGTCCTGGCCATTGGTTTTGACCGTATGGGTGAAATCGCGACAGTCGAGATTGTTGACCCGCACATAGGGGCCGACGGCCACGGTGCCGGTCGTGCCCTTGTCGCCCGCCCACTGCCGCGGCGCGCCGGGGCGGCCGAACTGCAGGGCATAGAACTGTGCGCTATTGGCTTCGGCGGAATCCTTGGCCGTCATGACCGCAAGGGCGGCCGGATCGACAAAGCCGTTGGCAATGCTGGTGGTCAGCAATGCCTGCTGGGTTGCCTGGGCCGGGGTAGCCACCAAGGGGCGGGCAACCGGTGCTGCCACCATCGGCGCCTGGGCCACCTGGGTCGGACCGGTGCTGGAACAGGCAGCCAGGGTCAGGGCAAGCAGCGGGGTGGCGAGAAGGGCGATGCGGTTCATGGGTGTTGCAACCTCTTGGACGATATAAAGGCTCATGTTGTCGTAATGCGGCGAAAGTGCGTCAGGTTGCATTGGGCCGCGCCATGCTGCCCAACCGGGCCGTCGGCAGGCGCAGTTCCGCCAGCATGCCGCCCAGCGCAGAACGCTTGAGGGCCAGGCTGCCGCCGTACACATCCACCAGTTCCTTGACGATATCGAGCCCCAAGCCGCTACCCGGTGTTTTCTCGTCCAGCCTGACACCGCGGCGCAACGCTTTCTGGGCGTCTTCCTCGGACAGGCCGGGACCATTATCGTCAATGCGAATCAGTAGCATGGTGCCGGTTTCGCCACGTTCGCCCGAGAGGCGAACCCCCACCTGACCCTTGGACCATTTGCAGGCATTGTCCAGCAGATTGCCGGCCATTTCCTCAAGATCGGCTTCGTCGCCACGGAACCAGGGCAGCGAGGCGTCCGGCCGCTGGAAGGCAATGGTGCAGTCGGGATGGATTTTCCGCATCACCCGCGACAGCCGCAGCATGATCATGGTCGGATCGGCCTTCTTGCCGACGACCGAGGTGCGGGCAGCCAGCCGCGCCCGCTCGAGATAGGTGGCCACCATGGTGCTCATCTTCTCGCTCTCGCTCATCACCACATCGGCCAGCGCACCCTTCTTGGTGGTGGCCTCGTTGCGCAACACGGCGATTGGCGTCTTCAGCCCGTGGGCCAGATTGCCCACCTGGTTGCGGGCGCGTTCGATGATCTGGGCATTGGAACGCAGCAGTTCGTTGACCTCCTCGGCCAGCGGGGCGATCTCGCGCGGATAGGTGCCGCCGACCGTCACGCTTTCGCCCTCGCGCACGCTTTCGATGGCGGCACTGAGCCGGTCGATCGGGCGCATGGCAAAGCGCGCGACGATAGCGCTCATGATGGCCAGCATTACCCCCACAGCGCCCAGCACGATGAAGGTCTGGCCGCGGAATTCGCCAACCAGCTCAAGGATTTCGCTGAGATTTCCGGTGACGATGATCTGGTAGCTGGTCGGCGCCACGGTCACCGTGCGCTCCACCACGCGCATCTCGGTGCCGAACTCATCGTCCAGAATGGCGCTGCGGCGGCCACGCGCATCGGCCGGCCCCATCAGAGCCGGCAGGTCGATGCCGACCACCGAGGTCGAAAGGTTGTAGAGCGTGTCGTCGGCATCGCGAATGGCCCAGTACCAGCCCGAGCGGGGCCGGTCGAACCGCGGATCGGTCAGCGCGATCTCCTCGCTCATGGGGTCGCCGGTTTCCAGCAGGGCGCCGGTCAGGCTCTCGACATGGAAGTCGAGCGTTTCCGACAGCGAGGTATCGAGCGCCCGCGAATAAAGATCCGTCAACAGGAAGCCCGTCGCCACCAGCGCCAGGATCAGCCAGCCCGCCGACAGCCAGAACAGCGACGCCGCAATGGAGCCTTTACGCATAGACGGTCCGCCTCTTCACCTCTCCCTTCGGGGGAGAGGTCGGCGCGTAGCGCCGGGTGAGGGGGCCTTCCCCTTGCACCGCACACAGTAAAGGCCCCCTCACCCGACCCAAAAGGGTCGACCTCTCCCCCCGGGGGAGAGGTGGCGCCGCACCTTCTTCGCAGGAAAAGCCCATAAGGCGCCTAATCCTCGGCTATCTGATAGCCTAGTCCCCGGACCGTCTCGATGCAGTTTTCCGGCAGCTTCTTGCGCAGGCGACCGACAAAGACTTCGATCGTGTTGCTGTCGCGGTCGAAATCCTGGTCATAGAGGTGTTCGGTCAGTTCAGTGCGCGAGATGACCTTGCCCTTGTGGTGCATGAGGTAGCTCAGCAGCCGCAATTCATGGCTGGTCAGCTTTACCGACTGACCGTCGACCGTCACCTTGCCGGAGCGTGAGTCGAGCCGCACCGAGCCGGCGACGATCTCGTTGGAGGCCAGGCCCGCGGCGCGGCGCACCAGAGCCCGGATGCGGGCCAGCACTTCTTCCATGTGGAAAGGCTTGGCGACATAGTCGTCGGCGCCGGCGTCGATGCCCTGCACCTTGTCGCTCCAGCGGTCGCGGGCGGTCAGCAGCAGCACCGGCGTGGTCTTGCCGGCGCGGCGCCATTCCTCCAGCACCGACAGGCCGTCCATCTGCGGCAGGCCAATATCGAGCACGATGGCGTCATAGGGTTCGGTATCGCCGAGGAAGTGCCCCTCCTCGCCATCGAAGGCGACGTCCACCGCATAGCCGGCTTCGGTCAGTGCTTCCTTGAGCTGGCGATTGAGATTGGTATCGTCTTCGACAACCAGAATACGCATGGAGGCCCCCCGCCGATTCGCCGTTACACTATTCTGCGCTGACCGTGAGGTTTTGCGCAGTCCCATCGGCACTCAATACGCCGACGATCCAGACATACCGGCCACCATCGTCACACAGACGGTAGTTCAGTACCTCGTCGACACTATAGCCTGCGGCGGCGACCGCGTCATACTGACTCATGATCCGCCCCTCACTGATGAGGGCCTGAATTTCGGCCGAGCTGTCGATGCATGCCTGCGCACTGGCCCCGCCGGTTCCGGCAAGAGCCATCACCAGGGCGACCATGATCGGGGC
>NZ_JAKFDJ010000214.1:0-7932 GCF_036676215.1 Devosia sp. | reverse complement strand
CCGTGGTGGCGGTGGAAGTGCGGCGCCTCGCGCAGTCGGCGGCGCAGGCCTCGAGCGAGGTCAAGGTGCTGATCGAGCAATCGGCAGGGGAAGTAAGCTCGGGTTCCAAGCTCGTTGGCGACGCGGCCGGCAAGCTCAAGACGATGCTGGAGGCGGCGCGCGGCAATAACGGGCTGCTGGAATCGATCGCCAATGACAGCCGCGAACAGGCCTCGGCGATTGAGGAAGTCACCACTGCGGTGCGGACCATGGACGAGATGACCCAGCACAATGCCGCGCTGGTGGAAGAGACCAATGCCGCCATCGAGCAGACCGAGGCGCAGGCCACCGAGCTCGACCGGATCGTGGAAGTGTTCCGCATCGCCCGGCACGACGCCCTGCCGATGCGCAGCGAACGCCAGCCCGAACCGAATACGGGTGCGCGCGGCCTGCAGCAGCGCCTGGCCGCTGCCTCGGCCAATCTTCAGACGCATGGCAACGCCGCAGTGGCCCCGGACTGGAGCGAGTTCTAGCCTCCAGGCAAGCGTGATTACAGGGCCCCGCGGCGCTCAGGCGACGCGGGGTTTTTCATGTCTGGCGCGATTTCGGCCCAGATTCGGGCCGGCCAACTTGTCCGACAAGTTTGAAATTGATCTGCCAAAAGAAGGGCATAGCTACGTGTTCGCTTGTCAAACCGGCGTGAGCCCCGGATAGCGGGCATGATAAACACTCGATTAAGCCTGGCCTGATAATTTTCCGGACTACAGGCGCGGACAGACTTTACTTCCGCGCAGGGACTTCTGGGGCAACGGGCATGTTCAATCGCGTCGGCCAATTCTTCGGCAATATCAAGCTGACCACCATGATTGCCGTGCTGGTGATTTCGGCAATCATCGTTTCGGTGACGGTAGTCACGGCCGCCATCTACATCAACCTCAGTGCGTCGACCCGCGAAGTGGCGCTCGCTCAGCAGATGACCAACCTCAAGACCGCGGCAACCGTTGTCCAGGGCAGCCTGCCGGGGGCGGAAGTGACGTGGTTGGAAGACAACGGTATCGACAAGGTCACGACCTGGGCTATGCCGCGGAAGTTCCTGAACGACGAACTCGTCGATTCCATCGCCCGCATCACCGGCGAGGCCGCGACCATCTTCGGCTGGGATGAAGCCAGTCAGGACTTCCTGCGCATGTCGACCACCATTGTCGGCGACGATGGCGCGCGCATTGTGGGCACGCCGCTGGGCCAGACCAGCGCGGCCTATGCTTCGGTGATGGAAGGCAAAACCTATTTCGGCGACGCCAATATTGTCGGCAAGCCCTACTACACGGCCTATCAGCCGATCGTCGACCAGACCGGCAAGGCTGTCGGCATCCTGTTCGTGGGCATCGACAAGGCGGCCGTGGAAGCCGTGATCTATGACACGCTCAAATTGCTGCTCGTAGTGGGCCTCGTGACCCTGGGCGTGCTGGGCACCATCGGTTACGCACTGTCGCGGCTCATGATGGCATCGGTGCCGCGACTGGCGCAGACCATGAAGACGGTCGCAGAGGGTGATTTTGACGCCGAGGTGCCGTTTACCACGCGCGGCAATGAAGTCGGCGAGATGGCCCGGGCGGTGGAAGTGTTCCGCGAAAATGGCCTCAAGGTTACCGCGATGACCGAGGAGGAGCGTGCCGCCTCGCAACGCCGCCGCATCGAGCGCACCGACATGATGGTGGCGCTACAGGCGGCCTTTGGCGAGGTGGTGGACGCGGCTATTGCCGGGGACTTTTCCAAGCGCGTGCACGCGCAGTTCCCCGACCCCGAGCTCAATTCCCTCGCCGGAAGCGTCAACAATCTGGTGGAAACGGTGGACCGTGGCATCGGCGAGACCGGCAAGGTGCTGGGAGCGCTGGCCGATACCGACCTGACACAGCGGATGCATGGGGATTACCAGGGGGCCTTTGCCCGGCTCAAGGCCGATACCAATCTGGTGAGCGAAAAGCTCACTGAAATCGTGGGCGGCGCCAAGCAGATTTCGGGGTCGCTGAAGCAGGCGACAGGCGAAATCCTCAGCGGCATGAACGATCTCAGCGAGCGGACCACCAAGCAGGCGGCGACCATCGAGGAGACCTCGGCGGCGATGGAGCAACTGGCGTCCACCGTGGCGGACAATGCCCAGATGGCAGAGGATGCCAATGGCAAGGCCCAGTCGGTGTCGCAGAGCGCGGCGCAGAGCGGGGTCACCATGACCGAGGCGAACCAGGCCATGGAGCGCATCACCTCAAGCTCGGCCAAGATTTCCAACATTATCGGCATGATCGACGACATTGCCTTCCAGACCAACCTCTTGGCGCTCAACGCGTCGGTGGAAGCGGCGCGCGCCGGTGACGCGGGTAAGGGCTTTGCGGTGGTGGCCGTCGAAGTGCGGCGCCTGGCGCAGTCGGCTGCAAGCGCCTCCTCGGACGTCAAGGCGCTGATCGAGCAGTCGGCCAACGAGGTCAAGGGCGGCTCCAGGCTTGTGTCCAACGCCGCCGACCAACTGGCCAGCATGCTCGCTGCCGTCAACGAGAATGCAAGCCTGATGCAATCCATCGCCAAGGCGAGCCGCGAACAGGCGGCCGCGATCGATGAGGTCACGGTCGCGGTGCGGACGCTGGACGAAATGACCCAGCACAATGCCGCGCTGGTGGAACAGACCAATGCCGCGATCGAGCAGACCGAGGCACAGGCCAGCGAGCTCGACCGGGTGGTGGAGGTGTTCAAGCTCGATGCCGCCCCCGCGGTGACGCCGCAGCGTGAGCCTGCTGCGACGCCACAGCGCACCCCGGCGCCGGTCCGCAATGCCGTTCAGAAGGTTCGCTCGGCGGCGCAGACCTATCTCAGCCACGGCAATGCGGCGATCTCGACCGACTGGAGCGAGTTCTAGCGCCGATGCGGCCCGTTCCACGCGGGCCGCGTCGCGGCGTTCTGGATAAGTGCTTGGAAGTGCTTCCTTAACCATATTCTTCATATGATTCCGACGCGTCATGCCCGCGGAAGAAATCCCGATGAAGACCCAGCTCAAACTTGCCTTCAAACTGCCGGCCATGGTGGTGGCGATCGCGCTGGTGACCGGGGCGAGCCTGGCGGTTGCAGCCTATATTGCCAGCAATGCCATCGTTACCAGCCAGGCCGAGCAGCGTCTGAGCGCCGCGGCGGCCAATGCGCATTCGGCTATCGAGGCCTATCTCAGGGAGGTGGCCGAAGATCTGACGGTGTTTTCAGGCCGCTCGGAAATCTCCGCTGCCATTGACGCGTTCTCAGGTGCCATGCGCTCGCTCTCGGGTCAGGGCGATCCAGCCGAACTGCTCCAGGATGCCTATATCACGCAGAACCCGAACGGCCCGGGCGAGCGCTTGCTGCTCGACACGTCCGACAAGCTGCCGGTCTATGACCTGCACCACCGCAACCTGCATGCCGACTTTCGCGACCTGCTGCAGAATCGGGGCTATTACGACATCTTCCTGTTCGATACCGATTTCAACAACGTCTATACGGTGTTCAAGGAAGCCGACTTCGCCACCAATTTCGCCGAGGGCGGCGGGCCGTGGGCCGACAGTGATCTGGGCAAGGTGGTGCGCGCCGCCATGGCGGCGGAGGAGGGGCAGGTCTTCCTTTCGGATTTCGCACCCTATGGCCCGAGTGCCGGTGCTGCGGCCAGTTTCATCGCCGCGCCCGTCCATGACCAGGGCTTCCTGATCGGCGTCATTGCGTTCCAGCTGCCGACCGGCCGCATCAGCGATGTCCTCGATCGCACCGAGGGCCTGGGGGCGAGCGGGGAAGTCTTCCTCGTCGGGCAGGATGGCCTGGCGCGCAACAATTCACCTATCACCGCAGACGATGATGCCATGACCCTGTCGATCCAGGGCGAGGCGGTTGGTGCGGCGCTGAGCGGCACGGCGGCCCTGGGCGCGCTCGATCATCACGCGGGCGCCGCCTATGTCGCGGCGGCAGAGCCGCTGAGCTTCGGCGGCGTCGGCTGGGCGGTGGTGGCGCTCGAAAGCCAGGCCGATATCTCGGCGCCCGCAACGGGCCTGCGCAACACGATGCTGATCATCGGGCTGGTGCTGCTGGCGCTGGCGGCCTTGGTGAGCGTGCTGGTCGCGCGCACCATTACCCGCCCCATATCGCGCCTCACCGACGCCATGGCCGAGATCGCGGGAGACAGGCTGGATATCGCCGTGCCGGGGCTCGAGCGGGCCGACGAGCTGGGCTATATGGCCGAGGCCGTTGAAGTGTTCCGCGGCAATGGGCTCAGGATGCGCGACCTGCGCGCGGCCGAGCTCGACATGACCGAGGAGCGCACCCAGCAGGTCAGCGTCATCCAGGGACTGCAGCAGGATATCGGCACCGTGGTCGGCGCGGCAATCGAGGGTGATTTCACCCGGCGCGTCGGTACCGACCTGGCCGATCCCGAACTGCGGCGGCTGGCAGAGGGTGTCAATGATCTGGTGGCAACCGTCGATCGTGGGCTGACCGAAACGGGCAGTGTGCTGGCCGCCCTGGCTCGTGCCGATCTCAGCCAGCGCATGAATGGCGACTACAGGGGCGCCTTCGCCCAGCTCAAGACCGACACCAATGGTGTTGCCGAACAGCTGGGGCAGATCGTCACGCAATTGCGCGGCACGTCAGGCGCGCTCAAGACCGCGACGGGCGAAATCCTCTCGGGGGCGAACGATCTTTCCGAGCGCACGACGCGGCAGGCCGCGACCATCGAGGAAACCAGCGCCGCGATCGAACAGCTCAGCCGCACGGTAGTGGACAATGCGGCTCATGCCGAGGATGCCAGCCAGAGGGCACGGTCGGTTTCGACCGAGGCTGAAGCCAGCGGGGCGGTGATGGGCGAGGCGACCGAGGCCATGGATCGGATCACCCAGTCTTCCTCCAAGATTTCCAACATTATCGGACTGATCGACGATATCGCTTTCCAGACCAATCTGCTGGCATTGAACGCCTCGGTCGAAGCGGCGCGGGCCGGCGACGCCGGCAAGGGCTTTGCCGTGGTTGCGGTCGAAGTGCGCCGGCTGGCACAATCGGCCGCGAGTGCCTCGGCGGACGTCAAGGCGCTGATCGAGCAGAGCGCCACCGAGGTGCAGGGCGGCACGCGGCTAGTGACGAGCGCGGCCGAGCGGCTGGTGGGTGTGCAGGAAGCGATCCGTGCCAACGCGACCATGCTCGACGGCATTGCGCGGGCCAGCCGCGAGCAGGCGGCCTCGATCGACGAGGTCAATGTCGCGGTTCGCCAGCTTGATGAGATGACCCAGCACAATGCGGCGCTGGTGGAACAAACCAACGCCGCCATCGAGCAGACCGAAGCGCAGGCCAACGAACTCGACCGGGTGATCGGCGTGTTCACCCTTGGCGGCGCGGCATCGGAGCGCGAGCCCGGCGCGCGCGGTCTCGTGGACGGTCTCAGAGCGGCGGCAGGCGCCTATTTCAAACGGGCCGGCTAGCCACCTGCTGCGTTACGCGCATGTGAGGGCGATCCGTCGGGGTGTGCTGACAGAGTCTGTCAGGAGACAATGACAGGTTCGTAGGGCGTCAAAACCCGGATCCTGCCATGCTCACATCCGTTGTCGACCCCGTCTATTCGGGTGCCTTTGCTGATCTCGTGGCGCCGCTGCCGCCGCCTGTGGCCGAGCTGACGGCGCGGCTGGTAGCCCTCGTTGCCGCGCATCCCGGCCTTTCCGGCAAGGTGATGACAGGCTGGAAATCGGTCAATTTCCGCCACGGCGGGGCAGGGCATGTCTGTTCGGTCTTCCCACAGGCGGATCGGGTCTCGGTCTATTTCGAGCATGGACGGCTGCTCGAAAACGGCGAGGGCCTGCTGGCGGGCGATGGGCTGAAGAAGGGCCGCTATCTGCGGCTGCGGCCGGGGGACGATATTCCGGTGGACCGGATCGGCATCCTGCTCAGCGAGGCCATTGCCCTGTTTGCCTGAAGCATGCTTGTAAGTTGCCTGCATTTGGAGGGCAGCATGGCACGCATTGGCCTGGTGGCGCATGACGACAAGAAGGACGAATTGTGCGCCTGGGCAGTTCAGCACAAGCACAAGCTTACCGAACATGAACTCTGGGGTACCGGGACGACCGGCGGAAGGGTCATCGCAGCGACCGGATTGCCGGTCGCGCTGCTCAAGAGCGGCCCCTTGGGCGGGGACCAGCAGCTGGGTGCGATGATCGCCGAGGGGCGGCTCGACGTGCTGATTTTCTTCATCGACCCGCTCTCGGCGCAGCCGCATGATGTCGACGTCAAGGCGCTTACAAGGCTGGCGACGCTCTATGATGTGCCCTGCGCCAACAACAAATCCACAGCAGACGCCGTGCTCGCCTACCTTTGACCTGCCGGTCAGGTTGACCCTATCTCCCTGTTATGAGCAGATGCCTCAAAATCGCCCGGATTAAACCGGGCACCTTTGGCTTCAGGAATCGGGACGGTTTGGGTGTCCTCTGACTTGGTTATCGACGTTCGCAACGTCAGCAAACGCTTTGGCGGGCTCACCGCCGTCAACAACTGCTCGCTGTCGGTGCGACGCGGCTCGGTCACCGGGTTGATCGGACCGAACGGGGCGGGCAAGTCCACGCTGTTCAATATCGTGGCCGGCAATATCGTGCCCGACGAGGGGCAGGTGATCTTCGACGGCGCCGATGTCACCGGCTTGCCGCCGCATCAGCTGTTCCGCACCGGCATGCTGCGCACGTTCCAGATCGCGCATGAATTCTCCAACATGACGGCGCTGGAAAACCTGATGATGGTGCCGGGCGACCAGCCGGGCGAATTTTTGGGCAATGCCTGGTTCCGCCCCGGCATAGCCAGGTCGCGCGAGACCGAGGTGCGCAAGAAGGCGCTGGACGTCATCGACTTCCTCAAGCTCGGCCATGTGCGCAATGAACTGGCGGGCAATCTGTCGGGCGGGCAGAAAAAGCTGCTCGAACTTGGCCGCACCATGATGGTCGATGCCAAGGTGGTGCTGCTCGACGAGGTGGCGGCGGGCGTCAACAAGACGCTGCTCAACGACCTCGCCGCCAATATCGAACGGATGAACAGGGAACTTGGCTATACATTCTTCGTCATCGAGCACGACATGGATTTGATCGGCCGGCTCTGCGACCCGGTGATCGTGATGGCGCAGGGCGAAAAGATCGCCGAAGGCCCGATGGCCGAAATCCGCGCCAATCCACAGATCGTCGAAGCCTATTTCGGCACCCCAGTAGAGGTGACCTAGATGCGGGTCCCCTTTTCCAAAAACCGGTTCCCACTTTTTGGGGAGACCCGTTAATGGCTCTGATCGAACTCAAGCACGTCGTCGGCGGTTATGGCGGCGCGCCGATCCTCAATGGCGTCAACATGGCCATCGAGCAAAGCGATATCGGCGTCATCGTGGGACCGAACGGGGCGGGCAAGTCGACCACGCTCAAGGCCATTTTCGGCCTGCTCAAGGTGACCGGCGGCGCGATCGAATTTCTGGGTGAGAATGTCGTCAATTCGCTGCCCGATGCGCTGGTGCCCAAGGGGCTCAGTTTCGTGCCGCAGGAAAAGAACGTCTTCACTTCGATGACGGTCGAGGAAAACCTCGAAATGGGCGCCTTTACCCGGCGCGACGATTTCTCCGAAACCATGGCTTGGGTCTATGCGATGTTCCCGGTGCTGGCGGAAAAGCGGCGCCAGCCGGCGGGTGAACTGTCGGGCGGACAGCGGCAGATGGTGGCCATGGGCCGGGCGCTGATGAGCAAGCCGAAGCTGCTGATGCTCGACGAGCCCTCAGCCGGCCTTTCGCCGCGCTACGTGATTGAAATCTTCGAGACCATCGTCCGCGTCAACAAGGAGGGCGTGGGCATTCTCATGGTCGAGCAGAATGCGCGCCAGGCGCTGGCCTTTGCCTCCAAGGGCTTCGTGCTCGCGCAGGGCCAGAACCGTTTCACCGGCACGGGC
>NZ_JAKFDJ010000213.1:0-43834 GCF_036676215.1 Devosia sp. | reverse complement strand
GTCTCCTCAGTTGTTCTTGCCGGTCATGGCCTCGAGGCGCTTGAGCTCATCGAGCAGGTCATCGAGCCGGTCGAACTGCGTCTCCCAGAATTTGCGATATTCGATCAGCCAGCCCGTTGCCTCGGCCAGGGGCCCCGCTTCGAGCTTGCAGGGGCGGCGCTGGGCATCACGGCCGCGCGAGATCAGCCCAGCCTTTTCCAGCACCTTGAGATGCTTGGAAATGCCTGGTTGGCTCATGGCAAAGGGTTCGGCCAGTTCCATCACAGACGCCTCGCCCTGCGCCAGACGCGCCAGGATGGCCCGCCGGGTTGGGTCGGCGAGCGCCTGGAAGGTGGCGTCGAGGGCAGCGGGGCTCGGCATGGCAATAACTCTCAGGTTCTAGAGCCGTTAGGTTATATTGCGCTCCGCCCGCGCTGGCGTCAAGCCGTACCGCCGGGAATGGGCGTGCCGGGGGCCAGCAGGCCCTTGGCCGCGAGGGCGCTCCAGAGCTCGCCCGGCACCTTGACGTCCCACCAGTCGAGAATACCGTCCAGTTCGGCCGGCGAGCGTGGGCCGGGCAGGACATTGCACACGGCAGGATGCGTGAGCGGGAATTGCAGGGCGGCGGCGGGCAGGGGAACGTTGAACTCCTGGCAGACCGCGTCGATGGCCCGGACCTTGGCGACGATCTCCTCGGGCGCCTTGGCATAGTTGAACTTGTCGCCACCCACCAGGATGCCCGAATTGAATGGCCCGCCAACGACCACCGAGGCGCCGCGCGCCACGCAGGTGGTGAGGAATGGATCGAGCGAGGTCTGTTCCAGCAACGTATAGCGCCCGGCCAGCAGGAAGACGTCCCAATCGCCCAGCGCAAAGGCATCCATCAGCACCTGCCACTCATTGACGCCGAGGCCAATGGCCTTGATGATGCCGGCGTCCCGCAACTCGCGCAGGGCCTTGTAGCCGCCCGTGGCCAGCTGGTTCCACAGCGGCTTGTTGCCTTCCACGCCATGGGTCGCGACCCCGATATCATGGACGTAGAGAATGTCGACCGAGTTCATGCCAAGCCGCTGCAGGCTGTCCTCGAAGGAGCGCATGACGCCGTCATAGGAATAGTCATAGACCTGATTGAAGGGCAGGGGATCGACCCAGGCGCCCTTGTCCTGCTCGGCCGCCGATACGGGCTTGAGCAGGCGCCCGACCTTGCTGGACAGCACCACCCCGTCGCGCCGCTGGCGCAGCGCGTCGCCCACCAGATGTTCGGAACGGCCCAGGCCATATTGCGGCGCGGTATCGACATAGGTGATGCCCATGTCCAGCGCATGGGCGACGGTAGCGCGGGCCTGTTCGGCCGGGACGCCGGTGAAGATTCCGGCCAGCGAGGCGCCACCCAGGCCCAGTGTGGTCACCTCCAGGTCGGTGCGCCCGACCCGGCGTTTTTCGAAAGCGCGAACAGTCATGTTATCCCTCCAGCAGGCGGAGGGATAACTGACATGTTAGTTGGCAGGCTTCAAGATCAATAGAGATTGCCGACGATCATCGGGTGTTCGGTATCGACGCGGACCGGGTTGCGCAGGGCCGTGCCGAACTGGGCTTCCTCGATTTCGAAGATGTCGTCCGGCTGAGTTTTGACGCCATCGGCAAAGCTCAGCGTCGCCGTGCCGAACATGTGCACATGCACGTCGCCGGGGTGGCGGAACAGGTCGTATTTGAAGTGGTGGTATTCCAGATTGGCTATGGTGTGGCTCATATTGTCCTCACCCGAAAGGAAAGGTTTCTCCCACAACACCTTGCCATCGCGCCAGATTCGCGACTTGCCTTCGATATGGGCCGGCAGGTCGCCGACGCGCAGTTCCGGCCCGAAGGCGCAGGCGCGGAGCTTGGAATGGGCCAGATAGAGATAGTTGACCCGCTCGGTGACGTGGTCGGAAAATTCGTTGGCGAGGGCGAAACCCAGCCGGCGCGGCTGGCCGTTGTTGTCGATCACGTAGATGCCGGCAATCTCGGGCTCCTCGCCCGCGTCGAGCGCGAAGCCCGGGGAGGGAATCGGGTGGCCCGGATTGATCACCGAATAGCCATTGCCCTTGTAGAACCACTCGGGTTGCACGCCCTTGAGGCCATTGGCCGGCTTGCCGCCTTCCAGGCCCATGCGGAACATTTTCATGGTGTCGGTGAGGCCCGTCTCTGCCGCGCCGCTGTTGGCGGTGTGCATGGCGTCGCGGGTGGCGGCCGAGCCCAGATGGGTCAGGCCCGTGCCGGTAACATAGAGATGGGCCGGATCGGGATGGTCGACCGGGGCCAGCATGCGGCCCTCCGCCAGGATGGCGTCGCGGTCGACGGTTGCGCCGAGGCCCATTTCGGCGATCAGGGCGCCGAGCCCGCCCTGGCGGGACAGGGCGTTGATGGCCAGGGCATAGACGCTGGTCGCGCCATTGACTGTGCGGGCCGTGCCGTTGTCCACGGCGCCGACAGCGCGCTCACCATTGGCATCGAAGAACTGGATCAGATTCATGGCGCGGCTCCTCCACTGGGCCCGTGTCGCGATTGTTCCGCATAAAGCGCAACCTGCCCCGAAGTGGCAAGTCCAAAAATCATACTTATTACAAGTCGGTCGCGAATCCTCGCGCGGCGTGTGACAAGTTTGGCAAGGCGATTCTGTTCCGCCGTGAATGGATGTTCTTATTTTGTCCCTTGACAGGGTTGAAACATAATGAGAACAAATAGAGCACATTCAGGGCATGACCACCTGTGGCGTCAGCGCGTTGCGCGGCCTCCAAGAGCGTGGAATAAGGAGACAACAGATGGCTAACGCGTCGCTTCGTGTGGTTGAAGGTGGTTCGATGGATAAGGAAAAGGCACTTGCCGCGGCGCTCAGCCAGATTGAGCGCAATTTCGGCAAGGGCTCGATCATGCGCCTGGGCGAGGCTTCTGCCATCGAGGTGGAGTCGATCTCCACCGGATCGCTCGGCCTCGATATCGCGCTCGGCATCGGCGGCCTGCCCAAGGGGCGTATCGTCGAGATTTTCGGGCCGGAAAGCTCGGGCAAGACCACGCTGGCGCTGCATGTCATCGCCGAGGCCCAGAAGGCCGGCGGCATCTGCGCCTTTGTCGACGCCGAACATGCGCTCGATCCGATCTATGCCCGCAAGCTGGGCGTCAATGTCGATGACCTCTTGATCTCCCAGCCCGATGCCGGCGAGCAGGCGCTCGAAATCACCGACACGCTGGTGCGCTCCGGCGCCATCGACGTGCTGGTCATCGATTCGGTGGCGGCGCTGACGCCGCGGGCCGAACTCGAAGGCGAGATGGGCGATGCGCTGCCCGGCCTGCAGGCCCGCCTGATGAGCCAGGCCATGCGCAAGCTGACCTCCTCGATCTCCAAGTCCAAGTGCCTCGTCATTTTCATCAACCAGATCCGCATGAAGATCGGCGTGATGTATGGCTCGCCCGAGACCACGACGGGCGGCAATGCGCTCAAGTTCTACGCCTCGGTTCGCCTCGACATCCGCCGCATCGGCGCGCTCAAGGATCGCGAAGAGATCGTGGGCAACCAGACCCGCGTGAAGGTGGTCAAGAACAAGCTGGCCCCGCCCTTCCGCCAGGTCGAGTTTGACATCATGTATGGCGAAGGCATTTCCAAGACGGGCGAACTGCTCGATCTGGGCGTCAAGTCCGGCATTGTCGAGAAGTCCGGCGCCTGGTTCTCCTGGGACAGCCAGCGTCTCGGGCAGGGCCGCGAGAATGCGCGCCAGTTCCTCAAGGACAATCCGGCGATCGCCAACACGATCGAACAGGGCGTGCGCGAAAGCTCGGGCCTGTTGGGCGAAGTGCTGCTGGTGGCCGGCGGCGGCGACGACGAGGTCGTGAGCGACGACGAATAAGCCATTCTTCCCATGCAGGGATTTTCGGAGGCATCGCGCAGGCGGTGCCTCTTTTTTGTTCCGCAATGGCCTCCGCCGGGCCGCAATGCTGGACATTCCCGCAGGGTGCACGATAGAAAGCCAGCCGACCTTCTCTGCGGCGCCTGGCGCCTTTCTCCGCAATGAAAGCCTTGTGATGACCAGCGTAAACGACCTCCGTTCGAGCTTTGTCGACTACTTTGCCCGCAATGGTCACGAGGCCGTGCCGTCGAGCCCGCTGGTGCCGCGCAATGACCCGACGCTTATGTTCACCAATTCGGGCATGGTGCAGTTCAAGAACACTTTTACCGGCGTGGAAAAGCGACCCTATTCGCGCGCCACCACGGCACAGAAATGCGTGCGCGCCGGCGGCAAGCACAATGATCTCGACAATGTCGGCTTCACCGCGCGCCACCACACCTTCTTCGAAATGCTGGGCAATTTCTCGTTCGGCGATTATTTCAAGGATCACGCCATTGAGCTGGCCTGGAACTTGCTCACCCGCGACTGGGGCCTACCCAAGGATAAGCTGATGGTCACCGTCTACGAGGACGATGACGAGGCGCTGAACCTGTGGAAGAAGATTGCCGGCCTTTCCGAGGATCGCATCGTGCGGCTCGGCGCCAAGTCGAACTTCTGGCAGATGGGCGATACCGGCCCCTGCGGCCCGTGCTCGGAGGTCTTCTACGATCACGGCGAGCATATCTGGGGTGGCCCGCCGGGCTCGCCCGAGGAAGATGGCGACCGCTGGATCGAGATCTGGAACCTGGTGTTCATGCAGTATGAGCAGCATGGCGACGGCTCCCGCACCGGCCTGCCGCGCCCGTCCATCGATACCGGCATGGGCCTGGAGCGCGTCGCTGCGGTGATGCAGGGCGTGCATGACAATTACGATATCGACCTGTTCCGCTCGCTGATCGCGGCCACGGCCAATGCCACCGGCGCCGATATCGATGGCGAGGGCAATCGCAGCCTACGCGTCATTGCCGATCACCTGCGCTCGATGAGCTTCCTCATCGCCGAGGGCGTGCTGCCCTCCAATGAAGGCCGCGGCTATGTGCTGCGCCGCATCATGCGCCGCGCCATGCGCCATGCCACCCTGCTCGGCAGCAACGAGCCGGTGATCTACAAGCTGGTTCCCACCCTGGTGCGCGAGATGGGCCAGGCCTATCCCGAACTCAGCCGTGGCGAAGCCATGATTGCCGAGACCGTGCGGCTCGAAGAAGGCCGCTTCCTCAAGACGCTGGGCCGCGGGTTGCAGATCCTCGATGCCGAGACCAGCGAGATGACAGAAGGCGCGGTGCTCAATGGCGCCGCCGCCTTCAAGCTCTATGACACCTATGGCTTCCCGCTCGACCTGACCCAGGATGCCCTGCGCCTGCGCGGCATCACCGTCGATCAGCCGGGCTTTGACGCCGCCATGGCCGCCCAGAAGGCCGAGGCCCGCAAGAGCTGGTCCGGTTCGGGCGAGGCTGCCACCGATACGGTCTGGTATGGTCTTGCCGACAAGCTCGGCCCGACCGAATTCCTCGGCTATGAAACCGAGACGGCCGAAGGCGAGGTCAAGGCGCTGCTCAAGGACGGCAAGGAAGTGGCGTCCCTGTCGGCCGGCGAAGAGGGCTTCGTCGTCGTCAACCAGACGCCGTTCTATGGCGAAAGCGGTGGCCAGGTCGGCGATTACGGCCTGCTCAAGGGCGAGGGCGTTGCCGCCACTGTCACCGACACGCAGAAATTCCACGGCGTCTTTGCCCACAAGGTCAGCGTCACCGAGGGTGCGCTCAAGCTCGGGCAGCCGCTGACGCTGCTGGTCGATCACGAGCGCCGCTCCTCGATCCGCGCCAATCACTCGGCCACCCATCTGCTGCACGAAGCGCTGCGCATCGTGCTGGGCGATCACGTCGCCCAGAAGGGCTCGATGGTGTCGCCCGATCGCCTGCGCTTCGATTTCGTCCATACCAAGCCGGTCACCGACCAGGAAATGGCCGAGGTCGAAGACATCGCCAATGCCATCATCCTGCAGAACACGCCGGTCGAAACGCGCCTGATGGGCGTCGAGGAAGCCAAGGAATCGGGCGCCCGCGCCCTGTTCGGCGAAAAGTATGGCGACGAAGTCCGCGTCGTCGCCATGGGCGAGCCCACCGGCAATGGCCTGGGCTGGTCGGTGGAACTGTGTGGTGGCACCCATGTGCGCCGCACCGGCGATATTGGGCTCGTCTCCATCGTGGCCGAAAGCGCCGTCGGCGCCGGAGTGCGCCGCATCGAGGCGCTGACCGGCAAGGCGGCGCGGCATCGCGGCAATACCAATGTGGCCATCGTCAATTCGGCGGCGGGCCTGCTGCGCTCGGGCAGCCACGAAGTGCTCGATCGCATCGGGGCGCTGCAGGACAACATCAAGAAAATCGAGCGCGAACTGACCGATGCCCGCAAGAAGCTGGCTTTGGGTGGCGGCAGCGGCTCCGGCGCCACCGCCGCGGCAGACGAGGCCGTCAATGGCGTCACCTATGTGGGCCGCACCGTCGAGGGCATTGCCGCCAAGGACGTGAAGGGCCTGGTCGACAGCGAGAAGAAGCGCATCGGCTCGGGCGTCGTCACCGTGGTGCTCAAGGGCGACGACGGCAAGGGCACCGTGGCCATCGGCGTGACGGAGGACCTGACGGCGCGCTATGCCGCGGGCGAGCTGATCAAGCTGGCAACGGCCGCGCTGGGCGGGCAGGGCGGCGGCGGCCGCCCCGACATGGCGCAGGGCGGCGGGCCGGACGGCTCCAAGGCCGCCGAGGCCATCGCCGCCGTGCGCGCCGCGCTTTAGGTCCACAGGGACAACGGAACAAGAAAATCCCCGCTCCGGCGGGGATTTTTGTTTGTCTTCCGGCTAAAGCCCGGTTCGGAAGAAGAACAGCCGCGGCTTCCAGACGATTTTCAGCTTCTCGGTCAGCACGTTGGCGAGACCCGCCGCGAGCACTATGACGAGGCCGATAACGGCGACATAGTCGGGATACTCCCCGAAGAAGGCCGCGCCAAAGACAATGGCCCAGATCAGCTGGCTATACTGCACCGGCGCCACCAGATTGGCCGGTGTGCGCCTGGCTGCCGCGATCAGAAGCAGGCCGCCCGTGCCCCCCAATAGGCCGATGCCGACGAAGACGGCCAGTTGCTCGGGTGACGGCATGACGAAGTAGGGCAACATCAATGTGCCGTTGAACAGGCCGGAATAGAACACCTGGATGCCCACGAGGCTCACCCGGCGCTCGCGCGGCGCGATATGGCGCAGGACAATGGTGGTGACGCCGGCCAGAAACACGCTGCAGAAGATGGCCAGGTGCCCCAGCTGCAGGTCGCGCACGCCGGGACGGATCACCAGCACGACGCCGAGAAAGCTGATGATCAGCAGCAGCCAGCGGTGCAGGGCCACATGTTCCTTGAGCACCAGCACGCCCAGCATGGTGACCACGATCGGCGTCAGGAAGCCGATGGCATAGACGTCGGCGAAGGGAATATGGGTGAAGGCATACATGACGCAGGCGGTGCCGGTGATGGCCGTCGCGCAGCGCAGATGCACCAGCCAGGGGTGGCGGAGCTTGTAGAGATCGCGCCAGCGCTCGCCGCGCTTGGTCAGCATGGCGGGAATGATCGAGAAACTCGTCGTGAAGAACGCGATCTCGAACACCGACATGGTGGGGCCGGTGACCTTGATGAGCGCGTCGGCCATCGAGAAGCTGGCATAGGCCAGGAATGCTAGAAGGACGCCGACAGGCATCGAAAATCCGGAAAGTATGAGGAAGGCTATGGAATTGTTCGTACCATACAAGCGCCGGAGCTAACCGTCGACGCCTGGGCAAGGCCGGTCCGAACTATATTTCCGGGCCTTGCACTTCGGTGATGTCGGTCGGCGAGCCGGGCCGTCGGGCCCGGTATTCGGCAAAGCGCCCGGCAATGCGGGTGCGAGCGCCGTCGATGAACACATTGACCAGCCCCGACAGCACCACGACGGCCAGGCCGATATAGGCGAGCAGGCCCGGATATTCGAAAAAGAAGAAGGCGCCCAGCCCGATGGCCCAGATAATCTGGACATACTGGAGCGGCGCGACCTGGCTGGCTGGGGCGTTGCGGGTGGCGGCGATCAGCAGGATATGGCCCAGGCCCACGAGGCTCCCGCTGGCGGCCAGGAGGCCGAATTGGGGGATGGTGGGCATAACAAAGCCCGGCGCCATGAGCACGGCATTGACGACGATCAGATAGATCGCGGGCAGGGCGATGAGGGTGACGCGCTTTTCGCTGGGCGCGATGATGCGCAGCACCGTCGTCGACGTGGCGCCGAAAAAGGCGCAGCACAGCGCCGCAAGATGGCCCAGTTGCAGGTCGCGAAAGCCCGGGCGCACGACCAGCATGACGCCAAGCAGCCCGAGCGCCAGCATGGCCCAGCGCACCAGATCGACGCGTTCCTTCAGGATCAGCACCGACATCACGGTGATGAACAGCGGCATCATGAAGACCAGCGAATAGGTCTCGGCAAAGGGGATGGTGACGAAGGCATAGGTGACCAGCGTCGAAGAGGCGACGCCGCTGAACGAGCGCAGATGCACCAGTCCCTTATGCGTGAGCCTGAAACTGTCGCGCCAGCGCTCGCCCCTGGGTTTGGCGAAGACGGCTGGGATCAGGCTGAACAGGGCGATGAAGAAGCCGATCTCGAAGACCGACAGGCTCTGGCCGAAACCCTTGATAATGGCGTCGCCGCAGGAATAGACCGAGTAGGCGACGACCGCATAGTACACGCCGACCGGCATGGCAAAATCCAGAAAAATCAGGGTTCAGGCAATGGCGGCAAGCTAGAGCGTAGCAGTGCCGCCGTCGATGGGAATTCTCCACGCTGCGGCGCTATCGCGCGGCCTGCCTTTGTGGGCGATGCGCAACGCGGCGGCATGGCTTTACCCGCAATGTTCAACGGCGGCTGAATAGAGCGTTCATGCTGGTGTCATCCGGGTGATGATTTGAATTGCGCGCTGTTGTGCAGTCCCCGATACAATGGACTGTCTTTGCTGGAGGGCAATATTCATGCGCATCATCCGATACTTCGTGCTCGGCGCCATCGCGGCGCTGGGTCTGGCATTGCCGGCGGTCGCGGCTGAGCGCGCCATCATCGTGCTCGACGGGTCCGGCTCGATGTGGGCGCAGATCGAGGGCAAGGCACGCATCACCATTGCGCGCGAAACGCTGAGCTCTGTGCTGGCGACCCTGCCGGACGAGCTTGAACTGGGCTTCATGACCTATGGTCATCGCGAAAAGGGCAATTGCGCCGATATCGAGATGCTGGTCGATCCGGCAACGGGCACCGGCGCGGCCATTGCTGCTGCCGCCGATGGTATCAACCCCAAGGGCATGACGCCGATTTCCGACGCGGTGCGCCTTGCCGCAGAAGACCTCAGCTTCACCGAGCAGAAGGCCACGGTGATCCTGATTACCGACGGGCTGGAAACCTGCGAGGTCGACCCGTGCGAGCTGGCCTCGGATCTCGAGGCCCGGGGCATCGACTTCACCACCCATGTGCTGGGCTTTGGCCTCTCGGATGAGGAGGGCCAGCAGGTGGCTTGCCTTGCCGAAAATACCGGCGGCAAATATCTGTCGGCCAATGATGGCGCGGCGCTGGTTGATGCATTGACCGCCACGGTGGCGGAAGTGGCCCAGGCCGAGCCCGAACCGGCCCCCGAGCCGGAGCCAGCCCCCGAGCCGGTGGCAGACTACAATCTCAAGCCGACGGCTTCGCTGTCGGAAGGCGGCCCGGATATCGTCGATGGTGCCGCCGATCTGGTCTGGGAGTGGCACACAGTGGCTGCCGACGGCAGCAAGGGCGAGTATGTCGGCACCGGCTATTATTCCACTTTCAAGGAAACGCTGGAGCCCGGCGACTACATCATGACCGCCACACTGGGTTATGCGAGCTCTTCGCAGCCGGTGACCATCGAAGCGGGCAAGGTCGCAACACCGCATTTCGTCATCAATGGCACCATCCTCAAGCTGCATCCGATGGCTAGCGAAGGCGCCGATGTGGACGAGGATGCCACGGTCGAAATTCGCCATGCCGGCGAATATGTCACCACCAGCTATGGCGACATCGATCTCGTGGTTCCCGCCGGCGCGCTCGAAGTCGATGTATCGATCGGCGAGGCCAAGGTTACCCGAACCTATGATGCCAAGGCGGGCGAGACGATCGATGAAGACGTGATCGTGGGCGCCGGCACGGCGAGCATCGTCTCGGAATATGTTCCGGGCACACCGGTCGCTGCCGACATCTTCATCGAAATCGTCGAGGCCAAGGCAGCGCTGGACGGTTCGCGCAAGTCTGTGGCCTCCGGCTATGGCGGCCAGAAAATGTTCGATTTGCCGCAGGGCGACTATGTCGCCACCTACAGGCTGGGCGGTGCAGAAGGTGAAGTGCCGTTCACCGTCACCACGGGCGAACGCATCGAGGTCTCTATCGTGATGGATGCCGGGATTCTCGCCGTCACGACGCCGGGCGACAATTTCGTCGAAATCCTGAGCGCCAGCAAAAATCTCGAAGGCACGCGCACGTCCTTCGACTCTGGCTACGGTCCTGACCTCCAGACCACGCTGGCTGCCGGTGACTATATCGTCGCCACGAGGCTGGGTGATGCGGTCACCGAGACCCCGGTCACCATCAAGGGCGGCGAGCGGTTCGAATTGACTGTTGAAGCGCCGGTCGGCAAGACCAAATAGTCCCTTCCATCATGCAGAAAGGGCGCCCCTGCGGCGCCCTTTTTCTTGGCTCAGTCGTCGAAATTGACGTCACCACCGCTCGATTCGTCCACCTCGCGGGTTGCCGGATTGCCCGAAACGCCGATGTCGCCGCCGCTCGAGGCTTCGGCCCGCAGGCTGGCTGTTGCATGCACCGACAGGCTGGCGCCGCTCGATGCGGCAACGGTGACCGTGCTGGCAACCAGATCTTCCGCGTCGATGCCCGCGCCGCTGGATGCCTCCGCGTCAACCGTCTCGGCAGTGCCGGACAGCTCGATATCGGCGCCGCTGGATGACGCGATCTTCACATGACCCAGCACGGCGTCGCTCGCTGAAATATCGGCGCCGCTCGACGCGTCGAGATCGAGCTGATCGGCCCTGATGCCGGGCAGGTCGACATCTGCGCCGGAGCTGGCGCTGACGCCGGCCAGGGCGGGCAGGGTGATGTCGACGGTGACGGCGTTGCCGCTGCTCAGCAGCATGCCGACCAGGCCACCCCTGATGATGAAGTCGAGAAAGCTCTGCTCGAACCGGGCCTGCAACACGCCGTCTTCGACGGTGAGCCGTAGATTGTCGAGCGCGTCCTGGCTGCGGGACTGCGCACTGACGCTGAAGCTGTCGCCAAGGGTCACCCTGGCGTCGAGGCCGGTGGCTATGTCGACGCGATCAAAGCCGGTGAGATCGAAATCGCGGCTCTGGGCAAAGGCTGCTGTGCTCATGGTCATCCCCATGGTGGCGGCAAGTGCAAGAACGGTGGCGGTGCGCACGCTGGTCTCCCTCAGATGGTGGTCCGGTGCTGGACCGGAACCGCATATGGGGGGCGGAAATTTTCGCTCAAGAGAGCGTGAAAATATAGTCTGCCGAGGGTTGTAAGGCACATGTATGTGCCTATGTCGAAAAGTTACCAGAGGCCAGGGCGAGTGAGAAAGGCGGCGCCGTAACGCCGCCTTAGCTCAGGCGAGATAGCGCGAAGCGGGCTGGGCGCTGGAGAGCTTCCCGTTGAGAGCCAGGCGAGCGGTCTCAAACTGGTTCCAGCCATCCACATCGACGAGGGCAGGGATGGTGACCACTTCGCCCTGGTCGAACCCGGCCAATGCAGCATCGACCATGGCATCGGTCTCCATCACGATTTCCTGCGGCAGGTGCTCGACCGGAAGGCCGGATTTGGCCCAGAGATTGGTGCGCGTGGCGCCGGGGAGCACGGCCTGGAAGCGCAGACCCTTGCTGCCCAGTTCGGCCTCGAGCGCCTGGGTCAGCGTCAGCACGAAGGCTTTGGTCGCGCCATAAAGCGCCGCATTGGGCAGCGGCGCCACCGAAACGACTGAGCCGATATTGATGACGGTGCCCTTGCCACGATTGGCCATGGGGCCGGTGGCTGCCCAGGCGAGGCGGGCCAGCGCGGTGACATTCAGGTCGAGAATGGCCGAGACCTGGGTCGAGGTGAGATCGGCGAAGGCCGAGACAGTGCTGAAGCCGGCATTGTTGACCAGCAGGTCGATGGCCGGTTCGGCCCCGAGCCGGGCCTCGACGCGGCCAAGATCGGCGGGGTTGGTAAGGTCTGCCTGGAGCACCTCGACAGTGCGGCCGGTGGCATCGCCGAGGCTGGCAGCCAGCGCTGCAAGCTTTTCGGCACTACGGGCAACGAGCACGAGGTTGTAGCCGCGCCGGGCCAGCCTGTCGGCATAGACGGCGCCGATGCCTTCGGATGCTCCGGTAACGAGGGCAGTGCCCAGGGAATTGGTCATGGAAAGTCTCCTACAATGCATCGCCATCGATGCCATGCATTTTATATTATGATCATAATATAAGAGCGCAAGGGCAGCCGGCAGGATTTTTTTTGGGAGCTCAGGCTTCGCCGGTGAGACGGGCCTTGGCGGCCTCCAGCAGTTTGTCGGATATCGGTCGGCCGGCGGTGGCGCGAGCCAGAAGCAACGCTCCGACCAGGGTGGCATAGTCGGCCAGGGCGGCTTGTTCGTCCTGTTGCATGGCATTGCCGGTCAATTGTGCGACGACGGCCTCGATCCCCTCACCAAAGCTGGCACGCACCGCGCTTTCTGCCGGCTCCCGTGCCACGTCGCCCGCAAGCGCCGCGACTGGGCAGCCCAAAGCCGGCGCATCACGGTGATCGGCCCGAAGGTAGGTGGTGACCAATTGGGTGCGTGCGGCTCCGGGGTCGTCCGGATGGCCGGCTGCAATGCCATCGACCCAGCCTTCCAGCCAGTGGAAGGCGCCATCCAGCGCCTCGGCCGCCAGGGCCTCCTTGGAGGTGAAATGACCATAGAACCCTCCATGGGTCATGTTGGCGGCCTGCATCACTTCAGGAACACTGGTGCCGCGAAATCCCTGCGCGCGAAACAGTTCCGAGGCGGCATCGACGATGGTTTGCCGGTTTTCGGCGGCGTGCTGCTTCGATGATTTGGCCATGATCGCTCCTTGGTCATCAAGATATATGATGGCCGTCCTCAAAACCCAAGCATGGGCAAAAAGAAAGGCCGGGTCGCGGGACCCGGCCTTCACATTCCGATGCGTAACGGTCTGGCTTACGCCATGGCCTTCTGCAGGTTCTGGTCGATGGCGTCGAGGAAGCCCAGGGTCGACAGCCACGGCTGATCGGGACCGACGAGCAGGCTCAGGTCCTTGGTCATCTTGCCTTCTTCGATGGTGTCGACGGTGACCTTTTCCAGGGTCAGCGCGAACTTCTTCAGCGCCTCGTTGTCGTCGAGCTTGGCACGGTGGGCGAGGCCACGGGTCCAGGCGAAGATCGAGGCAGTCGAGTTGGTGGAGGTTTCCTTGCCCTGCTGATGCTGGCGGTAGTGACGGGTCACGGTGCCATGGGCGGCTTCGGCTTCGACGATCTTGCCATCGGGCGTCGCCAGCACCGAGGTCATCAGGCCGAGCGAGCCAAAGCCCTGGGCCACGATGTCGGACTGCACGTCGCCGTCATAGTTCTTGCACGCCCACACATAGCCGCCGCTCCACTTGAGGGCCGAGGCGACCATGTCGTCGATCAGGCGGTGCTCGTACCAGATCTTCTTGGCTTCGTACTTTTCCTTGAACTCGGCCTCGTAGATTTCCTGGAAGATATCCT
This sequence comes from Devosia sp., assembly GCF_036676215.1. Classification (GTDB taxonomy): domain Bacteria; phylum Pseudomonadota; class Alphaproteobacteria; order Rhizobiales; family Devosiaceae; genus Devosia. The sequence continues at coordinate 30,121 of NZ_JAKFDJ010000213.1, read as the reverse complement.
TGAAGCGGCCGTCATAGGCCTTGAGGATGGTGTTCTTGGTGGAGAGGTAGCAGGGCACGCCGCGGTCATAGGCGTAGTTCAGCGACGAATAGGCGAAGTCGCGGATCGAATCGTCGAGGTTGTACATGGCCATGGCGACGCCGGCGCCGGGGGCCTGATAGACTTCGTGCTCGATGACCTTGCCGTCTTCGCCGGTGAACTTGATGGTCAGCGTGCCCTTGCCGGGGAAGCGGAAGTCGGTGGCGCGGTACTGGTCGCCGAAGGCATGGCGACCGACGATGATCGGCTGGGTCCAGCCAGGCACCAGGCGCGGCACGTTCTTGCAGATGATGGGCTCGCGGAAGATCACGCCGCCCAGGATGTTGCGGATGGTGCCGTTGGGCGACTTCCACATCTTCTTGAGTTTGAATTCCTCGACGCGCTGCTCATCGGGGGTGATCGTCGCGCATTTGATGCCGACGCCGTATTTCTGGATGGCGTGGGCACTGTCGATGGTCACCTGGTCATTGGTGGCGTCGCGGTTTTCGACGCTGAGGTCGTAATATTCGATCGGCAGATCCAGATAGGGAGTGATGAGCTTGTCCTTGATCGCCTGCCAGATGATCCGGGTCATCTCATCGCCGTCGAGATCGACGACAGGGTTGGCGACTTTGATCTTGCTCATCGGAAATATCTCCCTGAAATCCGCATATTGGCCCTCTCGGCCAGCTTCGGCTGCCCCTATAGCATCGGCACGCAAAAGCGCAAAGTCCGGCTCGGCATGGGGCCTTGCCGGGAGCAGCACAGTCACTTGGCGGGCAGGGTGTCGACGAAGCTTCGGGCCAGTTCGATCCAGTCGAGCAGCAGGTCGTCATCTTCGATGACGTCGCCTGAGACGAAGACGAAGCCGCCCATGGTGCGGCCATTCATGACCATGGGTGCAGCGCCGGGGCGGGCCAGCGCAGCCTCCATGCCATCCTTGCCGACGCGGACGAGCAGCGTGCCGTCCTTTATGGGGCAGACCAGCATGTTGCCGCGGTGCATGAAGGCCCGTCCATTGAACATCTTCTTCTCGACCAGGACGAGGTCGGGCGTCAGGGCGCGGATTCGCTCGGACAGTTCCTCGAGGGCAAGGCTCATCTCGGCTGGTTCTCCCGATAGGTGTCGTGGCGGGGCAGGTGGTCGGCAACCAGGTCCCATGCCTGCTGGCTGCGGGCGAAGATCAACTGATTGGGCGCGAACCAGTCGTTCTGGCCGGCAAAGAAACCGACCGAAATCATCCTTATGTCGGGCGCGCGTGATGACTGGCCATAGAGCGGCGTCCCACATTGTGGGCAGAAGTGTCGCGTGAAGGTCGCGCCTGAATCGCTTGGTCTGTCGAAGGACTTGCTCGCGCCGTCGCTGCTCAATGCAGCAACCGGCACCAGCGCGACGCTGGAATGGCCCGATCCGGTCGCGCGCTGGCAATCAAAGCACGAGCACATCAGCATGGACACCACCGGCCCGCGGACCGACATTTCGACCGCGCCGCAGGCGCATTTGGCGGTGACGTCAATGACGGGACGCTTGGGGCTGTTCATCGGCTGAGGCTGGCACGCCGACGCCGCGCGGGCAAGGGTTGTGGCCTTGCCTTTGCTGGCTTGACTGGCGAGAGTGCGGCGCCGCAAGTAGGGGGAGGCATGACGCTCTATCCGCAATATCCGTTGCGTACGGAAAGGCTGATCCTGCGCCCGTTCACGCGGGGCGATGTCGATGCCGTTTTCGCCTATCGACGCCGCGAAGACGTGGCGCGCTATCTGTTCGACGTGGCGCTGAGCCGCGAAGAATGCGCGCTGGCCGTGCAGCAGCGCATCAGCCAGGTGGCTCTTGAGGCCGAGGGCGACAAGATCATCCTGGGGGTGGAGCTGGCTCGGAACGGCGCGTTGATCGGTGAGGTTTCCCTGATCTGGCGCAGCGTCGATGCCCGGCAGGGCGAGGCCGGCTGGATCTTCGATCCGGACTATCAGGGACAGGGCTACGCCACCGAGGCCGCCAATGCGATGCTCGACCTGGCGTTCGGACCGGGCGACATCCACCGCGTCTCGGCACGTTGCGACATACGCAACGAATCCTCCTGGCGCCTGATGGAGCGGCTCGGCATGCGGCGCGAGGCGCATTTCCGGGAGCACGCCATCTTCAAGAGCCGGTGGGACGAGGAGTTTGTCTACGCCATATTGTGGCAGGAATGGCGGGCGCTGCGGGCTGAGCAAAAGCCCGAATAGCGGGCATTCTGGCTTACCCTTGAGTAGAATTTTCTAAGCGACGACAGGAACTTCCTGTGACAGGGTGGCGTTGAGGGCTTGGCAGTCAAGCCAGCGGGGAGCACCAGAGCGATGTCATCACTATCTTTGCCGATTGAGACGGACAGGCTGAACTTGCGCACCTTCGAGCGCGGCGACGTGGATGGGCTCAGCGCCTATCACGCGCTCCCCTCCATACAGCGCTATGTTTTCAGCCGAACGCGCGACAAGGCAGAGGTGGCTGGTGCCCTCAATATCATGCGTGGCCATGTCAGCCTGCAGCGCCCCGGCGACACATTGACCCTGGCCATGTGCCGCAAGGGCGACAAGGCGCTGCTCGGCCATGTGTCGCTGCACTGGTCCGATGCCACGGCCGGACAGGGCGAGGTGCGCTTCTGCATCAATCCGTCCTTTGCCGGGCAGGGCTATGTCCGCGAAGCGCTGGATGCGCTGTTCGATCTGGCCTTCGATCATTTCCGCATCCACCGGATCTTGGCGCGCTGCGATGGCCGCAACCACCATTCGATCAAGCTCATGCAGCAGCTGGGCATGCGGCTGGAAGCCCATTACCGCGAGCATGCGCTGTTCCAGGGCGAATGGGACGAGGAACTGCACTTCGCCATTCTCGACCGCGAATGGCAGCGGTCCAGCACGGTCAAGGACCTGCCGCCGCGCCATCGGGTGGACGAGCCGGCTCATCACCGCGTCGCCTGATTGCCCTGACCTGCCAAAACCGGTTATGAGCGCCTGATCTTCCTGGATTGGGCGCTTATGGCCGGAACCGACACATCCATCAAAATCGAGCTGCGGCCAGCGCCGGCAGTGATCCTGTGCGAACCGCAGCTGGGCGAAAATATCGGCACTGCGGCGCGCGCCATGGCCAATTTCGGCCTGTGGGACCTGCGCCTGGTGCGGCCGCGCGATGGCTGGCCCAATGAGAAGGCGGTGGCGGCAGCCTCGCGCGCCGACCACGTCATCAGCAATGTCCGCGTCTTCGAGACGCTGGAAGCGGCCATAGCCGATCTGACGCTGGTCCTCGCGACCACAGCCCGCTCGCGCGACCTGCAGAAGGAAGTGATCGGGCCCGACGAAGCGGCCACGCGCATGGCAGGGCAGATCGCGGCGGGCAAGGGCGTCGGCCTGCTGTTTGGCCGCGAAAAGTGGGGTCTGCTCAACGAGGAAGTGGCGCTGGCCGATACCATCGTCACCCTGCCGGTCGAGCCGGCCTTCGCCTCGCTCAACATCGCCCAGGCCGTGCTGCTGATGGCCTATGAATGGCGCCGCCACAGCGACCTGGGCACGCAGTTGCCCTTTTCCGACGCCATGGCCGAGGTGGCGCCGCGCGAGGAACTGATTGGTCTCTTCGGGCATCTGGAAACGACGCTGGACGGCTCGGGCTTCTTCACGGCGCCGGACAAGCGGCCGACGGTGATCAACAATCTGCGCACCATGCTGGAGCGCGGCAAGTTCACCAGCCAGGAAATCCGCACCCTGCGCGGCGTCATCTCCTCGATCGACCGCCGCCATCAGCGGCCCAATCCAAACCGGCAGAAGCCGGTTGGCAACAAGGACGAATAATCTGCGGCGGTGAACGGTTTGGCGCCAATCGGGCTTTGACGGCGCCCGGGTGCCATGGCACTCCCGAGCCATGAGCACCGCAGCCCCCGCCGACACGTCCCGCATCGCCTTTACCTACAAGGGTTTCCGCTTCTTCTGGCTGACCACGCTGCTGGTGAGCTTTGCAGTGCAGATCATGTCGGTCTCCATCGCTTGGCAGATCTATGACGTCACCGGCAATGTGTTCCTGCTTGGCCTTGTGGGCCTCAGCCTGTTCCTGCCGGCGCTGCTCCTGATCCTGCTCACCGGGCTCACCGCCGACCGTTTCAACCGGCGTGGTATCATGGCGGTGTGCCTGGGGGTCGAGTTCCTCTGCGCGCTGGGCTTTCTCGCCTTCGTCAATGCCGAGGCGCATGCGGTCTGGCCCATATTCGGCATATTGATCGCGCTGGGCACAGCCCGCGCCTTCTGGGGGCCGGCGGCGCAGTCGCTGGCGCCCAATCTGGTGCCGCCCGAGGCGCTCTCCAATGCCATCACCGTCAATGCCTCGGCCTGGCAGTTTGCATCGATCATGGGGCCGGCGGCCGGTGGCCTGCTCTATGGCATTGCCCCGACCGTCGCTTTCGGCACCGGCGCGGCGCTGCTGCTGGTCGCGGCCGTCTGCGTGCTGCTGATCCCCCGGCCGGCGCGGCGCGAGTCGCATCAGGCGACGAGTCTGGAGACCATTTTCGGCGGCTTCCGCTACATTTTTTCCAACAAGGTGGTGCTCGGCGCCATCTCGCTCGACATGTTCGCCGTGCTGATGGGCGGGGCGGTGGCGCTGCTGCCGGTCTATACCAAGGACATCCTGCATGCCGGGCCGCAGGAGCTGGGCCTGCTGCGCGCCGCGCCGGGCATTGGCGCCATCGTCATGGCGCTGTGGCTGACGCGCTTTCCCATTCGCGACCATGCCGGCAAGATCCTGTTCCTGTTCGTCGGCCTGTTCGGCGCCTTCACGGTGACCTTCGGCCTCTCCACCACGGTGTGGATTTCCATTCCCGCGTTGGCGCTGGTGGGCGCTTCGGACATGGTCAGCGTCACCATCCGCGAGACCATCATGCAGTTGTGGACACCCGAAGAGGTGCGCGGGCGGGTCAATGCGGTCAACTCGGTGTTCATCGGCGCCTCCAATGAACTGGGCGAATTTCGTGCCGGCACGGTGGCCCATTTCATCGGCCCGGTGCCCGCCGTGGTGCTGGGTGGCATCGGGGCCATGGGCATAGCCATCATCTGGAGCCGCATCTTCCCCGGCCTGCGCGAACAGCGAACGCTCGACAAGAAGATGGTCTGACGCCCACGCCGCTTGACTTCCGGGCCTTGCATGGGTATCACGCGGCCACCTATCCGGACCTCTGGTCCATAGGCGCACCCGGGATCTCCTGAATATTTGGGGTCTGTCGGCTCTCCGCAAGGAGAGCAGAGGAGGGCGCGATCCATTCAACCGTTACGAAGGATACGCGATGTCGAAGCGTCATTCAGCCAAATACAAGATCGATCGCCGTCTCGGCGAAAATATCTGGGGCCGTCCCAAGTCCCCGCTCAACGCCCGTGCCTATGGCCCCGGCCAGCATGGCCAGCGCCGCAAGGGCAAGCTCAGCGACTACGGTCTGCAGCTGCGCGCCAAGCAGAAGCTCAAGGGCTATTACGGCTCGGTCACCGAAAAGGCGTTCAAACGCCTCTACACCGAAGCCGCCCGCGTCAAAGGTGACACCGGCGAGAACCTGATCGGCCTGCTCGAGAGCCGTCTGGACGCCGTGATCTACCGCGCCAAGTTCGTCGCCACCGTGTTCGCTGCGCGCCAGTTCGTGTCGCATGGCCACATCCTGGTCAACGGCAAGCGCGTCAATATCCCGTCCTACCAGGTCAAGGTCGGCGACAAGGTTGAAGTGCGTGAGCGCTCCAAGCAGCTCGCCGTGCTGATCGAAGCCACCCAGCTGGCCGAGCGCGACGTTCCCGATTACGTCGAAGTCGACCACAACAAGATGACCGCCACCTTCGCCCGCGTCCCGGCGCTGTCGGACGTGCCGTATCCGGTCCAGATGGAACCGAACCTGGTCGTCGAATTCTACTCGCGCTAAGCGCAGTCGAATTTCAGAATTGGAAAGGGCCGCTCTTCGGAGCGGCCCTTTGCTTTGGCGCACACGCCGTCGGAGGGCCGGCGAGCCGGCCCTCAATCCCTAGATGGTGGCCGCGTCGCCGATCTCCTCGTTGATCGGCTGCTGATCGAGCGGAATGAAGCTCTCAAAACGATGGAGGCGCAGGTAGATGGACTGCAGCTCCACGATGGTCGTCCACGCGCGGGCGAAGAACTGGAACGAGGATGCCACCTCGCCGAAGGCGTTTTGTACCTGCTGGTAGAGACCGAGGGTGATGGTGCCGGCCAGGATGGATGGCGACAGCGTCAGAAGCGGTACATAGCCAGCGATCTGGAGATACGCGTAGCGCGCCAGGTTGAAGTAGGTGTAGTGAAAATACAGCCGGAAGTAGTTCTTCTGCACGTTTGCGAATAGCTCGCGGAAGGTGGGCGGATCGGCCCGCTGCGGGTCGTCCTCGCCATAGACGAGCTCCTTGCGTAGTGCGGCTTCCACCTTCTGATTCTCGAAATTGAGACCGGGCAGCCTGATGCCGACGATCCAGAGCAGGGCAGTGCCAAAAGCGGAGACAACCAGAGCAATCCAGACGAGGTTGCCGGGAATGTCGCCAAAAACCGGCACTTCGGTGACGCTCTGGGACAGGGTCCACAAGATCGGAAGGAAGACCACCAGCGTCAGGAGCGAACTCATGAAGCTCGATCCAAGATCCTCCACAATGGACGCGAAGCGCATTGTATCTTCCTGCACGCGCTGCGCTGCGCCTTCTGTGCTGCGCAGCGATGGCCAGTAGGCCATGTAGTAGGAGGTCATCGCTTTGCGCCAGCGGAACACATAGTGCGAATTGAAGAAGGCCAGCAGTACCAGGAAAATGATGTTGGGCAGCAGGACAAGCATCAAGGTGATGACGTAGGGCCAGTATTCCTCCGGACTTACCGAGCCAGGCTCGGCCAGCGCTCGTTGCAGCACGTTGAAGAAATTGCCCTGCCAGTCATTCAGGAAGGCGCTCAGTTGCACCTGGCTGTAGGTGGCGAGGAACAGGACGGAGCTGCCTACCACCGACCACCAATACCATTCGTTCCGCTTGTAGACGTACCAGAAGGCGCAGAAGGCAAAGGTGCAGAGGATGATATACCAATATTCCCAGACGCGGCCGCCGTTGAGGAAGTTCGTGTCCTCAGCCACGCAGTTTGCGACCTGCGCAGCGGCGGGCGTTGCCTCAGTAGTTGCTGCGGCCGGCGCGTTGGGGTCAGTCAGCTGCGGACCGCTCTCTGGAACGGGCAGGGCATCGGCGCCCGGAGCCACTGGCGCCTCGCCAGGCGGGATGTCGGCGGGCGAGCAGATGGCCGGCGTCAGGAAACGGTCGATGCTGATGACCGAGCGCACCGGGTCGCCGGCAAGCTGGTAGATAAGCGTCGTCAGCAGCATCCAGATGACGACTGAACCGAAGAAGAGCTTGGGGACGGGGAAAAAAGATCGAAACACCGCGAGACTCCTGGGTGCCGGGGGATGGCGTCATCTAACGGTTGCAATCGGACTAAAGCAAGAAAGGGAAATTAAGCTTTGGTAAGGTTTGCACCGTCCGGTTTTCCTTCCCCTCTGCGGCCGGGGACGCTATCAGCTACGGCACGGACAGAAAGAGAGTTTCGGCATGAGTGAGGTCATGGAGGCGGCGCCCGGCGCGGCCGACGAGCCCGAGAGCGGCGGGCACCCGATCTATGCCCATGCCCCGCGCAGCGGCGAGTTCAACAAGCTACGCAAGCGCCTGATCCGCAATACCCGTGAAGCACTCGACAAATTCTCCATGGTGCGGCCGGGCGAGAAGTGGCTCGTCGCCCTGTCCGGCGGCAAGGACAGCTATGGAATGCTGGCGCTGCTGCTCGATCTCAAATGGCGCGGCCTGCTGCCGGTGGAACTGCTTGCCTGCAATCTCGACCAGGGCCAGCCGAACTTTCCCAAGCATATCCTGCCCGAATTTCTCACCGGCCTCGGCATCCCCCACCGCATCGAATACCGGGACACCTATTCCATCGTCACGGACAAGCTGCCGGCCGGGGCGACCTATTGCTCGCTCTGCTCGCGCCTGCGCCGGGGCAATCTCTATCGCATCGCGCGGGAAGAGGGCTGCACGGCGCTGGTGCTGGGCCATCATCGCGACGACAGCCTCGAAACCTTCTTCATGAACATGTTCCATGGCGGCAAGCTCGCCGCCATGCCGCCGCGTCTGCTCAATGACGAGGGCGATATCGAGGTGCTGCGGCCGCTGATCTATTGCGGTGAGGAGGACCTGCAGCGTTTCTCCGATGCCATGGCCTTTCCCATTATCCCCTGCGATCTCTGCGGCAGCCAGGATGGGCTGGAGCGCAATGCGATGAAGGCCATGCTGAGCGACATCGAAAAGCGCATGCCCGGCCGCAAGGATGTGATGATCCGCGCCCTGGGCAATATCAATGCCAGCCATATGCTCGATACCAAGCTGTTCGATTTCGCCGCCCTCGGCCAGCGCAGGGCCTGAGCCTTGAGCGATCTGGGCCAGCTTATCGGCGAGGTGCATGCCGAACTGTCGGTGCGCCTCGGGGAGGGGCAGGTCGCCAACTACATCCCCGAACTGGCCAAGGTACCCGTCGAGCGGTTCGGCATTGCCGTGGCGACCGTCGGCGGCGAGGTCTTCACGGCCGGTGACGCGCTGGAGCCCTTCTCGATCCAGAGCATATCAAAGCTTTTCACCCTCACCCTGGCGCTGGGCAAGGTCGGGGATGGCCTGTGGTCCCGGGTCGGCCGCGAGCCCTCGGGCAATCGGTTCAATTCGATCGTGCAGCTCGAATATGAACAGGGAAGGCCGCGCAATCCCTTCGTCAATGCCGGAGCCATCGCGGTCACCGACTTGATCCTCGCCGGCTATCGCCCCAAGGAGGCGATCGGGGACATCGTCCGCTTCGTGCGCTTTCTGGCCGGCGACGAAGCCATCGTCATCGACGCCGACGTGGCGCGGTCCGAGCGCGATACCGGCTTCCGCAATTTCGCGCTGGCCCAGTTCATGCGCTCATTCAACGTCATCACCCATCCGGCCGACGAGGTGCTGGGGGTCTATTTCCACCATTGCGCCATCGCCATGAACTGCGCCCAGCTGGCGCGCGCGGCGCTGTTCCTGGCTGCCAAGGGGCAGAACCCGGTCACCGGGCACAGTGTCGTCTCGGCGGCCCGGGCCCGCCGCATCAACTCGTTGATGATGATGTGTGGCCACTATGATGGTTCGGGCGATTTCGCATTCCGGGTCGGCCTGCCGGGCAAGAGCGGCGTTGGCGGCGGGATCGTCGCGGTGGTGCCCGGCGTCTGCACGGTTGCCGTCTGGTCGCCGGGGCTCGACGCCAATGGCAATTCGCTGATCGGCACTGCCGCGCTCGAACTGCTGGCACAGCGGGCCAATTGGTCGGTTTTCGAATAAACACCTCAATCCAAGGATTTCCCATGCCGCAGATCGACATCATGGCCCTCAGCAATATCCTGCGCGATGCCGCCCGGGCCGAAGCCCTGCCGCGCTTCCGCCGGCTCGATGCTTCCATGGTGCAGGTCAAGACCGAGGCGATCGATCTGGTGACCGAGGCCGATGTGGCGACCGAAGAGGTCATCAAGGCGCGCCTTGCCGAGCGGATGCCCGATGCCCTCTTCGTCGGCGAGGAATCGGTCGCGGCCGATCCGGCGCTGCTGCTGCGGCTGGCCGATGCGGACCTCGCCGTAGTGGTCGATCCGATCGACGGCACCGCCAATTATGCCGCCGGCCTGCCGCTCTTTGCCACCATGGCGGCGGTCGTCTCCAAGGGCGAGACCATTGCCGGCATCATCTACGATCCGATGGGCGATGACTGGGTGATGGCCGAAAAAGGCGGCGGCGCCTGGCTGCGCCGGCCCAATGGCGAGGCAGTGCGCCTGCAGGTGGCCAAGCCGCTGCCGCTGGCGCAAATGGTGGGCTGCGTCTCGGTGTCCTATCTGCCGGTCGACAAGCGGGCCGAGGTGCTGGCCAACCTGGCGCAGGTGCGGGTGGTTTCCAACTTCCGCTGTGCCGGCCACGAATACCGCACTCTGGTGTCGGGCCACGCCCAGTTCGGCTGCTGGAACAAGCTGATGCCGTGGGACCACCTGGCCGGCACTCTGATGGCTCAGGAAGCCGGCGCCTATGCCGCGCGGCTCGATGGCCAACCCTATCTGCCGCACCACGTCGATGGCGGCCTGCTGGTGGCGATGGACCAGGATGCCTGGCAGGAACTGCGGCGGGAAGTGTTTACGTTCTGAGGGGCGCTGGTAGCGAGACCCGATCTGTTCCCCAGCTCCGTTCGTCACCCTCGGGCTCGACCCGAGGGGTCTTCACTTTCTTCTCCGCGCACAACGAGTGTAACGCCCTCGGGTCAAGCCCGAGGGTGACGATCTGTGCTTTGGGTGACCCCGTGCAGACGGGACAGGCCGGCACTCACCCCACCAGCGCCCCCGCGGCCGCCTCAACCGCGCCCGGCCCATGCGCAATGCCCAGCGCCTGCATGCCGGCCTCCATCGTCGCCAGTACGCCCAGCGTCATATGTGCATTCACATGCCCCATATGGCCAACGCGCAAGAAGTCCTGATAGGCCGGCTCGCTCGGCAAGGCCATGCCCAGCCCGATGCCCAGCGTCACGCCGGCCTCGGCCTCGAGCCAGCGGCGCAGCGCGCCGGCGCCGCCATTGGGGATCATCGCCGCCGTCACCGAATGGCCGCGCGCCGCCGAGTCGGCGATGTTGAGCGCAATGCCGCTGCCCCGGCCCCAGGCGTCGAAGGCCGTCCAGACGGTTCGGGCCAGTTGCCGGTGGCGCGCCCAGACCTGTTCAAGGCCTTCCTCGTCGAGCATCATCGTCAGCGCCTCACGCAGGCCATAGAGATGGTGCGTCGGCGCGGTGCCGCCGAAAAACTGCCAGAACTCGGTGCCGGTGCCGCGCGGCTTCCAGTCCCAATAGGGCGTCACCAGGTGGGCCCGCTGCGATGCCGCCAGCGCCTTGTCGGAAAACCAGATGAAGCCGAGGCCCGGCGGCAGCATCAGCCCCTTCTGGCTGGCGCCGACGACGACGTCGACACCCCAATCGTCCATGCGCAGCTCATCGCAGCCCAGCGAGGCGATGGCGTCGACCGCCAGCAGGGCCGGATGCCCGGTGCTGTCGATGGCGGCACGGATGGCGGCAATATCGTTGCGGGCGCTGGAGGCGGTGTCCACATGCGTCACCAGCACGGCCCGGATTTCGTGGCTTTTGTCGGCCCGCAGCGCATCCGCAATGCGCTCGGGGTCGGCCGGTGCGGACTTGCCGAAATCGATGATGTCGATCGCTACGCCCATGCGCTGCAGGCCCTCGGCCCAGCCATGGCCGAAGCGGCCGGTGGCGGCGAGCAGCGCCCGGTCACCGCGCGAAAACATGTTGCAGTTGGCCGCCTCCCAGGCGCCGTGCCCGTTGGCGATGTAGATGGCCACATGCTGGTTCGTCATCGCCACCCGCTTCAGGTCGGGTAGCAGCTCACCCACCATGTCGACGAGCTCGCCCTCATAGATATTGGGCGCCGTGCGGTGCATGGCGTTGAGCACGCGCTCGGGGGAAACCGAGGGGCCGGGAATGGCAAGGTAGGAGCGGCCGGTGGTGATGGGCATGAATGGTCCGAACTATGCGGCGGGAGATGCGGGCCATCAGATGAGACTCGTGCGCGGCGATCAAGAGCGTTGGGCGAATGACGCCCATAAGGGGAATTTATCTAGCTTGTGCGGCAGAGTCGCATAACGGCATGCAGGTGCCCCAAATGCCGTTCGGATTGGTTCATTATCCATTCATTGTCGTGACAAAATCCCGGCATTTGAACCCAGGTGCCACATTCCAGCGCGCGGCCCTTGCGCCGACTCATAAGTCTATGCTTATGTGTTGGCATGAGTGATGTCGATATCTTCAAAGTGCTGGCCGATCCGACCCGCCGCGCCATGCTGGAGCGGTTGGCAACGGCCGAGATGACGGCCACCGAGCTGCGCGAGGGCTTTGCCATTTCCCAGCCGGCCATGAGCCAGCATCTGGCGGTGCTGCGTGGGGCGGGGCTGGTCAGCGAGCGCCGGGAGGGCCGCTATGCCCATTATCGCGTGGAGCCGCAGGGCATGGCGCCGCTGCACGATTGGCTGGCCCGCCACCGTGCCTTCTGGCCCAGCCGCATCGACAATCTCAAGGACCTGCTCAAGGAGATGGACCAATGACCGATACGGACGCGCTGGTGTTCGAATGTGCGCTCGATGCGCCGCCTGAAAAGGTCTGGCGGGCGCTGACCATCCCCGAATATCTCGAACGCTGGCTCAAGCCTGCGGCCAGTCTGGACCTCGCTGTGGTCACGGCAGAAGAAAACCGGAGCCTCACCTATCGCTGGCGCGAGGCCGGGCAGGGCGCCATTGTCGGCATGGAAGACAGCCTCGTCACCTTCGAGCTCACGCCCACCAGTGATGGCGGAACATGGTTCAAGCTCACCCATGCGCCGCTCGCGGTGCCAGCCGCAGCCAATAGCAACGTGCCGCGCCAGACCATGGCGCTCGCAGCCTAAACCTGAATCAATTCAATGCTGAACGGAGGTTCGCCAATGCGCGACATGATGCAACTCGTCCCTATGGTCGTCGAACAATCGAGCCGGGGGGAACGAAGCTTCGATATCTATTCCCGCCTGCTGCGGGAGCGGATCATCTTCGTCAATGGCGAGATCGAGGACACCATGGCCTCACTGGTGACGGCGCAATTGCTGTTTCTTGAGGCGGAAAATCCCAAGAAGGAAATCTATCTCTACATCAACTCGCCGGGGGGCGTCGTGACCTCGGCCATGGCGATGTACGACACGATGCAGTTCATCCAGGCGCCGGTGGGGACGCTGTGCATGGGTATGGCCATGTCGGCCGGCTCGTTCCTGCTGATGGCCGGAGAGGCGGGCAGCCGCATCTGCCTGCCCAATGCCTCGATCATGCTGCACCAGCCCAGCGGCGGCTTCCAGGGCAAGGTCACCGACATCATGCTGCATGCCGAGGAGAGCCAGCGCCTCAAGCGGCGCATGCACAATCTCTATGCCAAGCATTGCGGGCGGACTTATGAAGAGGTCGAAAAGGCGCTGGAGCGGGACAATTTCATGACCCCCGAACAGGCCCGCGACTGGGGCCTGGTGGATCATGTCTATAGCGATCGCAGCCAGATCGAGGGTCCGGCTGCGACCGAGGGTCACTGAGCCGCGTTGCGGACCGCGGCGGTTTCAGCATCGGCGTCGGCGTGGACATATTGCTCGCCGACGCCAAACAGCCGGCCGCGTTCGGCAACGAGGATGCAGATCAGCGCCAGGATGCCCATGCCGAAGTAGCCTATCGCCGCCGGCACGGTGGTGCCGTTGAACAACTGGCCGGTATAGCTACCAATCAGCGCGCCGCCCACTGTCTGGATGAAGCCGAATACGGCGGAGGCCGTACCGGCGACCGCGCCGAGCGGTTCCATGGACAGCGAGTTCATGTTCGACGCGGCCCAGCCAAAGCTGAACATGATGATCGACAGCAGCGAGAAGAACAGCCACAGCGGCAGGAAGCCGCTGAGCGCGAAGGCCAGCCAGATCCCGCTGACGCTGGTGAAGGCCAACATGGCGCCGTGCGACAGCCGCCGCATGCCCAGGCGGCGGACAATGACCGAATTGGTGAAGGACGACACCGCCATCAACCCGGCCATGGCGGCGAAGGCGACAGGGAAGTAGACGCCCAGCCCATAGATATCGACATAGATCTGCTGGCTTGAACTGATGAAGCCGAACAGCGCGCCGAACAGGAACGTGCCGGCCAGACCGTAGGAAAAGGCCACGCGGTTTGTGCAGACGATGCGGAAGCCGTCGAAGACACCCCGAAAGGTCAGCGGGCGACGCTTGTTGAGCGGCAGGCTTTCGGGCAGGCGGAAGAAGGTCCATAGCCAGAAGGCGGCAGCCAGCAGGCCCATGAAAATGAAGATGGTCTGCCACGGGCCGGTCAGCAGCAGTATCTGGCCGATACCCGGCGCAATGATGGGGATGGCCATGAACACCATGAAGGTCAGCGACATCACCTCGGCCATTTCGCGGCCCGAATAGCGGTCACGCACCACCGCGGTGGCGATGACACGAACGCTGGCGGCGCCCATGCCCTGAATGAACCGCAGCACCAGCAGCACAGCGAAGCTCGGCGCAAAAACAGCGACGATGGCGGCGGTGATATAGAGGCCCATGCCCACCAGCAGCGGGGCACGGCGGCCGAAACGGTCGGTCAACGGGCCGAAGGCCAGCACGGCGATGCCCATGCCGAGCATGTAGGCCGAAATGACGAACTGCCGCTCGTTCTCGCTGGTCACGCCCAGCGCCTCGCCCATATAGGGCAAGGCGGGCAGCATGACGTCGATGGCCAGGGCGTTGAGCGCCATCAGCGCAGCCATAAGGGCAATGAATTCAGGGCGCGAAAGCACCCGCGTGAAATGATCGGACATCAAAGGAACCTGGAATGGAGCCGCCGCGAAGGCACGGGCGCCGGAAAATATGGAGGCGACCATGAACCCGCCGGGCGGCGTTTGCAAGACTTGATCGGCAGGAAACGATGGTTCCCGCCGACCTGATCAGGCAGGTTTGAGCGCGAAACTGGGCGCGCTGCGCTCGTTGATGGGCAGGTGAATGGCGGCCGAACCCAGCCCCAGCAGGATGCCGAGATACCAGACCAGGCTGTAGGAGCCCGTCTGGTCATAGACATAGCCACCCAGCCAGACACCGACGAAGGAGCCGATCTGGTGGCTGAGGAAGGCGATGCCATAGAGCATGCCCATATAGCGTGCGCCAAAGAACAGGCTGACGAGGCCGGCCGTCAGCGGCACCGTGGAGAGCCACAGCAGCCCCATCGAAGCGGCAAAGGCATAGGCGGTGATCTCGCTGACCGGAATCAGCAGGAACAGGCCAATGGAGATGGCGCGCAGGAAGTAGATGGTCGCCAGCAGCATCTGCTTGGGCAGGCGCCCGCCAAGATAGCCGGCGAGGAGCGAACCGACGATGTTGAACAGCCCGATGACCGCGATGGTCCAGCTCCCCACCTCCGGCGATAGGCCGCACTGCACCAGATAGGCGGGCATGTGGACGTTGATGAACGCCAGGTGGAAGCCGCAGACGAAAAAGCCGATGACCAGCAGGCGATAGGAGCCATGGCCCCAAGCCTTGGCCAGTGCGTCCATGAAGGGCAGGTCGGCGTGACCGGTCGTGTTCTCGGTGCGGCCGCGCAGGGCGTAGCTGAGCGGGACAATCAGCAGCAGGGCCATGCCGAGATAGAGCAAAGCCGATTGCCAGCCGAAGGCATTGATGAAGCCCTGGCTGATCGGCGCGAAAGCGAACTGACCAAAGGACGAGGCGGCGGTGGCGACGCCAAAGATCAACGAGCGCTTCTCAGGTGGCACCGAACGGCCAAAGGCGGCCATGACCACCGAGAAGGAGCAGATCGCGATGCCGACGCCGGTGACAATACCAGCGGTGATGGTCAGGATGCCTGCGTCGGGCGAAAAGGCCATGCCGAACACGCCCAGCGCATAGATGGCGGCGCCCACCGCTATGGTGCGGCCAGTGCCGACGCGGTCGGCAAAGGCGCCGGCGAAAGGCTGGGCAATACCCCAGGCCAGGTTCTGGATGGCCATGGCCATGCCCCAGCCCTCGCGCGTCAGGCCCAGGTCGCCGGTCATCGGCAGGGTGAACAAGCCGAAGCTGGTGCGCACGCCATTGCCGATGGCGGCAATCACGCAGCCGGCAATGATCAGCACGAGCAGGGGAACTGCGGGGCGGAGGGCGGACGAGGTCATGGTAACATCCAGATGTGGATGTCCTATCTACGCCCGGGCCGTCATCACGCCTAGTGACAATACGGAATGGGTCGCATCAATTCGGGTGATGAGACGGCAAAAAGCCCGGTCACGGACCGGGCTTTTTGAGGCGCTTGTGCTGACAGATCAGGCGGTCTGCTTGACCGCGATGCCGGCATTCTGCAGGTGCGTCTGCAGTTCGCCGGCCTGGAACATTTCGCGGACGATGTCGGCGCCGCCGACGAATTCGCCCTTCACATAGAGCTGGGGAATGGTCGGCCAGTTGGTATAGGCCTTGATGCCGTCGCGCAGTTCGGCGCTTTCGAGCACGTTGGCGCTGCCATATTCGACGCCGAGATAGCTCAAAATCTGCACGACCTGGCCGGAAAAGCCGCATTGCGGAAAGTCCGGCGAGCCCTTCATGAACAGGAAGACGTCGTTGTTCTTCACCTTGTCGTCGATGAAGGCGTTGATATCGGTCATGGGTGAAACCTCTCAATGGCCGGGGTCAAGATCCGGTTGCTGTTGCCTCCTAAATAGGACAGGAGTCGGGCGCTGTCGAGGTGTCAGGTCTGCACGAATGCTAGAGCCGCGCTGCAATCCATGGATGGTTGGTGCAGTCGTCCACCGTTTCGAACTGCACCGCGTCCCAGCCATGCTTGCGGGCGCCGTCGATGACCTTGGGCGTGTCGTCGAAGAACAGGGGCGGCTCGGATTGCGGTCCGATCCGCTGCTCGATGAAATCGAAGAAGCCACGCTCGGGCTTCCGGATGCCGGCGCGGGCTGAATAGAAGATGTCCTCGAACAATTCGCCTAGTCCCAGCGTCTGCCACAGCCAGAGCGCTCGCGTATGGTCCTGGTTGGTGGCGATATAGAGCTTGAGGTCGTTCCGCTTCTTCAGCATCCGGATGGCCCCAATGAGGGGCGTATTCAGAGTTGAATCATGGGTGAGCCAATAGTGCAGGAACGTCATGGGCGAACCCCTGTAGCCTAGTCCAGGCAGGCGGCGCTCGAGAGCATCGATCATCGCCATCTCGCCGACGACAACCTTCTTGATGAAGATGTCGAAGATGAACTCGGTGTTGAACCGGTCGGGATCGACGCCAAGGTCGGAGAGCAAATTCTCGTTCCAGCGCCGCGTCAGTTCAGGGCGCGCGTGATAGCCGTGCACCAGCACACCATCGACGTCGAAGAATACGGCTCGGGTCATGTCCGCTTTGCCATTGCGCCAAGCCCGGCAAGGACTTCGCGGGGAATGCTCAATTCCTGAATCACGTCATTGTGTCGGCGAAAGCCCACCAGTTCGCGCTGCACGAAATATTCCCAGACGACCTGGCGCGCCGTCGCCAGTCTGTCATCCCGGTCGGGCATAGCCTCGGCGAGCGCAGCAATGGCATTGACCACCTTGCGCTCCGCGGCGCCCAGTGAGGAGGCGCGCTCGGCAAGAATCTCGTGATCGATCGCCGCCGTGCCGGCGTCCGGGCGGACGGTGCGGATCAGCTCGAGCGAGTCGCGCAGGGACACGGCGGATTATTCCGGGACGTTGGTCTGCAAGGCCAAAGCATGCAGCGCGCCGCCCATGTCGCCCTGCAGGGCGGCATAGACCAGCTGGTGCTGCTGCACGCGCGACTTGCCGCGGAACTGCTCGGAGATCACCGTGGCGGCATAGTGGTCGCCGTCGCCGGCGAGATCGCGGATTTCAATCTGGGCATCGGGCAGAGCAGCCTTGATCCGGCGTTCGATTTCGCTGGCATCCATGGCCATGGCTTTGCTCCTGCTAACAGGCCGGCAAGTGGCCGGCGACCCCCATGATATGGCATGGGGGTGCCGTGCCTTCAATACGAGCCGGCTATTGCAGGGTCGTTACCGGCTGCGCGTCCTGGCGGGTCGAGAAATTGGCGATGATGAAATCGACGAGCGGCCGGACCTGTTCGGCCATTTCGGTGGCGAAAAAACAATCCAGCGAGTAGCCGTTTCCCGCGTCCACCGTTTCGGTATGCACCACAGTCAGGGGCACGCCCTGCGGCGAGTCGGTGCTGGTGCCTTCATAGAGCAGCGCGGTGTTGTTCTGATAGGCGGTGGTGCTCTTGTTGCTCAGGGCAAAGCCCGGGAAGGTCTCGGCCCAGCCCTGGCTTACCGCCGCATCGTCGAGGGCCGCGAGCGCTGCGTCTGCGGTCCACGCGGTGTCTTCGACGGCCACCACGGTCAGCACGCATTGCAGCGGCGCACCCGGATGATTGATCGTGACCGGGCCGCCGGGTTCGCCGATGACTGTCATGGCTTTGGGGTGGATCAACGTATAGGGCTGATCGGGCAGGGGCGAGCCGGTCATGGTCACGTCCTGGGCGAAGGCGGCCACCGGCACAAGGCTGAGTGACAGGGCCATCAGGCAGCCAAGTAGCGGTCTAAAGTGCATCGTAGTCTCCAGAAAATGACGCCGCCCCTTGGTGTCAAAGCACTCCAAAGAGCGGCGATCATAAGGCAACGGCGATGATTAGGCGGCCTCGTCGGCCATGTAGTTGGGGAACCAGCCCTCATGAGCCGCCTTGAGCGCGGTCACCGGCAGCGGCCGCGCTGCGCCGAGCACGAGATCGGTGCCGCCGGTCGTGCCGATCCAGGGCGCGAAAATGCCCAGGGCTTCGGCCTCGCGCCACAGCGCGGCCAGTGCCTCGCCCTGCGGATCGAGATTGACCGTCATCAGATAGCGCCCCTGATCCTCGCCGAAATATTGCAGGATCGGATCCTGGTCGACGAGGTCGGTCACCGTGGCGCCGATGCCCGAGGCCACGGCCATTTCGGCGAGCCCCACGGCCAGGCCGCCGTCGGAGAGGTCATGGCAGGCGGTGGCGACGCCGGAGCGGATCAGCTTGCGCACAAAATCGCCGGTGCGCTTCTCATGAGCCAGGTCGACATGGGGCGCCGGGCCGTCCTTGCGGCCGAACAGGTCGCGCAGATAGATCGACTGGCCCAGATGGGTGCCGCGGCTTGCCGGGGCGCCGATGAGCAGGATGACCTGATTGGCAGCGGCAAAGCCGATGCGCGCCATCTGGCTCCAGTCGGGCAGCAGACCGACGCCGCCGATGGTGGGGGTGGGCAGGATGCCCCGGCCATTGGTCTCGTTGTAGAGCGACACATTGCCCGAGACGATGGGGAATTCCAGCGCCAGGCAGGCTTCGCCGATGCCCTTGATGGCATGGACCAGCTGGCCCATGATTTCGGGGCGTTCGGGATTGCCGAAGTTGAGATTGTCGGTCGCCGCCAGTGGTTCGGCGCCGGTTGCGGTCAGGTTGCGCCAGCATTCGGCCACGGCCTGCTTGCCGCCCTCATAGGGGTCGGCCTCGCAATAGCGCGGTGTCACGTCCGACGAGAAGGCCAGCGCCTTGGTAGCGTGACCCTCGACGCGGATCACGCCGGCATCGCCACCGGGATGCTGCAGGGAATTGCCCTGGATCAGGGTGTCATATTGCTCATAGACCCAGCGCCGCGAGGCGGTCTGGTGGTCACCCATCAGGCCGAGCAATGCATCGGCCACGTCCATCTGCGGCACATCGCCGGTCGCCAGCGGCGCCGGCGTCTTTGGCACGGTCCAGGGGCGGTCATATTCGGGGGCCTCGTCGCCCAGTTCCTTGATCGGCAGATTGGCGACTTCCTCGCCCTGCCACTTCACCCGGAAGCGCAGGTCGTCGGTGGTGATGCCGACGGTGGCGAAGTCCAGTTCCCACTTCACGAATACGGCGCGAGCTTCGGCTTCCTTTGCGGGATGCAGCACCATGAGCATGCGCTCCTGGCTTTCGCTCAGCATCATCTCATAGGGCGTCATATGCGCTTCGCGCACCGGCACCTTGTCGAGATCAAGCTCGATGCCCAGGTCGCCCTTGGCGCCCATTTCGACGGCCGAGCAGGTGAGCCCCGCCGCGCCCATGTCCTGGATGGCGATGACGGCGCCGGTGGCCATCAGCTCGAGGCAGGCTTCGAGCAGGCGCTTTTCGGTGAAGGGGTCGCCGACCTGCACCGTGGGGCGCTTTTCCTCGATATCGTCGCCGAACTCGGCCGAGGCCATTGTGGCGCCACCGACGCCATCGCGGCCGGTCTTGGCACCCAGATAAACCACCGGCAGGCCGACGCCCTCAGCCTTGGAATAGAAAATCTTGTCGGTATCGGCGAGGCCTGCCGCGAAGGCGTTGACCAGGATATTGCCGTTATAGCGTTCGTCGAACTCGACTTCTCCGCCCACGGTCGGCACGCCAAAGGCATTGCCATAGCCGCCAATGCCGGCGACGACGCCGGAGACGAGGTGACGGGTCTTTTCATGGTCGGGCGCGCCGAAGCGCAGCGCGTTCATGGCGGCGACGGGGCGGGCGCCCATGGTGAAGACGTCGCGCAATATGCCGCCCATGCCGGTGCCGGCGCCCTGATAGGGCTCGATGAAGCTTGGGTGGTTGTGCGATTCCATCTTGAAGACGATCGCCTGGCCATCGCCGATATCGACCACGCCGGCATTCTCGCCCGGGCCCTGGATGACGCGCGGCCCGGTGGTCGGCAGCGTCTTGAGCCACTTCTTGGAGGATTTGTAGGAACAATGCTCGTTCCACATCGCTGAGAAAATGCCGAGCTCGGTATAGGTCGGCTCGCGCCCGATCAGGTCGATGATCTTCTGGTATTCGTCCGGCTTGAGGCCATGGTCGGCAACCAGTTCGGGGGTGATGCGGATGTCGTTGGGGATGGTCATCAAGCAGCGTTTCCGTAGGGAGGCTCTGGAAAATATTCCATGAACGTCTGGGTGGAGCGGGCGACGTCTTCGCCGAAGAGGTGACCGACGAGCCACAGGGCCATGTCAATGCCGGCCGAGACGCCGGCGGCGGTCAGCACATGGCCGTCGCGTACATAGCGTAGCTCTTGTTCAAGAATGGCCCCGGGTGCCGAGGCGCGGAAGAAGTCGAAGGCGTTGCGGTTGGTGGTGGCATGCTTGCCGTCGAGAAAGCCGGCCCTGCCGAGCAGCGCCGCGCCGGTGCAGACCGAGGTCTGCCAGGTGGCGGCGGCGAGATAGGGCTTGAGTGCGGCGATGAACGCCTCGTCCTGCGCCAGCGGGCGGGTCCCCCTGCCGCCGGGGACGAGCACGACATCGGCCTTGGGTGCGCCGGCAAAGGCGTGATCGGCGACGACATAAAGGCCCTTGGCGCAGCGGATCGCCGGTTCGGGCCAGCCGACGGTGAACACATCGAGCGGCGCGCCGATCTGCTTGGCCATGGAGAACACTTCCCACGGACCGACAAAGTCCAGCTCCTCGACGCCGTCGAAGATCACGATGCCGACGCTGATGGGCGCTGCGGTATCAGCCATCGACCGCCACCTGGCGAGGCGCAAGCGCCCGGTCCAGCGCAATGACGAGGAGGCTGAGCACCGCCAATGCCACGCTCATATAGATGGCGTTGACCAGCACCTGCGGATAGCCCAGTTCTACCGCATTGAGGATGGGGTAGGGGTATTGCTGCACCCAGACGCCCCGCGCCATGACGTAGATGAAGTATACCAGCGTCGGCAGCAACATGACGGACAGATTGGCCCAGCGCAGCGAGCCGTGGGGCTGGGCTCCCAGCCACCACAGCAGATAGAGGGCGGGGCAGATGTAATGCAGGATGGTGTCCGCCAGCAGGAGCAGGCCGCCCAGCACGTTGAGGTGGCGCAGGACGAAGTACACGTAGAGCGCAACCAGCGCGATACTGGCGGCCGTGAGGCCGCGCATAACCGGCTGGCGGAACAGCGCTAGCCGCGATGTGGGCAGCACCTCCGACAGGTAGATCAACACCACAATGGCGTTGGTCAGGATGGTGTAGAAGGCCAGGAAGTGGCCCAGAAAGCCCGGAAAATCGCGGCCATTGGCGAAGGCCAGCTGCATCGAGAGGATGAACTGCAGGACGAGACCGGCGGCGCCGAAGAGCAGGCCGAGCCAGGTAAGGAGTGTGCGCGGGTTGATCGGCGCGCGCGGATTCATCAGGCGGCTTGACCCAGCAAGCCGGTGAACAGCGCCCGTCCGTCGTCGCCGCCATGCGCGACTTCGATGAGGTTTTCCGGGTGGGGCATCATGCCCAGCACGTTTTTCTGCTCGTTGAAGATACCGGCAATGTCGTGGATTGAGCCGTTGGGATTGGTGCCTTCGGCATAGCGGAAGGCCACGCGGCCATCACCTTCGAGGCGTTCCAGCGTAGCACTATCGGCAAAGTAGTTACCGTCGTGATGGGCAACGGGGCAGCGGAAGATCGCGCCTTCGGTGTAGCCCCGGGTGAAGTCGGTATCGGCGTTGACCACCTCGAGCTTGACCTCGCGGCAGACGAATTTGAGGCTCATGTTGCGCATCAGGGCGCCGGGCAGCAGGCCCGCTTCGATGAGGATCTGGAAGCCGTTGCAGACGCCGAGAACCTTGACGCCCTTGGCCGCCCGTTCGCGGACCTTGTCCATGATGGGGGAGCGCGCGGCGATGGCGCCGCAGCGGAGGTAATCGCCGTAGGAGAAGCCGCCCGGGATGACGATCAGGTCGACATCGGGCACGTCGGCATCCTGATGCCAGACGACGGCCGGGGCGGTACCGGAAACCTTGGTCAGCGCCGCGATCATGTCGCGGTCGCGATTGAGACCGGGAAAGACGATGACTGCGGATTTCATCGGCTGGTCCTCGCTATGTAGGGGTTAGCGAGGTCCTTGTGATGAGTCTTGCGCGAAAAGGCAAGGGCCGGGAATGCATATCCCGGTCCCGCTCAGTCGAATGGTGCGCCGACGCTACTCGGCGGGCGAGGCGAGAGTACCCTCGGGGCTCGAGCGCGAACCCCTGGTGCCGGGCAGGTGCGCCCAGGCTGGGCGCTCGAACAGGAACCTGCCGAATCCGACGCGCTGGACGATCCAGTAGAGCACCAGCGGCGAGACGATGGCGATGGCCATGGTGAGCAGGCTGAGCAGGGTAGGTTCGTCCAGGCCGAGCTTGATCAGCACGGTGCGGGCAATGCCCATGGGCAGCACGAAGGCGACATAGACGATCAGCGATTTCGACCCCATCCAGCGCAACCAGTTCATCCAGGGCAGGCGGGTGAGCAGGGCCGCCAGTACGCAGAGCGCCGCCGTGCCGACCAAAGCCAGGGCGAGGTGCAGGCCGGGCAGGCCGGCATAACCCATCACCGGGTGGATCGGATCCATCGCAAAGCCCGGCGAAAACACCAGCGCCCCGTTGATGATGGCCCAGATGGCCAGGCCGACCAGCGCGATCGCGGCGCGGTCAGAGGCCCAATCCGCGAGGCGGAACAGTTGCGGCGCCAGCACGAAGCCGGCGTAGAAGAAGACGAAGTATTCGGCGAACTGGTCGATCAGGTAGCTGCCGGTGTGAATGGGCGCCATCTGCAGGATGGCGGCAATGCCAAACACCGCCCAGGCCGAAGCGCGCAGATCATGCAGCAGCTTGGTGGCGGCGCTGACCACGGCCAGCATGTAGATGAACCACAGCACCCCATAGGGCTGAATGACGGCCCAGGCGATTTGCTCGAGAGCGCCGACCGGATCGGTGGCCAGCAGGCCGACCTTGAAGATGATGTGGATCAGCGCCCACAGCACGTAGAAGTAGAGGTAATGCACCACCCGGCGATCGGTATAGGCGCGCCACGGCCGGTCGATCACCTGGGACAAGAACAGACCCGAGATCAGGAAGAATTCCGGCATGCGGAACGGGGTGGCAAAGGCGATGGCCCAGTGCAGGGCGCCGACCCCGCCGGTATCTTCCCCGACGCTCGAGGCCGCATACATCATCACGACGAGAAAGATGGACAGACCCTTGGCCATATCCACCCAGTCGAGACGTTTGGCGGTTGTTGACATGTGACGCGCTCCCAGAATTTGGGAGGCAATCTACTGCCAAGCCGTCTTCGGGAGGCTAACGCCTGCGTGAATGTACCGGTGAAATGGCGGATTGGTAAGCATTTGACTAAGGCGCAACGCACAGTTGCTGCCAAAGGACTACGCTTCTATAGCCCGCTGAGGCGGACCGCACCGAAATCACGGGACATGGGACTTATTGGTCTTTCTAGACCGGAACGGACGCATAGGCCGCGAACAACAGGCCCATGGTGGCGACGAACATGACTGAAAGCGAAATGGTTTTGAGCATGGCAGTATGGTCCTGCGCCATTAGGCGGCGCGACTGATGTTATCGCCCGAAGGCGTTAATGTGTGATTTCGACCGAGTAGTTTTCGATGACGGTATTGGCCAGCAGCTTTTCACACATGCTGTTCAGCTGAGAACGCGCGCTTGCCTCGTCGGTTCCGTCCAGGACAAGGTCAAACACCTTGCCCTGTCGCACCGAGGCAACGCCCCCAAAGCCGAGGCTCTTGAGTGAGCCTTCGATCGCCTGACCCTGCGGATCGAGGACGCCGGCCTTGAGGGTGACGGTGACGCGCGCTTTCATTGCAATACCCTAACGACGGACTTACTGGACCAGGCGCGGACCGGTGGTCAGCGCGTTGTCGGTTTCGACCAGGATGCCCAGGCGCTGGGCGACTTCGCGATAGTTCTCGATCAGCCCGCCAAGGTTCTCGCGGAAGCGGTCCTTGTCCATCTTGTTGCGGGTCTTGATGTCCCACAGACGGCAGCTGTCCGGGCTGATTTCGTCAGCCAGCACGATGCGCATGAGGTCGCCCTCATAGAGGCGCCCACACTCGATCTTGAAGTCGACGAGCTGGATGCCGACACCCATGAACAAGCCGGTCAGGAAATCATTGACGCGGATGGCCAGGCTCATG
Source organism: Devosia sp. (assembly GCF_036676215.1). Taxonomy (GTDB): domain Bacteria; phylum Pseudomonadota; class Alphaproteobacteria; order Rhizobiales; family Devosiaceae; genus Devosia. Next base: position 5,539 of record NZ_JAKFDJ010000213.1, on the reverse strand, counting down.
ATGTCGTCGAGCTCGGCCGGGGTGGCCCAGCCGAAGGCGGTGATGTGCTCTTCGCTGACCATGGGGTCATGTAGCGCATCGTCCTTGTAGCAGAACTCGATGATCGAGCGGGGCAGCTGGGTGCCGGGCTCGAGGCCCAGGCGCTTGACCAGCGAGCCGGCCGCATAATTGCGCACGATGATCTCGAGCGGGATGATCTCGACTTCCTTGATCAGCTGCTCGCGCATGTTGAGCCGCTTGATGAAGTGAGTCGGAATGCCCAGGCCGTTGAGCTTGGTGAAGACGAATTCCGAGATTCGGTTGTTGAGCACACCCTTGCCATCGATGATCTCGTGGCGCGCGCCGTCTCCGGCGGTGGTGTCGTCCTTGAAATACTGAACCAGAGTGCCAGGCTCAGGACCTTCAAACAGGATCTTGGCCTTGCCCTCGTAGATTTTGCGTCGGCGGTTCATGGGGAATCCGGACCGTTGTGAGGAGGGAGAATTTGGCCGCTTCATGCGCTAGAATCCTGCAAAAAGGCAAGCTCTTTCGCATGACTGCCCCGGATGGGGAGCGCCCGCACCGTGCATAAGGTCGCATCGCGGCGGCAGCCGTTGATTTGATTTGCCGAACCGCCTATGTCGATTGGCAAGCGCCGGAGAGGCGGCAGACACGAAGCCACGCGGGAGATTTGCATGAGCCAGTTCGAGGATCGGCAGAAGGGCCAGGAAGCCAAATACGCTTTCGACGCCGAAAAGAAGTTCAAGGCAGAAGCTCGTCGCAACAAGCTGGTGGGCATCTGGGCAGCCGAATTGATGAGCCTCACCGGCGATGACGCCAAGGCCTATGCCGCCGAAGTGGTGGCCGCTGATTTCGAGGAAGCCGGCGACGAGGACGTGTTCCGCAAGGTCTCGGGCGACCTCAAGGCCAAGGGGCTGACCATCGGCGACGACGTGATTCGCCAGAAGATGGCCCAGCTGGTGCTGGTGGCCAACGAGCAGATCGCCGCCGAAGGCTGATCGCACGACGCTCCGACATTGCAGAGGAGTCGGCCCCGGCCGGCTCCTTTTTTTGTGCGGTCAGTCTATCCGCAGCGCCATGCCGATGGAGGCCGGCATGACCGGCTCGAAGCCATATTTGGCGTAGATGCGCTTTGCATCGCCATCGGCGATCAGGCTGACATAGGCGCTGGCCGGTGCATGGGCACGCAGGTGATCGACCAGGGCCGCGACGATTTTCTTGCCCAGACCCCGGCCCTGATGCGCCGGTTCCACGGCGATATCGACGATCTGGAAGGCGGTCCCGCCGTCGCCGATGACGCGTCCCATGCCGACGGTATCGCCGCCATGCCGGATAGTGACGGCAAACCAGGTATTGGGCAGGCCCGCTTCGGCGGCGGACTGGGTCTTTTCGCTCAGCCCGGACACAAGGCGCAGCCGACGATAGTCATCAACGCTTGGGGTGCCGGCAATCAGCTCATAGAGGCTCATTTGAGCCGCTGCATCAGGCGGGTGAACATCAGCAGGCCTTCCGGCCAGGGACCGTGGCCCGAGGCAGTATTGATGTGGCCCGCCTCTCCCGCCTGATGGAAGTCCGAGCCCCAGCAGGTGGCGAATTCAACCGCGCGGTCGATCGTGCAGAGCGGATCGTTGGTCGAGGCGACCAGAATCGACGGAAACGGCAAGGGATCGCGCGGGATCGGGCGGAAGCCAAATGCCTCCGCCGGAACTTCGGGACTCAGTTCGAGATCGGGCGGAGAGACGAGAAATGCGCCCCGGACATTGTCGGGCAGTTGCGGCGCGGCATGCGCCACGGCGATGACCGAAAGCGAATGAGCAACCAGCACGACGGGGCGGATGGTGAGCCGCGCGGCCTGGTCGATGGTCGCGACCCAATCGTCGAGGTCAGGCTCGTGCCAATCGGCCTGCTCGACGATGGCGGCATTGCCCATCCGCTCGGCCCAGCGCGTCTGCCAGTGGCCCGGGCCGGAATTGCCCAGGCCGGGCAGGATCAAGATGTCGCATTCCGAAATCTTCATGTGCGGTGCGTCCTGTCACGATAGAAAGCGGCACTGGTCTGAGTGAGGCCTATGGCTTTGTAGAAGCCTTCGGCGCCCGGCAGCGCCAGCAGCGTGATGGTGCAGCCTGGGCCGAGGATTTCCGCCGCCTTGTCCATCATGATACTGCCGATGCCCTGGCCCTGACTGGTCTCTACCACCGCCATGTCGGCGCAGTAGCAGATCCAGTTCCAGTCCGTCATGCCGCGGAACAGGCCGACCAGCCGACCGCTGTCATCGCGCGCGGTGACGACGAGGTTGGAATTGTCCAGCATGGCCTGGACGCGCTCGGTATTGCCGAGCGGGCGGGTCGGGCCCAACGCCGATTGACCGACGCAGGCAATGTATTCCTCAGCGGTGAGGCCGGTTTCCTGGGCGCAGATGATGCTCATCACGCCTCGCCAAAGACGCGCTGGAAGATCGTGTCGACATGCTTGAGGTGATAGGCATCGTCGAACATGGCGTCGATTTGCGTATCACTCAGAGTCACTTCCGGGTCGGCCTTGAGGTTGGCTGCGAACTGGCCGGCGCGATCGCCCTGCATGGCCCAGACCTTCATGGCGTTGCGCTGCACGGCGGCGTAGCTGTCCTCACGGGAGTAGCCGGCCTGGGTCAGCGCCAGCAGCATGCGCTGGGAATTGTGCAGGCCGCCGAGCAGGTCGAGATTGCGGCGCATGTTCTCGGGATAGACCACCAGCTTGTCGATGACGCTGGTGAGGCGGGCCAGGGCAAAGTCCAGCGTCACCGTCGCGTCAGGGCCGATCATGCGCTCGACCGAGGAGTGCGAAATGTCGCGCTCGTGCCAGAGAGCGACGTTTTCCAGCGCCGGGACCACCATGCCGCGGACCAGACGAGCGAGGCCGGTGAGGTTTTCCGTCAGCACCGGATTGCGCTTGTGCGGCATGGCTGAAGAGCCTTTCTGGCCAGGGGAGAAAAACTCCTCGGCCTCGAGCACTTCGGTGCGCTGCAGGTGGCGGATCTCGATGGCGACGCGCTCGATGGAGCTGGCGACGACGCCCAGCGTGGCGAAGAACATCGCGTGGCGATCGCGCGGGATCACCTGGGTCGAGACCGGCTCGACGCTCAGCCCCAGCTTTTCGGCGACATATTCCTCAACCTGCGGATCGATATTGGCGAAGCTGCCGATGGCGCCGGAGATGGCGGCGGTGGCGATCTCGGCGCGGGCCGCGACGAGGCGGGCGCGGTTGCGGCTGAATTCGGCGTAGGCTTCGGCCAGCTTGACGCCAAAGGTGGTCGGCTCGGCATGAATGCCGTGGCTGCGGCCGATGGTGATGGTGTTCTTGTGCTCATAGGCGCGGCGCTTGAGCGCGGCGAGCAGGGCATCGCAATCGGCGATCAAGAGGTCGGCGGCGCGTGCCATCTGCACCGACAGAGTGGTGTCGAGAATGTCCGAAGAGGTCATGCCCTGGTGCACGAAGCGGGCGTCGGGGCCGACGATTTCGCTCAGGTGTGTCAGGAAGGCGATGACGTCATGCTTGGTGGTGCGCTCGATCTCGTCGATGCGGGCCACGTCGAAGCCATAGTCGCCGGTCGCAGCCTTGCGGGCATTCATCACGTCCCAGATGTTCTGGGCGGATTCCTTTGGCACCACGCCGAGTTCGGCGAGCTTGGTGGTGGCATGCGCCTCGATCTCGAACCAGATGGCAAAGCGGGTCTCGGCCGACCAGATGGAAACCATTTCGGGGCGAGAATAGCGCGGGATCATGGGCTTGGGCTTTCGGGTTCAGAAATCGATTCAGGCAAGACGGGTGGTGGCGGCATGCCTTATGGCGGCAATGCGCGGCTGATAGGTGGCGGCATCGTTGCCGCCATAGACGGAAGAGCCGGCAACCAGGACATTGGCCCCGGCATCGGCCACGGCACGGGCATTGTCGGCGGTGATGCCGCCATCGACCTCAAGGTCGATATCGCGGCTGCCGATCAGCGCCCTGGCCTGGCGGATCTTGTTGAGCGATTCAGGGATGAAGCTCTGGCCGCCAAAGCCGGGATTGACCGACATGACCAGCAGCAGGTCGATATCGTCGATGACATGTTCCAGCGCCGAAACGGGCGTCGCCGGATTGAGCGCCACGCCGGCCTCCTTGCCCTCGGCCTTGATGGCCTGCAGCGTGCGGTGCAGATGCGGGCCGGCTTCGGCATGCACGGTGATGATGTCGGCGCCGGCGCGGGCAAAGGCCGCCACATAGGGATCGACCGGGGCGATCATCAGATGCACGTCGAAGGGCAGGGCGGTGAACTTGCGCACCGAGGCCATGACCAAGGGACCAAAGCTGATATTGGGCACGAAATGACCATCCATGACGTCGACATGGATATAGTCGGCGCCCGCGGCCTCGATAGCGGTGATTTCCTCACCCAGCCGCGAAAAATCGGCCGACAGGATGGACGGAGCGATGCGGATGGGTCGCGTGGTCATGCAGGCGGCACCTCAGCCGGGAGGAGATGAGGCTGCTATAGGGCGGGAAAGGGGGGAAGGGCAAGGGCAGAGGGGCGCAGCGAGGGTCTCTTTGGCGCCAGAGCGTGGACCTGGACCACGTCCGCCTTCGGCCCCACAGCGGCCATAGGTTCAGACATGACACCGATCCATCTGCGGGGTCGCGGCACCCTTGCCGTCAATAGGGGTGTCGATCCGCCTTGTTCGTCCAAGCCTCGTAAGCCTCGAGTCCGGTTTCGCGCTCGAAGTTCTCGGTCACCTTGATGCGGCGCTCGGTCCAAGGCTTGGTGAAGTCTTCGTACTGGAAAGCGTCATCGAACCCGATGGCACTCGTATCCTTGAGGCTGGCGGCAAAATAGAGATGGTCGATGCGCGACCAATAGATGGCGCTCATGCACATCGGGCACGGTGCCCCATTGATATAAATCTCGCACCCCTTCAGCATCTTGGCTCGCTCAGGCACCGGATCGACCGAGCCTTCCTCGCGCGGGATCATCTCGAGAATGGTACCAGCGCCATACTCGCTGCCAAGCAGGGCCTTGGGGTTGAGGCGTGTAGAGGCATCAATGATGGCGGTGATTTCAGCGTGAAACACGGGAATACCCGTCAACAGCACCCGATTCTGGCCCCGTCCGATGATCTCTCCATCTTTGACGATGACAGCGCCAAATGGCCCGCCCCATCCCTTGTCCACCGATTCAATGGCAAGGCGCGTTGCCTCTTCCATGAACCGCTTTTTATCCGGCGACACTGCAGCTTCCGCCGCCGTCACGGAAAACCCGGCTGTAGCCGCCGCGCCTGCCGCGATCGCCGTTGCCATGAAAATGCGGCGGTTCGGGTTGACCAGTTCGTCACGATAGCCGCTGTGGCAGCCAGTTTCGTGCGGGCCATTGCAGGTGCAGTCCGTCATGATTTCCCCGTCGTGCTGAAAGCCGGGCCAAGCCGCCCAATTGCAACGAGCCTATTTTCCAACAGAAAAGATAGGATTAACGGGCCTTTACAGGCAAACGACGTGGTGACCCGACTGCAATCGCATCCCGTTCCCGAGG
>NZ_JAKFDJ010000212.1:0-2117 GCF_036676215.1 Devosia sp. | reverse complement strand
AAAACCCCGGATAGCCGATCTGTCAGCGCGTCGAACAAGCGGTCGCTCCTGGAGGCCCAAACGCAATCGACCCCCGTGGACGATCACGTCGACGGGGGGCCTCGCCGCCCTCGTCCCACATCAATCCGTGGGGGTCGTGGCGGTGGAGGGCGCGATTGCTCTGCGCCGGAAGGGGCGGCTTATGCGCCGAAGGGGGGCGAAGGTCAAGGCGAGGGGGCCTGGCGGCGAGGACAGGACCTTCGTCATGGTGGTCGATTCCGGCTTCACCAGGCCTGGAGACGAGGTCGTCGCCAAGGCGCTGGATTCGCGGGGTGGCTTCGGCCTGGTCCTGGCCGAAGCCAAAGCGTGGCTGGAGCAGGGTCTGGCGCTCAACCTGGTCCCTGACCGCCACCCCGACGCGCTCGTGCCGGGGTGGAAGGTTTAGGCTCACGCCAGATCTTCGTCGCGGTAGAGCGTGTTGCCTCGGTTTGAAGCGCTCCAAATCTCCCAGGCCGCAATCCGCTGAGAGCTGTCGATCTCCAGAGTCGGAGGAGGTCCGTCGTTGAGCACGGAGGAGGGCCCGGTCGTCCAGTTACGTCGAACGCTATCCAACGCCTTTTCAGCCGCCTGTTGCTCTGTGGCCGCCTGCGCCCATCGCGTGGTGACGAAGCCGGCGTGCCCACGGTGGTTTTGGATGCCAGTCCCGTGGATCACAAAGCGATAGATTGGCAATCGAACCTCCTGGCGCGACTTCACCCATCTAGGCCGTCGGGAAGCCCTTGTTGCGCAGGTAGGGCTTCACGTCCACGTCGCGGCCCATGAGCTTGCGGAAGGCGATCTCCGGGTCGACGGAGTTGCCGATGCTCATGACATTGGCGCGCAGCTTGGCGGCCATGGCCTTGTCGTACATGCCGCCGGGCGAGCGCTTGAAGGCGTCCACCACGTCCAGCGCCAGGGTCTCCGACCAAAGGTAGCTGTAATAGCCGGCCGAATAGCCGTCGCCGGCAAAGACGTGGCCGAACTGTGGGGTGCGGTGACGCATGACAAGTTCGCTGGGCATGCCGAGCTTAGTGAGTTCGTCACGCTCGAAGGCGTCGGGGTCGATGTCCAGGTCGCCGGCCAGGTGCAGCTTCATGTCGATGATCGCCGAGGACAGGTACTCGGTGACGTCGAAGCCCTGGCGGAAGGTGGAGGCCTTCTCCAGCTTCTCCACCAGCTCGGCCGGGATCGGCTTCCCGGTCTTGTGGTGCAGGGCGTAACTGTTCAACACTTGAGGCGTCGGCAGCCAGTGCTCGTTGATCTGGCTGGGGAACTCCACATAGTCGCGCGCCACCGCCGTGCCCGAGAGCGAGGGATAGGCGACGTCGGAGTTCAGGCCGTGGATGGCGTGGCCGAACTCGTGGAACATGGTCTCGGCGTCGTCCCAGGAGATCAGCACCGGCTCGCCGGGGGCGCCCTTCACGAAGTTCGAGTTGTTGGAGACGATGGTCGTCACCGGCTTGTCGAACTTCTCCTGGTCGCGATAGGCGTTCATCCAGGCGCCGGAACGCTTGCCGGCCCGGGCATAGGGATCGAAGTACCAGAGCCCCACATGCTTGCCGTCGCGCTTGACCTCCCAGACGCGGATGTCGGGATGGGCGACGGGGAGGTTCGAGACCTGTTCGAACTGGAAGCCGTAGACCTGGCCCGCGGCCCAGAACATGCCCTCGCGCAGCTTCTCCAGCTGCATGTACGGCTTCACCGCGTTCATATCGAGGTCGTAGCGGTCGGCCCGGACCTTCTCGGCGTAGAAGCGGTAGTCCCACGGCTCGATGCGGTGGCCGGCCTTCTCCTTGTCGGCGATGGTCTGCATCTCGGCCACCTCCTCCTTCACCCGCGCGATCGCCGAGGGCCAGACCCGCAGCATCAGCGCCATGGCGGCGTCGGGCGTCTTGGCCATGGCGTTCTCGAGCCGCCAGTGGGCGTGGGTCGGATAGCCCAGCAGCTTGGCGCGCTCGACCCGCAGCTTGAGGATTTTCTTGATGTTGGCGTTGTTGTCCTTGGCGTCGCCGTTGTCGCCGCGGCTGTAATAGGTGCGCCAGACCTTCTCGCGCAGGTCGCGGCGGGTGGAATAGGTCAGGAACGGATCCATCGAGGAG